>JALFVL010000025.1 GCA_022787165.1 Clostridiales bacterium
CCAAAACATCAGTGGTGACATTTTCGTTCTTTCCGAGTTTTGCCATTGATGCATGGCTGATCCCAGCTGCTGCGCATAGATCTTTTTTCTTCATGTCACGGTCAATCAACAGTTTCCAGAGTTTTTTATAGCTAACAGACATAATCTACACTTCTGTCGTTTAAAGACTTATATTCACTAATTGCATCATAAAAATCTGCAATCGCTGAAATTAGTATAGCACGAAGCTCTATCATACTCAAGCCTATAATTGTAAATCCTTAGTGACCTTTACTTAAAACCGTTTCGTGTCGCCCACTCACTCGCTGCCTGTTTCCGTTCCTCACTGTATGGTGCAGTCAGCCGGAAAATCAGTCTACCTTTTTTAATCTCAACGGTCAGTCCGCCTTGTTCATCATCGTCGATCTGCCGGCAGCACTCCGGGTACTTCGCCGCAAATGTGGACAGTCTCTTTTTCAAATCGGTGTTATGAGTCTGTACCTCAATCATGCTGCTGTTCTCGTCAAAATAGATGGCGGTAGTCTTTTGTTTCTTGGTAAGCCCTGTTTTCATAAATCTCCCGTTTTTATAAATTTTTATCGGCTCTTGAATTGGAAAAGTGGTACGATGTTTTGATAGAAACGCCCCAAACGATGCGGAGTACATTTTGCTTTGTCCTATCGACTGATTTTTTACTTTTCCAGTTCTTGACTGCGTTTTCACGCTTTCCCGTTTGTGCGGCTTTTCAGCCACGCCACCAACTCATTTTTCATCACCAATTTGCGCCCGCCGATCCGCAAAGTTGGGAAGTCTGGGCTGCTCAAAAGGTTATATGCCCCCGCTTTTGAAATCTGCAACGCTTCGGCAAGCTGCTTTGCGTCCATCACATCGGGCATGGCTTCGAACGGTTCTTTACTCATAAAGTCTCCTTTCCCGCATGAAAAAGCAGCAGCTACCATTTCGGTAACTGCTGTCGCTTCTGCGTCTGTTTACTTGTCCAAATACTTCTGATACTCCGCTGTCACATAGTCCTCATCCTCATAGGCACCGGCGATTTTGGCGATCCGCTTATGGACTGCGCTTGCAGTCTTGTAGCCAACCTTGTCCGCAATCTCCTGTTCGGTCAAACCGTCCATGCGCAGTTTCAATATCTCCCGGTCTTTCTCAGTAATGCTTTGCTCGGCAAAGGCGGCAATCTGCATTTCGGAAATCACCTTTTGCTCAAACTCGCCGCGAGGATCGGCTACCTCGAAAATATCGCCGTCCTCATTCTCCATCATCTCGTCAAGAGAAATTGACTTGCCGGAGCGGTTGTGATGCCACTTCTGCATAAAGTCCGTCTTGACGGTGCTGCTTGTGACTTCGTAGTCTTCGACGGTCCTGTTTTCCCAGATAGCGTCGATCATGGGCTGCCATTCTTGTTCTGCCACAACCATGTCGGTGACATTGCCGATCAGATTGCTGAATCGCTGATAGGTCAGCCACGGCACTTCCACACCTTGGGGGATGTTGTAAAGCTCTTGAAATCCGAGCCCGTTCTGCTCAAACTTCATTCGGATATAGGGGATAATGCTGTACGACAAACACCACAAAGGGAAATATCCTGCATACTGCGTCCATCTTCCGGGAATGTCACGGTAATTGCCTTTGCGATCTTTCACTTGAAAAAACTGCCATGCGCTCCATGCGTAGCAGTCCCATATAAGCAGCTTAAACATATCATCACATACAATGTGGTCATACTTGTCCGTCCTCAGAACTTTATAGGGGCAGCGGGGCAGATCGTAGGCTGGCTTCCATTTTTCTGCAAGCTCCCTCGGCAAGCTGTAAAACAGGGTCAGCCATGATTTGTCGCTGTCCTGCGGTATCTCGATGACCTCACCGGGCAGCACTACAATGAAACCTGTCGGGCCTTTCTGCTTGTCCAAAAGCGTCACCTCCAATCGTTTTGAAATAGCCCTCTACTATATATGGCATGAAAAGGGCTGAATTGTTCCAATGTTTCCAAAATTTTTTGAGATTTTTTGAAAAAAATCTCGGATTGGTTGGGATAAGATGATTATAGCTTCATTATACTCGAAAACTGTGAATAAATCTATTGCTTTCAGTTAAGGGCAAAAAAATAACGGGTACTCGGATTTTGCACCGAATACCCGTTATCTCGTTTACCAACCCCGTCTGACAGATGCCATAATTGTTATTTTCCAGATTACTTTCTTATGAGCACCCGTCTGAGATGGGGTGTTTCTTGTTTTGGAACCTGACAGAGTATTGCTTTCGGGGCGTCTGCGGACGAGTGCGACATTGTACTTGGCTAGGTTTCCCATCGCGCGCCGCCAGTGGGACCGGAGCCTGCCGCCGCCAGTGGCGGAAACAGGCAGGCGGAGTGTCGGGAATCGTAGGGAGCGGCCAAAGGGCCGCGACTATGCGAGTTCCCCGGGGGAAGAGAGCGCGATGGGAAACGCCCGGGAGAGAGAGCTGCTCCCGGGCCGTCTTCAGCCAGGTGCAGCATTGTACTTGGTTAGGTTTCCAGCCGTGCGCGCCCAGTGGGATCGGCCCCGGCGGATGCAGATAATCTGAAAAACAATTTGCATTGCGGTACAAAGGTGGTATACTGAGGAAAGAAAACGGCACTGCGCTAAAGGAACTGCCGAAAGGGGAGAGAATGCGCGTGATTCGCTATCACAAGCTTGTGCGTGACCGAATTCCCGAGATCATCGAGCAATCCGGGAAGACCTGCCTGACGCGTATACTGACGCGGGAGGAATACTTGGCAGGCTTGGATGCCAAGCTCGATGAGGAGCTGGCCGAGTTCCGCGAGACGCCCTGCGTCGAGGAGCTTGCGGATTTGCTGGAGGTGCTCCGCGCGTGCGCTTGTGCGCATGGCTTTTCGATGGAGGAGGTCGAGCGCGTGCGCAGGGAAAAGGCTGTGGAGCAGGGCGGCTTTGCAAAGCGGATTGAGCTCCTCGAGGTGCGGGAGGCGTAAAGAACGCCGTGCTTCGCGCGAAACGCGCCGGGCACGCAGGATATGAGGGAGGCACTGATGTTTAGAAAGAGGCTGTCGGTTGACTATGATCCCACGGCGCAGCGGCCCGTGATCCGATGCAGCATCTGCACAGGCGAGCAGGCGGCAGGCTTTCAGAATCTGCGCACGGGCGAATTCCGGGAGTTCATGCTGATCCGGAGCGAGCGGGACGCGCAGGAGTTCGCAAGGGCTTGTGGCGTCGAGCGGGTGGAAAAAATCTATTGAGGCAGATTTTGCATTTACATGCCACGCGCGCAACGATATAATTGACCTGTCGGGAAACCGACAGAATGGATGGAGAAAAGTGCGCCGCAATACGGAGGCTCCGCCAAAAAACAGGCGGATGCTTGCGAGCTGCCCGTGAAACGCTTGCAAATGATATAAAAGAAATGGAGCATAAACATGAAAAGAGTTGTCCTTTTGCTGCTGTCTGCGCTGCTGCTGACGGCGTCAGTCGGCCTGTGCCAGGAGGCGGAGGAGATCACGACGCTGTGCACGTTCCGCGGCAGCGACGAATCCCGGCTCAAGTGCATGACGGATGGAAAATACACCTCCAATTGGACGTCCCCGGGCGGACACAGCGCGACACTGCGTATCGAGTCCGAGACGCCCATCAGGAGCGTGTATATCCAGTTCTACGACACGTCCTATGCGTTTGATGTGCAGGTGAAGGATGAGCAGGGCGAATGGCAGAAGGCCGCCGGATGCGATACGGACTTCCTGACCGGCTATGCCGTGCTTCCCGAGCCCGCGGGCGAGGTGCGCATCGTGCCGCAGGGGACTTGGGGGCGGCTGGTCATCGCCGAGATCCATGTCTTTGGCGAGGGCGACGCGCCCGGCTGGGTGCAGCGATGGGAGCCGCCGCTTGAAAAGGCGGATCTGCTCGTCCTCTCCGGTCATCCGGATGACGAGGTGCTCTTCATGGGCGGTACGATTCCCTACTATGCCGGGGAGCGGCAGATGGACGTGCAGGTCGCCTATCTCGTTCCCGCGACACCCTATCGCAAGCTGGAGCTGCTCGACGGCCTCTGGCTGTGCGGCGTGCGGCATTATCCCGACCTGGGGCCGTTCGGCGATCAGTACAGCCTCAGCCTCAGCGGGCTCTACGGCAAGAGCGGCTGGAGCCGGGACAAGGTGCAGCGCTATGTCGTCGGGCTCTACCGGCGCTACCGGCCGGAGGTGGTCGTGACGCACGACGTGAACGGCGAATACGGGCATGCCGTTCACCGGGCGGCGGCCGATGCCGCGCAGAACTGCATCGCGCTCGCGGCGGACCCGGCGGTTCAGGACAGCCGTCTGGCGGAGACGGAGCCCTGGCAGATTCAAAAGCTCTACCTGCATCTGTATGACGAGGGGACGCTGCGCATGGACTGGCGCCAGCCTCTGGCGGCCTTTGACGGCAGGACGGCTTTGGAGATGGCCGAGGCGGCATTTGCCTGCCATATCTCCCAGCAGGACACCGAGTACAGGGTGGAGGACTTTGGCCCCTACGACAACGCGGTGTTCGGCCTGGCATTCTCCATGGTCGGCGAGGACGAGGAAAAGGACGATTTCTTCGAGCATATTGGCGATGCGTGGTAAGGGCTGACGCAGTTAGCCGCAAAGGAAAAACAAAATATTGATCAGGTGGTCGAAATGTGCTATCATAAGCAGACCACCTGGTCAATTTTCTTTTTGCGGCGACACGCCGCGAAGAGAAAGGCCTGTCGAAGGAAATGCGGGGTTCCCCGCGGGGAGGATGACATGAAGCGGGATGAAAAGAACGCCCAGACGCGGCAGCGGATCATCGACGCCGCGATGGAGGAGTTTTCGCAGAAGGGCTTTGAGGGCACGTCCCTGAACGTCGTCTGCGCGAAAAACGGCCTGTCCAAGGGCATCATCTACCATTATTTTCAGGATAAGGACGAGCTGTACCTGCTGTGCGTCGGCCTGTGCTTTGACGAGCTGGCCGAAGGGCTGCGTGAGGCAGCTGAGGGGCTGCGGGGCACGGCGGAGGAGCGATTGCAGGCCTATTTTGGCGTGAGAAACCGCCTGTTTGCGGAGAATCCGCAGCTGCTGGGGCTGTTCGCGGGCGCGTCGTTTGATCCGCCGGCGCATCTTGCTGCGGAGATTGCCGCGCGCCGCACGCCTTTTGACGGCCAGAATATCGCCGTGCTGACGCAGCTGCTCGCCTGCGAGCCCATGCGCGAGGGCTTTACGGCGGAGGAGGTGGCGCAGGATCTGAGGCTGTACATGGACAGCTTCAACCTCTGCTTCCGGGCGGATTTCCGGAGCGGAAGGCCGCTTGAGGCGCTCCTGGCGGAGCATGAGGCGCGCTGCCGCAGGCTGATCGATATCCTGCTGCACGGTGTGCTGCGGTGAACGGCAGGTTTTCTGTTTTGCTGCCAGAAAATGAGCTTATGCGCGAAGCGATAATGGGGTTGGGGGATGCTATCCCCAAGCGGGTTTGGGCGGCAGCCCAACGTTCCCCCACAAGCGAGGCGCCAAAGGCGTGAATCGCAGAGGAACCGAAGGCGACAATCGCGATTCTGTCAATGCAGCTTGAAACAGACCTCCAAAACGAACAAAAAGCCCGCCGCAGGAAAGCTCCTGCGGCGGACGTATTTTTTGGGAAATGACCGGTGAAGCATCAGCGCTCCGCCAGCAGGGAGGCGTAATACTCCGCCTTCTCCTCGGGCGTGGAGACGTTGCACAGATACATCATATCCGCCATCGCGCCGGAGAGCGCCTTCGGGATGCGCTGCGCCATCTTGATCTTGTCGCCATACTTGGCCATGATCGCGTTGTGATCCATGACGAAGTTCTTGCCGTCGCGGCGGCCGCAGTAGCAGCAGAAGAAGTGCTCCGCGCCGTTGTCCGGCACCGTGCGGCGGTTGAAGGCGACCATGTCCGCCCAAATCTTGTAGACGTCGCAGGAGTTGGCGAAGTTGAACATGTCCGCGCTGAAGCCGCCGGAGGGGCGCATGTTGACCTCAAGGCCCAGAATGTCGCCCTTCTTGCCCAGCGCCGGCTGGTCCTCGTTGAGGACGAAGAACTCGAGATGGACGAAGCGGCTCTTGACGCCGAAGGCAGCGACCGTGCGGCGGCCGACGTCGCGCATGGCCTCGGGCAGCTCCTTCTCGATGTAATAGCAGGAGTTGCCGTTGGTGTTGACGGTGTCCATGATGGAATCCATCGTGACGTTGCCCGTCTCAAAGAGCGGATTGCCCTGCGCGTCGATGATGCCGTCGTAGGTATGCACGGTGCCGTTGACGAACTCCTCCATGATGTAGAGGACGTCGTCCTTGGTCGCGAAGAAGTAGTTGAGCTCGTCGTCGTTTTTGAGCTTGTAGGTATGGGAGGCGCCCACGCCGTTGTCCGGCTTGACGATGACCGGGTAGCCGACCTCGGCGATGAAGTCCTTGCAGCCGGTGTAATCGCGCACGAGATGCCAGCGCGCGGTCTTGATGCCCGCCTTGGCGTAGTAGGCCTTCATCGCGGACTTGTACTTGACGGCCTCCATGTCGCTGACCTGGAAGCCGGTCGTGATGTTGAAGGCAGTGCGCAGCGCAGCGTCACGCTCCAGCCAGTATTCGTTGTTGCTCTCCAGCCAGTCGATCTTGCCGTGCTTGTAGGTCAGGAAGGCGACCGCGCGGAAGACCTCGTCGTAGTTCTCGAGCGAGGAGACCTTGTAGTATTCGTTCAGGGAGGCTTTGAGCTCCGGCATCAGCTGGTCATACGGGCAGTCGCCCACGCCCAGCACGTTCATGCCGTTGCGCTTGAGCTCGGCACAGAACTTCCAGTAGTTCGTCGGGAAATTCGGGGAGATGAAGACGAAGTTTTTCATTTGAAACACTCCTTTGCATGGGTAAATGAAATGAAAGGCTGTTCAGAAAGGAAATCCCGGATAGGCGGCCGCTTCGCGGGAAAGAGGTGAAGCCTCATTTTTCGCCGAGGATGAAGGGGAGATAGTAGGCCGTCTGCTTATACCACCAGTCCCAGTCGTGGTTGACGTCGTAGCCCCAGAAGTTGACCCAGCCGTTGATGCCCTTGCGCCTGAGAACGCCGTCAAGCCGCGCGGTGCTCGCTTTGAGCACATCCTCCCACGCGCCCTGGCCGACGCAGATGATGATTTTGCGCTCGTTGTACATACGGATGTACGGATGATCCGCCGGGAGGCCGGCGAGGTAGTCGCACGGGGAATTTGCGTAGACGAGATCGTCCATGTAATCGCCGAAGGCATCCCTGGAGTCGTAGACGCCGGAGAGGGCGAGCACGCTGTCAAACAGATCCGGACGGCGGAAGAAGAGATTCGCGGCATGCTGCGCGCCCATCGAGCAGCCAAAGGTCGTGATGCTCTCCTGGTGCCAGTTGCGCTCGCCGGCGAGATGATGGATCGTCGGCACCATCTCCTCGACGATGTAGCGGTACCAGCGCTCGTGCTGCTCAATGCGCTGGCGCGGATTGCCGCCCTTGTTGGCCCAGGTCTCGTTGTCGATGGTGTCGATGGAGAAGACCATGACCTTGCCCTCGTCAATCCACGGGCGGAAGACGTCGTCCATGTGGAAGTTTTCAAAGTCGAAGAAGCGGCCTGCCTGGCAGGGAATGAAGAGGACGGGCTTGCCGCGATGGCCGTAGACCTTGAACTCCATATCACGACCGAGGCAGTGGGAATAATTCTTGAAATAACGGATTTCCATGGTTGAATCTCCTTTGTAAGCGATGATGAGGGCATGCATAGAAATAAGTATAAAACAGAGGATGAAATCTGTCAATTCGAAGCAGGGAATTTGTTGGCCTTTCTGGCTCTTTTTGGTGGATGTGCTCCGAAAAAACAAAGAAAAATGACGCTTGTGTTCACGCGCGTCCGGTTGACAGATGGTAAAGAAAGGCGCCGCGTCAGCGGCGCGGCGCCTGTTCTCAGTCCTCGATGACCAGCGTCGTTACGGCGTTGCAACCGGGGCCGCTGCTCACAAGATAGACGCTGTAGCGACGTCCGCTCTGCACCTGCAGGTAGAGCGTGGCGACCGTATCGGGCAGCGGATTGGTACCGATGAACGCGCTGTCGAGCGTCTCGATGTCGGTGTAGGCAGGAGCGGGGAGCAGATTCGTCTCGGCAAAGAGAAACTGATATGCGCCCGACGCGATGCGCTTGGCACTGGTCGTCTCCTTGAAGCGCACGTCCGCAAAGACGACGCGCCCGTCAGAGAGCAGCACGTCAATCGGGCCGCTGTTGTAGGCAAGGTTGCCGACGCGGAAGGTTGCGCCTTGTCCGGCTGGCGCGCAGCAGGCGTCCGAGATCTGCACGAGCTCCAGCCCTCCGGCGCGGTTGACGATGGCGACCGTGTAGCGTTCGCCGCGCACAAACGGCAGCGTCCTTTGCAGATAGATGTAGCCATCCTGTCCCGCCACCGTGATCGTCTGATACCCAGAGGGCAGGCGAACGTAGGCGGAAACCGACGAGGCGCCCAGCAGCGGCACAGCCAGCGAGCTGCCGATGTAGACGCGCAGCGGGCGGTAGCCGTAGGCCGCGTTGAGAAAGCGCGCAGCGGCATGACCGGCGTAGACCGGCGCGCTCCCGCTGCCGGGCAGGGGCTGGATGGCGCCGCCGGGGATCAAGGGTGTGCCCGGCGTAGGCGTGGGGATGGAGGGAACGCTTGGGGTTGGCGTGGAGGGGGTCTGCCCGCCGCCGGGGCCGGGGTAGACGGGGAAGCTCTGCTCGGGTGTCGGAAGGGGAACGACGGGAATCTGGCTCTCATCAGGCCCGGGGTAGACGGGGAAGCTCTGCTCGGGCGTCGGGAGGGGAACGACGGGAATCTGCCCCTCGTCAACGGCGGGCATATCTCCTTCAGCGGGCAGCGAAGGAGTGGGAAGATTACGGTTTTCCATGATGCATGGACGGAGGAAGACCTCCGTCCGCCTCCTTTCAAGGCGGGATACTGCATCGTATGCGCCGCGTGGCGGACGGGTTCAAATCAAATCCTCCATGATGCCCATACTTACCTGCTCACCGGGAAGCTTGATGCAATTTGCGTGAAAACGAAAAAAGGGCTTGACAATGCGCCCCTATTATCATATAATACCTTTGCTGGTTCGATTGCGATGGAGAGATGGCCGAGCGGTTTATGGCGCTGGTCTTGAAAACCAGTGATACCGAAAGGTACCGGGGGTTCGAATCCCTCTCTCTCCGCCATATTTGCATATCACCGGTCTTGCAGAAGTACCCAAGAGGCCGAAGGGGCTCCCCTGCTAAGGGAGTAGGCTGCGTGAAGCGGCGCGAGGGTTCAAATCCCTCCTTCTGCGCCAGAAAAAGCCTTGACGGAGTGTCAGGGCTTTTTCCTTTTGCTGAGAGTCTTTTATACGAAGGGATTTGAACGGGTCAGCAGTGAATGACAGCCCGGCGGGCTGTCAGAGCTGACCCAGCCTGCCCCGCAGGGCAGGGCAAGATCCCTCCTTCTGCGTAAGAAAAAAGCCTTGATGGAGTGTCAGGGCTTTTTCCTTTGCTGAGAGTCTTTTATACGAAGGGATTTGAACGGGTCAGCAGTGAATGACAGCCCGGTGGGCTGTCAGAGCTGACCCAGCCTGCCACGCAGGGCAAGATCCCTCCTTCTGCGAGAATCAGCGCTGCCTCAAAATGGCTGAAGCAGGCCATGAGAGGCAGCGCTTTTCCTTATGCGGTTGCCCGCGTCAGCGGCGCAGCGCCAGCAGGGCGCGTTTCCCGGCCGGACGCAGGCTGTCCGGCGCGACGCGCAGGCGTCTGGCCGTGTCCCAGCGGCTCTCGCCTTCGGCGGGCCAGACGAGCACGAAGCCGTGCTCCTGCTTTTCGGCCGGGCGCTGGCTGATCTGTGTGATTCCCTCGATGCGCTGCATGCCAAAGCGCATCGTGTGCAGACCGAGCACGCAGCGGATCTCCGCGCGGTCGCTCGTCGTCGATCCGGCGGCAGCCTCGATCATGCGAATCTGAGCATGCATGCCCTCGCCTGCCTCCACGGGGAAGGTCATCGCAAAGGGTTCACGGGTGCGCACGGCGTAGGGAACGTCGGAATCGACCGGCAGATAGATCAGCGTGACGCCCATGATGCCCTCCGCGTCGACCCGGCGTCCGGCGGGGAGAACCGCTGTTAGCGTCGGCTGCACGAATGCGGCCAGCACGGTGGCCACGGGCGGCGCGTCGGGCGGAAGCGCTGCCTGGATGCGCGTGCTCTCGCGCACGTCGGCAAATTCCTCGCTGGTGAGCGCTTCGATCATCTCCCGGACGGGCTCGACCAGATCGCCGCTCGTGCTGTATACGTCCTCGAGCAGCCGCGTTTGCGTCCGGCAGCAGAGGCGAAGCTGCACGCGCACCTCGGCCTCGACGCGCAGCGTGCGCCGCTTGTCGACCGCCGCCGAATCGGCCATGACGTCGATGACCTCTGCCTGCGCGCGCACCAGCGCAGTGTCGGGCAGCTGCGCGTCGAGCACGATCTCGTAGGGCAGCTCGTGTGTCGTGACGACCAGCGGCGCTCCGGCCTCCTGGGCGCGATGCAGCACGCGCACCTCGACGGTTCCGCTGAGGCCGACACGCCCGCTGCCGCCTGTGATTTCCGGTTCTCCGGCGGAGCCTGTCGCCGTGAGCACATCGCCAACCCCGAGCCTGGCGGGCAGGTCGAACTCCTCGCGGGCCAGGGTCGTCCCCTCGCCCAGCAGCTGCGAGCGGCAGAGCGTGACCTCCTGCGACCGGACCTGTAGGGCATCCTCCTGATTGCCGGCGTGAATGTCCGTGATCAACTCCCGCTCAGCGGTCTCCAGTGCGGCAAGGTCGATGCCCAGCAGCGCGCGCAGCGAGATTCGCCCGTTCGCGGCGATTCCGTCGGTCTCCTCCACGGCGGCGGAGGCCTCCAGGCGCATCGAAGGAGCTGCGCCCGGCAGCCTCAGGGTGTGCTCGAAATCGCAGCTCGTCTCCAGTGCGCGGATGCGCGTGAGGTCGCCCTGCGTATAGAGCACCTGAAAGCGCACCCTGCCGCGTATGCCCGCCTCGTTGGAGCCAGCCTGCACTGCCGTCAGATGGCTCTGGGCCTGTACGCTCAGCACGGTGACGGCGTCACGCATGCTCCCCGGCAGCGATGCCTCGCCCTCGATGCTGATCTGTTCCCGCGTCTGCGCGGCCATGCGCTCAAAGCGCAGGGTTTCCCGCCTCGTCTCCAATTCCATAGCGTTTCCTCCTGTCAGCCTGCGAGATGGATTCGGTATCGCCCATGCTTATGCGCGCGCAGAGGGGAAAAGAACAACCTCGCGCTGCTGCGGGAAACCGGCAGACACATGATCCGCTGGGGGAGCGGGCAAGCTATTTGCGCCATGCGGGAGGAAAAGAAGGGGGCCTTCGCCGCATGGATTGGGGAAAAAAGGCGGATTTTGTCAAAATATCCCCATAATCCTATTGACGAAGTATGATTTCAGTGCTATACTGTCATGCGGACCAAAACCGGCATGATGCCGGCTGCATCGCCGACAAAGGACGGAGGAAAGGCACATGATGATCTCGACCAAAGGACGATATGCCCTGAGAATCATGATCGACCTGGCGCAGCACGACGGGGACATGCCCGTCAGCGTGCGGGAGATTGCGCAGAGACAGGACATTTCGGGGAAGTATATGGAGCAGATCATCAGCGTGCTCACGCGCTCGAGTCTGCTTCGCAGCGTTCGCGGCGCGCAGGGCGGTTATCATCTCGCCAAGGCGCCGGAGGAGATCACCGTAGGCATGATCCTGCGGGCGACGGAGGGCGACCTCGCCCCGGCGGAGTGCGTGACGACCGGGGTGCAATCCTGCGAGCGCAGCGGCATCTGCCCATCTCAGCGCGTGTTTCAGAAGGTTTACAGCGCAATTAACGACGTCATCGACGGCGTCACGCTGAAGGACCTGATGCCTGAGGAGCCGCCGCAGGAGCCGTCTCGCGCCAAAAAAACGCGCAGCTGCGTCTGACCGGTATCGGATTTTTCGACTTGTGGGAATCCTCGGGCGCGGCCCGGTGGACTCTCAAAACCATACACTGTGACATCAATGGGAGGTTTTTCATTCGATGATTTACATGGACAACGCAGCCACGACGAGGCTGAGTGAGCGCGCGTTTGAGGCGATGCGCCCGTACATGATGGAGCAGTACGCCAACGCGGCCGGCACATACAGCTTTGCCGCGGCCAGCAGCGAGGCCATCGAGAAGGCACGCGCGCAGGTGGCCTCCGTCATCGGCGCTCGCAGCAGCGAAATTTTCTTCACCAGCGGCGGAACCGAAAGCGACAACTGGGCGCTCAAGGGCGCTGTGCTCGCCAGCCCGAAGCCGAAAAAGCACATCATCATCTCCGCCATTGAGCATCATGCGATTCTGCACAGTGCTCAGGCGCTGGAGCGGCAGGGCGTCGAGGTGACCGTCATGCCGGTCGACGCGGACGGCATGGTCGATCCCGCGGCGGTGGAGGCGGCAATCCGCCCGGAGACTGTGCTCATCTCGATCATGGCGGCCAACAACGAGATCGGAACGATCGAGCCGCTGGAGGCGATCGGCGAGGCAGCCCATCGCCACGGTGTGCTCTTCCACACCGACGCGGTGCAGGCCTTTGGTCACATTCCGCTTGACGTGGAGAAGATGCACATCGACCTGCTCTCCGCCAGCGCGCACAAGTTCCACGGCCCCAAGGGCGTGGGTCTGCTTTACATCCGCAAGGGCGTGAAGCTTGGCGTGTTTATGGATGGCGGCGCGCAGGAAAAGAAGCGCCGCGCGGGTACGAGCAATGTGCCGGGCATCGTCGGCATGGGCGTCGCCGCAGAGCAGGCGAGGGCGCAGATGGAGGCGGTCATCGCCTCGGAATCCGCCGTGCGCGATCATCTGATCGAGCGCATCGAGAAGGAAATCCCTTATGCCAAGCTCAACGGCCACAGGGAAAAGCGCCTGCCGGGCAATGTCAACTTCTGCTTCCGCTTTATCGAGGGCGAGAGCATGCTGATGCTGTTGGATGCCGAGGGCATCTGCGCCTCCAGCGGCAGTGCCTGCACGAGTGGCTCGCTTGATCCGAGTCATGTGCTGCTGGCGATTGGCCTGCCGCATGAGATTGCGCATGGCTCCCTGCGCCTCTCGCTGAGCGAGGAGACGACGATGGCAGACGCGGACAAGGTTGTCGACAGCCTCAAGGTCATCATTCCGCGCCTGCGGAGCATGTCCCCGCTTTACGAGGATTTTGTCAGGCATCAGCAATAAACCCGAAGATGGAGGATAAGCGATATGTACACCGAAAAGGTTATGGATCATTTCATGCATCCGCGCAATGTCGGCGAGATTGAGGACGCCAGCGGCGTGGGCACCGTCGGCAACGCGAAGTGCGGCGACATCATGCGCATCTACCTGGACATTGACGAGAACCAGATCGTCCGTGACGCGAAGTTCAAGACGTTCGGCTGCGGCGCGGCAATTGCGACCAGCTCCATGGCGACGGAGATGATCATCGGCAAGACCGTGCAGGAGGCGCTGGAGGTCACCAACAAGGCTGTCATGGAGGCGCTGGGCGGTCTGCCGCCGGTCAAGGTGCATTGCTCGCTGCTGGCGGAGCAGGCCGTGCATGCGGCGCTGTGGGACTACGCACAGAAGAAGGGCATTGTCATCGAGGGCCTCAAGCCCCCGGTCAACGACGTGGATGAGCTTGACGAGGAGGAGGGCTGAAGCTCTCTGACCTCCGCGCAGAAATCAAAAAGACAGGCTGCTGTGCCGGTTCCGGTCCTCCCGGAGCTCAGGCACAGCGGCCTGCTTTCATCTATATGCTGCTGTTGGCTGTCCGGCGTTACGCTTCGCTGTCGGGCATTGCCTCGCCTTTGTCCTCATCCGGGGCCAAAGCAGGCGCCTCCTGCGCAGAATCTGCCTCCGAGGGCGTCGCGTCGGACGGCAGGGGTTCACCCGGCGTCGCGCTTGGCCCGGCAGAGGGCGTCTCCTCTGGCGTGGGCTGCGGTGTGAGCGGTTCGATGTCGGAGAGGGAAGAGGTGATCGCGGGCAGCGGCGTAACGTCGGGCTCCGGCGTCGGTACGGGCGTCGGTGCAAGTCTGCTGCCATCCTCGAGCAGGCAATCCTGCACACGCGCATGCAGCGCGGTCGATTCGCCGACGATGAGCAGCGAGGTGCCGGGCTGGCCCTCCGGGCTGACGGTGTCCCCGCCGGTCAGGGAGCCGGAGAGCGTGACGGCGGAGGCGCCGCCCGCGTTCATCAGGATGAGCGCGTCGCCGCCGTATTCCTGGCCGGTTCCGCCGCTGACCCGTCCGTTAATGCCGACGTTGACCTGGTCGCCCGCGGAGACGAGTTGGATGCCGTCGCCGCCGACCGGGCCGCTGCCGCCCTGAATGCAGCCATCCACGGTGATATAGGCGTTGCCGCTGAGCTCAAAGAGGTTGAGCGCGTGGCCGCCGATGGCGCTGCCGTCGCCTCCGTAGATGGAGCCGGAGATCATCATCGCGCCGGACTGCGCAAGCGGAGAGACGACGACGCCGGGGCCGCCGGTGCTGCCGCTGCCGCCGCGGACGGTTCCCTCGAGGCAGGCATAGAAGTCGCCGCCGTCATGGCTGATGGAGAGGCCAGCGCCGTTTGCGCCGCCCGTAATTTCGCAGCTGGGGTCGATGATCAGCGCGCCGCTGCCTGAAAAGCGCAGCCCGTTGTCACCCGATGCGCCGCTGACGCGGACGGAGCCAAGCAGCTCGACATAGGATATCCCCTCGATGGTCAGTGTGTCCGCGAGGTCAAGGCTGCTGATTTGAACCGAGGCATTTTGAAGCGTGAGACCGCGGATGGTCGCCCGCTCGTCCCCGATGGAGGCGAGCGTAATCCGGCGGGGCAGGTCCAGCACCTCTCCGACTGCCGAAAGATCGCCCGAGACCAGGAGCGTATCGCCTTCCGCGGCTTGAGCCGCCAGAGCGGCCAGCTCCGCGTAGGTGGTCGCCGGACCGAGCATCGCTGCCGCGGCGGGCTGGATAGAGCCTGTCAGCAGCAGCAGAGCAAGGGCAAACGCCCCGATGCGTTTCATCATGAAAGAACTCCCTTCGAAAAGCCGGCTGGACGCCATGCGTCCGGCTGACACGCTCATTATAGCATAATGCGCGGCAAAGGGCAAGCGCGCCGCCCTGACAGGGCTTCGGATGGAAAAAAGAGGAAAATCTCTTGCGTTTTCTGCGCCAAAATGATACCATTTCAAATACGTTCCGCGCGCGGCGGCGAGGCTGCAGGGCGCGCGGCATGCCCCGGATGGGGCAAAGCCGGCGGAAAACCGCCAGCGCCTGCGCGTGTACAGCGCTGTGCGCGGAAAGGAAAGAACAGCCATGCCATCACCCGTCACATTCGATCTTGTCAAGAAGGACGCAAAAACCCACGCTCGACGCGGCGTGGTGCACACGCCCCATGGCGACATCCAGACGCCGATCTTCATGCCCGTGGGTACCCAGGCAACCGTCAAGGCCATGACGCCCCGCGAGCTCAAGGAGGTCGGCTCGCAGATCATTCTCTCCAACACCTACCATCTGCACCTTCGCCCGGGCGAGGCGCTCATCCGCGAGGCGGGTGGCCTGCATCGCTTCATGAGCTGGGACAGGCCGATCCTGACGGATTCCGGCGGCTTCCAGGTCTTTTCGCTGGCGAGTCTGCGCAAGATCAAGGAGGAGGGCGTCCACTTCCAGAGCCACCTCGACGGCAGCCGCATGTTCATCGGCCCCGAGACCAGCATGCAGATTCAGGAGGCGCTGGGCAGCGACATCGCGATGGCGTTTGACGTCTGCTCGCCCTATCCCTGCGACCACAGAACGGCGAAGGAGGCCATGGAGCGCACGCACCGCTGGGCGCAGCGCTGCAAGAGCTATCATACGCGCGAGGATCAGGCCGTGTTCGGCATCGTGCAGGGTGCATTCTATGAGGATCTGCGCATCGAGAGCGCAAAGGTGCTCGCGGACATGGATTTTCCCGGCTACGGCATCGGCGGCCTGTCTGTCGGCGAGCCCAAGCCGGTCATGTATGGTATGCTCGACGCGATGATGCCCTACATGCCGGAAAACAAGCCGCGCTACCTGATGGGCGTGGGCAGCCCTGACTGTCTGGTCGAGGGCGTTTACCGCGGCATCGACATGTTTGACTGCGTGCTGGCCACGCGCGTGGCGCGCAACGGCACCTGCTTCACCGACCAGGGCCGCCTCGTCATCCGCAACGCGCAGTACGCGCATGACTTCGGGCCGCTGGAGGAGGGCTGCGACTGCTACGCCTGCCAGAATTTCTCCCGCGCGTACATCCGCCATCTGATCAAGGCGGGCGAGATCACGGGCGGACGGCTGGCGACGATTCACAACCTGCGCTACCTGCTGCGGCTGATGGAGCGCATTCGCAAGGCCATCGAGGAGGATCGCTACGAGGAGTTCCGCCGCGATTTCTTCAGCCGTTACGACATGAGCCGCAATTTCTGAGCGCCTCGCTGTGCCCTGCAAGGGAATTTTGCGGGGATGCTTGAAGTTTGTATGGAAACAGGATATAATGATGAAGTTGCTATTTTCGCCCATTAACGAAAGGATGTGTCTTTTTCCATGAAGTTTACCCTGATGAATCTGCTGGCCGACGCCGCTGCGACCGCCGGCACGGACGCTGCTGCCGCGGGTGAGGCCGCCGTTGAGGAGATGTCTGCCGGTGCGACGTTCATCTACTATGCCGTTCAGTTCCTGCCGATGATCCTGATCTTCGTCGTGTTCTGGTTCTTCCTGATCCGTCCGCAGCGCAAGAAGGACAAGGAAGCGCAGCAGATGCTCAAGAACCTCAAGGTCGGCGACCGCATCTGCACCATCGGCGGCATCTATGGCACGATCACGAGGATCAAGGACGACGTGCTGACCGTCGAGGTCGGCGATGCGAAGACGCAGATGGTTCTGGCCCGCTGGGCGGTCAAGAACATCGACACGCTCTCCATTTCCAACGACGCCGAAACCCTCATCTGACCGGCCTGAGGCCGGTTTCACCTCCGAAGGAGATTGCCGGCCTTCGCTCTTTGCGGACGAGGCCGGAAACCTGTGCAAACCGGCATGCTGTAATCCGGCCTGAGGCTGGTTTCACCTCCGAAGGAGATTGCCGGCCTTCGCTCTTTTGCGGACGAGGCCGGAAACCTGCGCAAACCGGCATGCTGTAATCCGGCCTGAGGCCGGTTTCACCTCCGAAGAGGATCACATGGAATAAGAAACCCCGTCTGCTCATAGGGTTGACCGTGAGCAGGCGGGGTTTTGATCATGAAGGAGGGAATGTGATGGAGAAGCAGACAGCCAATCCGTCGTTTATTCCGCGCAGGGAGAGAGGGCTTGATTCGTTCCGGCGTTCCATGCGCAGGGGGCTGCGGCGCGGGAGAGGAAAGAGCCCGCTGACTGCCGTGCTGCGCGGTGTGTTGGTTGCGGCGAGCGTGACGGTGTTGGGTGTGGCGCTGTTTGCGCTGCTGCTCAACTGGTGGAACGCGAGCGACCGCGCTGTCACGGCAATCAATCAGGTGGTCAAGTTTGTTTCGATCCTCGCGGGCGTGACCTCCGCCATGCGCGGGGGAGAGAGCGGCGGCGCGCTGCGCGGCGCCTGCGTCGGGCTGCTGTATATGGCGCTGGGCATTATCTGCTATAGCCTGCTGATGGGCGAGAGCCCGCGGCTGACGGCGTATCTGGCCGATCTGGGCATGGGCCTGGCGGCAGGCGGCCTTTTTGGCATGATCCTGAGCACCCGCAGGGCGGCATGAGTGGACGGAAAGCATTGACAGCTTCGACGCAAGACAGTATAATCGAAGTCATACAAGAGGAAGCCGGGATGTTCCCGGAAGAAAGAAACAACCGAGGAGGAAAACGGGATGAAGAGAGGATTTGCCCTTGTGCTCGCGCTGTCGCTGATGCTCTGCGCGGCGGGCGCCTGTGCGGCAACACTGGCGACGGAGAAGCAGAACACCTATGTTTACCCGACGGGCGGAAGCGGCCCCGTCTATGTGCTCGAGTTTGAGCGGGCGAAGTTTGTCGGTGGCCAGCAACTGCCGGTTTACTCCGGCCCGGGCAAGGAATACTACCGCGCGGCGGGCGGCTACGCGAAGTGCAATACGGACGAGGAGATCTACATCGCGGGCAAGGAGGGAACCTGGGCGTTCGTGCTCTACTGGCGCAGTAATGGCGGCACGCGCACGGGCTATGTCGACCTGAGCCAGCTTCAATACACCTACAAGACCTCCGACATGGATTTCGCCTATCGCAAGGCGAAGATCACGAAGGATTGCGCAATGACGGACGACCCCACGCTGGTCAAGGAGAACCTGGCCTACCTGGGCGCTGGGGAGTACGTCACGCTCCTGGCCTATTATACCGATCATCACGAGTGGGCCTATGTCGAGGCGATGGCGGGCAACGTGCCGCTGCGCGGCTTTGTGCTCAAGGACTACGTCTCTGTGGAGTGAGGCGGGAGCTGCCTGCGACGCGCTCCTTCGAGGCAAGAAAACCCCCCGGCAGCTTTCCTGCCGGGGGGTTTTGATGCATGCTTTCAGCAGCTTACTCAGCGGTGTAGGGCAGCAGCGCGATGGCACGGGCGCGCTTGATGGCCTCAGACAGCTGACGCTGATGCTTGGCGCAGTTGCCGCTCATACGGCGGGGCATGATCTTGCCGCGCTCGTTGATGTTGCGGCGCATGCGGGAGTTCACATCACGGAACTCCTTGTAATCGATGTACTCGATCTTGTCCACACAGAAAGCACAGACCTTGCGGCGCGGCTTGCGGCTGCGCGGACGGCGTGCTCCACGATCTTCAGACATGGAATGCTCTCCTTTCATGGCCGGTCAGGCCGGCGGTTTCAAATCTCGGTGTTCAATTCAACAATCAGAAGGGAAGCTCGTCGTCGTCCACCTGAACCTGGGTGAAGCCGGCGTCTGCGGGCGCGTTGTAGGCGGGCGCCTGCATCGCACGCGGCGCGGCGGGGGCGGCGGACGGCGCATGATATTCGCCGGAGGAAGCGCCAGCCTGCGCAGAGCTCAGGAACTCGACCTCGTCGGCCACAATGTCAAACGCGGAGCGCTTGCTTCCGTCCTGCGCCTCATAGGTGCGGGTCTGGATGGAGCCGGAGACGGCGACCTTTCTGCCCTTGGCCAGATAGCGGCTGCAGAGCTCGGCAAGCTGACGCCACGCGACGATGTTGAAGAAATCCGTCTCCTGTTGGCCGTCGGCCCGCTTGCGGCGGTTGACCGCGATGCTGAAATTGCACACGGGAATACCGGTCGACGTGGAGCGCATCTCCGGGTCACGGGTGAGATTGCCGATCAGATAAACCTTATTCATACTGCTCTGTTTCCTCTTATTGCGATATCGTGAGCTTACTCAGCGGCGGTCTCGGTCGCGGCCTCAGCGGCGGGAGCCTCTTCGGCCACCGGCGCAACGCGCACCGGGCGCGGCTTGACGCTGCTCTTCTTCTCGAGGAGCTTGACGATCTGGGAACGAATGACGTTCTCGTTGATGCCGAGATTACGGGAGAGCTCCTTGGGCAGCTCGGCGCTGCCGTTGAAAGCGACATACACGTAATAGCCTTCGGTCTTGTAGTTGATGGCGTAGGCGAGACGGCGCTTGCCCCACTCCTCAACCTTGACGACCTCACCGCCGTTCGCGGCGATGATACCATTGAACTTCTCGATGAGCTCCTTGCGGGCAGCCTCCTCGACAGCGGTATCAATGATGTAGATCAGTTCGTACTTATTCATGATCCTTTCACCTCCTTTTGGACTCTGGCTCTGCAATGTCTCATGCAGAACAAGGATGTGCCAGTTATGTATAATAGCACAGGGGAAACGAAAAAGCAAGCGTTTCTCCGAATTATTTTGCGGAATTTGGGAAAATGTTTGGTGGGAATCCCTTGACGGATGGGAAGGGAAGAGGATATAATCATCCGGATAGTCTTTTTTGCGGCAGCGCCTTGCTTTTGCGGGCAGACGCGCCGCCGCATACCGGCCGCAGGGGCGAATGCGTCCCCGGTCTGACAGTCTGAGGAAAGAAGAGCCATGTTTGTCGATCAGGTAAAAATCACCGCGAAGGCCGGCAATGGCGGCAACGGCGCGGTTTCGTTTCACAGGGAGAAGTT
The DNA here is from genome assembly GCA_022787165.1 of Clostridiales bacterium. Taxonomy (GTDB): domain Bacteria; phylum Bacillota; class Clostridia; order Christensenellales; family Aristaeellaceae; genus Ventricola. The sequence continues at coordinate 20,099 of JALFVL010000025.1, forward strand.
TGTCCAGAATGGCGGCCCGGACGGCGGCGACGGCGGCAACGGGGGCGACATCGTGCTGCTGGCCGACGTCAACATGCACACGCTGATGGACTTTCGCTACAAGCGCAAGTACACGGCGGAAAACGGCGGCAACGGCGCGGCGGCCCTCTGCCGCGGCAAGAGCGCCGGCGATTTGATCATCAAGGTGCCGGTGGGCACCGTCGTGCGCCGCACGGACGATGGTCGGCTCGTCGCGGACATGCACGAGCCCGGCATGAAGCATATTCTGCTCAAGGGAGGCCGCGGCGGCTGGGGCAACGCGCATTTCGCGACGCCGACGCGCCAGGCGCCCAACTTCGCCAAGCCGGGCCAGAAATGCGAGATCGTCGAGTTTGAACTCGAGCTCAAGTCCATTGCGGACGTGGGCCTGGTCGGCTATCCCAATGTCGGCAAGAGCACGATTCTCTCCGTCGTCACGGCGGCCCGGCCCAAGATCGCGAATTACCACTTCACGACGCTCGCCCCGAACCTGGGCATCTGCCGCAAATACGGCATGGACTTTGTCATGGCGGACATCCCCGGCATCGTCGAGGGTGCCAGCGAGGGCGTCGGCCTGGGCATCCGCTTCCTGCGCCACGTCGAGCGCACGCGCCTGCTGGTGCATGTGCTGGACATCGCGGGCAGCGAGGGCCGCGATCCCGTCGAGGACTTTGAGCAGATCTGCGACGAGCTGGTCGCCTACGGCGATCTGGCCGAGCGGCCGCAGATCGTCGCGGCGAACAAGATGGATCTGCCGGGAGCCCAGGAGAACCTCGAGCGCCTGCGTGCGCATCTGCACGGCACGGACATCGAGGTCTATCCCGTCAGCGCGGCGACCGGCGCGGGCTTCGACGAGCTGATGGGCGCGATTGTGCGCATCCTGCCGACGCTGCCGGAGATCACGGTCTTTGAGGAGGAGCCGGAGGTCGAGGCCGCGCCGAAGGCACCGTTTGCCATCGAAAAGGAGGACGGCATCTACGTCGTCACCGGCCCGGCGATGGAGCAGCTGGTCGATTCCGTCAACTTCTCGGACGAGGAATCGCTCAACTATTTCCACAGGACGCTGCGCAGCCGCGGCGTCATCGACGCGCTCCGCGCAGCCGGCGCGAAGGAGGGCGACACCGTCGCCATCGGCGAGATGGAGTTCGACTTCATCGAGTGACGGCCTGAAAAGGAAAAAGCACGCGGGGCACAGGCCCCGGAAAGGAAACGACATGACGAGCAAGCAGCGCGCGTATCTGCGCGGATTGGCCAACACGATGGAGCCTATCATCCATGTGGGCAAGGATGGCGTAAACGACAACATGATCAAGCAGCTCAGCGACGCGCTGGAGGCGCGCGAGCTGGTGAAGGGAACCGTGCTTCAAAACAGCCCGCTGACTGCCCGGGAGGCGATCGCGGCGCTCTGCGAGGGCGCGGGCGCGGAGCCTGTGCAGTGCATCGGCAACCGCTTTGTGATCTATCGTGCCCGGGAAAAGGATCCGAAGATCATCCTTCCGTAACGCGCTCAGAGCGCCTGCTCCGCGCAGGCGAGCGCGGCAGAGAGCCCATATACCCTGGCTGCGGCGCGCATTCCGCTTGGGAGCGCGCCGCGCTTTTTGCCGTATTCGCCAAAGAGCGCGCCCGTCGCGGCGCCGACGGCTGCGGCCGTGAGCATCCGCGGGGGAAAGACCAGCGCCGCGCCGCTCAGCAGGGTCAGCAGCAGCGCGCCGGCATGCGCGCTCAGACGCACAAGCAGCGCGTCGGAGGAGAGCGCGTGCCGCCGCTCGATGCCGCCGGGCAGAAGATGGGAGAGCAGCAGCGCGTCGCCTGCGCCCAGAAAGCCGCCTGCCGCGGCGCACAGCAGCGCGGCAAGCGTCGGCGCGCGGGCAGGGCGAGGCGGACGCCGCTTTGCCGGGAGCAGCACAAGCAGCAGCAGCGGCAGCGCCTGTATCCGCCGCAGCGCCAGACTGCCGGGAAAGCGCGCGCAGGCCATCAGCAGCAGCGCGCGGCCGAGCACGCCGCCGATGAAGCCGGCCGCGGCGAGGCGGCCCGGCGGGCCATGCACGGCGCGCAGACCGCCTCGCGGAGGAAGGCATGCCGCGGCGGCGCACAGCGCGCACAGCGAGGAGAGCGCAATAGCCGAGCGGGGCGAGAAGCGAAGGCAGGCGTCCAGCCCGCAGCGCAGCAGCAGCGCGCCGGCCGGCCCGCCCGCTCCCCATGCCAGAAACGCCGCGATGCAAAGAAAAAGCTCCATTTCATGACCTCCCGCCGATGTATTCAGTCTGCCCACAAAGGCGTCGGGAATGCGGGCGGGCAGACAGGAGGAGAACACCATGGAAGCACAGACGGCGCAGCACGCGCCGCTCTTTTCGCGCGAGGCGCTCCGGCGGCTGCTGATTCCGCTGCTGCTGGAGCAGTTCCTCTCGGTATCAATGGGCATGGCGGACACAATCATGGTCGCCGGCGTCGGCGAGGCGGCCGTCTCTAGCGTCAGCCTGGTGGACAGCATCAACGTGTTGATCATCCAGGTGCTCGCCGCGCTGGCGACGGGCGGCGCCGTCATCGCCAGCCAGTATCTGGGACGGCGCGATGTGCAGAACGCTCAGCGCGGCGCGGCACAGCTGTGCAGCGTGCTGCTGATCTCGACCCTGGCGGCGGCGGTGCTCGTGCTCGCCTTCCGTGTCCCGATGCTCCGGAGCGTGTTCGGCGCGGTCGACGACGAGGTAATGCGCTTTTCCGAGATCTATTTCTTCATCAGCGCGCTCTCCTATCCGTTCATCGGACTGTACAATGCGGGCGCGGCGCTCTTCCGCGCGCAGGGTGACAGCCGCACGAGCATGACGGCAAGCCTGGTGATGAATGTCATCAACATTGCGGGCAACGCGGCGCTGATCTACGGCGCGCATCTGGGCGTGCTGGGGGCAGCGCTGGCGACACTGATGGGCCGCGTCTTTGCGGCGGCGTTTGTCCTGCTCAGGCTCCAGCACCCGGGCAACCCGCTGCGCATCCGCAATGCGGCGGCGCTGCGGCCGGACATGGGCTTCATCCGGCGCATCCTCGCCATCGGCGTCCCGTCGGGCATCGAGAACGGCATGTTTCACATCGGCAAGCTGCTCGTCACGCACCTGACCAGCACACTGGGTACGGCGGCGATCGCGGCCAACGCCGTCTGCAACACGGTCTGCAGCGCGGCGAATATCCCCGGCAGCGCCATCGGTCTGGCGATGATCCCGGTGGTCGGCCAGTGCCTCGGCGCGGGCGAGCGCGGCCAGGCCCGGCGCTATTCCGGACGGCTGATGGGCATGGCTTACGCCGGCATCGCGGCCGCCAACGCGCTCATCTTCCTGACGATCCCCTGGATTGCGCGATGGTTCAGCCTCTCAAGCGCGGCGCTGGAGTTGACGGTGCGCGTCATGCGCACGTTCAATGTGGCGGCGATCTTCTTCTGGCCCCTGAGCTTTACGCTCTCCAACGTCCTGCGCGCCGGCGGCGACACGAAGTTCACCATGCTGGTCAGCATGACGAGCATGTGGCTGTTCCGTGTGCTGCTTTGCTATGTGTTCGTGCGGGGGCTGCATCTGGGGCTGGTGAGCATCTGGGTGGGCATGTATGTGGACTGGATCTTCCGCAGCCTTTGCTTCTTGCTGCGCTACCGCAGCGGCCGATGGATGGAGAACAGGGTGATCTGAGCCCGGCAGCGCAGGAAATCGATGACCATCTTTTTGGCCGATCGCTCTTGACAAAGCCGGATATCTTCGCTAAAATATGTCTAACTTCATATTCCGGAACCTGAAAAGACGATGATGGGAAAAAATCGGAAGGGTGCGTTCCGTCAAGAGAGCCGGCGTTTGGTGCGAGCCGGCCGGAATCCTTTTTGAGAACTCCTCCCGGAGTTGCGCGGGCGAAACGCCAGTAGTCCGCGACGGATGACCCCGTGACCGGTCAGGTCTTGCTTGAGACCGTGAGGGCTGCCTCCAGCAGCCGAATTAGGGTGGTACCGCGCACAGATGTTTTGTATCATGCGCCCCTAAGCCGCAGCGTCGCGGCTGAGGGGCGTTTTTCCGTCTCCAGCCGGATCACTCTCGCATGTTGAAAGGAGAAAGAAATTCCATGTATCAAGGCTGCAAGAAGTACATTCCCTTTACGCCTGTTTCCCTGCCGGACCGCACCTGGCCCGACAAGCGCATTGAGAAGGCACCGACTTGGTGCTCCGTCGATCTGCGCGACGGCAACCAGGCACTCGTCACCCCGATGAACCTGCAGGAGAAGCTCGACTTCTTCAAGCTCCTCGTCGATGTCGGCTTCAAGGAGATCGAGGTCGGCTTCCCCTCCGCCTCCGAGACCGAGTATGAGATTCTGCGCGCGCTCATCGATGGCCATTACATCCCGGACGATGTCACCATCCAGGTGCTTGTGCAGGCGCGCGAGCATCTCATCCGCAAGACCTTTGAAGCCGTGCGCGGCGCGAAGAACGTCATCATCCACTTCTACAACTCGACCTCCACGCTCCAGCGCAAGGTCGTCTTCAAGAAGGACATGCAGGGCATCATCGACATCGCCGTCGCGGGCGCGAAGCTCGTGCGCGAGCTGACGGAGGCGGATGCCTCCGGCACGAATTTCCGCTACGAGTATTCGCCCGAGTCCTTCTCCGGCACGGAGATGGATTTTGCCGTGGAGATCTGCCGCCAGGTCATGGAGACGCTCGGCGCGACGAAGGAGAACCCGGTCATCCTCAACCTGCCCAACACCGTCGAGATGTGTACGGCGAATACCTATGCCGACCAGATCGAGTATTTCTGCCGCAATCTGCCCAACCGCGAGGCGGCGATCATTTCCATCCATCCGCACAACGACCGCGGCACCGGCGTCGCCTGCGCGGAGCTGGCCATGATGGCGGGCGCGGAGCGCGTGGAGGGCACGCTCTTTGGCAATGGAGAGCGCACTGGCAACCTCGACGTCGTGACTACCGCACTGAACATGTACACGCAGGGCGTCGACCCTGAGCTCGACTTCTCGCACATCGATCACGTCCGCGACGTCTACGAGCGCTGCACGAAGATGCATGTCCCGGAGCGCTGGCCCTATGCCGGCAAGCTCGCCTTCACGGCCTTCTCCGGCTCCCATCAGGATGCCATCAACAAGGGCCACGAGTACATGCGCGAGTCGAAGAGCCCCTACTGGGAGATTCCGTATCTGCCGATCGACCCGGCGGACGTTGGGCGCGAGTACGAGCCGATCATCCGCATCAACAGCCAGTCCGGCAAGGGCGGCGCGGCGTTTATCATGGATCATAACTATGGCTACCATCTGCCCAAGGCGATGCATCCGGAGTTTGGCGCGGTGGTGCAGGTCGAATGCGACCGCACGGGCCGCGAGCTGACCCCGGAGGAGGTGTTCGGGCTGTTTCAGCGCGAATTCCTCAACATCAGCGCGCCCTATGCGCTCTCCCGCGCGAAATTCTATGAGGAGGCCGTCGCGGGCAGCTCGGCCAACATCACGCATTTCTCCGGCGTGCTGAGCGTGCGCGGTTCGTTCGTGCAGCTCGAGTCGCGCGGCAACGGCCCCATTGACGCCTTCTTCAATGCGCTCGGCCAGGCGGGCATCGAGGGCTATTCCTTCCTGACCTATTCTGAGCATGCGGTCTCGATGGGCTCCGATTCCCAGGCCGTCGCCTATATCCAGCTGCGCGCCCCGGGCGGACGGCGCATCTATGGCGTCGGTACGGAGCACAACATCAATTTCGCCTCCGTCAAGGGCATCCTCAGCGCCATCAACCGCTTTGAGAACGGCAAGGTGTAAGCGCCGGTAAAGCCGGGCCTGCCGCAAGGACGAATCATGAGCACCCCGCGTTGCGGACAGCAAAGCCTGCTGCCCGGCATGCGGGGTGCTTTATTGCGCGTTTCTGCCGCCTGGGCGGCCCCGGAGACGGAAGGAAATCCCTTTGGGAGCGCCGGTTTTGTTTGCCCGGGGCTGTGAATCGTGGTATACTGTAAAGGACAGATTTTGCCTGTGGCAATCTGCCCAATACAGGGATCAGGACGCGGCGCTTACGGCCGCGGTAGGGGATAGATCATGAAGCACTATCGAATTTTTGTCATCAATCCGGGCTCGACCTCGACCAAGCTGTCCATGTTTGAAAACGACACCTGTCTGTTCACGGAGGATACGTTCCACGATTCCTCCGTGCTGCTGACCTTTCCGACGATCAACGACCAGCTCGATTACAGGATGGACGTCATCCACCGGTTTCTCCGGGAGCATGGGATTGATCTGCACGGCGTCGACGCGATTGTCGGCCGCGGCGGCGGATGCTGCTCCGTCGAGGGCGGCGTCTATGCGATTGACGACGCGCTCATCCGCGACACGCGGGAGGCGCGCGGCGGGCTGTATCACGCGTCGATGCTCGGCGTGCAGATGGCCAAAGCGCTGCACGAGGAATACGGCGGCCTGATGCTGATGATGGATCCGCCCGTCGTTGACGAGCTGTGCGACCTGGCGCGCATGACCGGCGCGCGCGGCGTCTACCGCACGGCGATCTCCCATGCGCTCAACCTCAAGGAGACGGCGCGCCGCCACGCGAGGACGATGGGCAAGCGCTACGAGGACTGCAACCTGATCGTCTGCCATATCGACGGCGGCATCTCCGTCACCGCGCACCGGCACGGGCGCATGATCGACGGCAACAACGCGGGCGGCGGCGAGGGGCCGTTTACGCCCACGCGCATCGGCTCCATGGCCGTGACGGATATCCTCACGCATTTTTCTGACACCCCGCGCGAGCGGCTCAAGGCGCTGTGCAGTCAGGCCGGCGGGCTGACGAGCCACTTTGGCACATCCAACTCCGATACCGTGCACCATCTGGTCGAGCAGGGCGATCCGCGGGCCGTTCGCGTCTGGCAGGCGATGATTTACCAGATTGGCAAGGCGATTGGCGAGATGGCGGCCGTGCTCTGCGGCGAGGTGGACGGCATTGTGCTTACGGGCGGGCTGCTGCGCTTTGACGATGTGCTCGAGGGAATCCGCAGGCGCTGCGGCTTTATCGCCCCGGTGACTGCCTATCCCGGCGAATTTGAGCAGGAGGCCATGGCCGCGGGCGCGCTTCGCGTGCTCACGGGCGAGGAAAAAGCCAGGGTCTACCCTGGCCATCCCGTCTGGATGGGGTTTGAGGATGAAGAAACTGAAAAGAAGAGAGAGGAAGAAGCGCATTGACGATCTATGATATCGCGCGCGAGGCGGGTGTTTCGGCGAGCACGGTTTCCCGCGTCATCAACGACAAGCCGGGCGTCGCCAGGGAAAAGCGCGCGCGAGTGCAGGCGCTGCTCAAAAAATATCAATATGTGCCCAATGAGACGGCGCGGGGGCTTGTGACCAGCTCCAGCCGCATGATCGGCATCCTTGTGGCCGATATCCGCCAGGAGCATCACATTGCCGGGGCGTATTACATCGCCCACGAGCTCTCCGGCCGCGGATACAGCAGCCTCGTGATGAACACGGGCAGCACGGAGGCGGAGCGCGTCGCCGGCATCCGCATGCTCGAGCAGCGCAGCGTCGAGGCCGCCGTGCTCATGGGCTCCATCTTTCAAACCGAGACCATCCGGGAGGCGATCACCCGCTCCCTGCCGCAGGTGCCCGTCTTCCTGCTCAACGGCTTTCTCGATCTGCCCAACGCCTATGGCGTGCTCTCCGACGACCGCGGCGGCATTGCGGACTGCGTCAGGCTGCTCGCGTGCAAGGGCAGACGGCATATCGTTTTCCTCGTCGACCAGCCGACGCCCAGCAGCCGGCTCAAGACGCAGGGCTACCTCGACGGCGTGCGCGAGCTGGAGGGCAGCCCCGAGCCGGTTGTCTATGACGGTGTGCGGGGCGATTACGACGGCGGTTATGAGGCCATGCAGCGCGTGCTGCGGGAGCATCCCGATACGGACGGCGTGATTTGCAGCCTTGACCTGATCGCCTGCGGAGCCCTGCGCGCCATTCAGGACAGCGGGCTTTGCGTTCCTGAGGATATTTCGCTCATCGGCATGGACAACACGGTCTGCGCGCAGGTCTGCCGGCCGAAGCTGACCTCGCTCAATTCCATGGCGCTCGACCTGGGCGTTACCATTGCCCACAAGCTCGTGGATTGTCTGGAGGGGCGCGGTACCAATCAGCGCACAATGCTCTTCCCGAGCATCGTGGAGCGGGAATCGACCTGACAGCGCTGCAAGAAATTGAAATCGATTGCAGGATTGTTGCGATAGAATTTTCTAATTTTTGAAAAAATAGGGTTGAAATAAAGAATAATTTGTGGTATTGTATAGATGAAATCGATTGCTGCTCCTGCGGGCGGCATGGATCGTAAAGGCACATGGACAGAGGCGAAAGAGAAAGGCGGAGAGCGTATGATTTTTTCAAGCATTCATGCGGGCGATGATCTGAGCAGATATCCGGAGGCGATTGCGCGGGCCATCCGCTATGCCTCCACGACCGACTTCAGCCAGATGGAGGACGGCCGCTATCCCATCGATGGCGACAGGATGTTTGTGCAGCTGTTCCATCTGACCTCCAAACAGCTGGAGGAGACGAAGCCGGAACTGCATGAGAAGTATGTCGACGTGCAGTACTGGCTCACCGGCGAGGAGCTCTGCGGCGTGGCCCCGGCCGACGGTGTGGGCGCGCAGGTCGAGGCGCACGAGGATCGCGACCTCTACTTCTACGATGGTGTGAAGAACGAGGGGTTCATCCATCCGACGGCAGGCTGCTATGCGGTGTTCTTCCCGAGCGACGCGCATCGTCCGGGCGTCTGCGTCGACCGCAAGCCGCTTTCGTACAGCAAGGTGGTCGTCAAGGTCAGCATGGAGCTGCTCTGATGCGGCGCAAGGAGGAGAGACAATGAGAATTGCGGTTCTGGGCGCGGGCGCGATGGGCTCGCTCTACGGCGGCTATCTGAGCCGGAAGCACGACGTGATTCTGGTGGACGTCAATCAGGCTGTGATCGACGCCATCAACGCAAACGGCGTGACGATCCACGAGCCGGACGGCTCCGTGACCGTCTGCCATCCGCTGGGCGCGGTCTCCACAGCGGGCATGGCGCCTGTCGACCTGATCATCGTGTTTGTCAAGGCGATGTTCAGCAAGAGCGCGCTTTCAAACAACCGCGGCCTGATCGGGCCGGATACCTGCATCATGACGCTGCAAAACGGCAGCGGCCATGAGGACACGCTCACCCAGTTCGTCGACCGCGCGCACGTCGTCATCGGCACGACGCAGCACAACAGCGCTGTCGTGGGCATGGGCGAAATCCGCCACGGCGGCAGCGGCATCACGCATGTCGGCTGCATCGAGGGTGACGTCGGGCGGCTTCAATACATCGCGGACGCCTTCTGCGAGAGCGGGCTTGAGGCCGATTGCAGCGCGGATGTGCAAAAGCTCATCTGGGGCAAGATGTTCACCAATGTCTCCGCCAGCGTGCTGACCGGCGTGCTGCAGGTGCCGCTCGGGTTTATCGCCGCTGACGCTAACGCCTGGGCGCTGTGTGAAACGCTTGTGCGCGAGGCGGTCGCCGTCGCTGCGGGCGAGGGTCTCGAGTTCGACGCGGAGGAGAAGGTCGCCGAGGTGCGCCGCGTCTGCGAGAACAGCCCTGCCGGCATCACGAGCATTTGCGCGGACCTTTCCAAGGGACGGCGCACGGAGGTCGACACCATCAGCGGCAGCGTCGTGCGCGCCAGCCGCAGAAACGGCGTTCCCGCGCCGACGCATGCGGCCATGGTCGCGCTCGTTCACGCGATGGAAGCCAAAGCCAGTCAATCATAAAAATTCATATAAGGAGGAAACCCTATGGAACCCGTATACGAGCTCAATGGTCTTCGCGTGGTCGATCTGACCAAGGTGCTGGACCCGAAAACCGAATCCCGCCGCTGCCATCTGATCCGTTATAATACCGGCGGCCCCATCCCGGACTATCATACCGCGCTCGACCTGACCAGCCACCTCGGTACGCACTGCGAGTGCCCGTATCATCACTTTGAGGATGGCAAGTCCGTCGGCGAGCTCCCGCTGACGACCTTCATGGGCCGCGCCATCTACGTCAACATCGACTTCCTCGAGCCGAACAGCCACATCAGCGGCGCGGATCTCGACCGCGCCTGCGGCGAGCGCATCAAGGAGGGCGATATCGTCATCCTCGACAGCAACTGGAAGTTCCCGCCGTTCACGCCGCAGACCAACAGCCCGGATGACAAGCGCCTGTTCATCAACGGCGAGACCGCCTGGTGGCTGCGCAACCATGGCGTCAAGTGCGTCGGCTTCGGCGACGGTGTCTCCATCGAGAACTGCGAGGAGGACGTCAAGCCCTTCCATGACATCATCATGGAGGTCGACGGCGTGTTCCTGGAAGTGCTCAAGAACCTCGAGTATCTGACGACCGATACCTTCTTCATGAGCTATGCGGCGCTGCCGATCGTCGGCGCCGACTCCTGCCCGGTTCGCGCCTACGCGATCGAGGGCCTGGCCGAGTTCAGCAAGTAACCCAAGGCCGATGATAACAAAACGGGGATGCGCTCCAAACCGGAACGCATCCCCGCTCTTTTCATTCAAGGGATAATCGGGCATGTCAGCGGATGGTGTAGCCGCTGTCTCTGGCGATGTGCGACAGGCGGCGGAGGGTCAGCAGGTCACCGATGGCCTCGATGATTAGGATGATGCCGATGATCTGCATGAGCAGCGCGCCATAGACCTCCGGACAGAAGACGAACGTCAGCGCGACGATCAGCGTCGCCGCCGCGACGAGCAGGGAAATCCACCAGTAGCCGTAGCCAAAGGCGCGCAGGTTCAGCGCGCGCTTGAGGCTGCCGGCGCTGGCGACGGCGATTGCCAGGCCCAGCACGATGATCAGAAAGTCCATCAGGAAGCCGGGATTGAGCAGCGAGAAGACGCCGAACGACGCGGCGGCAATGCCGATGATCAGCTCGATGGAGAGCCCGCCAAAGTCCCTGTCCAGCAGGAAGGCGAGCAGGTTGAACGCGCCGTAGATCAGCACGACCACGCCGACGAGCGTACAGAGCAGGTTTTTGCTCGTGGTCGGCGCGACGACGAGCACGACGCCCAGCAGCAGATAGACGACGGAGGCCAGCGTGGCGTTGAGCCTGAGCTCGCGGATGGCCTTGAAAATGGGATTGATGGTTTCTTTGTTCATGGAAAAGTCCTCCTTGGTTGAATGATCATCTTCAATTCTATGCGCCGGGGCATGGCGGAATGCATCAGGAAAGGCGGCTGACGATCAGAATGGCTGCGCCCAGCACCGTCAGCACGACGCCGACCATGCGGTTGAGCCTTTCGGGCGTCGAGCGGTTGGCCAGCCGCGCGCCAAGCTGCGCAAAGAGCAGCGTGAAGACCACGCAGGGCAGCAGCACGGACAGATCGGGCGCGCCATCGATAGCGAAATGCGAGGCGGCGCCGGTCAGCGCCGTGAAGGCCATGATGAAGACGCTGGTGCCCACGGCGGTCTTGAGCTCATAGCCCAGCACGCTTGTGAGCACGAGGAGCATCATCATGCCGCCGCCCGCACCGACGAAGCCGCAGATGAAGCCGATCATCATGCCGCAGACGACGGACTGCGCAGCCCGCCTGCCGGCAGAGACCGAGGCCATTGCCTGGCGCGTCGTCATCACGGGGCGCACGAGGAACTTGATGCCCAGCAGCAGCGTCATGACGGTGGAAAAGCCGCCCATCATCTGGCTGGGGATGAGGCTGGAGACCCAGCTGCCCACCAGCGTGAAGACGAGCACGGTCAACATCATGATCAGGCCGTTGCGCACGTCGAGGTTGCCGTTGCGGTAATAGGTCCAGGCGGAAACGCCGCTGGCGAGCACGTCGGAGGCCAGCGCGATGCCGACGGCCTGATAGGCGGGAATCCCGAGAAACGTGATGAGCATGGGCGAGATAACCGCGGCAGCGCTGATGCCCGCCAGACCGGTGCCCAGTCCGGCGCCAAGCCCCGCGAGCAGACACACCAAAATGCTGAACATGGATATGCATCTCCTTTTGAATTCGCCGCAGGCGAACAAAACCCTCCTGCGAACAGCTTGAAACTCCATTATAAGAAGCTGCGGCGTTCAGTCAAGCGCTCTGGTTTGACCGGGGGAAAAGCGTTCTTCTTTGTGGCTGGAATTGTGGCTTTCATGGCGGGAACGTACATTGACAGAAGATACGGGGAGGGATATAATAAAATCAATATGGCTGTGACCCTTTCATGCGGGGCGAATAGAGTGTTTGGGGAGACGGGCGGCTGTGCGGTTTTCCCCAAAGGCGTGACAAGCATGCCACTGAAGAGGCGAAGACAATACTGGAGGAAACATGATGCAGGCGAATACTGCGAAGGTGAAGCCGGGACGGCTGCATATCATCATTGTGGGCTGCGGCAAGGTTGGCCATACGCTGACCGAGCAGCTTGTCCGCGAGGGACATGACGTGACGATCGTCGATGTCAGCGAGCGCGTGATCCGGGATACGGCGGAGGTCTATGACGTCATGGGCATCCGGGGCAATGGCGCGAGCCTGAATGTCCTTATGGAGGCGGGGCTTAAGGAGGCGGACCTGATCATCGCCGTGACGGGCTCCGATGAGCTCAATCTGCTGTGCTGCACGATTGCCAAGAAGGCCGGCGGCGAACTGGCGGCGATTGCGCGCGTGCGCAACCCCGATTACGCGGAGGAGCTGCCCTATCTGCGCCAGCAGCTGGGACTCTCCATGATCATCAATCCGGAGCTTGAGGCGGCGCGCGAGATCGCGCGGCTGCTTTCCCGGCCGCAGGCGCTGACGGTCAGCGCGTTCGCGAAGGGGCATGCGGAGCTGGTACGCTTCAAGATCCCTTCGGGCAACGTGCTCTGCGGGCGCAGCATCATGCAGCTGGACAACCTGTTCCGCTTTGGCTATCTGGTCTGCGCGGTCGAGCGCGACGGCAGCGTCAGCATCCCCAGCGGCTCCTTCGTGCTCCATGAGGGCGACGACATCACCATTCTTGCTTCCTCGCACGACGTGCACTGCATCTTTGACAGCATCGGCATGCGCGGTCAGGCGGTCAAAAGCTGCATGATCATCGGAGGCGGCAAGTCGAGCTACTATCTGGCCAAGCAGCTGCTGGAGCAGAAGCTCGAGGTCAAGATCATCGAATCGAACCGCCAGCGCTGCGAGGAGCTCAGCACGCTGCTGCCGGAGGCGCTCGTCATCTGCGGCGACGGCGGCGACGAGGAGCTGCTCAAGGAGGAGGGCATCGGCTCGGCCGAAGCGTTTGTCCCGCTGACGGGCCTGGATGAGGAGAATATCCTGCTGACGCTCTACGCCAAGCGCATCCCCGGCCTGAAGACGATCACCAAGATCAACCGCATCACGTTCAACGACGTGATCGACGGGCTGGAGCTGGGCAGCGTCGTCTACCCCAAGTATATCACCTCCGAGGCAATCATCGCCTATGTGCGCGCGCGTCAGAACTCCATCGGCAGCAATGTCGAGACGCTCTATCACATGTTCGACAACCGCGTCGAGGCCATCGAGTTCCATGTGAAAAAGGACGCGCCGGTGTGCGGTGTGCCGCTGATGCAGCTCAGGAAGAAGGATCATCTGCTCATCGCCTGCATCAACCGCGGCGGCAGGATCATTTTCCCGCGTGGCCAGGATGCGATCATGGAGGGCGATTCCGTGATCATCGTCACGACGCATACGGGCTTTGGCGATATCAGCGATATCCTGCGCTGAGACGGAGAGACGCAAGATGAACACAAAGAGCATCACCTATATCCTCGGCTGGATTCTCAAAATTGAGGCGGCGTTCATGTCGCTGCCCATCCTCACGGCCCTCATCTATGGCGAGGAGCAGGGCTGGACGTTTGTGCTGGTCATGGCGCTTTGCCTGCTGTGCGGCGCGCTGCTGACGGGGCGCAAGCCGAAAAACCCGAGCTTCTATGCCCGCGAGGCGTTTGTTGCTACGGCGCTGGGCTGGATTGTGATGAGCGCGTTTGGCTGCATTCCCTTCGTGCTCACGGGGGAGATCCCGCGCTTCATCGACGCGCTGTTTGAGACTGTCTCCGGCTTCACGACGACCGGCGCGAGCATCATGCCCGATGTGGAGATCATGAGCCATTGCTCGATGATCTGGCGCTGCTTCACCCACTGGATTGGCGGCATGGGCGTGCTCGTGTTCCTGCTGGCCGTGCTGCCGATGGTCGGCGGCTCGAACATGCATCTGATGAAGGCGGAGAGCCCCGGCCCCTCCGTGGGCAAGCTGGTGCCGAAGGTGCGCTTTACCGCGCAGATCCTCTACCGGCTCTACATCGTGCTGACGGTTGCGGAATTCGTGTTCCTGCTGCTTGGCAAAATGGACCCCTATGAGGCGCTGTGTACGGCCTTTGGCACGGCCGGTACGGGCGGCTTCGGCGTCAAAAACAGCTCGATCGGCGGCTATTCGCCGTACATCCAGTGGGTTGTGACGGTGTTCATGATCCTCTTCGGCGTCAACTTCAACGTCTACTTCCTGCTGCTGATGTGCAAATTCCGGGATGCCTTTCATTGCGAGGAGATGCGCTGGTATCTGACGGTCATCGCCGCCGCGACGCTGCTGATCTTCGCCAACGCCTACGACGCGGCGCTGACGGTGGAAAACAACCTGCGCATCGCCGCCTTCCAGGTCGCCTCGATCATCACGACGACCGGCTATTCGACGGCGGATTTCCAGCTCTGGCCGGAGTTCTCCAAGACGATCCTCGTCATGCTCATGTTTGTGGGCGCCTGCGCGGGCAGCACGGGCGGCGGCCTCAAGGTCTCGCGCTTCGTGATCGCGGCCAAATCGTTGAGGGCTTATCTGGTCTCCTTCCTGCATCCGCGTGCCGTACACAAGGTCAAGTTCGAGGGCAAGAGCGTCGAGGAGGACACGCTGCGCGCCGTTCAGCTCTACTTCGTGACGGTGATCTTCATCGTCGCGGCCTCCGTGCTGCTGGTGTCGCTGGATAACTTCGATCTCATCACCACCTTCACGGCAGTCACGGCGACGTTCAACAACATCGGCCCGGGCCTCAACGGCGTTGGCCCGACCTCCAACTTCGCCGCGTTTGGCGACCTGTCCAAGTGTGTCATGATCTTTGACATGCTCGCCGGCCGCCTGGAGATTTTCCCGCTGCTGATGCTGCTCTATCCGCCGCTGTGGAGGGAGAGCATCAGCGAATCCCGGCGCAGGAAGCGCCGCCGCGCCAGCGCAATGGGAACCGACGCCTGAGCGAGAAAAGAGCAAAGGAGAGAACCACATGATCCGATGGGGCATTCTTTCAACGGGCACAATTGCCAGGAACTTTGCGCGCACGGCAAGGCAGATGGGCGATGTGACGCTCCATGCTGTCGCCTCTCGCTCGCAGGAGAGCGCGGATGCCTTCGGCGACGCCTATGGCATCGAAAGGCGCTATGCGAGCTATGAGGCGCTGGCGGCGGACCCGCAGATCGACATCGTCTATGTCGCCACGCCGCACAGCCGCCACTTTGAGGATATGAAGCTGCTGATTGCGGCGGGGAAGCACATTCTCTGCGAAAAGAGCTTCACGACCGATGCCGCGCAGGCGGAGGAAATCTTCCGCCTCGCCCGGGAGAAGGGCGTCTTCGTCATGGAGGCGTTCTGGACGAAGACGATTCCCGTCTATCGCGAGGTTGAAAGGCTGCTCGCTCAGGGCGCGATCGGCGATATCCGTGCGGTGACGGCGCAATATGGCTATACGACCGCGCGCCAGAGCCGCAAGTTCGACGCCGCGCTCGCCGGGGGGGCGCTGCTGGATATCGGCGTCTACGCCATTGGCTTTGCCTGCATGATCCTCGGCGAACGCTTTGACAGCATCTAGAGTCAGCTCATCATGAATCCCGAGGGGACGGACGCGATCGATGCGATTTTGCTGCGCCGGGGCGATGCCGTCGCGCAGCTGACCTGTGCCATAGGCTGCCAGATGCCCACGCACGGCGCCGTCTACGGCACGAAGGGCCATATCGACATTCCGGAATTCAAGAATCCGGAGCGCGTGACGCTCTGCCTGGACGCGCAGACGCCGCGCGAGATCGCCGCGCCCTTTGAGGTCAACGGCTATGAATATGAGATTCGCGAAGCCGAGCGTTGCCTTGCGGCGGGCCAGAAGGAGAGCGCGCTGCTTTCGCCCGAATGGACCGTCTCCGTCATGCGCATCATGGACGAGGTGCGCCGCCAGAACGGGATGCGCTTCCCGTTTGAAGCCTGAGCCCGGGAGCGGATAACGAGGGAGAGAACCATGACAGACCCTGTCATTCTGCCTTTGCAGGATGACGGGGCTTTTTTTCTGCGGGCAATGCGACGCCCTTGCCCTTTGGCGGAGACGCACAGACGGGTCAAAGAAGGCAAAGAAGCCAGAAAAATGCAGAAAAAACCGCCTTTTTATGCAAAGCCCATAAAGACCGTAAAAGAAAAAGGACAAAAAAGCTTTGCTTTTTTCGGACGATCTGATATAATGGATTTCAGATGGAAGCGGTGCGACACAAGCCGCTTCAAAAGAACAAGGCCGCTGCGCGGCTGCAAGGAGGCGCAAGTTATGAAGGACTACATGGTGAAGGACATACGCAACATCGCTGTATTGGGACACGGCTCTGAAGGCAAGACGACGCTGGTGGAGTCAATGCTCTACGCGGCGGGCGTGATTGACCGTCAGGGACGTGTCGAAGATGGAAATACGGTCAGCGACTATGATCCCGAAGAGATCAAGCGCCATATCTCGATCAGCGCGTCCGTGGCGCCGATAGAAATCCACGGCAAGAAGCTCAATCTCATCGATGTTCCCGGCTACTTCGATTTCGCGGGCGAAATGGCTGGCCCGCTGGCAGCGGTGGAGGGCGCGCTGATCGTCGTCAGCGCCGTGACCGGCATCTCCACCGGCTTTGAAAAGGCATGGAACGAGACCGGAAAGCATGGCCTTGCCCGCTTTATCGCCATCTCTCAGGTCGATCGTGAACATATCAATTACCGCGCCGTGCTCGACAGCCTGCGCGCCAAGTACGGCAACTGCATCATCCCGATGGTGCTGCCCATCGGCGAGGGAACGTCCTTCCGCGGCGTCATCGACGTCCTGAGCGGCAAGGCCTTCACCGGTGCGGGCAAGGACCGCCACGAGATCCCGATCCCCGAGGACATGAAGCCGCTCGTCGAGGAGGCGCTCGAGGCCTGCCACGAGGCGGCCGCCTCCACCAGCGAGGATCTGATGGAGAAGTATTTCGACGAGGGCCAGCTCTCCGAAGAAGAGATGCTGCGCGGCCTGTCCGCCGGCATCTACGAGGGCAGCATCGTCCCGGTCGCGCCGGTTTCCAGCCTGGACGGCATCGGCGTGCGCCCGCTGCTCTACGCGCTGGCCATGTACATGCCCTCCCCGATGGAGCATACCTACCACGGCATCAACCCGAAGACCAAATCCATGCACATCCGCCACGCAGACATGAGCGAGAGCTTCACCGCGCAGGTCTTCAAGACGATCGCCGACCCGTTCGTGGGCAAGCTGTCGCTGATCAAGGTCATCTCCGGCGTGCTGACGCAGGCGACCCCGCTGTTCAACGCCAATGCCGACAAGCCTGAGAAGGCCGCGGGCATCTTCATGATCCGTGGCAAGAAGCAGACGCCGGTTTCGATGCTCTGCGCGGGCGACATTGGCGCGCTCTCCAAGCTGCAGTATACCTCCACCGGTGACAGCCTCTGCGAAATCGGCAAGGTCGTCCAGTATGACAGCATCGTCTTCCCGGCGCCGCAGCTCTCCATGGCGGTCTATGCCAGGAAGGCCGGCGAGGAGGACAAGGTCTTCTCCGGCCTCGCGCGCCTGTGCGAGGAGCAGCCGGACGTCATCGTCGCCAAGGACCCGATGACGACCGAAACGCTCATCAGCGGCCAGGGCGAGCTTGAGCTGGAGATTGTCCGCCAGAAGCTGCTCTCCAAGTTCGGCGCGGACGCGCTGTTCAAGGATCCCAAGATCGCCTATCGCGAGTCCATCCGCAAGACCATCAAGGTTCAGGGACGCCACAAGAAGCAGTCCGGCGGACACGGCCAGTTCGGCGATGTCTGGATCGAGTTCTCCCCGGCGGACGAGGGCGTCGATTTCGAGTTCGTCGACGCGGTCGTCGGCGGCGCCGTGCCGCGCAACTTCATCCCGTCGGTCGAGAAGGGCCTGCGCGAGAATCTCGTCAAGGGCGTTCTGGCGGGCTTCCCGATGACGGGCCTGCGCGCCAAGCTCTACGACGGCTCCTACCATCCGGTCGACTCCTCCGAAATGGCCTTCAAGACGGCGGCGCGCATCGCCTACAAGCAGTGCATCAACGCCTCGCCGGTGCTGCTTGAGCCGATCATGCACGTTGAGGTCAGCGTGCCGGACGAGTACATGGGCGACATTATGGGCGACATGAACAAGCGCCGCGGCCGCATCCTGGGCATGGAGCAGAGCGACGGCAAGCAGCTCATCGTCGCGGAGGTTCCGCAGGCGGAGATGTTCAAGTACGCGACCGATCTGCGCTCCATGACGCAGGCGAAGGGCTCCTTCAAGATGAGCTTCGAGCGCTATGAGGAGGTTCCCGCCGCGATTTCCGCGAAGATCATCGAGGCGCACAAGGCCGATCTGGCGGACGACGAGGAATAATCCCTTCTTTGAACCCAAAAAGCAGCGGTTCCCGGCCTGGCCGGGAACCGCTTTTGTGTTGAAAACCCAATCCTTACATATCCAACCCGTCTCAATCGTAGGCTGCTCTTTTAGAGTTCATTGGAACGTTAGGGCTGCCGCCCAAAACCTGCCCGAGTGATTCATCCCTCGGACTCCCTTTTCGCTTCGCGCGCTCAAGAGTCTTTGATCATGGATCCTCAGAAGCCATCGGCGGCGCGAATGAAGAACGGCAGCGGCAGCCAGTTATGCAGCGGATGGCCGCAGACCGCGCTCTCCGGGCCGAAAAGCAGCTGCGTCGCTGCGGCATGAGAGAGCGACAGCTCCGGCGTGGCAGCCTCCCGCGAGACGGAGGGCACGCCGTCCTTTACGCGCAGCACGAGCGTCTCGCCGTCGATGGAAAGCGCCGCGCAGCCGTCCTCGAGGCGCATGAAGCTCGCCTTGAGCGCCAGCAGCGCGGAGAGGACGCGCGGCCAGTTGAGCACGTTGATCATCTCCACCGTCTCCAGCGAGGCGCGCTCGCACAGTAGGCGCAGCGCGCGGATGCGCTGTGCCTCAAACGGCGCGACGGAGAGCGTCACCTCGCGCAGCCCTTTCTTCGCAAGCAGCGCCTTGAGCACGAGCGGCAGCGCCGATTCATCCGTGAGCCCGAGCTCCTGCACCGCGCCACAGACGTAGCCGATCATCTGGCCACCCCTGCGGATGAGCAGGCAGTCGCCTTCCCAGGAGCGCAGGATGTCGGCAAGGCGTTCTTTCGGCCGCTCGACAAAGAGCGGCTGAGCCTGACAGAGCGACTGCACGAACGCGAGCGCGGAGGCATCCTTCGATTCAAACGGCGAAAGGTCGACCTCCGAGACGCCGGCGTCGGCGACGGCATGGCGCAGGTTGGTCGCGGTGACGGTGTAACGCAGGGCCGTCCCGCCAGGTTGAAAGCCGAAATAGCCGTAGCGCTGGCGCTGGCCGCCCAGCACGAGCAGATCGAGATCCTGCGTCCGGGCGTTGTTCAGCAGATCGCCCATCAGGCGCTTCATGTGCCCCTCCCCGCGCGCATAGGGATGGACACAGACCGTTCCGACAAAGCCAAGCCGAAGGACATCCGAAAGGACGTGCATCCGCAGGGGCAGCATGGCGGCCATCGCGCGAAGGCTCCCGTCCTGACGGGCGATGTAATGAGTGGCGATCTCTGTCGTGCAGACGTGGTCGCCGTAGACCTTGGGCAGCAGGCGCTTGAAGTCATGCGGCCTGTGGGCCTGGGAGAAGACGTAATTGGCAAAGTCGACGAGCGCGGCCTGGTCGCCCGGCTGCGCGACGGTGTAGGTAACGGCGCACATGGCATTCATCCCTCCATCAGCTGATGGTTCCATTATACGACAGGCGGAGTACAGGCGAAAAGAAAATTCTGAGAAAAGTGGCAAAAATACGGATGGATTCTCAGATGGTCTTGACATGCGTTCGTTTCGCCGTTAAAATAGAATCAGTCAAAGTGAAAGCGTGTGCAGGTCTTGCCTGCTGGCTGAAGTTTAACGGAGTCAAATCCGGTTCATACATCAAAAAACACCCATAGGCGGCTTTTCCTGTCTTCAAGGAGTTTTTGGGGCGTCGTATGCCCATTCTGCGGAGGGAGTTTGCCCGTTTGTTTCGTGTTGTTTGCGGCATCGGCCTGCACACTTTTTGACCGACTGAGTAACGAATGAGAGAGTTTGTCAAAGAAGGAGTGTGAGATGGGCCGATGTTGTTTTCATGTCTGATTGCTGTCGCTGCGCTGGCCGTTGGCGGAGCGGGCGGCTATATGTATCGCAAAAACGTTCAGGAAAAGAAAATCGGGCGCACGGAGGAATACGCGCGCAACCTGCTGGACGACGCCCAGCGCCGTGCGGAGGAGAAGAAGAAGGAGAGCATCCTTGAGGCGAAGGAAGAGGTTATCCGCCTGAAGAATGAGCTCGACCGCGAGGTTCGCGACCGTCGCGCCGAGGTGCAGCGCAGCGAGCGCCGCGTCGCTCAGCGCGAGGAGACCCTCGACAAAAAGGCGGACAACCTCGACGCACGCGAAACGACCCTGGAGCGCAAGCAGAACGAGCTCGACCGCCTGACGCAGGAGGCTCAGGAGCTCGCCGCGCGCCAGAAGGCCGCGACCGAGGCGGCTGAGCAGGCCGCGCAGGAGCTTGACGAGAAGCGCCGCGTGGAGCTGGAGCGCGTCGCGAAGATGACCCAGGAAGAGGCCAAGGATATGATCGTGCAGCGCATCCAGAAGGAGGCGTATCACGACGCGGGTGTGCTCGTGCGCGAGATCGAGCAGAACGCCAAGGACGAGGCCGAGAAGAAGGCGCGCAACATCGTCGCGATGGCGATTCAGCGCTGCGCCTCCGACCATGTCGCGGAGACGACGGTCTCCGTGGTCTCCCTGCCCAATGAGGACATGAAGGGCCGCATCATCGGCCGCGAGGGCCGCAATATCCGCACGCTGGAGACGGCGACGGGCGTCGACCTGATCATCGACGACACGCCCGAGGCCGTGATCGTCTCCGCGTTTGACCCGGTCCGCCGCGAGATTGCGCGCATCGCGCTGGAAAAGCTGATCGCTGACGGGCGCATCCATCCCGCGCGCATCGAGGAAATGGTCGAGAAGGCCCGCCGCGAGGTCGACAACCAGATCCGCGAGACCGGCGAGCAGGCGATCTTCGAGACCAACATGCACGGCATCCATCATGAGCTGGTCAAGCTGCTGGGCCGCATGCGTTATCGCACCAGCTATGGCCAGAACGTGCTCAAGCATTCCATCGAGGTCAGCCACCTGGCCGGCCTGATGGCCGCCGAGCTCGGCGCGGATGTCACGCTCGCCAAGCGCGCCGGCCTGCTGCACGACATTGGCAAGGCTGTCGACCATGAGCTCGAGGGCACGCACGTCGAGCTGGGCGTCGAGATGGCCAAGCGCTATCACGAAAGCCCCGAGGTCATCCACTGCATCGCCGCGCACCACAATGACGTCGAGCCGCAGACCGTGGAGGCCGTGCTCGTTCAGGCGGCGGACGCGATTTCCGCCGCGCGTCCGGGCGCGCGCCGCGAGTCCATCGAGAACTACATCCGCCGGCTCGAGAAGCTCGAGGAGATTGCGTCGAGCTTCCAGGGCGTGGAAAAGTCCTTCGCCATTCAGTCCGGCCGCGAGGTCCGCATCATGGTCAAGCCGGAGGATATCTCCGACGAGGGCACGACTGTGCTCGCCCGCGAGATCGCCAAGCGCATCGAGAACGAGCTCGAGTATCCGGGCCAGATCAAGGTCAACGTCATTCGCGAAACCCGCTGCACGGAGTTCGCGAAATAATTCCGCTGTGCAAAACGAGGGCGGCTTCCCTGCGGAAGCCGCCCTTTTTATGCCCGGATGCTCTGAATGGCTGCGTCCAGCGCGGCGACGGAGCGGATATCCCGCTGGCGCACGAGCAGCTGGCGGCGGATTTCGCGCGGCGCGTGCTCAAAGAGCCGGCGGGCATTGGAGTCGCTTTCCAGCAGCGCATACAGGTTCGGATAGAGATTCAAGGCGCTCACCTCCATGTGCGTATCGTGCGCACAAAAAGCCGGGCTTATGCTTGACGCTCCCAAGCGCGGGGGCTTATAATGAATTGATATGCGCATACGCGCCGCAGGCGCGTGAGGCACGAAGGGGGAGCGGCATGACGGCGATGGACGCGGCGCGGCAGGCGCTTGGCGAGGTCTTTGGCTACGACGATTTCCGGCCGGGGCAGGAGCAGGTCATCGCGGCGATCCTCTCCGGGCGAGACGTGATGGCCGTCATGCCCACGGGCGCGGGCAAGTCGCTCTGCTACCAGATCCCGGCGCTCGTGCTCCCGGGCGTGACGCTCGTCGTTTCGCCGCTGATTTCGCTGATGCGCGACCAGGTCAGCGCGCTTTTGCAAAACGGCGTGCGCGCGGCCTATCTCAACAGCTCGCTCACGCCGCGCCAGTTTATGCTGGCGCTTCAAAACGCGCGAAATGGCGTTTACAAGATCATCTATGTCGCGCCTGAACGCCTGTTGACGGAGCTGTTTCTCGACTTTGCCTGCCATGCGCAGATTGCGCAGGTCGTCGTCGACGAGGCGCACTGCGTCAGCCAGTGGGGGCAGGATTTCCGCCCCGGCTATCTGCAAATCGAGCCGTTCATCAAAAGGCTGCCCGTTCGGCCGCGCCTGAGCGCGTTCACCGCGACGGCAACGGAGTCGGTCCGCCGCGACATCGTGCGCCTGCTCGACCTGAAGGCGCCCTATGAGATCTCCACGGGCTTTGACCGGCCGAATCTCTACTTCGAGGTGCGCCGGCCGAAGGACAGGGATGCGGAGCTGCTTCGCTTTCTCGCGGAGCATAAGGGGCAGAGCGGCATCGTCTACTGCGGCACGCGCAAGGGTGTCGAGGAGGTCGCGAGGATGCTGCGCCAGGAGGGCATCGACGCGGTTGGCTATCACGCCGGTATGCCCGACGAGGAGCGCCGGAGCGCGCAGGAGGATTTCGTCGCCGACAGCGTGCCGGTGATCGTCGCGACCAACGCCTTCGGCATGGGAATCGATAAATCCAACGTCTCCTTTGTCGTCCACTATAACATGCCCAAGGATCTAGAGAGCTATTATCAGGAGGCCGGGCGCGCGGGCCGCGACGGCGAGGAGGCCGTCTGCTGCCTGCTGTATCAGCCGGCGGACGTGCGGCTCAACCAGTTTTTGATCGAGCATGGGCAGGAGGAGAGCGAGCTGGATGCGCAGACGCAGCAGGTCGTCGCTGAGCGCGCGAAGGAGCGGCTCAAGCAGATGACGTTTTACGCGACGGGCAGCGGCTGTCTGCGCACGCGGATTCTCGGCTACTTCGGCGAGCGGCCCGCGAAGGTATACTGCGGCAACTGCTCCGGCTGCCTGAGCGCGGCGCAGGAGCGCGACGTTACCCGCGAGGCGGGGCAGATCGTCTCCGGCGTCATGGCGATGCAGGGGCGCTACGGGAAGGCGCTGACGGCCAGGGTGCTCGTCGGTGCGAGGGATGAGCGCATCCGCGCACGGGGGCTTGACAAGCTCTCTGCGTTCGGCTGCCTGCGCGCGGAGGGCGAGACGAACGTGCGCGCGATGATCGACGAGCTGATCGTCGACGAGGTGCTCGAGGTGACGGAGGGCGAGTATCCGCTGCTGCGCCCCGGCCCACGCGCCCGGGAGGCGCTGCTCGGCGACGAGCCGATCCGCATGACGCTGCCCACGGCAGACACGCCGATAGAAACCGGACGCCGCGTGACGCAGAAGCGGCAGGTTGACAAGGCGCTGCTTGTTCGGCTGACCGCCCTGCGCAGGCGCATTGCCGAGGAGCAGCATGTGCCGCCGTTCATCATCTTCACCAACGCGACGCTGCGCGACATGGCCGACAAGCGGCCCCGAACGCGCGCAGCCATGCTGCGCGTGGACGGCGTCGGCGCGGGCAAGCTCGAGCGTTACGGCGACGCTTTTCTGCGGGAGATTGAGGCCTATGTCGGCGAATAGGGGGAACTGCGATGATGAAGGAACGGGTGAGGCGCGGGGCGCTTTGCATGCTGGCGGCGACGCTGCTGCTGCTCTTTTGCTCGCAGTGCTCGCCGTTCTATCCGCTCAATATCTGGGATGACGCGAACTGCCTGCTGACGGTCGGGCGCGTCATGCGCACGGGCGGCGTGCTCTATCGCGATATCTATGAGCAGAAGGGGCCGACGCTCTACCTGATTCACGCGCTGGCGGCCTGCTTGTCGGATTCGGGCTTTGGGGGCGTTTATGTCATGGAGGCGCTCAGCCTGGCGGCGGCGCTCTTTTCGGCCTGCTGCCTGCTGCGCAGGCATCTGAGCGAGCCCCTTTCGCTCGCGGGGGCCATGCTGCTGGGTGCGTGCATGCTCGTCTCCTCAGCGTTTTCGCGGGGAGACAGCGCGGAGGAATTCTGCCTGCCGCTGTTGCTGGGGGCCATGGCCCTGACGCTTGACGCCTATGACCGAGACGAGGGGCCCATGCGACCCGGGCGCCTTTTTGCCTGCGGGCTGCTCGCGGGCGGCGTCGCGACGATCAAGTATACGATGCTCGGTCTGTTTATCGGCCTCTGCCTCGCCGAGGGGCTGGCGGCGCTGCGGCATGGCGGGCTGAAGCGCGCACTGCTGAGCGCGGGCGCGTTTTTGTCGGGCATGCTGCTGCCCGTGCTGCTCTGGGCGGCGTATTTTGCGGCAAAGGGTGCGCTGAGGGACGCCTACGAGGCCTATATCTACAACAATATCTTCCTCTATGACGGCGCTCGGGCGGATTCCGGAATCGGAACGGCGCTTCGCGATCTGCTGCTCTATCTGCGCGCCAATCTGCTGTGGGTGCTGCCTGCGGCGGGTGGCATGCTCGCGTTGCTGCTGGACAGGCGGATGAGCAGGCAGGCACGCCTGGCGGCGGCGCTGATGGCGCTGTGCCAGTTGGTCGCGGTCTGCTTCCTCGGGCGCGTCTGGCCCTATTGCCCGCTGGCGCTCTCGGTGTTCGCGGTGCTCGGTCTGCGGGCGCTTTTGCTGCATCTGCCGCAGAAGATTGGCCGTCGGGGCGGCGCAGTGCTGGCCGGTGCGTCGGCGCTGGCGCTGGGGCTTGCGGTCTTTGCCAGCCCGAATGCCTATCTGCGCGGCGTTCGACTTGAGGATACGGCACAGGGGCGGCTGTGCGCCTATATCGAGCCGGGCGCGACGCTGCTGCAATACAAGCATCTGGACGATGGCTTCTATCTGGTCAGCGGAACGCTGCCGCAGGAGCGTTTCTTTGTGCGGCTGAATGTGGCGCTTGACGAGATGGTCATGGAGCTCGACCGGTATCTCGAGGAGGCGCTGCCCGATTATGTGGTCACCTCCTGGACGCCGCTGCCCGAGCGCTTTGACCGCTACCAGCTCATCGCGACGGACGCGGGCTATGACGAGCGTGACCGGATCAACAAGATGTTCTATCTGTACAGGAGGAGAGGCTGATGAAACGAGGAGAGCGTCGGCTCATGCTCGCGGCCTTGGCGCTGGCGCTGTTGTGTGCGCTGCTGGCGCTGTTTGTCGCGTCGACCAGCTCGCCGCGCTACGCGACGAATTTCTGGACGGATACCAACCTGTATTTCACAATCGGGCGCGGCATGCGCGAGGGGCTCATGCCCTATCGCGATCTGTTTGACCACAAGGGCCCGCTGCTGTTTCTGATCTACGGTCTGGCGGCCTGCATCTGCGACACGTCGTTTCTGGGCGTCTATCTGCTGGAGGCGCTCAGCCTTTCCTGCATGCTTCTGGCGGCGTGGAGGCTGGCGAAGCTGTTTGGCGAGGGGGAGCTGACGCTCTGCGTCATTCCGCTGACGGCGGTGGTGACCGTAGCCTGCACGGCCTTCAATCAGGGCGGCAGCGCGGAAGAATTCTGCCTGCCGGCGCTGGCCATCGCGGTGAATGCGGCGATGGGCCGGTTCGCGCGGGGAGAGAAGAGCGAGGGAAGCGCAGGCGGTCTGGCGGCCTTCGGCGCGGCGATGGCCTGGGTGTTCGCGATCAAATACACCGACTGCGGTCTCTTCTTTGGCGTTGGGTTGTTCTGGCTGCTTGATGAATGGCGCGTGGGCGGTTTCGGCCGCGCGGCCGTCTCCGGCCTCTGGATGCTCACGGGTTTCGCTGCTGTGCTCCTGCCGGTCTGTGGGTTTCTGCTGGCCAACGGCATCTTGGACGACTGCATCTCGGTCTACTTTGTGCAGAATCTGTTCTCCTACAGCGGCGAGCCGATGACGCTGTCCGGGCATGTGCTCAACGCGCTGGCCTATCTGCGCACGCAGAGCGTCATCAATCCGGCTGTCGCGCTTCTGGCTGTGCTGGGCTGCGCGTTTGCGGCCCTCTGGCTGCTGGCGCGGCGGGGAAAGGGCTGCGTGCTGGCGGCGCTGGCGATGCCCGCCGGTGCGGGACTGCTGCTGCTGACCTGCTATTGGGGCGAGATGGCGCATCCGTACTATGCGCTGGTGTTCGCCGCGTTTGCGCCGCTGGGTCTTTGCCCACTGGCTTGGGCGCTTGGGCGGTTGAGAGGTTTGCGCTGGCGTGTGCCTGCGCTCGTGCTGACGGCTGCCGTCGTGCCGGTCAGCCTGTCGCTGTGCGCCGCTGTGCCGCTGGCGCAGGTTCGCAGGGAGGACATGCCGCAGACGGCGTTCGCCGCGATCATGGCGCAGGAGCCGGGCGCGACGCTCCTTGACCTGAGCAGCCTGGATCAGGGCTTCTATCTCGCGGCGGGGATCACGCCCGTCTGCCGCTATTTTGCCGACAACAACCTCGATACGCAGGAAAAGCGCGAGGCCATCGACGGGTATCTCGCGCAGGGGCTGACTGACTACGTCGTGACGAGCTGGCGCGATCCCGGCGCGCGCTACGAACTGATCGCCGAGCGCGACGGGGTGTTCGACCTGAATGCCGACAGGCATTACAGGCTGTACCGCAGGATTGAGGAGGAGCCATGATGGATCGGATTATCAGCGCGCCGCGCCTTCGCGCGTTCATGGAGCGCGTCTTTGCGGCGGAGGGCTTTGACGCCGGGGAGGCCGCGCAGATTGCAGACGTGCTCATGCAGGCTGATCTCTTCGGCATCGAGAGCCACGGCGCACAGCGCATGATGTACTATCATCGCAACCTCGCCTCCGGCAGCGCCGTCGTTGGTGCGAAGCCGGAGGTCTTGAGGGAAACGCCCGTCTCCGCGCTGATCGACGGACATTTTGCGATGGGCCAGTTGACGGCCTGCTTCGCCATGCGCAGGGCCATTGACAAGGCGAAGAGAATCGGCGTCGGGCTGTGCGCCGTGCGCAATTCCTCACACTATGGCATCGCGGGATACTACACGCTGATGGCTGCGCGCGAGGGGTTGGCGTCGTTCTCCATGACCAATACAGGGCCGATTATGGTGCCGACTTTCGGCCGGGAAATGATGCTGGGCACGAACCCGATGGCCTTCTGCATGCCGGCAGAGCCCGTGCCCTTCTGGTTTGACGCCTCGACGACGGTGGTCACGCTGGGCAGGGTTGAGGTCTATGCCAAGCGGGGCAAGCCGATGCCGGAGGGCTGGACGATCGATGGCGAGGGGCATGGCTGTACCGATGCCGGGCAGATGAACGCGTCGATCCTCTCCGGGGGAATGGGCGGCATTCTGCCGCTGGGCGGAGAGGGCGAGACGCATGGCGGCCATAAGGGCTATGGCCTGGCGATCATGGTTGAGGCGCTGACAGGCGTGCTGGCCCAGGGGCTAACGTCGCCGGACATGTCCGGCGCGCACGGCGACCATACGAGCCACTTCTTCCTCGCGTTTGATCCCGCGATGTTCGGCGATCCGGCGGACATCCGTGCGCGCATGAGCGCGTATCTGCGTCGCCTGCGGGAGAGCGAAAGGGCGCCGGGGCAGGCGCGCATCCTGACGCCCGGCGAGCGTGCGTTTGAGACGCAGGCGCGCCGCGAGCGCGAAGGGATTCCCGTGGAGGCGAACACGCTCGCGGAGCTTGAGCAGATTGCCCGGGCGCTGAACATCCCGGGTCTTTCCTGAATGGAGGCAAGCATGCGAAAAATGACCGAGGGCAGCATCGTGCGCCATCTGCTGGCCTATGCGCTGCCGCTGATACTGGGCAATTTCTTTCAGCTGACCTACAATGCGGTCGATTCCATCCTCATCGGCAAATTTGCTGGAGAGGGGGCACTGGCGGCGGTCAGCGCGGCGAACCCCGTGATGACGATCGTGATTCTCGGCGTCTCGGGCATCTCCATCGGCGCGTCTGTGCTGATGAGCCGGTTCTACGGGGCGGGGGATGAGGCGGCATTGCGGCGTGAGGTTGCGACGACGATCGTCTTTGGCGCAGCAGCCTCGATGATCGTCTTTGCTGCCGGTCTGGCGCTCTCGCCGCGCATCCTCGCGCTGATGAGCGTGCCGCCGGAGATTCTGCCGCAGGCCAATACCTACCTGCGGATCATCTTCGTCGGCTTCCTCTTCACGTTCCAGTATAATATCCTCGCCGCTGCGCTGCGCAGTGTCGGTGATTCGCGCACGCCGGTGATCTTTCTGGCGGCGGCATCGGTGCTCAACGGGCTGCTCGACGGCCTCTTTGTGGCGCTGCTGCGCTGGGGCGTCGCGGGCGCGGCGCTGGCGACGGTTATCGCCGAGGGGACGAGCGCACTGCTGTGCGCCGTCTATATGCGTCGCCATGTACCGCTGCTGCGCCTCGGACTCCGGGAGCTGCGCGTGGATCGGGCGCTGCTTAAGCAGACGCTCGCCAGTGGCTCGATCACGGCGCTGCAGCAGGCCTGCCAGCCTGTGGGCAAGCTGCTCATTCAGCGCGCCATCAACGCGCAGGGCATCAGCATGATTGCGGCCTTTAATGCCGTCAGCCGTGTGGACGACTTCGCCTGTATCCCCGAGCAGAGCATCTCCTCGGGCATGATGACCTGCGTCGCGCAGAACCGGGGCGCGGGGCAGAAGGAGCGCGTGCTCGAGACGCTGCGCACCGGCATGACGCTGGAGCTCGTCTACGGCGTGCTGATCTGCGCTGCGACGCTGCTTTGCAGGACGCCCGTCATGCGTCTGTTCGCCGCGCAGGACAGCGAGCGCATGGTGCAGATGGGCGTCGATTATCTGACCTGGATGGCGTTTTTCTACCTGCTGCCCGGTCTGACCAACGGCATACAGGGCTATTTCCGTGGCATGGGAGAGATGAAGACGACCCTCGTGGCAACCGCGATTCAGATCTCCGTGCGCACGGCCGTGGTCTATCTGCTCGTACCCGCCGTGGGCCTGAAAGCGGCGGCATGGGCCTGCGCCATCGGCTGGTGCTGTATGCTCGTCTATGCGTTTGCGCGATACCGGAGTGTGAGCCGGGCGATGAAGGCGTGAGGCCGGGTCGCCCATGCCAGAATACAAAAAAGGACCGTCAGAGCGCGAGGCTCTGACGGTCCTTTGCAGCATGCCGTCCTTCCGGCGGGTCAATACCGCACGAGGTTGACGTTGCTTTCAATCAGCGCGTCGCCCACGTTGGAAAGAATACGGCGAATCATGTTCAGCATTTGGCACACCCCCTGGATGAGAATGTCTCAGGCTTGCTGAATTGGCAGCGGAATCAAATCAGCTCCGCAAGCGTCACCAGCGCAACCATCAGCATCGGAATGCACATCGTGCCGGCGGCAAAGCGCAGCATCTCCATCACATCCCGCCCGGTAAAGCGTTTGCTCGAAGCGACCGCAGCCGCATCCTCACATATCGAATAATTCAGCATGATATTGAACCTCCTTTTTTCTGCCCCAAGGCGGGGCACACCATTTTCGGCTGATCAGCATGCCAGAGAGATCAGATAGAGCACCAGCAGGCTCACCGGCGCAAAGGTGACGAGCGCGGTCGTGAGCAGGCACTCGCGGGTGCTGATGCGCACCGCGCAGTTCGCGGTGCCAGCCGAAGCGTTCAGGGTCATGTCGTTGTTCATCATTTTTTACAACCTCCTTCGCCGCGTCAGACGCGGACATCTATGTAAGCAGAGTTGGGAATCGCCTGCTTTGCGGCGCCCCGCATCTGATGGGCGATATCATAGCACAGCCCAAAAACCATGTAAACCCCCTTTGGCGAAGTTTGGTAAAGCGCCACAAATTAAAATAATACAGATATTATTAAACGTTTTTGCATCGTGAGAGAATCATAAAAGTAAGAAGTATTTTTGAATATAATGAACAATTGAGGAAATTGCGATGAATGATATTTATTTAACGATGCAGAAAACAGAGAACGAATTAGACGTGGAAAAACCTTGGAATCCCTTTAAAATCATGGGATTTATCGATACATTGTATATGATATGAAAACGGATCAAAGAGCAAAAATGAATGATCTTGCAGGATGCGTCAGCAGCGCGCAGCCCCGGGCGGGGACAACAAAGCCGGCCTCTATTGACATGCGGAAGCGTCGGCATATAATGGAAGAAGGCCGCCCGGCAGGCGCGCGCAATGAAGGGAAGAAGCCTGCCGCCGGCATGGCAAAGCATAGCGAAGGAAGATGAAAAGCATGTGGGTGGTTTTTGCACTGGGCTCCGCGCTGTTTGCGGGCGTGACCTCGATTCTGGCCAAGGTCGGCATCCGGCGTACGGATTCCAACGTGGCGACAGCGCTGCGCACGACGGTCGTGCTCGTTTTCTCCTGGCTGATGGTCTTTGTGACGGGCGCGCAGTCGGGGCTGTCGGCCATTTCTACGCGGACGACGCTGTTCCTCGTGCTCTCCGGCTTGGCTACTGGCGCCTCCTGGATCTGCTATTTCCGGGCGCTCCAGCTGGGGGATATCAACAAGGTTGTGCCGATTGACAAGTCGAGCGTCATCCTGACGGTTGTGCTGGCGTTTCTCCTGCTGGGCGAGCCGGTCAGCCTCCCCAAGGCAGCGGCGCTCGTGCTCATCGGCGCGGGCACGCTGATGATGATCGAAAAGAAGGAAAGCACAGGGACAAAGCGGGAGGGCCGTGGCTGGCTGCTCCTTGCTGTGCTCTCGGCTGTCTTTGCCAGCCTGACCTCGATCCTGGGGAAGATCGGCATCGAGGGCGTGGATTCGAATCTGGGCACGGCGATCCGCACGGGCGTCGTGCTTGTGCTGGCCTGGGCAATCGTGCTGGGGCAGGGGAAGCAGGGCGAAATCCGTACGATTGACCGGCGCAGCTGGGCGTTCATCTTGCTCTCCGGCGTCGCGACGGGGCTTTCCTGGCTTTGCTATTACAGGGCGCTGCAGACCGGCCCGGCGAGCGTCGTCGTGCCGCTGGATAAGTTGAGCATTGTGGTGACGGTGGCGTTTGCACGCGTATGCTTCGGGGAGCGGCTCAGCAGCCGCAGCGGAGCGGGTTTGGCGCTGATCATCGTGGGTACGTTGATGATGACGGTGATGTAAGAACAGAATAAGGCGAAAAACGGTGCAGCACAAAAAGGGACAGTCCCGAGCGGAAACTCCGCAGGGACTGTCCCTCTTCAATTCTCCGGAAAACAGGCTTATTCGCCCTTGCGCGCGCGCGCTGCGGCCTTCTTGCGCAGCTCGGTTTCCAGGATGCGCTTGCGCATGCGCAGATTCTTGGGCGTGACCTCGAGCAGCTCGTCGTCATCGATGAACTCGAGGCACTCCTCCAGGGACAGCGTGCGCATGGAGACGAGCTTCATCGCGGTTTCCGCGCCGGCGGCGTTGCGGATGGAGGTCAGATGCTTCTGGCGGCAGACGTTGACGTCGATGTCGCCCTGGCGCGCGTTCTGACCGACGATCATGCCGGTGTAGACGGCGGTGTTCGGGCCGCAGAAGAGCGTGCCGCGGTCCTGCGCGTAGAACAGACCGTACATGACGGCTTCGCCCGTCTCCGTAGAGACCAGCGCGCCGACGCTGCGGTGCGGGATGTCGCCCTTGTAGGGCTCGTAGTGGTCAAACACGGCGCTCATGACGCCCTCGCCGCGGGTATCGGTCATGAACTCGCTGCGATAGCCGAACAGGCCGCGGCTGGGCACGGTGAATTCGAGGCGGACGCGGTCGGTGCCGGTCATGTTGTCCATGACGCCGCGGCGGCGGCCGATCTTCTCGATGACGGCGCCGGCATACTCGCTGGGCACGTCGCAGATCATCTTCTCCACAGGCTCCATCTTGCTGCCGTTTTCGTCATAATGGAAGAGCACCTCCGGCTTGGAGACCTGGAACTCGTAGCCCTGGCGGCGCATGTTTTCAATGAGCACGGAGAGATGCAGCTCGCCGCGGCCGCTGACGCGGAAGGCGTCGGGAGAATCCGTCTCCTCCACACGCAGGGAGACGTCCGTCTGCAGCTCGCGCATCAGGCGCGCGCGCAGATGGCGGGAGGTCACATAGGTGCCCTCGCGGCCGGCAAACGGGCTGTCGTTGACGGAGAAGGTCATCACGACGGTCGGCTCGGTGATCTTGACGAAGGGCAGCGGCTCGACGGCATCCGGCGCGCAGATGGTGTCGCCGATCATGATGTCCTCGACGCCGGTGATGGCGACGATCTCGCCCATCTCGGCCGTCTCGACCGGCACGCGCTTGAGGCCGTCAAAGGCGAAGAGGCTGCTCAAACGGAAATTCTCATGCAGATCGGGATCGAGGTAGTTGGCACGCGTGGCCATTGTGTTGAGCTTCAGCGTACCGCGGGTGATGCGGCCGATGCCGATGCGGCCGACAAACTCGTTGTAGTCGATCGTGGAGATGAGCATCTGCGCCGGGGCCTCGGGATCGCCCTTGGGCGCGGGAATGTACTGCAGGATCGTGTCAAACAGCGGGCGCAGGTCCTCGCCGGGCTGGGCAAGGTCAAGCGTCGCGGTGCCCGTGCGGGCGCTGGCATAGACGATCGGCGTGTCGAGCTGGCTCTCGTCCGCGTCCAGGTCGATCATCAGGTCGATGGCCTCGCTGACAACCTCCTCGCAGCGGGCATCCGGACGGTCGATCTTGTTGACGACGATGATAACCGGCAGGCCAAGCGCCAGCGCATGCTGAAGGACGAAGCGGGTCTGCGGCATCGGGCCCTCAAAGGAGTCGATCAGCAGCAGCACGCCGTCGACCATCTTGAGCACACGCTCGACCTCGCCGCCGAAATCGGCGTGACCGGGGGTGTCCACGACGTTGATCTTGACGTCCTTATAGTAGACGGAGGTATTCTTGGCCAGAATGGTGATGCCGCGCTCGCGCTCGATCGCGTTGCTGTCCATGACGCGGTCGGCGACCTGCTGGTTTTCGCGGAAGACGCCGCCCTGCTTGAGCATTTCGTTGACCAGCGTGGTCTTGCCGTGGTCGACGTGCGCGATGATGGCGATGTTGCGGATATTCTCACGAATCATTTCCATTGGAAACCCCTTCTTTCTGATCGTTCGGCATGGTGGGAGATTACGCGTTTCTGGAGGCCGTTTCGGCAAGCTCAAGCCCCTCGTTGTTTTCCAGCGCCCAGCGGATGGACCACTCGTTCTCAAAGAGGATGACGTCGCGGTCATGGCTGTCCTGGGCAAGGGAGGAGGTCGAGGAGAGCTTGAGCTCCTCAACGGGCTTGGGCGTCTTCGTGACCCAGCGCACAAAGCGGTAGTTCAGCTGCTGGCGGCGGATTTCGGCGTTGTATTCCGTCTTGAGCCGGTGGTCGAGCACCTCAAACTGAAGCACGCCGACGACACCGACGATGATCTCCTCAAAGCCGATGCCCGGGCGCTTGAAGGTCTGAATCGCGCCCTCCTCGGAGAGCTGCATGACGCCCTTGACGAACTGCTTGCGCTTCAGGCTGTCCACGCTCGAGACGCGGGCGAAGAACTCCGGCGCAAAGACGGGAATGCCCGCGTAGCGCAGCTTTTTCCCGGTGGTCAGCGTGTCGCCCAGCGCGAAGATGCCGGGGTCGAACAGGCCGATGATGTCGCCCGGGTAGGCGTTTTCGACGGCCTCGCGCTCGTCGGCCATGAACTGTTGGGGCTGCTTGAGCTGAATTTGCTTGCCCGTACCGCTGTGCCAGACGGTCATGCCCTTGGTGAACACGCCGGAGCAGATGCGCATGAACGCGAGGCGGTCGCGGTGGGCCGGGTTCATGTTCGCCTGAATCTTGAAGATGAAGCCGGAAAAATCGGGATTGGTCGGCTCGACGAGGCCCTGGTCGCTCTCGTGCGGCGCGGGCGGGGTCGAGTAGTCGAGGAAGCGGGAGAGGAAAGGCTCGACGCCAAAGTTGGTGATCGCGGAGCCGAAGAACATCGGCGTGAGCGCGCCGGCGCGCACCTGATCGAGGTCAAACGCGTCGCCCGCCATGTCAAGCAGCTCGATCTCGTCCATCAGGCGGGTATAGAGCCGCTCGCCGAGCACCTCGGGCAGGCGCGGATCATCCACGGGAATATCCTGCTTTTCGACGCGGGTCTTGCCGTGATCGCCGCTCTCGTAGAGCTCGACCATCTTCGTGTCGCGGTGATAGACGCCTTTGAAGTCGCCGTCGGTGCCGATGGGCCAGTTGATCGGGCAGGCGCGAATGCCGAGCACCTGCTCCATCTCCTCCATCAGCGAGAAGGGATCCTTCGCGGCGCGGTCCATCTTGTTGACGAACGTGAAGATCGGGATGTTGCGCAGGCGGCAGACCTTGAAGAGCTTGATGGTCTGCGCCTCGACGCCCTTGGCCGCGTCGATGAGCATGACCGCGCTGTCTGCCGCGACGAGCACACGATAGGTATCCTCGGAGAAATCCTGGTGACCCGGCGTGTCGAGAATGTTGATGTGGAAGCCGTCAAATTCAAACTGCATGGCCGACGAGGTGACGGAGATGCCGCGCTGCTTCTCGATGTCCATCCAGTCGCTGGTCGCGTGCTTGTCGCTCTTGCGGGCCTTGACGGAGCCTGCCGTGCGGATCGCGCCGGAATAGAGCAGCAGCTTTTCCGTCAGGGTGGTCTTGCCGGCGTCCGGGTGGGAGATGATGGCGAAGGTTCTGCGGCGCGCGGTTTCGCTCTCGAGCGAGCCGGGCTGGAACTGTTCTGGCATAAGAAGAATCATCCTTCCTTGAGCGTTTCATTCGGTGATTGCAGACGGAAAAGGCCTCCGTCTTATGGCTGCCCAAGGGATAAGGACAGATGGATCATGTGAAGCTCCCTCCGAGGCGTTCTTTCAAACCGATTACGCATTTTTGCAATTATAAAGTATACCACAAAGGATTCTGATTGAAAACCGGGAAGGTGTAAAAAAATCCGGAAATGATCGCGGCAAAAAGAATAAACCCGGCAAAAACCGGGTTTAAAAACCATGGGCATGCGTTCCCCGAAGGAACAGGGGGTCACAGGATGGCGGCCAAAGGCACGAACGCGCGGACGGGAACGCCTTCAAGCTCCGTCTGCACATAGCCCCAGTCGCCAAAGCCTGCCAGCAGCGTGACCTGCGTGCCGCGCGGGAGCGTTGCAAGCGCCGCGGGCGCGTCGGAAAGCGGATTGTCGGTCAGCGGCGCGTCCTCCTCGATCATCACGGGCAGCGCATCCTCGAAGCTCAGCGCGGCGGCGCCGTCCAGGCTGCTCAGCGCGGCGGCCTCAATCCAGCCGACCGGGCCGAAGGCCTCCGGCGTTCCGGCGGCGACCATCGCCCAGCAGTCGTATTGGCCGAAGCAGACGAACGGCTCGCGCGTGTCAAGCACGGCTTCGCCGTGACGGTAGAAGCCCTGCGTCGGGCCGCAGTAGAGCGCGCATTCTCCACTGGCATCCTGGGCAGGGAGCACGACGGGCGCGAGCGCGCCGATCTCAAGGGCCTCCTGCGCAAGAGCGGGAAGGGCGAGCAGCAGCAGCGCGAGCGCGAGCGGCGCCGCGCGCTTCATCGTTTGCAGCAAGGTGCGATTTTTCTTCAATGGAAAAACCTCCTTTCCTGCCTCCATCATAGCAGAATCAGGCGGCTTTGTAAAGGAAACAATCCACGCTGCGCGTCCCGCTGTCAGGCAGAACGGCGCTCATAGCCGTGCATCCAGTCCGAACGCAGATGGTAGATCGTGAAGACGAGACTGCTCAGCGCCCAGGTGACCGGATAGCCGGAGGACACGGAGGTCAGCACGGGGCGAAGCTGGGCCGCGAGGGTGACGTAGGGCACGCGGATGACGCACCAGCAGGCGGCCATGACGAGCATGGGCACCGTGCTCTTGCCCGCGCCGCGCAGCACGGCGGCCATCGCATGCGAATAAGCGAGCAGGAAGAAGAAGGGCGTCGTCGTCCGCTGATGCATGACGCCAAAGGCGATGACCTCCGGGTCCTGCGCGAAAAGGCCAATGAGCCTCGGGGAGAAGATGTAGATGACCAGCGCGATGCCCTCGGCGATGGCCATGACACTGGTGACGCCGATGCGCATGCCCCGGCGCACGCGGTCATAGCGCTTTGCGCCCAGATTCTGGCTGACAAAGGTTGTCAGCGCCATGTTGAAGCAGACGACGGGCAGGAAGGCGAAGCCCTCGATGCGCGAATGTGCGCCGCAGCCGGCCATTGCCGCCGCGCCAAAGGCGTTGATGTTCTTCTGCACGACGACGTTGGCGATGGAGATGATGCAGTTGGAGAGGCCGGAGGGCACGCCGTTGCGCAGAATCTCCGAAAGCTCATGAAGATGGAAGCGGATGCGAGGCAGATGTACGCGATAGTCACGGTCGCTGTGCGTCAGCCGCGCCAGGCACAGCAGCATCGAAAGCAGCTGGGAGATCGCTGTCGCGGCGGCGGCCCAGGCGACGCCAAGATGCAGCGCGCCGACAAAGAGCAGATCGAGCGCTACATTGACGACGGAGGAGATGATCAGGTATTGCAGCGGATGGCGGCTGTCGCCGACGGCCTGCAGGATGCCCATGCAAATGTTGTAGAGGACGAAGGCCAGCGAGCCGAGAAAATACGTCCGGAAGTACAGGATCGACTGCGGGAGCACGCTTTGAGGCGTGCCCGTCAGCCGCAGCAGGACGGGCGTGACCGTCACGCCCACGATGGTCAGCAGGCAGCCTGCGGCCAGGCCGAAGGCGAGCATCGTGTGAACCGTCCGCTGGACGCGGGGAATGTCTCGCGCGCCGTAGTGGCGGGCGATGACGACGCCCGCGCCTCCGGCGACGCCATTGAAGAAGCCGATCATCAGCTGGATCAGGCTGCTGGAGGAGCTGACCGCGGCGAGAGCCTCGCTGCCCAGAAAATTGCCGACGATCAGCGAATCGGCCGTGTTATAGAGCTGCTGGAAGAGGTTGCCCAGCATCAGCGGCAGGGCAAAGGCGATGAGCTGCCGCGCAATCGGTCCGTCCGTCATCAGCGTCGAACGGGCCGGCCTGGTCATGGAACGCATCTGAACCGATTCCTTTCTCATTCATTCGCGCCCGAGAGCGCATCGTCACCATTATACGCCTTTTATGCGGCGCAGGCAATGCCGCGCCGGCAGGGTTTCGCGGCTTTTTCCAGGATAGACGTTGCGTTCCGGGAAAAACGCCTGTATAATGAACAAAAAGCGCCGGAAGACGGCGAGGCGTGGAGGAGCAGCGCATGGAAGGAACGCGGTTTGATCAGGTCTACGAGACCATGCCGTGGCATAAGGTGGATACGGTGGTGTTTGATATTGGCAATATCCTCATCCGCTTTGCGCCGGAGGACTTTCTTGAGCGCCTGTTCCCCGGCGACGCGGACAAGCAGCGCGCGATGCTCCGTCAGGTCTACCGCGGGCCGTACTGGCCGGAGTTTGACCGCGGGACGATCGAGTATGAGGATGCCGCGCGGCGCCTGAGCGCGCAGTTCGGCGGCGCCTACGGGGACTACATGCACGCCATCACCGGCTGGATCGAGCTCAAGGAGCCCATCGAGGAGGGCTGGCGTGCGGCAGGGCGATGCCGTCGCGCGGGCAAGCGGCTGCTCCTGCTCTCCAACTATCATCGCGTGGCGTATGCCCGGCTCAGGGAGAAATTCGCGGATCGCTTTGCGCTTTTCGACGGCGGCTGCATCTCCTGCGACTGCCATTTCAACAAGCCGGAGCCGGAGATTTATGAGACGCTGATCCAAGGCTTTGATCTGGAGCCGGGCCGGACGCTCTTCATCGACGACACGCTTGCAAACGTCGAGGGCGCGATGAACGCGGGCATTCACGGCTTTCACATGGATGAAAAGGGCCGGATGGATCGTTTCTTTCTATGAAGGATTGGAAAGCGGGCCGTGGGCGGGCAAGCGCGCGGCTTTATGGAGGCGAGAGAAGATGACAAACGGAAAGAGGGCGGCGCTGTTGGCGGCGCTGCTGGCGGCGGCGATGGCGGTCTGCCCGGCGTCGGCGGAGACGGAGGCGGGCGCGCCCGCGATGCTGGGCGTGCAGGTCAGGGACACGCCCGCGCCGCAGACCCCCGTGCCGGGGGAGAGCGTGTCCAGCGCTGCGGAGGCGACCTCCGATGAAGCGGAACCGATTTCGCAGGAGCAGATCGAGGCTGCGGGCCTGGGCGAGCGCATCCTGATGCGCGGCATGGAGGGCGATGACGTTGCGCTGCTGCAAAGGCGTCTCGCGGAGCTGGGCTATTACACGGGCGAGATCGACGGCGTGTTTGGCCTGGGCACGCGCACGGCGGTCTACGCTTTCCAGCGCGTCCACAAGCTCGAGAAGGTCGACGGCAAGGTTGGGCCGGAGACGATCGGGCGCATGTTTGCGCAGGATGTCGTCGCGCAGCCGACGCCCACGCCCAGCCCGACGCCGACTCCGGAGCCTACGCCCGATCCGACGCCGACGCCTGTGCCGACGCCCGAGCCGACGCCCACGCCCGACGCGGCCAACGCACCCTTCGCGCTGACGGAGGCAGAGCTCTATATCAATGACACGCCCACGACGCTGATGCTCGGTCAGGACGACGCGGGTGAGCGGCTCTATCCGCTTTGCGGCGTGATGGGCAAGCTCGGCTATGAGGCCGCGTATGCCGCGGGCTGCTGGCAGCTCGTTCGGGAGGAGGACGGCAGCGAGATCGCCCTGATGACGGCGGGGGAGACGGGCCTTTGCGAGGGGGCAATGGGCTCTGTTGACGGCGTCGTCTTCCTGACGGATGCGCAGAGCCGCGTTTACGCTTACGCAGGGGAGGCCTGGGTGAGCACGCCGCTGCTTGAGTCGCTCGGCGTGACCGTGCTTGATGTGAATGGCACGCCGGTCATCCATTGACAGACAGACGCATGACAGCGCTCTGCGCGCGGGACGGGCAAAACGCCCGGCGCGGGGAGCGCTTTTTGTGTCTGCACTCCCGGCGGCTCCGCAAGAAAAGCTGCCCGGGCAGGGAGGATTTCTCCCCGCCCGCGAAGAAAGAAAACACAGCTTGCAGGTGCTGCCGGAGCGGCTGCTCGGGCGGCAGGCATACAAAGGAGGCTGTACCATGATTCGATTCGGCACGGGCGGCTGGCGCGCCGTGATCGGCGACGAATTCACGCGGGCGAACATCCAGCGCGTCGCGCTGGCGCTGGCCCGGCGCATGAAGCGGG
Source organism: Clostridiales bacterium (assembly GCA_022787165.1). Classification (GTDB taxonomy): domain Bacteria; phylum Bacillota; class Clostridia; order Christensenellales; family Aristaeellaceae; genus Ventricola. The sequence continues at coordinate 59,687 of JALFVL010000025.1, forward strand.
AGGGCGTGCAGGAGCAGGGGCTCTGCATCGGCTATGACCGGCGGTTTCTCAGCCGGGAATCGGCCATCTGGTTTTCGGAGGTCATGGCGGCGGAGGGGATCCGGCTCTACTTTGTCAACCTCGCGGCGCCAACGCCGCAGATCATGTTCACTGTTCGCCACATGGGCCTGCCCTATGGCGCGGCTGTGACGGCGAGCCACAACCCCGCGATCTACAACGGCATCAAGCTCTTCACGCGCGGCGGCCGCGATGCGACCGAGGACGTGACCGACGCCATCGGCAGGGAGGCCAACGCGCTGGCAGACGGGGAAATACGCATCATGCCCTTTGAGGAGGCGCTCGCCTGCGGCCGCGTGTGCTTCATCGACCCGCGCGACGCGTATCTGGATTCCATCATGGAGAAGATCGACATGGAGGCTATCCGCGCGCGCCGGCCGCGCATCGTGCTCGACCCGATGTATGGCGTCAGCCTGACGGGCCTGATGACGATCCTCTTTACCGCGCGCTGCGACGTCGATGTCATCAATGACCGGCATGACGCGTTCTTCGGCGGCCATCTGCCCGCGCCCAACCCGGAGACGCTGCGCGACCTTCAGGGCTCCGTCGCCGATCATCACGCGGATATCGGCATCGCGACGGACGGCGACGCCGACCGCCTGGGCATCATCGATGAGCGCGGGCGCTACGTCACGGCCAACGAGGTGCTCGTGCTGCTGTATGACTACCTGCTCAAGTACAAGGGCTGGAGGGGCCCGGCCGTGCGCAACATCGCGACGACGCACATGCTCGACCGCGTGGCGGCGGCCTTCGGCGAAGCCTGCTACGAGGTGCCGGTCGGCTTCAAGCACATCTCCAGCGCGATGGATGCGCACGACGCGCTCATCGGCGGCGAGTCCTCCGGCGGATTGACGGTGCGCGGCCATATCTCCGGCAAGGACGGCCTGTATGCGGCGTCGCTGCTGGTGGAGATGGTCAGCGTGACAGGCAAGCCGCTCTCCCGGCTGCTGCGCGAGCTGAACGACGAGTTCGGTCCCTGCTACATGGCGGAATACGACTGGGCGCTGACGGAAAAGAGCCGAGAGCGCATTCATCGGCTGATCATGCTTGAGCGCAGCCTCCCGGATTTTGGTATCGAGGTCGAGCGAGTCAGCTACCTGGACGGCTGCAAGGCCTACTTCCGACAGGGCTGGATTATCGTGCGCTTCTCCGGCACGGAGCCGCGCGTGCGCATCTTCGCGGAGATGCCCACCCGCGAGCAGGCCAACCGGCTTGTCGCGCAGATGGCGGCGTTTGTGGGCCTGCCGTTTGAGGAGAAATGAGCTATACGCGCGAAGCGAATATGGGGTCAAGGGGCGAAGTCCCTTGGCAGGTTTGGGCGGCAGCCCAACGTTTCCGTTTATGGCGAAGCCATTTTTTACAAAGCAGTCAGGGAGCGAAGCGTGACCTGACGGTGGATGAAATGAAGACTCGAATTGATTTAAGAAGGGTATCAGCCGCCGCCCATGACCGAAAAAAACATCGGTCATGGGTCTTTTTTTGTGCGCGCGGATACGATATAATAAGGAAAACAACGATGAAGGAGAACAGCATGATTTCACCGGAGGAATTTGCCAAGGCACTGGGCCTGACGGTCATCAGCGGCACGCGCCGTCAGCACGGCATGCGCATCCGTGTGGCGGATCTATGCCGCCCGGGCCTTCAGTTTGCGGGCTATTTTGATGTCTTCGCCAACGAGCGCCCCCAGCTCATCGGCAAGACGGAGATGGCCTACCTGAACAGCCTGCCCCCCGAGGTGCGCGACCAGCGCCTGGACCGGTATTTTTCCTATGAGATGCCCTGCATTGTCATTGCGCGGGGCATGCCTTGCCCGCCGGCGCTGCTGCAGCAGGCCGTGCGCCACGGCGTGCCCATCTACGGAACGCTCTATGAGACCAGCGCATTCACGGGCATGGCCATCGGCTATCTGAGCGAGGCGCTCGCCCCGAGGCAGACCTGCCACGGCGTACTGCTGGATGTGTTCGGCGTCGGCGTGCTCATCACGGGCGAGAGCGGCATCGGCAAGAGCGAATGCGCGCTGGAGCTCATCAAGCGCGGTCATCAGCTCGTCGCGGACGACGTGGTCGATATCTCCCGCGTGGGCAGCAAGCTCGTGGGCGAATCGCCGGAGATGGTGCGCGACTTCATGGAGCTGCGCGGCATCGGCATTGTGGATATCAAGTCGATCTTCGGTATCGGCGCGGTGCTGCGGCGCAAGACGATCAACATCGTCATCCACCTGGAGATCTGGAGTCCGGACAAGGACTATGACCGCCTGGGCACCCGGGAGCAGACGACTGAAATCCTTGGCGTGAGTCTCCCACTGATTGAGATGCCCGTCCGCTCCGGGCGCAACCTCGCGATCATCATGGAGATCGCGGCGCGCAACTGGCGGCTCAAGAGCGAGGGCTACAACGCCGTGGCAGAGCTGGACAGGCGGCTCGCCCAGCGCTTCAGCGCGCCGAGGGACGAGGAAGAGGAATGAAACGACCCGTTTGGGCTTCATTGGATAACGACTGAAAACGAAAGAAAGAGGGATGTGGACATGAAGTACATTGGCGTGGATCTGGGCGGCACCGGCATCAAGGCCGGCGTGGTGACACAGGAGGGTGAGATTCTCTCCAAGGGCTCCAAGCCGACGCGGAATGAGCGGCATTATTCGGAGATCATCGCCGATATTGCTGCGCTGTGCGAGGAGGTCGTGCGCGACGCGGGGCTGACGATGGCGGATATCGCCTCCATCGGCGTGGGCGTTCCGGGCATTTGCGACCCGAAGACCGGCGTGATTCCCTTCTGCACGAACCTGGGCTGGCACGAGGTGCCGTTTGTCGAGGAGATGCACAAGCACCTTCCTCTTCCCGTGCAGGTGAGCAACGATGCGACCGTCGCGGGCTTCGCGGAGTCCATTGCGGGCGTGAGCGCGGGCACGGAGTCGAGCGTCTTTGTGACGCTGGGCACCGGCGTGGGCGGCGGCATCGTCATCGGCGGGCGTCCGTTCTCCGGCGCGCACGGCGTCGGCTCCGAGATCGGCCACATGATTCTGCAGATGGACGGCGAGCTGTGCACCTGCGGCAACCGCGGCTGCTTTGAGCGCTATGCCTCCGCCACCGCGATCATCCGCGAGGCGAGAAAGGCCGTCGCCAGTCATCCCGAAAGCGCCATCATGGCCAAATGCGGCGGTGATCCGGAGAAGATCAACGCGAAGATCGTCATCGACAGCGCCAAGGAGGGCGACGAGACCGGCAAGGCCGTCTTCGCGCAGTATGTCAAGGGGCTGGCGCTTGGCCTGGTGAGCATCATCAACATCCTCGATCCGGAGGTCATCGTGCTGGGCGGCGGCGTCTCGATGGCGGGCGACTTCCTGCTTGACGCCGTGCGCGAGGCGATGAAGCCGTATATTTTCTACAAGACCATGCCCTATGCGCGCGTGGAGCTCGCCCGCCTGGGCGCGGACGCGGGCATCATTGGCGCCGCGCTGCTGGGCCGCTGAGACGCGCGGGAGGCGGCGCTTCGGGGACACCTGACCCTTTCAGGGCTGAAAAAGCAAACAGACATCCCTGCGCATGACGGAAATCATGCGCAGGGATGTCCTGTTCTATACAGGCCGTGCGCGTCATTTGCGCCCGGGCGCAGCCTGATCGCAGATGTGCGTATAGCCCGGAATCTTCGGGTCGCGGCCAATCTGCGTGTTGTCCTGCGTGCGGCTTTGCAGCTCGGCGACGGGATGCGGCGCGATCTCGAAGCGATAATCCTGCCCGGACTGGCGGATTGCGCGGTCGATGACGGCGTGGCTGGCGACGTGCTCCGCCTTGTTGTGTACGGCGCCCTGGTAGACGAAGAACGGGTCGCTCTCGCCAAGCTCCTGCACGGGCGCAGGGCTGTCGTTCTTGTAGGTGAGCTGCACGGTCGTGAGCACGGAGCGGACGTAGTCGACGTTCGATTCGAGCCGGATGGGCGCCGGGAAGGTTGGGTCAGGGATGAGCTGCTTCCAGTGCTTGTGCTCAAAGCGGTCGAGCAGCTGCGACGCGCGGTGCAGCTGGGCCAGCTCCTGCTCCAGATGGCGCGTCCAGACGCGGCGGATGTGCTCGTCCGTCTCCGTCTGCTCGCAGGACCAGTAGAGGTAGCATTCGGTGTATTCGTGCATCAGCAGACCCTCGAGCCATGTCGCGGGAACCGCCTGAAGGGCCTCATATTGCGTGACGTGCTGCTCCTCAATCATGCCGATCTCCTGATAGAGCTTGCGGCCGACGTCGTTGTCGTAAAACCCGGCGATATTCATATAGTAGTTCATGGTCTGCTGCTCGGCCGCGGTGATGATCATGGCGGCGAGCTTGTCAAACAGCGGCGCGGTGGCTTGCAGCGCCTGCGGCACGCCGTCCTTCGGGTAGCGATGCTCACTGATCGTTGGGCGGCCCGGCGTGATCTCGGTGTAGCGGCCGACGAGGCGCTCCGCGTGCTCGCGGGTGTCCGTCTCCATCAGGTTGGCGTAGCGGTAGAGGTGATCAAAGTCCTCGAGCAGCGCCAGGTCGAGCGCCTGGCGGACCTGCGGCGCGCAGACGCGCTTGGAGAGATGAGCCGTCAGGTCGACGGCGAGCTGCTCGTAGCTGATCGTATGCTCGAGCGTCGTCTCGCCGATGGGCTTGAGGCAGGCGAGGCGCTTTTGCTGCTGCTGCTCCGTGCGCCGCGTCATCGCCAGCTCGCGGCGCAGCTCATGATCCTGCACATGGCGGGCCATCTGATGGGAAAATTTCGCGGCCTCGAACTCCGTGCCGTTCATCAGGATGATGCGGCATTTTGTGTAGGGATCGACCTCTCGCGGGTCATAGGGCGTCTCATAGAGCGAACAGAAGCTGTCAAACGGTGCGCCCTCGGGCGTGATCTTCTCTTCAAAAGGGTTCATCGGGATGCCTCCTTTTCATGGCTGTCCTGCAAAGGTTGTCCCCACGGAGCAAAAACCATACGCAGAGGCGGAAAAACGGAAAGAAAATCAAAGTAAGCCTATAAAGACGGTATAATTGAATTAATCCGTCCTTCTTGAATGAATAAGGATGGGAGGATACAATAGAGTTGTCAGGACATTTTCTGCAAACTGGAAAAAAGAGGGGGATTCATGATGGAGATTCTTGGCAGCCTCGAGGAGCTGAACGTTCGCATGGTCGTGATGTGGGTGATCGGCGCGGTCATGATCGATTTGGCGATTCGCAGGGAGATGGAGCCGACGCTGCTGCTGCCGATGGGCTTTGGCTGTATCCTGTGCAACCTGCCGAATTCCGGCGCGGTGGAGGTGCTTGAGACGCTGTTTCAGGCGGGCGTCGCCAACGAGCTGTTTCCGCTGCTGCTGTTCATCGGCATCGGCGCGATGATCGACTTTGGCCCGCTGCTGGCCGATCCCAAGCTGCTGCTCTTTGGCGCGGCAGCGCAGTTCGGCATCTTTTTTACGCTGTCGATGGCGAGCCTGCTGGGCTTTGAGCTGCGCGACGCCGCCTCCATCGCCATCATCGGCGCGGCGGACGGCCCGACCTCGATCTTCGTGGCCAACGTGCTCGGCAGCCGGTATACGGCGGCGATCATCGTCGCGGCGTATTCCTACATGGCGCTGGTGCCGATCGTGCAGCCCTTCTGCATCCGCCTTGTGACGACGAAGAAGGAGCGCATGATCCGCATGGAATATACGCCCGGGCAAATCAGCCGGACAACGCGCATCCTGTTCCCGATCGTCGTGACGATGATCGCGGGGCTGGTCGCGCCGGATTCCGTCGCGCTCGTTGGCTTTCTGATGTTCGGCAATCTGCTGCGCGAATGCGGCGTGCTGCGCACACTTTCGGAGGCGGCGCAGAACATCCTGGCCAACCTGATCAGCCTGCTGCTCGGGCTGACGGTTGCCGTGCGGATGCAGGCCGAGAGCTTCCTTGTCCCGCAGACGCTGATGATCCTCGCGCTTGGCCTGGTCGCGTTCATGTTCGACACGTTCGGCGGCGTATTCTTCGGCAAGCTCATCAACCTCTTCGCGAAAAGGAAGATCAACCCGATGATCGGCGCGGCGGGCATCTCCGCCTTCCCGATGTCCTCCCGCGTCATCGCGAAGATGGCCAAGGATGAGGATCCATACAACTTCATTCTCATGCAGGCGGCGGGCGCGAATGTCGCCGGTCAGGTGGCCTCGGTCATCGCCGGTGGGCTGATTCTCGCGCTGGTCGGCCCGATGCTCTGACGAAGCGGAGCGTATGAAGCCGAAAGGAGGAAAGACACATGCGTTTACAGGTCGAAGCGTTTCTTACGTCGCTTCAGTTGATGGCCAAGGGCATGCTCGGCATCTTCGCCGTGATGCTGGTCATCATGGGCGTGATCGCGCTGCTGAACCGCTTTACGGCGGAAAAGAAGAATTCTTAACGCTGTCTTGACGGCCCGCAAAGCTGCTGCCCGGGCATCGTTCCAGAAATGCTGCATCAAAGCGCCCCAGGCAAACCGAATTTGGCGCATGCAAGAGGAAAACGCCCGCAGAGGGCGAATTATGAAAAGCATCGACGAAAGAAGGGGGCCTTGTCATGGGCAAGTATACGGGCGTCATTTTCGATCTGGACGGCGTCATCTGCTTTACGGACAAATACCATTATCAGGCGTGGAAGCGCGTCGCGGACAAGCTTGGCATCGAATTCAACGAGACCATCAACAACCGGCTGCGCGGCGTCTCGCGCATGGACAGCCTCGAAATTATCCTGGAGCGCTACGATGGGACGCTTTCCCAGGCGGAAAAGGAAGCGCTGGCCACGGAGAAGAACGACCTCTACCGTCAGCTGCTGAGCGGCATGTCCCCGGCTGACCTCTCGCCGGAGGTCAAGGAGACGCTGGATGCCCTGCGCGCGGCGGGGCTGAAGCTGGCGATCGGTTCCTCGAGCAAGAACACGAAGTTTATCCTCGAGCGCCTGGGCCTCTCGGGCTATTTTGACGCCATTTCTGACGGTACGAACATCACCCGCTCCAAGCCCGACCCGCAGGTCTTCCTGATGGCGGCGGATTTCCTTGGCATGAAGCCGGAAAGCTGCCTCGTCGTGGAGGACGCACAGGCAGGCATTCAGGCGGCCTGCGCGGGCGGATTTGACAGCGCGGGTCTGGGCGAGGCGGCGGCCTGCGGAAAGGCCACCTACGCGATGGACACCTTTGCACAGCTGCGGACGATCTGCGGCGCCTGACAAGCGACCAAACCGGAGGGAAGCATAGATGAAGACCATTCGATTTGCTGTCGTCGGCTTGGGCGCGATGGGGCTTGCGCATGCCAAAACGCTGCTCAGCGGCATCGTGGAGGAGGCGGAGCTGACCGCCGTCGTCTCCCGCAACGAGACACATATCGCGCAGCTGCGCGCCTGCCCGGGCGGGGAGGCCGTGCGCGCGTTTGACTCGATCGCACAGCTGGCCGAAAGCGGCGTCTGCGACGCCGTGCTCATCGCCACGCCGCACAGGCTGCATGTCGCTCAGACGCTCGAGGCGTTTGACGCGGGGCTGGCCGTTCTTTTGGAAAAGCCGACAGGCGTGTATACTGCCGAGGTGCGTGCGCTCAACGAGGCAGCCGACCGCTGCGGTCTCGCGTTTGGCGCGATGTTCAACCAGCGCACGAACCCGCTCTACCGGAGGATGCACGACCTCGTCGCCTCTGGCGAGCTGGGACAGATTCGCCGCACGAGCCTCATCATCACGGACTGGTTCCGTGCGCAGAGCTACTACGATTCCGGCGCGTGGCGCGCGACCTGGAAGCAGGACGGTGGCGGCGTGCTGCTCAACCAGGCGCCGCACAACCTCGACCTGTGGCAGTGGATCTGCGGCATGCCCTCGCGCGTACATGCTTTCTGCGGCCTCGGGCGCTGGCATGACATCGAGGTGGAGGATGACGTGACGGCCTATGTCGAATACGCCAACGGCGCGACGGGCACGTTTGTCGCCTGCACCGGCGAGGCGCCCGGCACGAACCGCTTTGAAATCTCGATGGACGGCGGCCAGCTTGTCTGCGAACAGGGGCATCTGACGCTCTCGCGGACATCGGTTCCCGTGGGCAGCTTCCTGCGCGAGTATCCCGGCGGCTATGGCAAGCCGGATGTGAGCGTGCAGGAGATTGCGCCGCAGGAGGAGAATCCGATGCATGCGGGCGTGATTCGCGCATTTGCGCGGCACATGCTCTATGGCGAGCCGATGATCGCCGACGGGCGAGAGGGCCTCGCGAGCCTCATGCTCGCCAACGCGATGCTCCTCTCCTCCTTTACGGGCGAGACGATTGCGCTGCCGATGGACGAGGCGAATGACGCGCGCTACGCGCAGATGCTCGCGGATCGCGCGGCCAACAGCCGCAAAAGGGCCTTCCGCCCGATCGAGATGGATCTGGGGAAGTCGTTCTGAACCCATGAAAAAACCGGATGTCCCAGGCCGCGCTGCGCGGCAGAGGCATCCGGTTTTGTCTTTCTGTGGATCGAGCGTCAGAGCAGATCGCTGCGCTCATAGAGCCGGTACGTCCTTGGATAGCCCTCGGAATAGTAGGCGCTCTGCGCGACGAGCGTGTAGAGCGGGTAAGCGATTTCCCGCTCGCAGGTGACGACGAAGTCGACGGCGCCCTCCGCGAGGGTCTGATCCTGCGCCGCGCCCAGCTCGTTGAGCGGCATGTTCAGATAGCAGAAGAACCGGCACGACGGAACAATGCCGCAGACCGTGTAAAACCCGCCGTCCAGAAAGCCGTAGTTGAGCATCGTCGGGCTTTCCACGGTCTGCACGATCTCTTTGAACTGATATTGCGGCATGGTTTCCCGGGATTCAAAGAGCAGGTAGGCGTTGTTGTTGAGGGCAAAGCACAGGGCCAGCGCGGCTGCGCCATACAGCGCCGGATGGGACGGAAGGCGCAGGCGGGAGAGTGACGCCTCGATGGCCAGGCAGACGGGGATCACCGCGAGCATGAAGAAGGGCGCGAAGACAAAGGCGTAATAGAGGATGCGCAGCTTTGTCGAGTAAACGAGCAGGAGTGTGCCGGTAAACGAGGCGGCGGCCAGCATAAAGGGCAGCCTGTTTTGCTGCTGGCTCATCCAGATCAGGGCAAGCAGGAGGAGGACGCCGGCGAGCGGGTTGTTGAGCAGGGCCGTTCGCGCGCCGACAAGGATCGTGGATTGGCCGGCATAGGCGGAATAATCCGGAGAGAGCGCGTAGACGAAGATGTTGTCGTAAAAATAGACCTCCAGGAGGCTGTCCAGCGCGCCATGCGCCAGGAAATACGCGAGTACCGGGAGGGCGGCCACAGCGACGCCGGCCGCGATGACGGCGATCGTCTTCAGCAGACGGACAGGCTCGCGGCGGCGCAGCAGCAGAAAGGCGGGAACAACAAACCAGCCGGCGAAAAAGCCCAGCATGGAGAATTTGACGAAGAGGATCACCCCGGCGCAAAGCCCGACGAGAAAGCTCTCCTTCGGGGAGGGGGCGTCGCCCTCCTTCGCGGCGCGCAGGCCTGTGAACAGGCAGAAGGCCAGCAGCGGCAGACAGAGCTCCTCCGCGGAATCCCCCTGGCAGAAGGCCGAGGAGGTGTAGACGAGCGCCGCGAAGACGGGCATCAGATGCAGAGAAAAGCGGTCGCAGAAGAGCAGAGCCGTTTTGTAGGAGAAGAAGAGGAAGAAGAAAGCCGCGGCGATTTCAAGAAGATAGACGCCGAAAAACGTCGTGTCCGAGATCAGCGCCGCAAGGGCATGAAGCACATACAGATAGAAGCCCTTCTGCTCAAAGATGTCGCGATAGAGCACCTTGCCGCTGAGCATGGAGCGCCCAACGGTGAAAAAGCAGTTGGCGTCGACCCAGTCGTTCATCGGATAGAGCGGGGAGGACTTGGAGCAGATCGTGATTGCGCACAGCGCCGTCACAAACAGGACGAGCAGCTCCCTGCGGCTGATGGCGGCGGAAGCGGCGGGCGCGCAGGCCCGCATCCGCTCCCCGGCAAAGAAGCAGATCACAACCAGCGCGGCATACAGCCCCGGCAGCGAGAGCAGCGCGCAGAGCAGGGAATAGAGCGGCTCGACGTTCAGCCCGGTTTTTTCACAGAGGCCCGCGACGAACCCGGGTGCGCCGTGCCAGATATGGAAGACCCGGCTCGACGCGAGCACCATGGCCAGCGCGATCAGGACGCGCGCGGGGCTGACCTGCCTTGCCGTATAGGCATGCAGGTCAGGGAGCGGCAGCGACAGAGCGAGCAAAACAAGGCTGGCCGCGCCGGCAAAGAGCAGTCCCTGCGGCGTGGGCGGCGAGAGCAGGAAGACCAGCAGGGCGGCGGACAGGGCAAAGTCCAGATTTCGCAGGCGCTTGAGCGTTTTCATGGGCGCGGTTCTCCTTTACTATGGAATCCCTCCTGTAAGGCAACGGCCTCGGGCACAGAGCAGCGGGATTTTCAGACCTTTGTCGGCGACGTCCCCGGCAGCGTGCCGGTCTTTTGGAGAAGAAGGGTTTGCGTCAATCCGCCTGTGCGCAGGGAGAGACGGATGCGCACAGCGTCAATGCTCACGGGGCCTCCCCTGGCGTTTTGAAGCGATGGATCAGTCGCGGCCAAAGACGCGCGTTCCGCAGCGCACGCCCCAGGCGCGGCCGTCGCGGATAAAGAATTCGAGGCGGCAGATGAGCGTGCCATCCTCCTCGCTGACGGCGAGGAAACGCCCGCCGCCGCAGTAGCGCAGCAGGAAGGGCTTGCCGTCGCGCTCGCCGGAGAGATGTCCGTCTTCATCACAATGGATGGTGACGACGCTGAGCTCGCCCTCGTGGCCGATGTAGCGGCCGCGGATCATCTGCGGCGCGGAGAAGGGCTCGCCGGTGGGGATGAACCACATGTGGCTCTCCTCGAGCGGCAGCCCCATGACGGCGTTGTACATGCCCCACATCAGCTCGTCCATGTCCTCATCGCCCTGGTTGCACAGGACAGAGAAGCCGTAGCCCTCCCCGAGCAGCAGGCCGCCCTTGGTCGAGACGCCGTGCAGGCCGCCGGAATGCTCGCAGATGACATGCCCGGCCTTCTCGCGCTTGTTGAGCCCCAGACACATGACGTTGATGGGCGAGACGGGATGCGCCGAGCCGATAAGCCGCTCGACGGCGCTGCGGGGAATGACCTGCCGGCCCTCGTGCTGGCCATAGAGGCTGAGCGCACGATAGTAGACCACCATGTCCCGCGCGGTCGACTTGACCATCGCGCAGCCGCGGAAGGGCGGCAGAATGCTCCAGTCGTCGTCGCAGGTGCGCACGCCGTCCTCGCCGATTTCAAAAAGCGAGGTGATGTTGCCGCCGGAGAGGGCGCGGGCCGCGTCGATTCCGTTGTCCAGAATCGTGCGCGTCATGCCCAGCGGCGTAAAGACGCGCTCCTGCATGAACTGCTCCAGCGGCATGCCGGCGGCCTTGTCCACGACGTAGGAGAGGATGGCGTAGCCCTCGTTCGAGTAGCTCATGATCTCGCCCGGCGCGCCGAGCATCGGATAGGGGCAATGGGCGATGTAGTCAAGAATCTGCTCAATCGTCGCCATCGGGTTGGGCGCGGTGCGGCGCATGGCCTGCGCCCATTTGCTCTCATCCCGGCCGGGCGTGTTGAGCGCGATGGACCACTCCAGCGGCTCCATCGGCGGGATGCCGGAGGTGTGGTTCATCAGATGAAAGAGCGTCACGGCCTCCCGGGGCTGGCCCGGCACACGGAATTCGGGAATGTAGCGGCTGACAGGATCCTCCAGATGGAGCTTGCCCTCGCTCTCGAGGATGCACAGGCACAGCGAGGTGATCGATTTGCTCATCGAGGCGATGCCGAACATCGTGTCCGTGTCGACGGGAACAGACAGTGCGGCATCGCGGAAGCCCTCGTTGAAGGCGTAGACAAGGCCGTCCCTGTCCATGATGCAGGCGCTAACGCCCGCGAGATTTTTTCTCTTCACCCAGGCGCTCAGATAGGCGCTCAGGGTCTGCTTGTCAAACATGGTATTCCTCCCAAGGCTGTCATGCGGTCTTCCCTTATGAAGAGCGGCCGCCGGATACGCAGATTATAGCACGAAACCCCGGTAAAGGAAAGGGCGCGCATCGTGGAGGGACTTGAAAAATGGCGTGGGAAAGGGTACACTATATCCTGCAACCGTATATCCATGCCGCGAGGGTGGACGAAAAAACGGATTTTGCCTTTACAGGAGCGAATATGAATCAGAAAAAAGCTGGCGTGCTGCTCTCCTACGGGCAGACCGTCCTCTCTACGGTCATCTCCCTCGTCTATACGCCAGTGATGCTGCGCCTGCTCGGCCAGAGCGAGTACGGCCTGTATACGTTGGTGAACGGCTTCATCTCCAACCTGAGCCTGATGAGCTTCGGCCTGGGCAGCGCCTATGTGCGCTACTACGCCCGCGCGGAGGTCAGCGACGGCGAGGACGGCGTCGCGCGCATCAACGGCATGTTCATGACGATCTTCCTGGTCATCGGCGCGCTCAGCCTCATGGTCGGCGGCGTGCTGGTCGCCAACGTGCACAACATCTTTGCCGCCAAGCTTACGCCGCAGGAAATTGAGACGGCGCGCGTGCTCATGGCGCTGCTGGTGGTCAACATCGCCGTCTCCTTTCCGTGCAGCGTCTTCACCTCCTATATCACGGCGCGGGAGCATTTCCTCTTCCAGCGCGTGGTCAGCATGATTCGCACCATCCTCAATCCCATCGTCATGCTGCCGCTGCTGTTGATGGGATTTGGGTCCGTCTCGCTGGTTGTGGTGACGCTTGTCTTGAGCGCCGTGACCGACCTGCTGAGCATACGCTATTGCGTGAAGAAGCTCGGCATGCGCATGACCTTCGGTCACTTCGATTTCAGGCTGCTGCGGGAGATGGGCGGATTCTCGTTCTTCATCTTTCTCAACATGATCATCGACCAGATCAACTGGACGGTCGACACGACGCTGCTGGGCATCATCAGCGGCACGGCGGCGACAGCGGTTTATGGCGTCGGCTCGCAGGTGCACCGCTACTACATGACGCTCTCCACCTCGATTTCCGGCGTGTTCGTCCCCCAGATCAACCGCATCGTCGCCCGGGGCGATGGGGACGGCGAGCTGACCCGGCTCTTTACGCGCGTCGGGCGCATCCAGTTCATGCTGCTGATGCTCGTGTTGACGGGCTTCATCTTCGTGGGCGAGCCGTTCATCGAGGCCTGGGGCGGCGGCGAGTATGAGGGCGCGTATCTCATCGCGCTGATGCTGATGACCCCGACGACGATCCCGCTCATTCAGAACATGGGCATTGAAATTCAGCGCGCAAAGAACAGGCACCAGTTCCGCTCCAAGGTCTATTTCCTGATGGCGCTGGGCAACGTGCTGATCTCCATCCCGCTGGGCATGCGCTTTGGTGGGCTGGGCTGCGCGATGGGCACGGCCATCTCGATGGTCATCGGCAACGGCCTGGTCATGAACTGGTACTATCACACGCACATCGGCCTTGACATGCGCTATTTCTGGCGGCAGATCCTGAGCACGGTTCCGGCGATGCTCCTGCCGGCGGCAGCGGGGCTCATCACCGTGCGCGTGCATGTGTTCACGGGCTATTCTGGCGTCGTGGCCTTCGCGCTGCCGTATGCCGCGCTGTATGCGCTGTGCGTGTATCGGCTGGCAATGAACGACGATGAAAAGGACATGGTTCGCGCCGTGGCGCGCAAGCTGCGCAGGAGCGCGGCGCGTGGGTGACGCGGGAAAGCGCGCCCGGCTCGACGAAAGCTCCCCTTATGGCAGGCGCAGGAGATAATCGTGCGCCTGCTTTTGCGTTTCCGCGGCTTCTGTGCCCGCGGCGCGGGCACGCTCCAGCGAAAGCAGCAGCGAGAGCGCCTCGTCCGCGCCGAGCAGCGGGCGGATGCCGCCGAGCAGGCGGGCTCTGGCGCCGCACAGCAGCGGCGGCGTGTCCGGCGCGGGCGGCATCCGTTCAGCGATGGGGCGCGTGCCACCCGCGCGGCGGATGAAGCGCAGCGCCGCGCTTCGGTTGCTCGTCAGGCCCTCTGGCCCGGGAGCCAGGTTGAAGACGCGGCTTTGGGCGGGCTCCCCGCCCAGGGCGCGCGCCCCGAGCGTCAGCACGCCGCAGGCGATATCCAGCGGATGGGCGAAGACGCCCTGCCTGTCGGGCTGCTCGACGGCGACCACGTCCCCGGTAAGCAGCGAACGGCACCAGCGCGCATACTGCGCGACGGAGGGGGCGTCCGTCCCCAGCAGCGGCGGATGACGCACGATCAGCGCGTTCACGGGGTCGCCCAGCAGGCCGCGCGCGGCGCCCTCCGCGTAGAGCTGCACGAGCGACTGGATCAATCCCTCGCGCGTTTGACCGCCCAGCGCATCGTCCTCTTCGGCGAGCCAGGGACGCGCCTGCGCGCGATAGACCGGCGCGTCGGAGCAGAGGATGAGCAGTGGGACGCCTGCCTCACGCACCTCCGTGATCAGGGCGTCGATGGCGGCGAGCTGGTGGGGCGCGTCCCGCTGCGGCGAGAGCGCGTGGGCACCGGGCACGATCACGGCGCTGATGCGCCCGGCTGTCATCGCCCGGCAGAGCGTCTCGCTCGAGGCGGACGCGGGAATGCGCGCGGGCCTGGCGCCCAGCTCCGTAAGCAGGGCCTGCAGGCAGGCACAGAGCACATCTGTGCCGCCGACGAGCAGCACGTGGCGCGCGCGCCAGACCTGCGTAAGCTGATCGAGCAAGGAATCCCCTCCTTTCCTGCGGATGGGGCAGTCTATGGCAAAGCGGCCGGGTTTAGTCTGCCCTGACCTTTTCGGAATCACCCTTTTTCTCCTGCCGGACCTGTGGTATAATGAGTCAAAAGCCGAATGAATCGGATGGACGGAGGCCGCTATGAAAAAACTTGCTGCCGCGCTGTGCGCGCTGTGCGCGCTGCTGTGCCTGCTCGCGCCCGCCGCGCTGGCGCTGGAAATCACGGGACTGGAAACCGAGACCGTCACCCGCGAATGGGAGACGAGCCTGTTCTTTTCGCGAATGGAGGCGCTCACCGGCATCGCCGTGCAGGCGCATGCCGTCTATGAGCAGGAGGATTACGACAAGCTGCTCGCGGACATGGAAAAGGGCAGCATAAGCGCCGACGCGCTCTTCAAGGCGGGGCTGACACGGGAGCAGGAGATTCGGCTGATCGACGCCGGGGCAATCATCGATCTCGCGCCGCTGATTGAGGAGAACATGCCCAACCTGAGTGCGCTGCTTGAGGCGCATCCCCAGTGGCGGGAGGTCATCGCGCTTGAAGACGGGCGCATTGCCTCGCTGCCGCTGATCAACGAGAGCGAGCGGCAGGTGATCGTCTGGATCAACCGCACATGGCTTGAGGCGCTCGGAATGGATCTGCCGCAGAACCCCGGCGAGCTGACGCAGGCGCTGAGCGCGATGACGGGCGCGGATCTGAACGGCAATGGCAAGCACGACGAGATCGCCGCGGACATCATGGGCGTCTTTGAGATGCGCTGGCTGCTGCCGTATTTCGGCATCATCGCAGACGACTACAACCTGGCGCGCGGCGAGGATGGCTCGCTGGTCTTTGCGCCGGAGCTGCCGGCCTACCGGGACTTCATCGCGATGCTCGCCGACTGGGTGGATCAGGGCATCCTCACGGCCGACGCCTTTACCGGGACGCACAGCACCGCCGCGCTCAGCGCCTCGGGCAGCGACGAGGCGGTCAAAAGCGGCCTGATCATCAGCCCCGCGCCCTACACATCTGCGCCGATCGATTCGACGCTTGACTATGAAGCGCTTCTGATGCCCGGCCCGGACGGGGAGACCCGCTGGCGCGATTTCCTTGGCGAGATCTGGACGGGCTGCTTTGCCGTGACGAGCGCGTGCGAGGATCCGGGAGAAGCGCTGCGCTGGCTTGACGCGCTCTATGCGCCGGAGGGCGCGACGCTTGCCTATGCCGGCGTGGAGGGCGAGGATTACTCGGTCGACGGCGAGGGGCGCTGGGCCTTCATCACCGACGGCGTGCGCACGGTGGACGATATCCGTTCGGAGTCGCTCATGTATACCGGCAGCGCGATGCCGGGCCTGACGCCGACATCGTTCCTCCTGCGGGTCGACAGCGAGATTGACGTGCATGTGCTCAAGACCGATCTGCGCGTCAAGGCTGTTGCGGAGCAGGTGACGCTTCCCTACGCGCTGGGCCGCGAGGCGCAGGCGCGGGCAAGCGAGCTCGCGCTGACGCTTGGCCGTCTGGTGGACGAGGGCATCGCGCGCTTTGCGACGGGAGAGATGGCGCTGACGGACGATCATTACGAGGCCTGGCTTTCGGAACTGCGCGAGGCAGGCAGCGGGGAGCTTGTCGCGCTCTTTTCGGGCTGTTGAGCAGCAAAAAAGGATTGTGTCAGAGCAGGACGCGCGCCGTGGGAGGAAAGACCCGCGGCGCGCTTTCGCGTTACGGGGCCCTGACGCAATCCCGGCAGCATGGGAAACACCGTTGCAGTGAAGCGGGCTATTTCGGCGCCGGCGCGCATACTGTATCGTCAGGAGGCGATACCATGGAGACGGAGCGGGGAAGGGGTGGCGCGCATACGCTGTCGCTGGAGGGCAGAGCGCGCGCAAGTCTGACAGGCGTCATGGCCGTGAGCTGTTTCAACGAGCAGGAGGTCGTTTTGCAGACCTCCGAGGGCGAGGTTGCGCTGCTGGGCGAGGGGCTGCACATCGAGCGGCTCAGCCTGGAGGACGGAAAGCTTGGCGTGACAGGCGAAATCACGGCCATCGAATACAGCGCGCCTTCGCGCAAGCGTGAGCGCCGCGCGCTCTTTGGAAGGCGGCAGCGGCGTGACGGTTGAGCAGCAGCTCCGGGCGCTCTGTGCGATGACTGCCGGTGGCTTTGCGCTGGGCGCGTTGTTTGACGCAATGACCCTTCTGAGGCGTGTGCTTTCAGCCGGGCGGCTGCTGACCGGGATGATGGATCTGTTTTACGGCGTGTGCTGCGCGCTATGCATCATCCTGACGGCGCTGGCGCTGCGGATTGATCCATACAGGCTGTATGTATTTGCGGGCTTTGCCCTGGGCATGGGCATTTACGCGACAACAATAGGAACATTCGTTCGCATTATCCAAAAGCAGATGAAAAAAATTGTCGGAAAAAGGTGAAAACCCGTAAAAAAATAGGAAAAGCAGGCAGGAAAAATGCGACTGAAGAAGAATAAAAAGCCTATTATATCCGAATCCTGACATCGTTTGGAGGGGCAGGCTCCCGTGAACAAGACCGGCAAGAAGAAAAGGCTGCGCATCAGACCGTTCCGGCTTTTTGCGATTGCGTTGAGCGTCGGCATGGTGGCGCTTTTGGCGCGGTTTCCGCAAAAGGCCGTCAGCATCGAGCGCCAGCAGAAGCAGCTTTCAGAGGCGGCCGAGGCCTACTACGACGCCCAGGCCCGCAACAATCAGCTGACGGCAGAGCTGGCGAGCGTCAACACCGACGAATTTGTTGAAAAGACGGCGCGGCGGCTCTACGACTACTGCTGGTACGGCGAGACGATCTATGAGGTGGCCAATCTCGAGCAGATCGAGGAGGAGCCGGAGTTCGAGGTCTACGGGCAGAACTGACATGCCGGGCGGTGGCATTCAAAGGCGGATTTTACTATGAGAGTCCTTCCGTAAAGCTTTGGCCTCGGCTGCAAGGCAACGGGACTTTCATCACTTGGTCGGTAATGCAATCGGCATCATGCCGATTTACTCTGAAAGTCCCTCTGCAAAGCTCTGGTCTCGACCGCAAAGCAGCGGGACTTTCATCACTTGGTCGGAAATGCAACCGGCATCATGCCGGTTTACTCTGTAAATCCATCTGTGAAACTCCAGCCTCGGCTGCAAAGCAACGGGATTTACAATACTTTTGTCGGTGATGCAACCGGCATCATGCCGGTTTCGGAGGGAAGCGGTATGGATCAGCTGGCCTGTATCGGGATTGGTTCCAACGCGATTCGACTTCTGATTGCCCGGGTGGAGGGCGGACGTCTGTGCGCCGTTCGTCGGGAGCGCCGCGGTACGCGCCTGTTTGCGGGCCTTGTCGGCGGCATGCTGACGCAGCAAAGTATTCAATCTTCCGTGGAGGCTGTCGCGGAGCTGGCTGAGCTGGCGCGCGAGAGCGGAGCACGGGAGATTTTTGTTTTCGCCACGAGCGCCGTGCGCGATGCCAGGAATGGCCTGACGTTTACAGAGCGGGCGGAGGCGGCGAGCGGCGCGCGCGTGGAGATCATTTCCGGCGAGGAGGAGGCCGTGCTCTCCTATATCGGCGCAAGCGAGGGCGGCTCCTGCGGGGTGATCGACATCGGCGGCGGCTCGACGGAATTCACATTGGGCGAGGAGAGCCACATCCTCGGCGCGGTCAGCCTGCAAATGGGTGCGGTGCGCATGAATGGCCAGCAGCCTATCGAGAGCCGGGAGGATTACCGCGCGACTGTCGAGCGCTGTCAGGCGCTGATTTCCCGCGACGCGCAGGCGCTGCTCGCCCTGCCGTCGCGGGCGGTCTGGATTGGCGTGGGCGGCACGATGACGACGCTCGGAGCCATGCAGCGCCGGGTGCCGCTGTTTGGCCTGGGCGACTGCGAGGGGATGCGCATCACGCTTGGCGAGGTCAGCGCATGGGGCGACCGGCTGGCGGCGCTCTCCATCCCGCAGCGGCGCAAAATCGTCGGGCTGATGCCCCAGCGCGCGGACATTATCCCCAGCGGCGTGGCGATTCTCGAGGCGGCGATGCGCAGCTTTGGCATCGCGGCGATGACGCTCTCCGCGCACGGCAACATGGACGGCTATCTCAAGCGGCGCTTCGGCTGCCGTTGAGCCAGGCGCATCATTCTCTCTGCGGCGTTTCCGGGCAGTTCCGGAGAGGGCGCAGAGTTTGTTTTTCCCCCTTGACTTTAGTACGCTAACGTGGTAATATAGCACCACGTTCACGCAATGATGAGGTGAAAAACATGGGACTCAGACACAGCGAGCAGACCGACGCGCTGTTCCACTCCATTCTCGCGCTCACGAGCGTCGAGGAATGCTACGCCTATTTTGAGGATTTATGCACGATGAAGGAGGTTCACGACCTCTCGCAGCGGCTGGAAATCGCGCGCCTGCTCGACGAAGGCAGCTCATATCAGCAGGCTGCGTCGATGACGGGCGTCAGCTCGGCGACGATCGGCCGGGTCAAGCGCTGTCTTGATTATGGAACCGGCGGGTACCGAATGATTCTGAACAGGCTGAAGGAGGCAAACACGCGTGATGACGGATGAGCTCAGGCCGGACGAGCGCGTGTCCGTCGCGCTGCGGCGGCTCTATCGCGCCTACGGCTACCGGCCCTACAAGGTCAACAAGTTCGAGGAATACGAGCTCTACATGCGCAACAAGAGCTTTTTGACCAGCGAGCAGATTCTCGCCTTCTGCGACACCGACGGGCGGCTGATGGCGCTCAAGCCCGATGTGACGCTCTCGGTCGTCAAGAACACGAGGGACAGCGACGGACCGCTCAAGCTTTTTTACTCGGAAAACGTCTACCGCGTGTCGCGCGCGGGCTACGGATTCCGCGAGATCATGCAGACGGGCGTGGAGCTGATTGGCCCGGTGGATGATTACGCGATGGGCGAGGTGCTGATGCTGGCGGCGAGGAGCCTCGCGGCGATCAGCGGTGAATACGCGCTGGACATCGCGGATTTGAACATCACGGAGGGCATCCTCTCCGCAGAGCCGCTCGGCGACGGGGAGAAGCAGGAGATCCTCGCCCTCATCAGCCAGAAGAACCTGCACGGCCTGATGGCGCTGTACGGCAGGCTGGGCGTGAGCGAGGCGGCGCGCGGCTGGCTGTCTG
This sequence comes from Clostridiales bacterium, assembly GCA_022787165.1. Classification (GTDB taxonomy): domain Bacteria; phylum Bacillota; class Clostridia; order Christensenellales; family Aristaeellaceae; genus Ventricola. The sequence goes on from JALFVL010000025.1 coordinate 79,523, forward strand.
CGCTGATCACGGAATACGGCCCGCTGCGCGAGACGCTGCCCCGCTTTGAGGCGCTGGGCCTGCCCGACGCCTGCAGGCGCGGGCTTGACGACCTGCGCGCCGTCTGCGGCATGCTGGAGGCGTTTGGCGTCGGGCGGGTCAACCTCGATTTCTCGGTCGTCAACGACATGAACTACTACAACGGCCTCGTCTTCAGCGGCTTCATCGACGGCGTTGCCTCGGCGGTGCTCTCCGGCGGACGGTATGACCGGCTGATGGAGAAGATGGGGCGCACGAGCGAGGCCATCGGCTTTGCGGTATACCTGGATCAGCTTGAGCGGTTTGCCCAAAAGGCACAGGAGCCGGACGCCGACACGCTGCTGCTCTACGACACCGACGATCAGGCACAGGAGGCTGCGCGGGCGGCTCAGGCGCTTATCGCCAGGGGAGAGCGTGTGCGCGTGCAGCGCGGCGCGGCCGTGGGGCTGCGGTGCCGCCGGGTGATTCGGATGGGCGAAGGGGGCGGCGAGCAATGAAAATGATGAACATCGCCCTGCCCAAGGGACGGCTGGGCGACAAGGCCTACGGCGTGCTCGAGCGCGCGGGCTACGCCTGCCCGGCACTCAGGGAGGACAGCCGCCAGCTCACGTTTGTGAACGAGGAGGCGGGTGTGCGCTATTTCCTCGTCAAGCCCGCGGACGTCGCGATCTATGTCGAGCGCGGCGCGGCGGATATCGGCATCGCGGGCAAGGATATCCTGCTCGAATACGCGCCGGACGTCTACGAGCTGCTCGACCTGAACATGGGGCGCTGCCGGATGTGCGTCGCCGGGCCGAAGGATTTTGACGACGACCATGCGCATACGCTGCGCGTGGCGACCAAGTTCCCGCGCATTGCGGCGCGGCATTTCAGCGCGAGGAGCCGGGAGATCGAGCTGATCCACCTGAACGGCTCCATCGAGCTGGCACCGGTCGTCGGGCTGTCGGATGTGATTGTCGACATCGTGGAGACCGGCGCGACGCTGCGGGAAAACGGCTTGGCCGTGCTCGAGGAGATCGTGCCCATCAGCGCGCGGCTGATCGCGAACAAGGCTTCCTTCAAATTCAAGCGCGAGGAGATTCGCGCGCTCGCGGAGCGCGCACAAGAGAGCCTCACGGCAAAAGAAAAGGCAGAGGTGCAAGGAAAATGAGGATTCTTTCATACGCGCAGGTCGAGCCGTCTCAGCTGCTCATGCGCGCGCAGCAGCCCGCAGACGTCGGCGAGCGGGTCAGGGCGATCATCGAGGATGTCGCCTCGCGCGGGGATGAGGCGCTGCTTGACTACGCGGAGCGCTTTGACGGCGCGAAGCTCACGGCTCTGGAGGTGACAGCGCAGGAGCTTGACGCGGCGCTGGCCTCGCTTGACCCGGCGCTGCGCGGCGCGATGGAGACGGCGGCTGCAAACATCCGCGCGTTTCACAGCGCGCAGCTGCGCGAGGGCTTCTGCCTGCGCGGCAAGGACGGCGTCTACATGGGGCAGAAGATCACGCCGATTGAGAAGGTCGGCCTCTACATCCCGGGCGGCACGGCGAGCTACCCCTCGACGGTGTTCATGAACGCGATTCCCGCAAAGCTCGCCGGATGCAGCGAGATCGTGATGGTCTCTCCGCCGGGGCGGGACGGCGCTATCGCCGCGCCGATTCTCGCGGCGGCAAAGCTGGCGGGCGTCACGCGCGTCTTCCGCGCGGGCGGCGCGCAGGCCGTCGCCGCGCTGGCCTACGGCACGCAGACCGTTCCACGGGTTGACAAGATCGTCGGGCCAGGCAACGCTTATGTCGCCGAGGCAAAGCGGCAGGTCTTCGGGCGCGTCGCGATAGACATGATCGCCGGTCCCAGCGAGATCCTCGTCGTCGCCGACGGGAAGAGCAACCCAGCCTGGGTGGCGGCCGATCTGCTCAGCCAGGCCGAGCATGACCGCCTGGCCGCCGCCGTGCTCGTCACGGACAGCATGGCGCTGGCGCAGGCCGTGAGCGCGGAGGTCGAGCGCCAGCTTTCGCTGCTGCCGCGCGAGGCGATTGCGCGCGCGTCGATTGAAAACGCCGGCAAGATCCTCGTGACGGACGACCTGCACGAGGCGATTCGCGCGGCGAACGCGCTCGCGCCGGAGCATCTGGAGCTGTGTGTCGACGATCCGGAGGCCTACCTGCCGGAGGTCAAAAACGCTGGCAGCGTCTTCATGGGGCGCTGGTGCCCGGAATCGCTGGGCGATTATCTGGCCGGGCCGAACCACACGCTGCCCACCAGCGGCACGGCGAGGTTCTCAAGCCCGCTGGGCGTCGACGATTTCATCAAGAAGACGCAGTACACCTATTACACGCAGGCCGCGCTGGGCAGGGTGGCGGACGAGATCGCCGTCTTTGCCCGCGCGGAGGGACTGGAGGCGCACGCACGCGCGGCGCTGGTGAGAACGAAGGGGATGCCGTGAGCAGGTTTTTGATGGAGGCGCACCGGGAGCTGCCCGCCTATGTGCCCGGCGAGCACGCGGAGGATGGACGCCTGATCCGCCTGAACACAAATGAATCGCCGTATCCGCCGCCGCCCGCCGTGCAGCAGGCCATTGCGCGGGAGGCCGCGAATCTGGGCTATTACAACGATCCCGACTGCGCGGCGCTGCGCCGGGCGCTTGCCGGGCTCTACGGCGTCGCGCCGGAGAACGTCATCTGCGGCAACGGGTCGGACGAGCTGCTGTATTTGGCCTTCATGGCCTTTGCCGACGCGCGCCACCCAATCGTCATGCCGGATATCACCTACGGCTATTACGATCTCTTTGCCGCGGCGCTGGGCATCCCGATCGAGCGCATTCCGCTGGAGGCGGACTTTTCCGTCGATCCCGGACGCTATGCCCGGCTGGGCAAGATGATCGTGCTCGCCAATCCGAACGCCCCGACGGGCCTGGCGCTTTCGCCGGGGGACATTGCGCCCATCTGCGCGGGTAACCCCGATAGCGTCGTGCTTATCGACGAGGCCTATGTGGATTTCGGCGCGGAGAGCTGCCTGCCGCTGATTTCGCAGTACGATAATCTGCTGATTGTGCGCACGTTCTCCAAGTCCCGCTCGATGGCGGGCGCTCGCCTTGGCTACGCGTTCGCGCAGGCGGGGCTGATTGAGGAGCTCGATACCGTGCGCAACGCCGTCAATTTGTACAGCGTCAACCGCATGACGCAGGCGGCGGGCATTGCGGCCTGCGCAGAGAACGGGTATTTCATGGACAACTGCGCCCGGATCATGGCCTCGCGCCGCTTCACGACGGACGGCCTGCGCGCGCTGGGCTTTGAGGTCATTGAGTCGCTGGGCAATTTCGTCTTTGCGCGCTGCCCGAAGATGCCGGGTGCGCATCTGGCCGCGGCGCTGCGGGAGCGGGGCATCCTCGTGCGCCGGTGGGACGTGCCGAGAATTGAGGAATACCTGCGCATCACCATCGGCTCGCAGCCGGAGATGGAGGCGCTGCTGCGCGCCGTGCGCGACATCCTTGGCTGAACGACAGACAGGAGACATCATCATGCGAAACGCAGACATCCGGCGCAAAACTGCCGAAACCGATATTGCTCTGACCCTTGAGCTCGACGGAACGGGCAAAAGCGACGTCCGCACCGGCGTCGGTTTCCTTGACCACATGCTCACGCTCTTTGCGGCGCATGGCCGGTTTGACCTGACCGTCGTCTGCAAGGGAGATACCTTTGTCGACGACCATCACAGCGTCGAGGATGTGGGCATCGCGCTGGGCGACGCCTTTGCTGCGGCGCTGGGCGAGAAGCGCGGCATCGCGCGCTACGGGAGCATGCTGCTGCCGATGGACGAGGCGCTCGTGCTCGCCGCGGTCGATCTCTCCGGGCGCAGCTGCCTGCGCTTTGCGGCGAACATCCCCGCGCAGAAGATTGGCACGTTTGACACGGAGCTCGTGCAGGAATTCTTCCTCGCGTTCACGCGCCGCGCGGGCGCGACGCTGCATATCCGCCAGCTCGACGGGGAAAACAGCCATCACATCGTCGAGGCGATGTTCAAGGCGTTCGGGCGCGCGCTGGCGCAGGCCGTCGCCGTGGACGCGCGCCTTTGCGGCGAAATACCATCGACCAAAGGAGTGCTCGTATGATTGCGATCATCGATTATGGCGTGGGCAACCTGTTTTCGCTGCAAAGCTCGCTGCGGATGATCGGCGAGGACGCGGTTGTCACGGCCGATCCGGAGACGATCCGGCGGGCCGAAAGGCTGATTCTGCCGGGCGTCGGCGCGTTCGGCGATGCGCGCGAAAAGCTTTCGCGCACGGGGCTGGATGCGCTCGTCTGCGAGCAGGCCGGCAGGGGTAAGCCGCTGATGGGCATCTGCCTGGGCATGCAGATGCTCTTTGAGCGCAGCTTTGAATTTGGTGAGCACGCGGGCCTGGGGCTCATCCCGGGCGACGTTGTCGACATGACGCCGCTCATCGGCCCGGGGCTCAAGGTGCCCCACATCGGCTGGAACGCGCTTCAGATCAAAACGCCCGCCCACCCGCTGCTTGCCGGTGTGCGCGAGGGGGACTGCGTCTACTTTGTGCATAGCTTCTGCGCGACCCGGTGCGATGCGAGCGTCATCGCGACGGCGGAATATGGCGCGCCGCTGACGGCGGCCGTCGCCTGCGGCAATGTAATCGGCTGTCAGTTCCATCCGGAGAAGAGCGGCGCGGTGGGGCTTGACATTCTGCGGGCGTTCTGCGCCATCGGGGGGTGAGACGATGGAGATTCTTCCGGCAATCGATCTGGTCGGCGGCAAGGCTGTTCGGCTCTTTCAGGGCGATTACGCGCAGATGACCGTCTATTCGGACGATCCGCTCTCCGTGGCGAAGGACTTTGAGGCCTGCGGCGCGTCGAGCATTCACCTCGTCGACCTCGAGGGCGCCAAAGACGGCGGTACGCCGAACATCGGCGTCATCCGAAGGATCGCGCAGGAGACCGCCCTGCGCGTCGAGGTTGGCGGCGGTATCCGCAGCGACGAGGTCGTTGAGCGCATGCTGGGTGCCGGCGTGGCGCGCGCGATCCTCGGCACGGCGGCCGTGACCGATCCCGATTTTCTTGCGCGGATGGTCGCCTCGCACGGCGGGAGGATCGCTGTGAGCGCGGACATCCGCGACGGCATGGTCGCCATCCGCGGCTGGACGCAGCGCAGCGAGCTGACCTGCGACGGGCTGATGCGGAGGCTTCAGCAGACCGGCGTGCAGACCGTCATCTGCACGGATATCAGTCGCGACGGCGCGATGCGCGGGACGAACCACGCGCTCTACCGGCAGCTGACATCGGCGTATCCGATGCGCTTTATCGCCTCGGGCGGCGTCTCCTCGCTGGAGGATGTGACCGCGCTGCGTGAGGCGGGTCTCTGGGGCGCGATCATCGGCAAGGCATACTACACGGGCGCAATCGACCTGCGCCGGGCAATCGAGGTGGCGACATGATTACAAAGCGCATCATTCCCTGCCTGGACGTCAGGAACGGGCGGGTGGTCAAGGGCGTCAATTTTGAGGGGCTTTCGGACGTGGCCCGGCCGGTCGATCTGGCAAAGCGCTATTCCGATTCCGGCGCGGACGAGCTCGTGTTTTACGACATCACGGCCTCTGCGGAGGGGCGCGCGCTCTTTACGGACGCGCTGCGCGAGGTCGCCTCGCAGATCTTCATCCCGCTGACCGTCGGCGGCGGCATCCGCACGCTCGCGGATTTTGAGCGCGTGCTCGCCTGCGGCGCGGACAAGGTCAGCGTCAATTCCGGCGCGATCGCGCATCCGGAGATCATCGGCGAGGCGGCGCGGCGCTATGGCAGCCAATGCGTCGTGCTCTCGGTCGACGCCAAGCGCGTGGACGGCCGTTACCATGTCTTCGCGCGCGGCGGCCGCGAGGACACGGGCATGGACGCGCTTTTATGGATTCGCCGGGGCATCGACAGCGGCGCGGGCGAGATCGTGCTCAACTCGATCGATACGGACGGCGTGAAGCGCGGGTTTGATTTGGAGATGCTCGCCGCCGTGTGCGATTTTGCGCAGGTGCCGGTCATCGCCTCCGGCGGCGCGGGCTGCATCGGGGATTTTGTGGAGCTGTTTCGTGCCGTGCCCAAGGTGGACGCGGGGCTGGCGGCCTCGATCTTCCACTTCGGCGAGGTGGAGATTCCGGTGCTCAAGGCGGCGCTCGCCCAGGAGGGCATCAATGTGAGGAGGATATGACCATGATCGACGTGGATTCGCTCAAATTTGACGAGCGGGGCCTGATCCCCGCGATCGTCGTGGATACGCAGACAAAGCGCGTGCTGACGCTCGCCTACATGAACCGGGAGAGCCTTGCGATCTCGATGGAGAAGGGGCTGACCTGCTTTTATTCCCGCTCCAGGCAGACGCTCTGGCTCAAGGGAGAGACGAGCGGCAACTATCAGCACATCGTCTCCATCACGGCGGACTGCGACCGGGACGCGCTTGTCGTAGAGGTGCGCAAGGACGGCCCGGCCTGTCATCTGGGGACGGATTCCTGCTTCGAGTATCCGGTCTATGAGGGCGAGGAGCCGCCGGCGTTTTCCTATGAAGGGCTGATGGAGATGCTCGAGGGCCGCAAGACGAATCCGAAGGAGGGCTCCTACACGACCTATCTCTTTGAAAAGGGCATCGATAAGATGCTCAAGAAGGTCGGCGAGGAGACGACGGAGGTCATCATCGCGGCGAAGGACGGCGACAAGCCCAACACGATCTATGAAATCGGCGATCTGATGTACCATGTCATGGTGCTGATGCTCGAGATGGGCATCAGCCTGGAGGACATCAAAAAGGAAATGGCCTCGCGCCATGTGATCGACCGCAAGGTCAAGCAGGAGAAGATGGTCAAGTGATCCGGCAGAATCTGCACACGCACACGACCTGGGACGACGGAAGGAATACGGCGCGCGAGATGATTGAGGCCGCGATGGCCGCGGGGATGACCTCCGTGGGCATCAGCGTACACAGCCCGATTCCCTTTGACAGCAGCTGGTCGATTCCCGTGGACGCGCTGAGCGCGTACAGGGAGGAGATCCGCGCGCTGGCGCAGGCATACGCCGGGCGCATCCGCTTGTACTGCGGTATCGAATGGGACGTCGTCTCGGAAATCGACCTGACGCCCTACGATTACGTGATCGGCTCGGCGCATTATCTGCCCGTTGCGGGCCTGCCGACGGTCGACGAGAGCGCGGAGCGGACGGCGCGGTTTCTCGCTGAGGCCTTTGACGGCGATGCGGACGCGGCGGCAGCGCTGTATTTCGCGCAGCTGCTGCGCGTGGCCAGGGAGCCGGAGGCCGATATCGTCGGCCACTTCGATCTGCTGACGAAGTTTGACGAGCAGCGTCATTTCTTTCGCCCCGAAAGCGCCGTCTACCGCCGCTGCGCGCGGGAGGCGATGGAGGCGCTCGTCGCCGCCGGAAAGATCTTTGAGGTCAACACCGGCGCGATCAGCCGCGGATACAGGACGTCGCCGTATCCCTCACGCGAGCTGCTCACGCAGCTGCACAGGATGGGCGGACGCGTGACCCTCAGCGCCGATGCGCACAGCGCGGGCGCGATCGCCTGCGCGTTTGACCAGGCGGAGGCGCTTGTGCGCGCCTGCGGCTTTGAAGAAATTTATGAATTGCAGGATGGCGGATTTGTTCCGGTGAAGCTATAGGGACAGATAGAAAAGCGGCGCGCTCCGTTCCCGCTTGGGAGCAAAGCGCGCTGCTTTGTTTTTTTCGGTTTATTCGTCGGCAAGCCGCTCGACCATCGCGACCATCGCGTCGACGCTGTTGAAGTTGTCGGGGATGATCTCCGTCGCGGGGATGGAGATGTCGAATTCGTCGTTCAGCGCGCCGATGAGCTGAATGATGTCGAGGGAGGAGAGCAGGCCGTCGTCAATCAGGGTGTCGCAGGTGTCAAAGTCCACGTCCTCGACGAGGTCGCTCAGGATATCCAGAATGGTGTCGCGCATAAGTCATATCTCCTTTGCTTGATTTGCTGGTCGTTATGCCGCGTGGGCGGCTCACAGGTTGCCCTGGTTGAGCTTGCAGGAGGGGATCGTGTCGCGCACGAGGCGGTCGCCGCTCTCGCCGTGCAGGACGATGCGGGGCATATCCCGGCTCAAAAAGAGCGCGGGCCCCTCGGTCACGGAATACGCGCCGATGCGCTCAAAGGCGAGCACGTCGCCCGGCGTCAGCCCTTCAAACGGCGCCTTGCGCACGAGCACATCCGCCGTCGTGCAGAGGCTGCCGCAGAGCGCCCAGTCTTGCAGCTCACCGTCCGCGTGATCGGGGCCGGGGATGTGCGCGATGTGCGGCAGGCGCATGCCCATGTTTCCGCCAAGGTAGTTGACGTGGTGGATGCCGCCGTCGACGATCGCGTAGCCGTATCCGCAGTTGACCTTCGTATCGACCACCGTGGTGAGATAGGCGCCGCATTCGGAGGCGAAGAAGCGCCCCATCTCGACCGTCAGCTCTGTCTGCTCCGCGATGCGCGCAAGGTCGGGCGCGAGCTCGCGCAGGGGCGCGAGGGTGTCGCTGTCGTCCTCATGCGTGAAATACGGATAATAGAGGCCCGGGCCATACTCGAGCTGGCGGGTTGCAAAGCCGTATTCCGCGCGCAGGCTCTCCATCAGCGCCGAGAGCATCGCAAGCTCCTTGCGCTGGCCGTCGAGCTTCTTGCGCTGTGTGCCGGCGAAAAAGTGGATGCCCTCAATATCAAGGCCGCAGAGGCCGCTGCGGTTTTGGATGACGCTGCGCAGGTCGTGCTCGTCCATGCCGAACTGGGAGCCTGCCGTCAGCCGCAGAAGCACGGGCAGCACGAGACCATGCGCCCGGGCGGCCTCGTCAAGCAGGCGCACATGCAGCAGGGATTCCGCCGTGAAGCGGCGGACGCCCGCGCAAAGGGCATGCTCGATGTCCGCGGCGGTCTTGTTGACGCCGGAGAAGAGGATCGTCTCCGGTGCGACGTGCAGATCCTCGCAGATCGTCAGCTCGCCGGGGCTGCAAACCTCGAGCAGGTCGACCAGCGGCTGCATCGCGGGGATCAGAAAGGGATTGGCCTTGATCGAGTAGCAGAGGCGGATGCGCGGGTCGACGATCGTGCGCGCGGCGCGCATCCGCTCCGCCAGCGCGATTTCGTCAAAGACGAAGGCCGGCGTGCCGAAGCGATGTGCGACGGCGGAGAGCTGCTGCTTATCCATGACGGGCCTCCTTTTTGGCCTGATACAGTTCAAGAAGCGCGTTGCGGTCGATTTTGCCGTTCTTGCTGAGCGGCATCTGATCGACCTGCATGAACAGGTTCGGGATCATGTAGGCCGGCAGCGTCTGGCGAAGGCCCTCGGTGATGGCGCGCTTGTCCGCCTCGCCGCAGGTGAAGGCGAGAATCTTGCCCTTCTCGTGCAGGTAGACGCAGCAGGCGCGGCTGACGCCCGGGAGCGCGCTGATCGCCGTCTCGATCTCGCCCAGCTCGATACGGTGGCCCATGTGCTTGATCTGGAAGTCCTTGCGGGAGACATAGACCATTTCGCCCGTCTCGCTCAGGCGGACGAGGTCGCCCGTGCGGTAGATCAGGTCGAGATAGTCGCTGTGCAGCGGGTTCTGCGTGAAGGCGGCTGCCGTGCGCGCGGGGTCCTTGTAGTAGCCCATGGCGACGGCTGTGCCTGCGACGCAGAGCTCGCCGGTCTCGCCGGGCTGGGCCTCGCGCCCTTCTTCTGTGAGCAGCAGGACGCGCTCATTGGGGAAGGGGACGCCCAGCGGCAGCGTCTCGCCGGGGGCAAACTCGCGATCGACGATGTAATAGGTGCAGTTGCAGGTGATCTCCGTCGGGCCGTAGAGGTTGACGTAGGTGACATCCGGCAGCAGCGCGCGCAGCTTGTTGAGATGCTTGATGGGCATGACCTCGCCGGAAAAGAGAATGGCGCGCAGTGTGTCAGGTGTTCTGTATTCGAGCGCGTTCATCGTCGTCAGGAAGCAGAGCGCGCTGACGGCCCAGACGAGCACCGTCGCCCGCTGGTCACAGAGGAAATCCATCAGCTTGACGGGGTTGGTGAAATATGCCGTCGGCACGATGGCGACCGTCGCGCCGGTCATCAGGCCGCTGTAAATGTCCTTGACGGAGACGTCGAAGTCAAACGGCGCCTGATTGGCGAGCACGTCGCGCTCCGTGATGGCGAAGATTTCCGTGAAGCAGCGGATGAAGTCGAGCACGCTCCTGTGGCCGACGACGACGCCCTTGGGCGTGCCGGTCGAGCCGGAGGTGAAGTTGACATAGAGCGGGTCGACGTCCAGCATCTGCGCGCGGACGCGGGCCAATGCCGCCTCGTCGATGGGCGCGGCGAGCAGATCCTCCAGCAGCAGAATATCGCAGGGAACCTCCATCGCGCGCAGCTGCGCCTCATGGGCGCGGTCAGTCACGACGACGGGTGCGCCGAGCGTCTCAAGGATGGCGAGGATGCGCGCGGCGGGGTGGCGCAGGTTGAGCTGGGCATAGGCGCAGCCCGCATAGACAGCGCCCAGGAAGCCCGCGACGGTCTGGACGGATTTGTCCATGTAGAAGCCGACCACCGTTCGCGGGGCGACATGCGCCGTCAGCGCGCTGCCGGCTGCACGGGAAAGGCCGGTGAGCTGCGCGAAGGTGACGGAGGATTCGGCGTCGACAAAGGCCGTCTTTTCCGGGAGACGGGCGGCGGTCGCCTCGAGGGCATCGAGAATCAGCGTGTGCATAAGCATGCTCTCCTATGGAGGTCAGGCGAGGAAGCCTGCCGGATCATCGACTTGATTATAGCGTATTTGATGTCTGCGTTCAAGGGAGAGTGTATTCTTCGTCGCCGGGATCAAAGAAGACGGCATCCGCTCTGCCCTGCACGCGGGCATAGACGCGCGGCGTGCCGCCCGAGAGCAGCGAAGCGTCGCAGGCGAAGGCGGGCTCCGCGTCGTAATCGCGCAGGAGCGTCTCACTGCCGTCCTCGCCGCGCAGGGTGAAGCGGTACTCCGGCGTGACCAGGGAGCCGCGGTTGCAGTCCGCGCGCAGCGTAACGCTGCCCTCGCCGTCCTCCCGCGTCATCCAGACATTGGTGATGAAGCCGATGGAGGCGAGGTATTCCGAGCTGTCACGGTAGAAGAGGCCGCTGACGTCCTCGCCCGCGCGCAGGGCGTTGAAGAGGCGCGCAAAGGCGGCGCTGAGCAGGTCTGCGCCCTCGCCGACCATGTGGTAGAGGTCAAAGTAGTATTCGTCGAGGTTGGGCAGCAGCTCCGGCCTGGCGAGCACCAGGTTGAAGCAGGGCACGCCGATCTCCTCGAAGAAGGCCTGCGCGTCGTCCAGATACGCCAGATACGACGGCTCCGCGAGCGCGTGCGCCGTCATGCCGGGGGCCAGAACGACGAGCAGCTTGCTGCCGTGAGACTCGACGAGCGCCTTGTACTCGAGCAGCCTTTCCTTGGTATAGTCGTAGACCCTGTATTCGTAGTCGCTCTCCTCGCGGATGACCGTCTTGACGAGCTTGTCCATGGCGCGTTCATCCGACTCGCGGCGGACGAAGCCATCCGCATAGGCGTATTGTCCGTCCGATTCGGCGATCAGCTGCGCAAGGCAGCCCTCGGGATCTGTGCGCAGCCGGACAGCCTTCCTGACGTCCTCAAGGGAGGAGAAACCGAAGGTGTTGAACAGCAGCAGCCGGCCGAGCCTGTCGCCATCCGTCTCCATGATATCAAGGAAATAGCGCGCGCGGTTCAGCGGGCTGGTCAGATGGGGCATGAGCTTGAGCTGAGATTGCGGGTCGGTCCGGATCCAGTTGAAGGAGTACGACTCCAGAACGAGCACGACCCATTCGGGGCTGTTTGTCTCATAGAGCTGGCGGGTGAGCGCCAGGTCATCGGGAAGATAGGCGTTGGTGACCGTCACATCAAACGCGGTCAGCCCGGTTGCCTCGCTGATGAGCGGCGCGTTGAAATGATGCTGGACGATGGAGGAGCCGACGAGGGCCAGCTCGATGTCATCGCGGGAACGGAGCTCCCGCATGGTGACGGTGGCAAAGGTGTCCAGCTGCACGAGAAAGGTGTTGCCCAGCGGGATGAGCAGCGCGGCGAGCAGCAGGAACACCGCCAGGCGGATGAGCTTGGGGAAGAGGGTTTTCAAGAAAAGGCCTCCTTGATCAGAAGACGGCGTACATGAAGCTGCCCGTGCCGGCGCTGCCGCTCACGAGCGTGGCAAGCGTGAAGAGGATGAGGGCGAGCAGCAGCAGCCAGCGCAGAGGAAGCGGGCGGCTGAGCACAAAGGCGCGAACCTGCGCACCGCGCTCCTGCGCGAGCGAGACGGCAAAGAGGGGCAGCGTCGCCATCGCAAGGATGAACAGGTCGCGGCCGGAGAGGCCCAGGGAGAGCAACAACTCGCCGGTCACCTGCGCGGGGCGGAAATCCGCCACCGTGCGCGCGAGCATGGAGAAGGCATCACTTGCCCGCGCACAGCGGTCGAAGTACCAGCCGATGTTGACGATCAGGAACGTGCGCAGCACGCGGACAACGTGAAAAGCGTTTGACTTGACCAGCGCGCCGTGGCGGTCGCCAAAGCGCCTGTAAGCCGGCTCCAGCAGGGCGCTGGCGGCGAGAATCAATCCGTTGTACAGGCCCCAGAGCACATAGTTGGCCGTCGCCCCGTGCCAGATGCCGACCAGCAGGAAGACGAGGATATTGCCCAGCGCGGCGGGCAGCGCGCGGGAGATTTCCGCACCCAGGCGCGCCTTGGCGGCTTTGGCCAGGCGGCTCACAGGGCGGGTCAGCGCGAAGGGGTAGAAGACATAGTCGCGCATCCACGCGCCCAGACTGATATGCCACCTGCGCCAGAAATCGCCGAGAGAGACGGCGAAATAGGGCCGCTTGAAGTTGGGCGCGAGGCGGATGCCGAAGAGCTCTGCGATGCCGGTCACCAGATCGATGCCGCCGGAAAAGTCGGCGTATTGCTGAAGCGAGTAGCCCAGCACGGCGAGCACGATCATCGCGCCGCCATAGCTGTCCGGCTCGCTGAAGACGCCGGAGACGAGCGGCAGCGCGCGGTCGGCGATGACCTTCTTCTTGAAGAAGCCCCAGAGCATGAGCAGCAGGCCGCGCTCGAAGCCGTCAAGGTCGAAGCGATGCGGCGCTTCAAGCTGCGGCGCGAGCTGATCATAGCGGCCAATCGGCCCCTGGATCAGCTGGGGGAAGAAGGAGACAAACAGCGCAAAGCGCAGCAGGCTGCGCTGCGGCGCGGTTTTGCCGTTGTAGACGTCGATCAGGTAACCCGTCGACTGGAAGGTGTAAAACGAGATGCCCAGCGGGAGCAGCAGATTGAGCGGCTTCATGCCCGCCAGCGCGAGCACGGGCGAGGCATACTTGACCGTCGCGAGCGCGCCGAAGTTGAGCAGCAGCGTACAAAGCAGGACGATCCGCTCCCGGCGCCTGAGCGCGGCCTTGAGCGCCTTGCGCTCCTGCGCGGTCAGCGAGGCCTTCTTTTCCTTCAGCTCCGCCTTCCCGCTTGCCGAGAGGCGGCCGATGATCAGCGCGCCCGCCCAGGTCGACAGCGTCGTCAGCAGCAGGAAGGGCAGCGCCGAGAGGCCGTGATAGGCGTAAAACGCATAGCTGACCAAAAGCAGCAGCAGCCAGCGCAGGCGCAGCGGACAGACATAATACAGCCCCGCGCACAGCAGCGCGAAGGCGATGAGGGTGTACAGGGACATGATGTACCTCATGACAAATGGAGGAAGGGGCGAGCGGCCAAAAAGCGCATGCTGCCCCGAGAGCAGACAAAATCATCTTATTATATCATAAAAAGGGATGTTCCGCAAACATTCCTCTGGAAAAATGTACGGAAAGCAGAAAAAACCGAAGCCCGAAGGCTTCGGTCAGAGCCGGTATGCATGTCAAGAACCCGATTAGTCTCACAGCAGCAGGCTCATCACAGGCACGGTGATCAGCGAAAGCAGCGTCGAATAGGCGATGGCGCGCGCGGCAAAGACGCTGTCGCCGCCATAGAGCTCGGCCTGCATGGCGGTCATCGTGCCGGAGGGCATCGCGGTCAGGATAAACACCGTGCCGGCCACCGCGGGCGCAATCGGGAAGGGACGCATGGCGGCGTAGATGAGCAGCGGCAGCGCGATGAGCCGCAGCACCGCGGCGAGATGAAAGTCGATATCCCTGAAGTCGCGCAGGTGAACGCCGCACACGCGCGTGCCGATGAGGAGCATCGACAGCGGCGTCGTCAGCCCGCCGATCAGGGAGAGCGTTTCCGAGAGAATGGACGGCAGCGTGATGCTCAGGCAGAAGAGCACAAAGCCGATCAGCGCGGAGATCAGGTTCGGATTGAGCAGCGCGCGGCGCAGGCTCATGTTCTCCCGCCCACGGTACAGACTCACGCCGATGGTCCAGGAGATGAAGGTGAAGGCGATGTTGTAGGCGACGGCGTAGATCATCCAGTCCGGATTGATGGCCAGGATGATCGGGTAGCCCATGAAGCCGCAGTTGGAAAAGCCCTCCAGGTTGGCGAGCACGGCGCGCTTACTGTGGGGCCTGTTTTGAAAGAGCAGCAGCGCGCCGCCGATGCTCACAAGGATCAGCGCGATCGAAAGCGCGAGCGTCAGCAGAAAGTTTCGCAGCACGTCCATTGCGAATGGGCGCTGCATGTTGAAAATGGTCAGGCAGGGGAGCGTGATGTTGACGACAATCTGCGTCGTGCCGCGAATGGTCTCATCGGTGAAAAAGCCCAGGCGGCGGCAGAGCGCGCCGACCAGCACGACGAGAAAGAGGATGATGACCTCAGAGGTGATGGACATGGGAACTCCTTTGCATCGGCTCAGCCCAGCGGGCGGATGAGGATGAACGGCGTGAGCTCGTCCCCCTGGCCGGAGGGATTGTCCGCCATCGCGTCCTGAATCTGCTCGTCGGTCAGCGGGAAGTTTGTGCCCTTGCCCAACTGATTCTGGTCAAAGTCGTTCGCGTCCATGACGACGGTGGGCACGCCGGTCGCCGCCTCGAGCGCATCGCACAGCTCAACCGGATGCTCCGGGTTGATGACGCCCATCGTGTGGTAGACCTCAAAGGAGGAATCCGGGTAGAAGCCGTCGATGCCCGCGACGCCGTGCCCGCAGATCTTGTAGAACAGACCGCGGATGCCGAACGGGCGTGTGACGGCGGAGACCGCAGCGGCGAAAAGCACGCGCGGCAGGCCGCAGATCTCGATGACCAGCTGCATCTTGTAGGGCTGATGCATGCCGATGCCGGTGGAATTGTGGCCCGCGAACGGCGCAAGCAGCCTGGCGAAGAAGCCGGGGTGCGTATCCTCGAGCGTGCGCACGTTGCCCGTACACATGCCCATGACCTTCGCCGTGAAGGAGAGGCAGTCGCCGGGCTGATACAGCGGCAGCACATAGCGGCGAACGAGCTCGGCTTGATCCTCGCCCGGCTGCACGAAGTGCGTCTTGATCGCGTAGCGCTGATAGCGGCGGCCGTCCTTGCCGGTCAGAATGCCGCGGTCATAATAGGTGACGCCGCTCTGTTCGCAGCGCGTGGATTCCTGATTGCGAGAAGCGCCCATAATAGCCTCCTTGAGTGATGCCATGCGGCGCGCCGGGGCGCGTCCATCGCAGGTATTGTTTTTCATGCCGTCTCATTTTACACGAAGCTGTGCGGAATGTCAATTTTTCCCGGGGCCCGGCAGGAAAAACGGCGCGATTTTTTCGGGCGCGGAGGAAAAAGATCGCAAAGGGCTGTTGCAAAATGGATTTTCCTGCGCTATAATAGCCGGGTAACATAAACGCGCCCCGGTGACGGGGCGGGAGGAAAATGGGCCGTTTGCGGATGCAGAGAGCTGCCGGTGGGTGCGAGGCAGGGCTTGCGGCGGCTGATCCGCTCCTTCCATGCGGCGGGTGATGAGCCCGCGGGCCGCGGCCCTTATCCCGCAAAGAGAGGCAGTCCCTTCGGGGGCGGCAATTTGGGTGGCAACGCGGAGCTATTCGTCCCATGAGGAGAATGGCTCCTTTTGTTTTGGCCCGCCTGCCGCCGGGGGACAGAAGAAAGGAAGCATCAACGTGATTGATATCAACCTGATCCGCAAGAATCCGGATGTCGTGCGCGAGAACATCCGCAAGAAGTTCCAGGATGCCAAGCTGCCGCTGGTCGACGAGGTGATCGACCTGGACCGCAAGAACCGCGAGGCCATGCAGCAGGCAGATTCCCTGCGCAACCAGCGCAAGGTGCTCTCCAAGGAGATCGGCGGTCTGATGAAGCAGGGCAAGAAGGAGGAGGCCGAGGCGACGAAGGCGAAGGTCGCCCAGATCGCGGAGCAGCTGACCGGCCTGGAGGCGCTGGAGGAGCAGTATGCCGCCGAGATCAAGAAGCGCATGCAGGTCATCCCGCAGATTATCGATCCGAGCGTCCCGATCGGCAAGGACGACTCCGAGAACGTCGAGATCGAGCGCTTTGGCGAGCCGGTCGTGCCGGACTTTGAGGTGCCCTATCATGTGGACATCATGGAGCGCCTGAACGGCATTGACATCGATTCCGCGCGCCGCACCTCCGGCAACGGCTTCTACTACCTCAAGGGCGACATCGCGCGTCTGCACAGCGCCTGCCTGTCCTACGCGCGCGACTTCATGATCGACCGCGGCTTCACCTACTATATCCCGCCGTACATGATCCGCTCGAACGTGGTGACCGGCGTCATGAGCTTTGCCGAGATGGAGAACATGATGTACAAGATCGAGGGCGAGGATCTCTACCTGATCGGCACCTCCGAGCACTCCATGATCGGCAAATTCATCGACACGATCCTCGATGAGGATGAGCTTCCGCAGACGCTGACGAGCTATTCCCCCTGCTTCCGCAAGGAGGTCGGCGCGCATGGCATCGAGGAGCGCGGCGTCTACCGCATCCACCAGTTCGAGAAGCAGGAGATGATCGTCGTCTGCAAGCCCGAGGATTCCATGATGTGGTACAATCGCCTCTGGCAGAACACCGTCGACTACTTCCGCTCGCTGGATATCCCGGTGCGCACGCTCGAGTGCTGCTCCGGCGACCTGGCGGATCTCAAGGTCAAGAGCTGCGACGTTGAGGCCTGGAGCCCGCGCCAGCAGAAGTACTTTGAGGTCGGCTCCTGCTCGACCCTCGGCGATGCGCAGGCCCGCCGCCTGGGCATCCGCGTCAAGGGCAAGGACGGCAGCAAGTACTTCGCCCACACGCTCAACAACACCTGCGTCGCGCCGCCGCGCATGCTGATCGCGTTCCTGGAGAACAATCTGAACGCCGACGGCTCCATCCGCATTCCGGCGCCGCTTCGTCCTTACATGGGCGGCAAGGAGGTCATCCGCTGAGCGCGGAATGACCGCAGAGCGTCGACAAAACACCCATAACGGCCGCGGCTGGCGGCTGTCAGGCCCGGCCTCTTTGAAGGAGGGACGGACATGACAGACGTCCGGCAGCGGCTTTTTGCTTTGCGCGAGGAACCCTTCGCGGCCTTTCAGCGCAGGCTGATCCCCACGGTGGCGCCGGAGCGCATCCTCGGCGTGCGCACGCCCGCGATCCGCGCGCTGGCGCGGGCGCTTGACGGCACGCCGGCGGCGGCGGCGTTCCTCTGCGCGCTGCCGCATGAGACCTTCGAGGAGAATCAGCTGCATGCGTTCCTGATCGAGCGCATCCGGCCGTTTGACCAGGCGCTTGCAGCAGTGGATGCGTTTCTGCCCTTTGTGGACAACTGGGCGACCTGCGATCAGCTCGTGCCCGGGGCTTTCAAAAAAGCGCCCGGGGAGCTGCTGGAGCCCGCCGGGCGCTGGATGGATTCGCAGCACGTCTATACCGTGCGCTACGGCATCGGCGTACTGATGCGGTATTTTCTGGGGGAACGCTTTGAGCCGACCCAGGCGGAGCGCGTCGCCGCGCTGCGCTCTTCGGAATACTATGTGCGCATGATGCAGGCGTGGTACGTCGCCACGGCGCTTGACCGGCAATACGACGCCGTGCTGCCGCTTCTGCTGGAGCAGCGGCTTGCGCCCTGGACGCACAACAAGGCGATTCAGAAGGCGATCGAGAGCCGGCGGATTCCCGAAGAGCGGAAGGCATACCTGCGGACGCTCCGGGCCGGGCAGGATTGATCCGCCGGCGGACTCATTCGTCCATCAGCGCCCGAATCTCCGGCTGCGCGGCGAGCAGGCGGGATGACTGCGCGGCGGGCGGCGTGTTGTCAAAGCACAGGTGCGCCGCGCGCCGGTAGAGGGCCTCGCGCTGGGCGTAAAGCGTGCGCATCCGCTCGGCCTTGTCCCCGGCGAGGTTTGGGCGCGTGTCCTGACGAACCTGCAGGATGATGTCCTCGAGCGGGCGGCAGAGGAAGACGACCAGGCCCGTCTCGCGCATCAGCGCGATGTTCTCCTCGCGCGTGACGATACCGCCGCCTGTGGCCACGACGCAGGGGCTGCCCGCGCAGACGCGGCGCAGCGCGGCGCTCTCCAGCACGCGGAAGCCCGCATCGCCGGCGTCCGCGAAGATTTCCGGAATGGTGCGCCCCTCGAAGCGGACAATCTCCTCGTCGAGGTCCACGAACGGGGCGTTCAGGCGCCCGGCAAGCAGGCGGCCCATCGTGCTCTTGCCGCAGCCCATCATGCCCACGAGGAACAGAGGCTTACGCATGCTCCTCCTCCTTCGCGGCGCGGTAGGCGCCCAGCAGGCGGCAGTTTTCGCAGTCCGCCTCAAGCGAGTTCAGCAGCACGCGCAGGTTGTCCTCGGCGACGTTGCCGATCAGATCGACGTAAAAGCAATACTCCCAGTTGCTCTCGTGCAGCGGGCGGGATTCGATGTGCGTCAGGTTCATGCCCAGGGCGACGAAGCTCGACAGCGCGCGCATGAGCGTGCCGCGCTCGTGGCGCAGGGTGAAGGTGAGCGTCGCCTTGTCGGGCAGGCCGATGGGCGAGGGCGTCGTGCTGACGACGAAGAAGCGCGTGTGGTTGCCGGTGAAGGAGTGGATGTCCGGCGCGAGGATGGTCAGCCCGTAGTGCTTCGCGGCGAGGCGCGAGGCGATGGCGGCGCAGTGCCTGTCGCCCATTTCGGCGACGTGCTTGGCGGCGATGGCGGTGTTGAAATAGGGCTTTTGCACCCAGTTCGGGTGCTGGCCGAGGAAGGCGGGGCACTGCGCGAAGCCCTGCTCATGGCTCAGCACGGTCTGGATGTCGTCAATCGTCGCGCCCGGCACGCCCAGCAGGCATTGCTCCACGCGCACGAGCTGCTCGCCGACAATGTGGCAGCGGTATTTGCCCATCAGGTCGTAGACGGTGTTGATGGAGCCGGAGGAGGAGTTTTCCACGGGCACGACGCCGTATTTGGCGCGCCCGTCCGCGACAGCGGCGAAGACCTCGTCAAACGTCTTGAAGTTGATGCGCGCGCAGTCCTCGCCGAAGAAGCCAACGACCGCCTCCTCGCTGAACGCGCCCGGCACGCCGTTGTAGGCGACGAGCGCCGACTGCGAACGCGACTCGAGGAAGCGTCGCTGCTCCTCGCGGGACAGACGCATGATTTCGCGGTAGAGCGCCACGGTCGGCGCGCGCAGCGCGTCCTCGCCGACCATCGCGGCGCGCCCGGCGAGCACGGCCTCCTCGCGGGAGGCGTCGAGAATATCCATGTGGTTTTCGGCCTTGTAGAGCGCCACATCGCGCGAGACGCGCATCCGCTGCTCGAAGAGCGCGACGAGCTGCGTGTCAATCGCGTCGATTTCAGCGCGGCATTGCGAGAGATCCTTCATGATGCGTTCCTCATTTCAAAGCGTTGTTGGCGGCGTCGTCCATCATCAGCTCGCACAGAGCGATGGCCAGCGCGCTTTCGACGACGACGACGGCTCGCGGGACGATGCAGGGGTCGTGGCGGCCCTTGATGGAGAGAGCTTCGTTTTCTCCGGTGAGCAGGTTGACGGTCTGCTGCTCGCGGGCGATGGAGGGCGTCGGCTTGACGGCGACGCGCAGCAGCACGGGCATGCCGTTGGTGATGCCGCCGGTGACGCCGCCGTTATGGTTGCTCGTGCAGACGACGCGGCCCGCGTCAAAGCGGATCGGGTCGTTGGCGGCGCTGCCGCGCAGGGCGGAGATCGCCAAACCGTCGCCGAATTCGACGGCCTTGACGGCGGGAATGGAGAAGAGCAGCTGGCTGGCGACGCTCTCCAGAGAGCCAAAGAATGGCGAGCCGATGCCCGCAGGCACGCCGGTTGCGGCGCACTCGATCACGCCGCCGACGCTGTCGCCCTCAAGCCGCGCGGCCTCGACGATGTCGCGCATGGGGGCTTCCTTTTCGGAATCGAGCAGCGGGAAGCGCAGGCTGCGCAGACGGGAAAGCGTCGCCGCGTCAACGCGGACGGGATCGAGCGCGTCATCCTCGACGCCGCCGATGGCGGCGATGTGCGCGCCGATTCCGATACCCTTGGCGGCGAGCAGCTGCCGCGCGATCGCGCCTGCGAAGACGAGCGGCGCGGTCAGGCGGCCGGAAAAGTGCCCGCCGCCGCGCGGGTCGTTATATCCATGATACTTGACGCGGCCGGCATAGTCGGCATGGCCGGGGCGCATCCGTGCGCTCATCTGCGCGTAGTCGCCCGAGCGCGTGTTCGTGTTTTCGATCATGCCGCACAGCGGCGTGCCCGTCGCGCGCCCGTTCAGGATGCCGGAGACGATACGCACGGCGTCGGCTTCCTTTCGCGCGGTCGCGGTCGGGTCGTTGCCCGGCGCGCGGCGCGCCATGTCGGCGGCGATGGCCGCCTCGTCAATGGGCGTCCCTGCGGGCACGCCGTCGATCACCATGCCGATGGCGGGGCCGTGGGATTCGCCGAAGATCGTGAGCCTGAAATGCTCGCCGAAATTACCCCTCATTGTGCCTGACCTCCCAGCGATGAAAATTCCTCCCAGAAGCGGGGGGCGGATTTGGAGACGGCCTGCGCGTCCGAAATCGTCAGCGGGCCGCAGGACAGCGCCGAGGCGACAGCCATCGCCATGACGATGCGGTGGTCGTTGCAGCCGTCGATGCGGGCGGCATGCAGCGGCCTTCCGCCGCGGATGATCAGCCCGTCCTCAAGCTCGGTCACGTCCGCACCCGCCGCGCAGAGCGCCGCGCGCATGGCGCTGAGCCGGTCGCTCTCCTTGATGCGCAGTCTGGCTGCGCCGGTGATGCGGCTCTCACCCTCGGCAGCGGCCATCGCGACGGCCAGCGCGGGGACGAGGTCCGGCGTCTGCCCGACGTCGACCGTCGCGCCGCGCAGCTGCGAAGGGAAGGCCGTCAGCCCGTCCGCGCCCTCCCGGATGTCTGCGCCCATGTCGCGCAGGATCGGTACGATGGCGCGGTCGCCCTGTGTGCTCTGCAGGTCAAGCCCTGTGAGCGTCACGGGGCCGGCTTGGCCGATAGCGCCCGCGACGAGATAGAAGGCGGCGTGGCTCCAGTCGCCTTCGACGGCAAAGCGGCCGGGAGAGACGGCCTGCTGGCCGCCGGGGATCAGCAGCGTCTGCTCGTCCTGCCAGCTGGAGCGGATGCCGAAGGATGCCTGGATGCGCCGCGTCAGCTCGACGTAGGCGCGCGACTCGAGCGCCGTCGTGATGCGGATGACGCTGTCGCCCGGCACGCGGGGGAGGGCCAGCAGCAGGCCCGTGATGAACTGGCTGCTGACATCGCCGCGCAGCGCGTATTCGCCGCTCTCAAGCTGCCCCTCGACGGTCAGGCTGTCGCCGTCGAGCGCCCAGCGGACACCGCGCGGGCAAAACAGCGATTCATAGACGTCGAGCGGGCGCTGCATCAGCCGCCCGTGGCCGGTCAGTTGGACGGGGCCGCGCCCGTCCAGCGCCAGCGGGATAAAGAAGCGCAGCGTCGAGCCGGATTCGCCGCAGTCGAGCCTGCGCAGCGGCAGCGGGCCGGGCTGCTCAAGGCGCAGGTCGAGCGCCCGGGCGCAGGCGAGCGTCGCCTCAATGTCGCGGGAGCGCTGAAGCGGCGAAAGCTGCGTTTCGCCCTGCGCCATCGCCGCGAGCATGACTGCGCGATGGGAAGCGGATTTGCTCGGGATGACCGCGAGGCTGCCCCGCAGCGAGCCGGGAAGAACGGTTTTCTCCATAAAGGCCTTCCTTTCCTGTGCCGTCAGAGCATGGCGCGCAGCGCGTTGGCCGTCAGCGGCACGCCGCGGCAGGCGCCGATGTCCGTGAGGATGACGGTCTTGATCGTCTTCCCCTCGGCCTTCTTGTCCAGCGCCATCGTCGCGGCGAGCGCGTCGGTGGAGAGGCCCTGCGGCACCTGCGTGGGCAGAACGTATGCCTCAAGCAGCGCGCGGATGCGCGCCTGCGTGCCCGCGGGCGTGATGCCCAGGCGCTCGCCCCAGCCGCTGGCGGCGACCATGCCGATGCAGACGGCCTCGCCGTGCAGCAGCGTGCCGTAGCCCATCGCGTTTTCGAGCGCATGGGCGAGCGTGTGGCCGAAGTTGAGCTGCATGCGGATGCCGTGGTCATGAGGATCCTCGTGGACGTAGCGCGCCTTGATCTCGCAGCAGCGGGCGATGACCTCGTGCATGTGCGGCCAGAGCGCCTCGCGGGAGCCGAGCGACTCGATGCGCTCAAAGAGCGCGCGGTCGGCGATGCAGCCGTATTTGATGACCTCGCCCAGGCCGGCGCCAACCTGGCGCGCGTCGAGCGAATCGAGCGTATCGCAGTCGATGACGACAAGCTCCGGCTGATAGAACGCGCCGAGCAGGTTTTTGCCGCGCGGATGGTTGACGGCGACCTTGCCGCCCACGGAGGAATCGACCTGAGAAAGCAGCGTCGTGGGCACCTGAACGAAGTGGACGCCGCGCAGATAGGTGCAGGCGGCGTAGCCCGTCAGATCGCCGATGACGCCGCCGCCCAGCGCGATGACGAGGTCCGCGCGGGTCAGATGCCGGTCAAGAAACGCGTCGTAGAGCGCGAGCAGCGAATCGGTGCATTTGGTCGTTTCGCCCGCCGGCAGCGTGATCAGCGAGGCGTCGATATCTGCTTCGCGCAGCTGCACGAGCAGCGTCTTGCCAAAGAGCGGCGCGGTGTTTTCGTCCGCGACGACGGCGGCGCGCCGTCCGGCGTAGGGGGAGAAGAGCCCTGCGCAGGCGGCAAGCAGGCCGGAATCGATGTGGATGGGGTATTGCTCCTGCGCGGCGGGCGCGGTGACGGTGACGATGGGCATGACGTGGCCTCCTGTCTATTTGTAAAGCGGGGTATCCGACGGGGCCTGCGAGCGGAGGCGGTCGAATTCCTTCTTGCGCTCGCTCGAGGCGGTCAGGCGCTCAAGAAGGGCCTGACTGTCGCCGCCGCGCAGCAGCGCGCTGTACTCGCCGAGCTTCTCGATCAGCTCATCGGTCAGATCGGCCAGCGCCTCGCGGTTGGCCATAAACAGCTCGCACCAGAGCTTCGGATCGAGCGCGGCCACGCGCGTCGCGCCGCGGAAGGAGCCGCCCTCAAAGCCGTAGCTGTCAAAGAGCAGATGCTGGTCGCACAGCGCCAGCGCCATGACATGCATGAGCTGGCTGGTGTAGGCGATGCGCGCGTCGTGCGCGTCGGGCGTGGAGAGCACGACGTCGCTGCAGCCCATGAACGTGACGAGCTGGCGCATCAGCTGCACCCTATCCTGCGCAACGCTGTCGTCCGGGGTGAGAATGTAGTGCGAGCCGCGGAAGAGATCGGGCGTCGCGTTGGCAAAGCCGCCGCGCTCGCGGCCGGCCATCGGATGGCCGCCGAGATAGACGAAGCTGCGCTCGCCCAGCGCGGCGACGGCATCACAGATCGGGCGCTTGACGCCGCAGACGTCGGTCAGCAGCGCGCCAGGACGCAGCCTGTGCGCCTGCGTGCGCACGAAGCCGGCGGCGGCGTGCGGATGCAGACAGAGGACGACGGTGTCCATCTCGCCAAGCGGCGCTTCCTCGACGCTGGCCCAGGCCGCGCGCACGGCGCCGCGCCCGAGCGCTTCAAAGCGGGTCCACTCGTCGCACTCGACGGCGTAGCGCTCCAGCCCGGGATACCCCTCCAGAGCGAGCGCCATGCTGCCGCCAATCAGCCCGAGGCCGACAAACATGATCTTCATAACGTGCGCTCCACGATCGGCGCCAAAGCGGTGATCTTGCCCACCAGCTGCGCGAACTCCGGCGGCGTCAGGCTCTGAGAGCCGTCGCACAGCGCCTTGGCCGGGTTGTTGTGAACCTCGATGATCAGGCCGTCCGCGCCTGCGGCGATGGCTGCCAGAGACATGCGCTCGACCATCCAGCTCAGGCCGGTGGCGTGGCTCGGGTCGACGATCACGGGCAGGTGGGATAGGCGCTTGACCGCCTGCACGGCGGAGAGATCAAGCGTATTGCGCGTGTAGGTTTCAAACGTGCGGATGCCGCGCTCACAGAGAATGACGTTCGGGTTGCCGGCTGCCATGATGTATTCTGCGCTCATCAGCCATTCGTTGATCGTCGCAGAGAGGCCGCGCTTGAGCAGAATGGGCTTGCGGGTTTGGCCGAGCTCGGTGAGCAGATCGAAATTCTGCATGTTGCGCGCGCCGACCTGAATGACATCCACACGGCGGTCGAATTCCTCCACGAGCTTCGGGCTCATGATCTCCGTACAGATGGGCATGCCGGTGAGCTCTCTGGCCTGCTCAAGCAGCGCGAGGCCCTCGAGCTTGAGGCCCTGGAAGGCGTAGGGCGAGGTGCGCGGCTTGTAGGCGCCGCCGCGCAGGATGCTCGCGCCGCTGGCACGAACCTTGAGCGCCGTATCCGTGATCTGGTCGTAGTTTTCCACCGAGCAGGGGCCGGCAAAAATGGCGAGCTTGCGCCCGCCGACGGGCACGCCGCCGCAGTCAATGACGCTGTCTGTCGGGTGGAACTTGCGGTTAGCCTTCTTGAACGGCTCGGAGACCGGCATGACGCGCTCGACGCCCGGCTTGACGAGGAAGTCATGCGGATCGAGGCTGGCGACGTTGCCAAGAACGCCGAGCACGGTACAGTCGACGCCGGCGTTGCGCTGAACCTGCATGCCGTCCTCGCGCAGCGATTCGCAGAGGGAGGCGATTTGCTCTTCGGTGGCCTGAGGCTTCATGATGATGATCATGGGAAGTTTCCTTCTTTCTCTTCGTCTGTTCGTGGGTCGGAAGGCGGGGACAGGGGAGCGGCACAGAAAAAGGCTCCCGCCAGTGTGGCAGGAGCCTCAAAACTGCAGTCAGCCCCGAAGGGGCACGCCTGTTTTCCCTCTCATGCTCGCACGAAAGCAAGACCATAGCCCATAAAGCCATAGCCGCTAAATCGCACGAAAGAGAAGTTGAACATCGCTTTGCCCTCCGATTGAATTGAGGAAAGTATACCATGACTTCTGTCAAAACGCAAGGGGCTGCGCAAACTTTGTACAATGTTGACAATTCGTCATCCCGATGTGTCAGATTTTGCGCAGCAGCTTGCGCGCATCCTCCTTGGAGGCCAGCGCCAGCACATGCTCCTCCCCGGTAAAGCGGTAGTCGGCTCCGGGCATCGGGCGCAGCCCGTCTGCCGTTTTGATTGCCAGAATGTTGAGATGGTGCTTGTTGCGCACGTCGATTTCGCGCACGGAGCGCCCGGCCCAACCGGGCAGCGGGGGAATCTCGTAGATGGAGTATTCGTCCGTCAGCTCGATGTAGTCAAACACGTTCTGCGCGCTCAGGCGGGTGGCCATGCGCTCCGCGCTGTCGCGCTCGGGGTAGGCAACCTCGTCCGCGCCGTTGCGCAGCAGCAGCCGGGCATGAATGTCCTGACTGGCCTTGGAGATGATGCGCTGCGCGCCCAGGTCGCGCAGCATCGAGGTGATCAGCAGGCTGCTGGCGAAGTCCGACCCGATGCACACGAAGCAGATGTCAAAGTTGTGTACGCCCAGCTGGCGCAGGACAGCCTCGTCCGTGCAGTCCGCGATCTGCGCGCCCGTGGCCTCGTTGGCGAGCGCGGAGACGGCGGCTTCGTCGCGGTCGACGACCATGACCTCGTTGCCAAGGCTCATGAATTTGCGGCAGAGGTGCCGCCCGAAGCGGCCCAGGCCGATGACAAGGATGGATTTCATGGGGCTCCTTTCAAAGCTCAGCCGACAAGCAGCCGGCCGGTCGGGTATTGTACCCTGGCACTCTGGGTTTTGTGCGTGAGCAGGATGGCGAAGGTCAGGCTGCCCAGGCGGCCCGCGTACATCAGCAGAATGATGACCAGGCGGGAGAGCGGATTGAGCACGCGCGTGATGCCTGTGCTCATGCCGACAGTATTGACGGCAGAGAAGACCTCAATGAGCACGTCGCGCAGGGCAAGCTCAGGCTGCATGGCGCAGATGGCGAGCGTCGCGCCCGTCGCCAGCGCCAGGTAGACAACCACGATCGCGCAGGCGCGGCGAATGACATCCTGCTCGATGCGCCTGCCGAGGAGATGCACATCCTCCTCCTGGCGCAGCAGGGAGACGGCAAGCAGCGCCACCAGCAGCATCGT
This sequence comes from Clostridiales bacterium, assembly GCA_022787165.1. Classification (GTDB taxonomy): domain Bacteria; phylum Bacillota; class Clostridia; order Christensenellales; family Aristaeellaceae; genus Ventricola. The sequence goes on from JALFVL010000025.1 coordinate 105,970, forward strand.
TGTCGTCTTCGCGCCGCCGGCTGTCGAGCCGGGATTGCCGCCCGTGAGCATGAGCAGGATGGTCAGCAGGCTGCCCGCGCCGGAGAGGTCACCGGTGGGCACGGTGTCAAAGCCGGCCGTGCGGGGCGTGACCGCACTAAAGAGGCTGGCGAGCAGACGCTCGCCCGTGCTCATGCCGACCATGGAGCTGCGCAGCTCAAAGAGGAAAAAGAGCCCCGCGGGAATGAGCACCAGCGCAGCGCTTGCAAGCAGCACGACGCGGGAATGGAGCTGGAGTTTCGAGAAGCGGAAGCGGCAGGTCACCAGGTCGTCCCAGACGAAGAAGCCGAGGCCGCCCACGAGAATGAGCGCGATGACGGCGAAATTGACGAGCGGATCCGCCCGGAACAGCTCCAGCGAGGAAAACGGCCCGGAAACCGTGCCCATCAGGTCAAAGCCCGCGTTGCAGAAGGCAGAGATTGAATGGAACACGCTGTAGCCGATGCCGCGCACGGGGCCCAGCATCGGCACAAAACGCAGGCTCAGCAGCAGCGCGCCGAGCGCCTCGATGGCGAATGTGCCGATCATCGCGCGGCGCACAAGACGGACGATGCCGCCCAGATGCAGCGAGGCGACGCTCTCCTGGAGCACGGTGCGCTGGCGCAGACCGATGCGCCTGCCCAGCAGAAGCGGGAACAGGGAGAGGATGGTCATCACGCCCAGACCGCCGATCTGGATGCCCACGAGCAGCACGATCCGTCCGAAGAGCGACCAATGGCTCGCCGTGTCGACGACGACGAGCCCCGTCACGCAGACGGCGCTGGCGGCAGTGAAAAGCGCGGTGAGCGGGTCGGTCCATTGCCCGCTCTGCGAGGACGCCGGAAGCATCAGCAGCAGCGTTTCGACCAGGATGATCAGCATGAAGCCCAGCGCAATCAGCGCCTGAGAGGACAGGAGCGCGCGGGGACGTCTTCCGGTTTTGTTCAAAAACGGAGCCTCCTTCGGCAGAAATCGGGCGCCGCCCGCAGCGGGCAGACATCGCCTTTTCAGCATTGTACTACGAAGCCGCTTCTTTTTCAAGGCGCAGGCGATGACCCGGGGTCAGGAAACGTCGGGTGTGAAGCCGGGGTTTTCCCGAAGCGCACAGGTGTCAAACAGCCGGGCCGCGGCCTCTTCATAGGCCGCGAGGGTTGCCGCCTTGCGCAGAGCCTTGAGCGGCTTGTGCGCGCCTTCGAGGCAGCAGGAGAAGTGCCGGGCGAGCTCGCGCATCCTTCCCACGGCGACATGGCCCGGATAGCGCTCCGTGTAGGCGGAAAGCAGCGCGTCGTGAAACGCGCGCAGCTCCGCATGCGCCAGCGCTGGGCCGCCGGCGAGCGTGCGCGCCAGCGCCGGGTTGGCGAGCAGGCCGCGGCCAAGCATCATCGCGCGCGTGCCAGGAAAGCTCCGCTCGAGGGCGAAGCAATCCTCCGGCAGAAAGAGGTCGCCGTTATAGACGAGGGGCAGTGCGGTCTGTTCGAGCGCCCGGGCGAAGACCTCCCTGTGCGGCTGTCCCTTGTAAAACTGCACACGCGTGCGCGGATGGACCGTCAGCTCGCAGATGGGGTAACGGGTATAAAGCTCAAGCAGCCGCTCAAACTCCGCGGGCGAGGTTACGCCGATGCGCGTCTTGACGGACACGGGCAGCGGCGTGCGGGAGAAGATCTCGTCAAGGAAGCGCTCGAGATGACAAAAATCCGCGAGCATGCCCGCGCCCTTGCCCTTGGCCGTGACCGTGCCGGAGGGGCAGCCGAGGTTGAGGTTGACCTCGCCATAGCCCATCTGCGCGAGCTCGCGCGCGGCCCAGAGAAACTGCTCCGCGTCCTTGCAGAGCACCTGCGGCACGGCGGGAACACCGGCGTTGGCCTCCGGCGCGATGGCGGCAAGCTCGCGGCTGGTGAAGCGCAGGTTCTGCGTCGGGCTGACGAAGGGGATGAAGTATTTGGTAATCCCGGGAAAGCGCTCGTGATGGAAGCGGCGGAAGAGCGCGTCCGTGATGCCCTCCAGGGGCGCGAAATAGACGGGCAGAGGCATGAGCGGCTCCTTTGCTGCTTATTCCTTGATGATCTTGTAGGCGACGCCGCGCTCCTTGGCCAGCGGCGCGTGATGGGAGAAGAAGACGCGCCCCGTGACCGGCGAGGCGACGCGCGCGAGCGTATCGCCCTCCAGCGGGTTCAGGATCTCGCAGAGCACCTGCCCCTCGCGCACGCGGTCGCCAGGGGCGAAGAAATGGCGGTAGATGCCGGCGGCAGGCGTTTGTACGGCGACGAGCTCGCTCTCCGTCACGATGCGCGAGGGCTCACCAGGCCCCCAATTGTTTACGCGGAGCATGCCGCGCGCGGCGAGAAAACGCAGCACGGCGTCGACGCTCTCGCGCGCGGAGCGCTCGTCGATCTCATCGGTCGCCGTCGTGTAGACGGAAAAGGCCTGCGACTCGAAGACCTGCCAGTTGTAATTGAGCGTGGTCGAATCGTAGGGGCGGGGTGTGCGCAGCAGGACGTAGGGCAGGCCGAAGTCAAAGCCCAGCTCCGGCGACTGATACCCCAGATCCATCATCTTGACGTGGGGCAGAAAGTCGCCGGGCATATAGAAGGAGGCAAACTGCATGCCGTAGCGGTAGCCGCGGATGCGCTCAAAGAGCTTCGCCGCGATGCGCTGCGTCGTTTCGCCCTGGTCGTAGCCGGGAAACATGCGGTTGATGTCCGTGTTGTCCAGCGCCCAAAAGCGTTTGCCGATGTTCATGGAGAAGTGGTTGACCGAGGGAACGACGAGGATTTCCTTCCCGGGGACGATTTGATCCTGCGCCTCCAGGCCGCGCAGCGCGCGAACCAGCTGGGAGGCGACGTACATCTGCTGAATCTCGTTGCCGCGCAGCGCGCCGACGATGCAGGCGGCGCGCTCGCCCGAGCCAAAGCGGTAGCCCGTCACGCGAAGATCGTCGCGATAGAGCGAGCCGAGGGTAAAGAGCGTTTCCCGGATCATGCGCGCACCTCCTCCCGCGCGAGCACGCGGGCCAGCAAAGAGCCTTCATAGACGAGCGGGTATTCCCGCAGGGTGAAGAGCAGGCCGTCGACCGGCGAGACGATGGGCGTGTCATCCCCCGTGAGCGGGTTGATGATCTCGCCGATGACCTCGCCCGCATGGACGTTTTCCCAGTGCGTTGCCGTGGGTACAAACATGCCCAGCGTCGGCGCGTTGAGGAAGGAAACGCGGCCGTCGGTGGAGACGATCGGCTCGCGCACGGCGGGCGCTTCGCCCTGCCAGATGCCCAGACTGTGCATCAGATGGAAAATGCCGCAGAGCAGCTGGTCGCCAAAGGCGCGCGTGATGCGCATGCCCACGCCCATCTCTACCACCAGCGTCGGCACGCCGCGGGTGTTGAGCGTGTGCGCCAGCGTGCTTTGCAGCACGGGCGCGCTCGCGTGTACCCAGATGAAGTCGCAGTTGAGCTGACGCGCATAGGGAAGCAGCGTGCGCGCCGTCGTTTCCGAGACGCGCACCTGCGGAATCTCCCGCAGGAAGATGTTGCTGGCGTGTACGTCGATGCACACGTCGCTGCCCTCGATATCGCGGATGATGCTGTTGGCGGCATATTCCGCCATGGAGCCGTCCTCGCTGCCAGGAAAGATGCGGTTCATGTCCAGGTCAAAGCCCGGCACGCCGCGCGTGATGGAGTCGATGCCCAGCGGGTTGAGCGCCGGATAGATGTCCACGATGCCGCGCAGCAGCTGAGGTTGCTCGCGGATGCGCCGGGCGAGCTCGTAGCAGACGTACTGCCCCTCAAGCTCGTCGCCGTGGGTGCCTGTGACGACGCTCAGGCGGCGGAGACCATGCGCCGGCCCCTCGGGCGCCAGACGCAGCTTCTGAATGCGCATCTGCTCATCCACCGGGAGATGGACGGAGACGACCTGTTCAATGCTCAAACATACCCCTCCTTGAAGACCGATGCTCCCATTATACACCGGAGTGCGGCGTTTTGAAAGCACTGTTTTGAGAAAAATGGCAAATTTTGCAGGATTATCGTTGACATGATGCAGAATCTGTGATATCGTATCGATATAAGGAGAATTTTTTACAGGATTGCGATGCAAAATCTGCCGAAATGAGCGTATATCCTGCGGGATTCCCCAACTCAAGCGAGCAAGGAGGAAGCACGAATGCGGAACCTGACCGAACACGCCGATTCCATCAACCGCCTGCTGTCGCGCTATGGCGTGAAATTCGGCATCTATAAAAACCAGACCTTCCATGAGCAGCTCTTTCCCTTCGACGCGCTGCCGCGAATCATCACGCATGATGAATTTGCCGTGCTTGACAAGGGCCTGCGCCAGCGGGTGGATGCGCTCAACCTGTTCCTTTCCGATATCTATCACGAAAAAAAGATCGTCAGGGACGGCGTGCTCCCTCAGGAATTCCTCTTCGCCAGCAAGGGCTATCTGCCCGAATGCGAGGGGATCACGCCGCCTGCGGGCATCTACAGCCATATTTCCGGCATCGACCTGGTGCAGGCGAAGGATGGCGGCTGGTATATTCTGGAGGATAACCTGCGCATCCCCTCCGGCGCGAGCTATCCGCTCATCGCGCGTGAGCTTTGCCGCCGTGCGAGCCCGCAGACCTTCCGCCAGAACGACATCGTCGACAACCGCAACTACGCCGACATGCTGCGCGACATGATGGACTATGTTTCCGCGCCGGGCATGCGCGTCATTCTGACGCCGGGACGCTACAATGCCGCCTATTTTGAGCACAGCTACCTTGCCGAGCGCACGGACAGCGCGTTGGCCTCCAACGCCGATCTCTACGTGGAGGACAACCGCGTCTACTACCGCGATTACCTGGGCCAGGCGCAGCGCGTCGGCGTCATCTACCGTCGGCTGAGCGACGAATATCTTGATCCGCTGACCTTCCTGCCCGAAAGCCTGATCGGCGTGCCCGGTCTGATGGCAGCCTACCGCGCGGGCAACGTCGCCATTGTCAACGCGCCGGGCAACGGCGTGGCCGACGACAAGGGCATCTACTATTTTGTGCCGAAGATGATCAAATATTATCTCGGCGAGGAGCCCGTCCTGAAAAACGCGCCGACCTATCTGCCCTTCTACGAGGAGGACTACCGCTTCGTGATGGAGAATCTCGAGCGTCTGGTTGTCAAGGATGTCTCCGAGGCGGGCGGCTATGGCGTCGTATTTGGCAGCAACCTGACGGCTCAGGAGCTGGAAACGCTGCGCAAGACCATCGAGCGCGAGCCGCGCCGCTTCATCGCCCAGGAGGTCATCGACTTCATTGACCTGCCTGTGATGGAGGATGGCCAGCAGGTCATGCGCAAGGCCGACCTGCGCGCGTTCGTGCTCTCCGGGCGCGAGACCCGCGTCTGGCCGAGCGGGCTGACGCGCTTTGCCCGCCAGAAGGACAGCTTCGTCGTCAATTCTTCGCAAGGAGGAGGCTTTAAGGACACATGGGTATTATCTCGCTAGAAAAGAGGGACCGGCTCATCTGGCTGGGCCGCTATACGGAACGCACCTTTACGCTCTGCCGCGCGCTGAGCCGCTATTTTGACCACATGATCGACATGGATGAGAACGCCTACAAGGGCTTCCTCGACTGTCTCGGTCTGCCCTATATCTACAAGGACAGCGACGACTTCATCGCAACCTATGTCTTCGATCTCAAGGATCCCAACTCGCTGGCCAGTCAGCTCTCCCGCGCGCTGGATAACGCGATCGTCATGCGCGAGGAGCTCTCCAGCGACACGCTCTGCTATATCCAGATGGCGCAGGACACGCTGCGCGCCGGCTGTCACGACAGCGCGCCGATGCTGATCCTGCAAAACGTCGTCGACGATCTCTTCGCATTCTGGGGCAGCGCGGATGACAACGTCGTCAGCGAGGATTGCCGCACGTTGATGAAGTGCGGCAAGTATGTCGAGCGGCTTGACCTCTATGTCCGCCTCGGCTATCCGTACCACGATATTGACAAGGAGACGAGCAAGCTGCTCAACCGGCTCTCCAAGGTGCGCTTCGCCTACAACGAGCCTGCGGCCAAGCGCCTCATCGGCCTGACGGCGGACGAGGAAAGCTACCATGCGAACAGGCAGCAGATTCTCAATCTGCTCTGCTCGGTGCTCGCATGAAGCGATTTACTTTTTCCTATGCGCTGACGCTGGACTTTTCGCAGCCCGTTTCGAAGCATTCCTTCCTCCTGCGCTTTGCGCCGGAAAGCGGCGCCGCCCAGCAGGTCTGGGGGCTGGACCTTTCCTGCCAGCCGGAGGCGCTGCTTCCGTTGACGCGCGACGCCTTTGGCAACCGGCTGGCCATCGGGCATCTGGAGGCGCCGGCTTCCTCGCTGACCTTTGCCGTGCGGGGCGATTGCCTGCTGCGCGGCGAGCCGATTGAGGCGGATTGCCCCGTGTTCTACGCCATGCAGACGGAGCGGACGGCGCCTGACGCCGAGCTGCGCGCGCTGGCGCAGGGGCTTCCGGGGGACGCGGAGGATGCCGCCCTGCTGGCCGCAGAGCGCATCCGCGCAAGGGTCGTCTATCAAAAGGGCGTGACCGACGAGCGGACGACGGCGGTGCAGGCGCTTGAGCGGGGCGCGGGCGTCTGTCAGGACATGGCGCATCTGCTGCTTTGCGTGCTGCGCGAGGCGAAAATCCCCGCGCGCTACGTCGTCGGGCTGATCCCCGGCGAGGGGGAGACGCATGCCTGGGTGGAGGTCTATGACGGGAAGCGCTTTATCGGCGTCGACCCGACGCACCTGAAGCGGACGGACGATACTTACCTGCGCGTGAGCACCGGCCGTGACAGCCGGGACTGCGCGATCAACCGCGGCGTCTTTTCCGGCGCGGCGAAGCAGACGATGGCCGTGTTGGCGAGGATGATCGAGGTCTGATGCGGAATTGCCCATACAAACGTGAAAAGGGGAGCCTGGGGGAATGAATCCCTCGGACTCCCTTTTTGCATTGCGCTGACAATTGATTGAAGTGGAAAACCGGCTCAGAGCACGATGTCCCCCGGACGGTAGCCCTCGGGCAGGGGCTCCTCTTTAACGAAACGGAAATCCGGGTCGCGCAGCGTCGGCAGGAAGGCCTCGTAGGGAATCCGCGGGAATTCGCAGCCATAGCTGCTCGCGCCGAACCAGCCGCCCTCCTGCGCGCGCAGGTTGAGATCGCGGGCGAATTTCGTCATGTTGCAGCAGTCGTGTACGGCGATACCCCAGCCCTCCTCGGCAGCCAAGCGCATGAAGCGGAGCGTCAGCTCGTGGCTCCAGATGGGGGAGATGTAGCCGTGACGCGTCATGTACATCGGCTCGCCCTCGTAGTTGCCGATGTTGTTGGGATTGAGGTGCAGCTCGGCGCAGTTGATGAAGTCGACACCCGTGCCGAGGATTGCATCCTTCTTGCGCAGGAACGCCTCGAAGAACTCGGGCGTCATCGGCGTCTCAATGCCCACGCGGGGGATGAATCGCTTCGCCGTGCGGATGGCCTCGATCACGCTGTCCGCGCAGGCGGTTGCGCCGAGGTTGAAGCGCAGCTCGTCAAGCCCGGCCTCACCCAGCATCCGCAGGTTTTCCTCGTTGGCGAGCGTGCCGTTGGTGTACATGTGCTGATGGACGCCGGCCTCGTGGAAGCGGCGGATGATGCCGCCGTAGAGCTCGATCTCCATGAATGGCTCCAGGTAGACGTAGGAGACGCCGGTGGGGCGGTTCTTCATGGAGAGAAGAAGAGGGACATCCTCCTCACGGTACTTGCTCCCGCCGATCTCCCACATGCCCTCTCCAATGGGCGGCTGACAATCGAGCTCGCCGTAGTTGTAGCAGAAGCGGCACTGGATGTTGCATCGGTTCGTCTTGCGGATGGCGCTCAGCCCTGTGCCCAGCAGACAGGAGCAGCAGCCCTTCGGGAAGCGATCCACCGGGCCGACAAAGCGCGTGCGCTCCTTGAGCGATTGCAGATGCGGAATCTCCCGCGCGAGCGCGTCGCAGCGCGCCTGCTCGGCCAGCTCGATCTGGGAGAGCACGGCGTAGAGAAGCTCCTGCTGATGGGGGAGCAGCTCCTCCTCCTCGGGCAGCGCGGCGAAGAATTCAAACCACATCAGGGCGTCCTTTTTTGAAATATACATGGTTCCTCCTGAACCGGCAGAATATGCCGGAGACTCTTCTGATCGTTCCGGCCGGATGCCGGAGATATCGTCATTATACCATGAAACTCCACGCGCGGCAATGCGGACAGACGCTTGACGCGCGCGCAGCGGGCTTTTATACTGAGAAGGACGCATCGACGATAGGCTGTCGTCAGAAACGGGGGGACGAAGCGAGATGAAAACCCTACAGGAGATTATGGACAGGTCGAAACGACTGGTGTTCTTTGGTGGCGCGGGCGTATCGACGGCCAGCGGTATTCCCGATTTTCGCGGGGAAAACGGGCTGTACCGGCAGAAATACGGAGGCCTGACGCCGGAGATGATGCTCAGCCAGTCGTTTTTTTACCTGCACCCGGATCTGTTCTTCGAGTTTTACCGCGAGCACATGCTCCATCCCGACGCGCAGCCCAACGCCGCGCATCGCAAGCTGGCGGAGCTGGAGCGCGCGGGAAAGCTCACGGGCCTGGTGACGCAAAACATCGATGGGCTGCACAGAAAGGCAGGCAACCGCCTCGTCTATGAGCTGCACGGCAGCGTTTACGAAAACTACTGCATGGATTGCCGAAGGCCGTACAGCCTGGAGTGGCTGATGAAGACGTCTGGCGTTCCGCGCTGCGAGGACTGCGGCGCCGTGGTCAAGCCCTACGTCACGCTTTACGGCGAGGCGCCGGATCATTATGCGATGACCGGGGCCTGCCGGGAAATCTCGGGCTGCGATACGCTGATCGTCGCGGGGACAAGCCTGGAGGTCGAGCCTGCGGCCTCCTGCCTGGAATACTTCCGGGGAAAGGAGCTCGTCGTCATCAACAGGGAGGAGACGCCGGCCGACGCGCGGGCGACGCTCGTGCTGCGCGGGGATATTGAGGAGGTCATGGACGCGCTGATCGTGCGGGAAAACCCGGCTGGCAGAGGGCGATGAACTCCCGCGCATGGGTTGCATTCCGCCCCGGGTTTGTGCTATACTGAGACGCAGCGGCGAAACGGGGAGGGAATCGTATGGCGCGGGCGAAGGGCATCAAGCCGATGGCTCAGAACAGAAAAGCGTTTCACGATTACTTCGTCGAGGAGCGCATCGAATGCGGCATGGAGCTGCATGGCACGGAGGTCAAGAGCATGCGCCAGGGACGCATGAATCTGAAGGAGAGCTTTGCCATCGTCAAGGACGGCGAGGTGCTCGTCTGCGGCATGCATATCAGCCCGTATGAGCAGGGCAACATCTTCAATACCGACCCGCTGCGGCAGAAGAAGCTCCTGCTGCATAAGAGTCAGATCCGCCATCTGGCGCAGGAGGCCGGCAAGATGGGCTATTCGCTCATTCCGCTACAGGTGTATCTCAAGGATGGCCGCTTCAAGCTGGAGCTGGGCCTTTGCAAGGGCAAAAAGCTGCATGACAAACGCGAGGACATGGCGGAGCGCGACGCCAAGCGCGACATCCAGCGCGCGCTGAGAAGCAAAAACCGCGGCGAATGACAGGGCCTGCCGCGGCAAGAAAAGACGGCCTGTTTTATGGGGGTGTACTGGTTTCGACGGGATTGTGGGCGGCCGGGTAAGCGAGCCGTGGCCCCGGGCCACGTAAAAACCGGGAAATTAAAAATGAACTGACAATAACGATTATTGCCTCGCGGCCTGATTAGGCTGCGCGTCGGCCCAGTGATCCCGCTGCACTGGTCACCGGCGTCAATTTAGCGGGCCATGACCATGCCTAAGCTTTGCCGCATGGCCACATCATGAAGCTACCAAATCCTTAAGCCTGTCTGCGGGCGTCTGGACGCGGGAAATCCAAAACACAGACTGCGCTCGGAGAAAGCCTGGCAGTCGCTTTTTCGGACAGGGGTTCGATTCCCCTCACCTCCACCATATAACCACCCAAGTTTTGATACGAAGCTTGGGTGGTTATTTTTGCATGTTTGGACTGATAGAACGTCAGAATATGGGGCGGTAACGACAATAATCTCCTTTTTGACGAGGGAAAATGAAGGATTGGCGTCATTTGGCTGGAGTGGGTTCGTCCCTGTCCGGCTTTTTTGATGCCCGGAAACGGAGATTTTTTCGCAGAATGGGGGAGGACGCGGCGAAAATGCACCCACTTTGGACGATTTGGGGGAAACGTCCGGAGTATAGGGGGAATCGTCCGGAGTACGGGCAGAGATGCTTGGCATTGTGACATCCGCGCACTCATGGTATAATGCAGAAAGAGGGATCGAAGGAGGCATGGCTCGTATGAAGAAACACAAGAGACTGAAGCTTGGTGTTGTAGCCGTGCTGCTTCTGTGCTGCGCTTGCTGGGGATATACTGCGGATTACTATCACGCGGACGATATTGCTGTGGCAGCAATGAGCTCTGCCGCAGATGTGACCGTAGAGCAGAAGGGGAACACCCTCGCCTTTGTTCCCGAGGACGCGGAAACCGGCCTGATTTTCTATCCCGGCGGTAAGGTGGAGTATACCGCCTATGCGCCACTGATGCGCGCGCTGGCCGACAACGGCGTGCTTGCCGTGCTGGTCAAAATGCCGCTGAATCTGGCGGTGCTTCATATGAACGCCGCCAACGACATCCCGGAGCAGTACCCGCAGATCAGGGACTGGTACATCGGCGGACACTCTCTGGGCGGCAGCATGGCGGCGAGCCACGCAGCGAAAAACGCCCTCGCCTATGATGGACTTGTCCTGCTGGCGTCGTATTCCACCGCGGATCTCAGTGCGTCCGGTCTGCGGGTGATTTCGATATTCGGCTCGAAGGATGGCGTACTGAATATGGAGAAGTACGCCGAATACAGGCGCAATCTGCCTGCTGCGCTTGAGGAGCATATCATCGAAGGTGGCTGCCACGCAGGATTTGGAAGCTATGGCCCGCAGGATGGCGACGGTGTGCCGACGATAACCGGAGAAGCGCAGATTGCCGAAGCCGTTCGGCTATTGATGGCATTTTTGGATAGCACAAGGGAATGATTCCTTCTTACGACCTTCACGGGATTTGCCGTGGAGGTTTTCTTTTTCATAGCGAAGATTCTTCTTGACTTTCATGAGGTTCAGAGTGATCAATACCATACCAAATGGAAAAGGAGGATCACATCATGATTCTGAACACCCACCCCGAGAACCGAAAGGAAATGGTCAAGGCGATTTGCGAGCTGACCGGCATGAACGCAACGTATCTCTTCACACCCACATACGCATATCAGGTCGGCCCAATCACCGTCAGCCGGGACGGCAGCATTGTCTGCGAGGACGAAGCGATGCTTTCAACCATCAAACCCATGCTCATCGAGCGCGGCTGGCTGGAGGCTGAAGCTCGGAGCGAAATGCCCGTTGAAACTGAATCCCCTGCTGATTCTAAAGAGGTGCCGGATACGATGGAAACCATCGGCGTTGAGCAGATGGACATCACCATGCCAATTCCCGGCTGGACGGTTGCACAGATGACCAACCTTCTGAGGATGCTTTGTTGCAAGCAGAACCTCATCAACCGCATGATTGGTTGCGATATGCTTTCCATCGAGGAATCCTTTGTTCAAGCCATGTCAGAAAACCCGCCCGAGAGTACAGCCGATTTGGAAGCGCGTGTGCAGGAAGCTATTGAGGCCGGGAGCATTTGCGGATTCCGGTTTTCAGATGGGCAGATTACCCTCGGCACGCCCTTTGCACAGGACGAGCCGACCCGCTGGACGGCCTACGCTGATCTGTTCAAAGGCATGCTGAGGATTGCCGAAACTGCCACGCGGATCAGCCTCAAACGTCTGGACGATCCGGAGAATGAAAAGTACCACGCCAACAGCTGGCTGATGCGCATGGGGCTCAGAGGCCCTCAGAATAAGGAGACGCGACGCATCCTGATGGGCCACCTGACCGGCTTTGCCGCATTCAGGAGCGCTGCCGATATGCAGGCACACAAGGAGAGGATGGCGCGAAAGAGGAGGGAGGTGCGGCAGAATGAACAGAGCAAGGCCTGAGCAGCCAGTACCCGTGCAGTATGATCAATTGCTGCTCGATTTGAAAGCCCGGCAGCAAGCCGGTGAGCACATGCCCTGCCCGCGATGCGGAAAGGACACCATGAAACCTGATTTACACACCAACGCGCTCAGCCGCCACGCAGACCTGTTCATCTGCGACCAGTGCGGCACAGCGGAGGCCATGCTCGATTTCATGAACAATCCGCTGCCGCTTTCCTGCTGGGCAGCGATGCGGGAGCCGAAGCCGAAGTCGGATCTCAAAACGATGAGCAGCGATGAAGCCATGAAGCTGGTGCGCAGGGAACACGTTCCCTTCCTGACGGAGCTGTACGAGCGATGGCGAGCCGCGCCGCCGGGCACCGATTTCGATCTGTTCCGGCGCGAGGCGTACAGGAACTGCCCGGGGCTGACCCAGATTTGGGAGCAGCCCTTCCAGGCGAAGTACAGCACAACAGACGGACACCTGCTGATTCAACTGAGCACAGGCAAGCGGGGCACCGTCGTCCGGGGCTACATCGTAAAGACCTAATCCCGCGGGGATTTGAAAGCAGTCTGGCTTCGCGCCGGGCTGCTTTTCCTTTGCGGTGTTGCGCGCACGTTTGGCCCACGTCGCCCCGGATTCAGGAGCTGCGAGGGTTTTCCCAACCGGCACGTGCGGGCCGCGTGTGGGGCAAACAGCGCGGACGATTTGAAAGCCCCCTCGCAACGAGAAAAACCGCCCCATGCGGAGCGGCAATCCTCGTGCTCGATGCTCATGCCCTGTGCCTCCAGCGCAGCTCCCGATAGCTGTCGTTGCTGAACAGCAGCCCGCGCTCGTTGATGAAGTTGCCAACGGTGGCAATGTACCCGGAGCCGTCCATGATGGCCAGCTTCGAGCCTGCCAGTCGCTCAATCCGATTCAGGAGCTGTGCATCCTTGAGGTCGTCCAGCCCATGCACCATCCGCGCCATGTAATGCGTGATGAACAGCGCCGTATCGCTGTACTCGTGCTGGGTCGGGTCGCTGGTCAGCCGGATGATTCCGTTGTGCGCGACCCCGCACGGGCATTCCACGTCGAGTGCCTTCATGTGGGGCAGGCAATTTGAGAGCGGGAACGGATGCGTCATTTCCGGGTTCACGCCCGCCTGTGTGCTGATGCGGAAGTGGTAGACCACGCTGTCCTTCGCGGTGAAGTGTTCTGCCTTGACGGCACTCAGGAAGGAGTCGATGTCCATGAAGCCCTTATGGATGTGGACGCGGCCTTCGCGGGCGTACATGTATCCCGCGCCGTGCGGGTTGTTCAGGAACATCATCTTGATTTGGGAGATGCTGGGCTGGCGAGTTCTCGCCGGGGATACGCAAATGATGCACATACTGTTGTACCTCCTATGTGTTTTGTCGGGAACCTGCGGTTCTTGATTTAGAAGCGGTTGGTTCAGGCGGAGAGGCTGAACGGCTCTTCGGGGTACGTGCTCTCCGTGTCCCTGTGGCTGGCGATCAGCTCCTCGGCGTGTCTCTGCAGGAGCGGCATCGCCCTCCTGATGCGATCCTCGCCGTCGAGCTTGGACAGCAGGATGTGATGCACGTAGTCGTACAGGCTGTCGTCGAACCAGTCGAGGACATCCATCAGGGTTTCAAAGCTCATGTGCTTCATCGTGGTCAACCTCCTCTTGATTTCAAAGCCCTGCGGGCATGGTATTCATCACTCTTTCGCGCCGGGATAGCAACCCGACCGATGCACCAAGGTTCCGGCAGATGGATTTGTCCATATCCACCTGCCGTCCTTGATTCAGGAGCTTACGGCTCCTCGAGGCCAACGTACCTCGGGTAATCGAAGCCCTGCGGATCGATGATCAGCACCATTGCGGATTGCGGGCAAGTGACGCGCATGGCGGCAACGGCCCCGTCCTTTGAGCAGTACATGTGATCCGAGAACCGCTCGATCCAGTCGTACAGTTCCATCAGGTTCTCGCACAGATCGAAGAACTCGTTCGCTTCAAGCTGTACTTCTTCGGCGATGTAGTAGTCGCTGAAGGCTTTCTCACCACGCTTCTCGGCGAAGCTGCGACTTCTCTCCTGTACCTCCTCGAGTGTGCTGGGTTTGCGGATGAAGATTGTCTTGGGCATGTGTTGTACCTCCTTCTTGATTTGGAAGCTGTGTGGCTCCCGCGACCGGGTTGCCCCGGTTTCGGCCTGTGCCGGAGGCCATCGTCAGGCGGGTCGATTCAGGAGCTGTACCGCTCTCCGAGTGTGAGCCGGGCAAGGCTCCGTTCTGTGTCGTCTTCCCAGCTGTGCTCTACCAGCTCGATTTCGGCATACAGGTCGGCGCTGTCCGGCTCAGCGAAAAGCCTGAAGGCTTCCCAAGCCTGTGCCAAGTCGATGTGCTCCTGTTCCTCGTAGGGGATTTCGGAGCCGGGTGTGCGGTGTGTAAAGCGGATGATGTACGTGGTGCCAGGCATGTTGTGTACCTCCTTCGCGATTTAGGAGCTGTGCGTCAGTCGCTAATCTGTGCGGCCAGCCGCCCCGAAAGGCTCCCCAGCCGATTCCAAAGCTCGTCGGTCTCTGTGCTGTCAAGGCCTGCGCTGGCGATCTGCGCCGCCAGATTTCCGATCTTCCCGCGGTAGTCGCACAGCGCGGTGTGCAGGAGGAAAACCTCCTCCTGTGTCAGGGCGATGGTGACCTGTGCTTCCATGATGTGTACCTCCTTGATTTCAGAGCTTGTTGTAAACCATGTGCCTGCCGGGAATGCGCTCCAACTTGATCGCTTTCCCGAAGGGGAAGTCCGCCTTGGGCATCCGCAGGGCGTACCAGCAGCCGGGCTTGAGCTGTGCGAGCTGGCTTTCGACCGGCTTCAGAGCGGCGATCAGCGCGGCGTCGCCCTTGAGCGTCGGCGACTTGGTAGCTGTGTCAAGGCTCGCGGTCTTGACCCCGTCCCAGTACTCGTCGAAAGCCCGCAGGTACAGCCGTCCGTCCTTCAGGCGGGCGACCTCGATTTCGTAGCGTGTCCTCATGTGTGTGTACCTCCTTCTTGATTTGGGAACTGTGGCTCCCGCGACCGGGTTTCCCCGGTTTCGGCCTGTGCCGGAGGCCATCGTCAGGCGGGTGTGCTTGATTTGGAAACTCAATCCTCCTCCTCCTCGTCCTCCTCGGGCGTGTAGATCCTCTGCTCGGTGATGCCGCCGTAGGTGTACCCGCGGTCGTGCGAAAGGTAGATCTGTGCGTCCTCGGGGAACTCGCTGAGGCAGTCGATCAGCTCGCCGACGGTCATGGTGCGGTGGATCTGGTCGATGGCGTAGCCTTCGCGCATGGCGGTGATGTAGATGACGTTCTTCATGGTGTGTGCCTCCTTGATTTGAAAGATAGTGTGCGGCTTCCCGCGACGCGCTGTGCGCGTTTCGGCTCGGAGCCGCCGAGCCCTCGTCAGGCGGGGTGTGCTTGGGGAGGCTCCCGATCAGGAAGCCATCCGCCAAGCGCTGTTCCCGGGCAGGAGGTGTGTGAGCTCCTCGCGGGCGGTGGCGAATTCGTCGCCAATGAACCCGAGGCGAAGGAGCCAGCACCGGAAGGTGTACTTCGGGTTGTCGGTTTCCGGTCGGGTCGGGCTGGCGGCCTTGCTGGTCAGGGCCTGTGCGCTGATGGCCATGCAAAGCTGGATGTAGGCCTGAATCTTCCGCGGTTCGAGTGTGCCGTTGAAGGCCCGGAACTCGATGGTGTGCGCGGGGCGCTCGGTCGAGAAGGTCGCGTGGAGGTTGAGCAGGTGGTAG
>JALFVL010000034.1 GCA_022787165.1 Clostridiales bacterium
TAGGTTTCCTATCGCGCGCCGCCAGTGGCGGAAAGAGCGCGATGGGAAACGCCCGGGAGAGTAGGACGTTGCCGGATTCCAAAGAAAAAGCTCAGCCTTATGGCTGGGCTTTTTCTTTGCCCTCCGGGGATTTTCCTCCCGGGCCGTCTTCAGCCAAGTGCAACATTGTACTTGGTTAGGTTTCCAGTCGTGCGCGCCCTGTGGGCGAAACAGCGAGGCGGAGCGTCGGGAATCGCAGGGAGCGGGCGGAGGCCGCGACTATGCGAGTTCCCCGGGTCGAAACAGCACGGCTGGAAACGCCCGGGAGAGTAGGACGTTGCCGGATTCCAAAAAGAAATCAGCCCCACGAATGTGGGGTTGATTTCTTTTTGGGCCGAGGCAATGCGTCCAGCTCCCGGCCGTCTGCGGACGAGTGCGGCATTGTACTTGGCTAGGTTTCCCATCGCGCGCCGCCAGTGGGACCGGAGCCTGCCGCCGCCAGTGGCGGAAACAGGCAGGCGGAGCGTCGGGAATCGCAGGGAGCGGGCGGAGGGCGCGACTGTGCGAGTTCCCCGGAGGAAGAGAGCGCGATGGGAAACGCCTGGGAGAGTAGGACGTTGCCGGATTCCAAAACAAGAAACACCCCATCGCCTGCTGCAATCCATATGCATCGACGCAGTATGAACTGCTGGAGAAGCATGAGGCGTGAGGCGGTTCCCATGCGGGTGGATTTCCATAAAGCTCACACCGCCATCGCTCCTTCGACCATCATCCAAACTGATCGATGAAGATCATCAGCCCTGTTTCGATATCATACACGGCAAATTCGAATCCATACCCAATAGCGCCAATCGGGGAGAGACTGCCTGTCGCAACATGCACATATCCTGAAGGTTCATGAGTTTCTCTGTAAAACCATGCGTCAAAAACCATGCCCTCCGGAATAGGTGGAAATTCTTTATACCAGAATGCTTTTGAAAATGCCAGAAAGTCCTCTGCAGGAACAGACTCTGCTGTCCATCCCTTTGTGCGGCTGATCTCCTGTATCAAAACCGGTCTTTGATCCTCTTCGACTGCAAATACGATCTGCTCATAGGTATCCCTGAAACCGGTGAAACCACGCAAGCAGAACCTCGGCGCATACGCCTGTGAAAGATTGCATTTCTTCAATGCCCATGCCGCATGATTCACTTGAAGCACATGTTCATTTTCGTAAAGCACCCCAGCCCCAAATGCAAGAGCAAGCAGCATGGTGATGCCAAGCAGCTTGGCAATCCTTCGCAGCGCTTTTTCACGGTTTGGCAGTCTTTGAGCCATTTTCAATTCTCCCCTTGATTGTTGCGTTATACCTGCTCATCAATATGACGAAATGAATTCGGCTTATTTTCATTTTTTCGCCGTGACTGTTGACGCTGCTGCGCCCCGAGGCCGATCATTCCGCTCGCAGAACAGTGGCCCGCCCGGCCCTCACAGCATCCGCTGATAGAGCCGGAAGCGTTTGAGCCCATACGCGCTGTAGCCGAGGTCCACCGTGTCCACATACCCAAAGCCCATCTGCTCATACAGGCGGATGGCCGGCGTGTTCTTCTCGTAGACGTCCAGACGGACGGCCTTCATGTTCTCCCCGGCGGCGTAATCGAGCACAAACTCCAGCATCTGCTGCCCGATGCCCTGATGGAGAAAATCCGGATGCACCGCGAAGGTGTACAGAACCAGGATCTCGCTGTACTCAAGTGCCGTGCCCCAGTCCGCGAGCGCATAGGCCTCCTCGGGCGTATGGCGCAGGATCAGCGTGCCGGCGATCCTGCCGTCGATATCGGCAACCCAAAGGGCCTGTTCCTCAATTCCCGCAGCGGCGTCTTCCTGTGCCGGATAGATGCCTTGCCGCCAGCCGCAGTAATTCGTGTGGCTTTCCAGATGGCCGCATATGGCGTCGTACAGGGCGGAGACTTTCTCAATATCCGCGTTTGACCCTTTTCTGATCTGCATGGTGTCCCTCATTTCTCCGCTGTGTCCATGGTTTGTCTGTTTCTTCCTGTGCGGGCCATCGGCCGGCTGGAATCAGGAAAGTGGCAGCACAGCAACGACCGCGTCGCCGTCTTTTTCGCCGTTTTCGCGGAAGCCCATCCGCGCGGACATTGCCTTCGCCACGGTGTTGCCCGGCTCATAGGATAGCCAGCGATATTGATTTTCGAATCGCGCTTCATCAGGTCGACGGTGCACATGACAGCGTCGATCCCCGGCTCCCCGGAGCCACCCCAAACGTCGATGCCGTTTCCGTCCATCGACAAGGTGCCTTCGAGATGGCTGTAATCCACCGGATAGATGAAATCGGGATACCTCGGATGCGCGCTGCCTCTGGGCCTGTCGAGGACGACTTATGAACAGGCGATCAGGGCGGTCATCAATGCCCCAAAACCCTGGCTGGAGAAATCCATCGAATGCCTCTCCGTTCGGGCATCAGAGCGCCAGCTCCATGATGAAATAGCGATTCTCGCCGACAACTTCAAAGCCGTTTTTCCGCCAGAAGGCGTTGCTCTGCGGATTGCCCTTGTCCACGCCCAGACGAATTCTGGCAAAGCCCTGCGCGCGAAGGGCGGCGGCGCATTCCCCGATGATCGCTGAGCCTGTGCCCCGTCCCTGGCAGGCGGGATGCATCATGAAAAACCCGATGAACGCCGTCTTCCCGTCCGGATGGCGAAGGATCAGGTCCATCACGGCGAGCAGAAAGCCGCCCTGGAAGAAGCCGACGTAGAGCTTGTCCGCACAGGTCTTTCCCGGAGGGAGAGAGGCCATGTCCTCCGCGATGCTCTCCCTCGTGGGGGCAGGCGGGTGATGACGGAAGAAGATGTGGTTTCCCCGCATGAGCGAAAGAATCGCGTCCGTGTCGCAGGGCGTCAGCTTGCGCACCTGAAAGGCGCGGGACAGGCAGGCGGGGTCCATGAAAATCAACCTCCGTTTGGCAGGGCTGCAAAAAATCCGGGCAGAAAAGCGCCCGGATGAAAGAATTCCGCGCGATACTCCGTCTGATAGATGGAGAGGTTCAGCGGACGAAGTTTGTGCGCTTTCTCGGCGTCTCGGGCTCAGGCGGTGTGAGGCCGTTCTCCCGCGCGAGCGCGAAGGCCTTGAGCATGAAGGCCATGTAGCGGCCCAGGTTGCGCATGATTTGAAGGCCCTCCTCGTCCTGCTCGACGTCCTCGGGCCGGCTGCCGTGTACCATCGGCCAATAGCTGCTGGGCACGGTGGGCATGCCGGTGATGGAGAAATACTTGCTGAGCTGGTCGAGCGCGGCCGTCGTGCCCGCGCGCCGGGCGCTGACCACGGCCGCAGCGGGCTTGCCGCGCATCAGCGCGCCGCCCGCGTAGAACATCCTGTCCATGAAAGAGGTGATGCTGCCGCCTGCCGAGGCGTAATGCACCGGGGAGCCGAAGACGAAGCCGTCGCAGCCCTCCGCCTTTTGAAGCGCCTCGTTGACCGGATCGTCCCCGAAGACGCAGCGATGATCGCCCCTGCGCGCGCAGCCGCCGCAGCCGATGCAGCCGCGGACAGGGCCGGTGCCGATATGGAAAATCTCCGCCTCGATACCCTCAGCGCGCAGAGTGGAGGCAACCTCCTCAAGCGCGCGGGCCGTGCAGCCCTGCGCGTGCGGACTGCCGTTGATCAGTAGAACCTTCATGAAAATCCTCTCCTTCCGGCGCGTGGCGCCGCGCCTGAGCGTGTTTTCTCCATTATATACGCTTCGGAGGAAATTGGAACGGGAGAACGTCAAGTTTTTGTGAAATTCGGGAATATGGCTTGAAGGGCAAAGGCAAATCCTGTATAATATCCTCGAATAGGATTCGGCTTTTTGAAGCACGAATGACGGAGGAGGATATTTCTTATGGGCGCTACGTTACTGATTATGGCGGCGGGCATGGGCTCGCGCTACGGCGGAAACAAGCAGGTGGACAGCCTTGGCCCCAACGGCGAGATCCTGATGGAGTATTCGATCCATGACGCGATCCGTGCGGGCTTTGACCATGTCGTGTTCGTCATCAAGCCCGGTATGCAGGAGCTGATCGCCTCGATCTGCGGCGACCGCATCGCCAAAAAGATCAAGGTGGATTACGCCTTCCAGGATTTTTCGAGCGTTCCTTCTTTCTATCATATTCCCGAAGAGCGCACCAAGCCCTTCGGCACGGTTCATGCCGTGCTCGTCGCCAAGAATGTGATCCATCAGCCCTTCGCCGTGCTCAACGCGGACGATTACTACGGCGTCTCCGCCTTCAAGACGATGTATGACGAGCTGCAAAAGCTCAAGCCCGAGGGCGAGGCCGCGATGGTTGGCTACGAGCTGCGCAACACCGTCTCCAAGAACGGCACGGTTTCCCGCGGCGTCTGCAAGGAGCAGGATGGCAAGCTGACCAAGGTTGTCGAGACGCTCAAGATCAAGCTCTGCGAGAACGGCGAAATCCGCGATATCGACAAGGGCGAGCCCGGCGAGCTGCTCGATCCGCTCGCGCCGGTGAGCATGAACTTCTGGGGCTTCACGCCGTGGGTCTTCGGCAAGCTCGAGGAATACTTCGTGGGCTTCCTCAAGGGCCTTGCGCCGGATGCCATCAAGGCCGAGTGCCTGCTGCCGGTCTTCGTCGACACGCTGATGCACAGCGGTGAGATGACCGTGGATGTGCTCCACACCGATGCCCAGTGGTTCGGCGTCACCTACAAGGAGGACAAGCCGACTGTGCAGGCGGATCTGCGCAAGCTGCATGAGAGCGGCGTGTATCCGGCTTCGCTTCACGAGTAAGACAGAGCGAATCAAGATCCCGTGCGGCTGCCAGACGGGCTCCGCATGGGATTTTCTGTATCGAAAGCGCCGGCGCGTGCCGGCAGGAGGGCTATGAAACTCAAACGCATCAGGGCGGACATGCGCGACCGTGTCAAGGTGAGAAAGGCGGCGTTTCTCTCCATCGCTGTCAATGTGCTGGAAATCGCGGCCGGCATCGCCATGGTCGTGCTCGTCAACCGGCTGCTGAGCACGGGCGTCGAGGAGACGATCGCGCGGATGACGTCGCTGCTGTGCCTGACGGTCGTCGGCTGGGGCGCTGTGACCGATATTGGCGCCTCCCTCACGAGCCTGCGCATGGTGCAGAAGACATGCGAGCTGGAGGAGGCCTACGGCCAGCTGGAGAGCCTCAACCGGGAGATGCGCGCCCAGCGGCATGACTTCATGAATCACATTCAGGTCGTCTACAGCCTCATTGAGATGGACGAGCCCGGCGAGGCGATGGCCTATATGGACAAGATCTACGGCGACATGCAGCGCGTGAGCAAAATGCTGCGCACGGACTGCCCCGCCGTCAACGCGCTCATTCAGGCGAAGGTCGTCGAGGCCCAGCAGCGCGGCGCGGAGCTCAAGCTCTCCATCGCAGCCAAGTGGGATGATTCACTGATGCCGGCGTGGGAGATCTGCCGCGTGCTCGCCAACCTGATCGACAACGCGCTTGACGCGACCTGCGCCGCGAAGCACCCCAAGGGCGTCAGGCCGACGGTCGAGCTCGTGCTGGGCGAGGATCTGCGAAGCTGGTTCTTCTCCGTGCGCAACAATGGCCCTGAGATTCCCCAAAAGACGCGCGAGCACATCTTTGAGCCGGGCTTTACGACCAAGGCGACCGGCCAGGGCATGGGATTGTTCATCGTCAGCCAGACGATCACCGGCCTGGGCGGGCGGATCACGCTGGAGAGCCACGACGGGGATACGGTCTTCTCCGGCTTTGTGCCGCGGCGCAGGCTCCAGCTCGCCGAAAACAGCGAGGGCGGCGCGCAACCGGACGAAAAAACGCAGGATACCGAAAAATATGAAGGAACAGCGCGAAAAGGATGACAATTCCATAAACAAATTATCGGAATACCGTTGACAAATTAACAGAATTGTAATAAAATTGATTCATACCATGCGGAATGGGCGGATTGTACCCTTATGAACCTGTGGGGGGCCCGTTCCTCGAGCCGTCCGCCGCCTCCGGCGGACACGAAAGAGGGGATAGATTCTTATGAAAAACGGAGTCATCAAGCGCTTTGCGATGCTCGCCATTCTGTGCGTGTTGGTGACGGTCTTCGCTGTGCCGCTGGCCAGTGCTGCGGGCTACAGCAAGGTCTACGGACAGACGCAGGACAAGGTTCGCGTCCGCGAGTCGGCCTCGACCAATGCCACGGTCATCGACAATGTGGTGAAGGGCGCCTGCGTCTATGTGACCTCGTCCAAGACGAGCGGCAGCAGCACCTTTATCCAGGTCAAGTACCGCGCCAGCGACGGCAGCATCCAGACCGGCTGGATCTGCCAGAGTGACGGCAAGACCACCTATGTCAAGATTCTGAGCGCGACGCAGGCGAAGAATGCCTTCTCCGTCAGCGGCGGCGATCTGCCCAGCAAAAAGGTGGGTACCTTCACCGCGGCGCAGCGCAAGGCGAGTGCCACCAGCTCGGACAGCGCCTACATCAAGCTCGGCTCCAGCGGCGAAAACGTCAAGAGCCTGCAGACCAAGCTCAAGGCGATGGGCCTGTATGCCGGCGAGATCACCGGCAACGTGGGCGAAAAGACCGAGGCGGCCATCAAGGCCTTCCAGAAGAAATACGGCCTGACGGCGGACGGCATCGCCGGCCCGCAGACCCTGGCGAAGATTGACGCGGCCTATGCGTCCAGCGGCGCGTCGGCTTCGGCGTCGTCCTCTTCCTCCGGCTCCGGGCTCAAGCTCGGCTCCACCGGCACGGCGGTTCGCAACCTGCAGCAGGATCTGACGGCGCTGGGCTATTACTGGGCGGAGATCACCGGCAACTTCGGCTCCAAGACGGAAACCGCGGTCAAGCGGTTCCAGGAGGAGTGCGGCCTGACGGCGGACGGCGTTGCGGGCACGAAGACGCTTGCGGCCCTTGCCGCGGCGGTTGAGAAGAAGGGCGGCACCTCGAGCTCCTCCTCCGCGAGCGGCTCTGTGCTCAAGCTCAACAGCCAGGGCACGAAGGTCTCTCAGCTTCAGACGGACCTCAAGCAGCTCGGCTACTATTACGCGGAGATCACCGGCAACTTCGGCGAGAAGACCGAGGCGGCCGTCAAGGCCTTCCAGAAGGCCAAGGGCCTGACGGCGGACGGCGTCGCGGGCACGAAGACCCTGAGCGCCATCGCCTCCGCCGTCACGGCGGCAGGCGGCTCCATCAATACCACAGGCAGCGGCCTGCGTCTGGGTTCCTCGGGTGACAATGTCCGCAACCTGCAGACGGACCTGACGACGCTGGGCTACTACTACGGCGACATCACCGGCAACTTCGGCAGCCTCACGCAGCAGGCCGTCAAGAAGTTCCAGCAGTCGCGCGGCCTGACGGCGGACGGCATCGCCGGCACGACGACGATCAACGCCATCGCCAGCGCGCTCAAGAGCAGCGGCTCCTCCTCCGCGAGCGGCTCCACATCCTCCACGGCGCTGCGCGAGGGCGACAGCGGCACGGCGGTGCGCAACCTGCAGACCGACCTCAAGGCGCTGGGCTACTACTACGGCGACATCACCGGCAACTTCGGCAGCCTGACCCGTCAGGCGGTGCGCAAGTTCCAGGATGCCAATGACCTGACGGTCGACGGCATCGCCGGCACGGCGACCCTCAACAAGATCGCCAGCGTCATCAAGGGCTCCGGCGGCACATCCGCCAGCGACACCGGCAGCAGCTCCGGCACGACGGTCACGACCGCGAATTCCTACGGCCGCATCACGAAGGACAACGTCTATCTGCGCTCGTCCTACTCCACCACCTCGGCCGCGAAGGCGAGCCTCTCCAAGGGCACGCTCGTGCGCATCTCGAAGACCTACACCTCCGGCGGCGTCAAGTGGTACTATATCAGCGTGACACAGGGCCGATATACCCATAACGGCTATGTGCGCTCCGACATGATGGAGACCATCACGGAGAAGGAGTACACCAGCGCTGGCGGCAGCTCGGATAACAATGCGAGCGACATGGAGACCATCGGCATGATCCGCGTGACGGGCAACAACGTCTCGCTGCGCTATGAGCCGAGCACCTCCGCGACCCGCGTCGGCACGGCGAACACGGGCGACGTCTTCTACTACGTCGATACCGTCGATGGCTGGTTCCAGACCCGCTCCGGCTACTGGATCAGCAAAAGCTACGCCAAGGTGATGACCGACGAGGAGATCAAGGATTACACCGGCAGCAACGCCAGCGGCACTTCCTACCGCTATGACGACACCAGCCCGACGGTCGGCTGGATCCAGACGGCCCTCAAGAGCCTCGGCTATTACAGCGCGACGATCTCCAACCACTTCGGCTCCAAGACCGAGGCGGCGGTCAAGGACTTCCAGCGCGATCACGGCCTGACGGCGGACGGCGTGGTTGGCCCGACGACGATGACGGCGCTGCAGGCGGCCTATTACGGCACAGGCGGCGGCGGAACGGCGACCGGCTCGTATAACGCGACGATCTACAACCTGTACTGGCCGTCCGAGTACAACCGCGTCTTCAAGAATCTCGGCTTTGTTGCCGGCTGCAAGAAGGCGACGCTCACCGATGTCGAAACGGGCCTCACGTTCAATATCTACGTCCAGTCCTCCGGCAAGAATCACGCCGATGCGGAGCCGCTGACTGCGGCGGATACCGCGACGCTGTGCAAGATCTATGGCGTGTCCAGCCCGGGTTCGATTTCCTGGAAGCGTCATGGCATGGTGCTGACGGTGGGCGGTGAGCAGTTCGTCTGCTCTGTCTACGCCCAGCCGCATGGTCAGCAGGATATTCCGAACAACAACTTCGAGGGCCAGTTCTGTATCCACTTCCGTGGCTCCCAGATCAACGCGGGCGACGGCGGCAGCGTGCCGGAGGCTGAAAACCACCAGGCGATCATCAAGAACACGGTGACCAAGCTGAAGGCGAAGAAGGTGACCGTCGACGGCGTCGAGAAGAACATCACCGTTCTTGAAGACTACCCGACGAAAAGCGGAAGTTGATTGTAAACTGAGGCTTGCATTTCACCCGACGTCTGGCAGCGAATCCATTCACATAGCCCCCTCTTTCCCTGAAGGCGGCGCGAGCAATCGCGTCGCCTTCGTTTTTTCTTTTACCGGCATCGGAAGCGGCCCCGCCCGCTTGACAAACGGGGCGGGATTGGCTATAATATCCCCGATATGCAAAGGCGATGATGCGGAAAGAGCCGTCTGAAACGGCCTGCCTGAGCGAGCCGGGGAGGGTGCAAGCCCGGCGGCAGGGGAAGGCGGCAGCCCTCCGGGGAGCCATCGGCGAGGAGCCGGGCGTCGGCCCGCGTTAAGGGCGAGAGTGGGCGCGCGTTTGCGCGCCAACCGGAGTGGTACCGCGAATCGCGTCTGTTCGTCCCCGGACGGCAGGCGTTTTTATATTGGCAAAAACCGAAGGAGAGAAAGACCATGAAAAAGATGACTTCCGGTGAGCTGCGCAGCATGTGGCTGAATTTCTTCAAGAGCAAGGGCCACGCGGTGATCCCGAGCGCTTCCGTCATCCCGGAAAACGACCCGACCGTCCTGTTTACCACCGCGGGCATGCATCCGCTGGTGCCCTACCTGCTGGGCAGCAAGCACCCGGCCGGCACCCGCCTGACCGACGTGCAGAAGTGCATCCGCACCGGCGATATCGACGAGGTCGGCGATGCCTCCCACCTGACGTTCTTTGAGATGCTGGGCAACTGGTCCCTGGGCGACTACTTCAAGAAGGAGATGATCGCCTGGAGCTGGGAATTCCTGACCAGCCCGAAGTACCTCGGCCTTGACAAGGACAAGCTGGCCTTCACCGTCTTCGAGGGCGAGGGCGAAATCCCGCGCGACACCGAGGCCGCGCAATACTGGATGGACAACGGCGTGAAGCCGGAGAACATCTACTTCCTCTCGCGCGAGCACAACTGGTGGGGCCCGGCGGGCCAGACCGGCCCCTGCGGCCCGGATACCGAGATGTTCATCATCAAGGATCAGCCGCCCTGCGGCCCGAACTGCTCCCCGGCCTGCTCCTGCGGCCGCTTCCTGGAGATCTGGAACGACGTCTTCATGCAGTACAACAAGACCGCCGACGGCCAGTATGTGCCGATGGAGAAGAAGAACGTCGATACCGGCATGGGCCTGGAGCGCACCATCTGCACGCTCAATGGCGTGAAGACCGTCTATGAGACGGACGCCTTCACCGGCATCCTTGCCAAGATCTCCGAGCTCTCCGGCAAGGGCTATGAGGATGACGCGGCGACCACCAAGGCCTTCCGCATCATCGCCGACCATCTGCGCACCTCGACCTTCATCATGGGCGACCCGCGCGGCGTCAGCCCGAGCAACGTCGACCAGGGCTACGTTCTGCGCCGCCTGATCCGCCGCGCCGTTCGCTACGGCATGGAGCTGGGCATGGCGGAGGGCTTCACCAGCGAGATCGCCAAGGTGATCATCGACCAGTATGCCGAGGTTTATCCGGAGCTCAAGCAGAATGAAGCGTTTGTGCTCGATCAGTTCAAGCTGGAGGAGAGCCGCTTTGCGCGCACGCTGCGCCAGGGCGAGCGCGAGTTTGAGAAGGTCGCCGGCCGCCTGGGCGAGAGCAAGGTCATCGACGGCCTCGACGCGTTCAACCTCTACGCGACCTACGGCTTCCCGATCGAGATGACCCGCGAGCTGGCGGGCGAGAAGGGCCTGACCGTCGACGAGGAGGGCTTCGCCAAGCACTTCGCGGAGCATCAGAAGAGCTCCCACGCGGGCGCGGAGCAGCGCTTCAAGGGCGGCCTCGCCGACCAGAGCGCGCAGACTGCGCGCCTGCATACCGCGACCCATCTGCTTCAGGCGGCGCTGCGCCGCGTGCTGGGCAACGAGGTCGCGCAGAAGGGCTCCAACATCACCGCGGAGCGCCTGCGTTTTGACTTCAAGTTCGGCCGCAAGGTGACCAAGGAGGAGCTCGCGCAGGTCGAGGCGCTGGTCAACGAGTGGATTCAGGCGGATGTGCCGGTCGTCATGACCGAGACGACCGTCGAGGCCGCGAAGGCGGAGGGCGCGATTGGTCTGTTCGAGAGCAAATACGGCGAGCGCGTGCGCATGTACACGATGGGCGAGTATTCCAAGGAGATCTGCGGCGGCCCGCACGCCAGCCATACCGGCGAGCTCGTCAGCTTCAAGATTCAGAAGGAGGAATCCTCCTCCGCCGGCGTGCGCCGCATCAAGGCGGTCATCGGCGCAAAGCCCGAGGATTGATCGATCATTCAAAGCAAAGAGCGTCTTCTTCCCGAGAGAGGGAGGGAGACGCTTTTTTCATTGGGTTTCCTGCGATGAATCTGGATGAAACCGGGACGGAATTATCGAAAGGAAGCCTGTAATGCCTGGGAAAACAGGAGGGAAGCGCTTGCTGAACGGAGCGGAATTTGGTACAATAAGGCGTCATGAAACCATGTGCTGCAAAGGAGAAAAGACATGTCGCTGTTTCAGCTTGCGGCCTTCGGCATCGCCGGCGCGGGTTTGTGCCGGCTCTGTCCGAGGCGGATGCGCTATGTTGTGCTGCTGGTCATCAGCTTCGGCTTTTATGCGGCCCGTGCACTCACGGGCCTTCCGTTTCTCCTGATGACAATGCTGACCACATGGGCCGCCGCGCTGCGGATCGGGGGCATTGCGCAGGCGCTCAAGGCGCAGCTTGCGCAGCAGACGCCGGGCCGTGAGGGAAAAAGGCGCATGAAGGAGGCGGCCAGAAGCCGCCAGCGCCGCTGGATGCTCGCCGCGCTCGTGCTGAATTTCGCGGTGCTCGCTGTGCTCAAATACACGGACGATCTGCTGGGCTGGGCGGGCGCGCAGCCGCTGGGTCTGCTGCTGCCGCTGGGCATCTCGTTTTATACGTTCCAGTCGATGGGCTATCTGCTCGACGTCTACGGCGGCAAGATCCAGCCGGAGCGGAGCTTGCCGCGCTTTGCGCTGTTCGTCTCCTTCTTTCCGCAGCTGATTCAGGGGCCGATCGGGCGCTATGGCGAGCTCGCGCCCCAGCTCGCCGCGCCGGAGGATGTCGATTTTGACGGCATGCGGCGAGGCCTGATGCTGATGCTCTGGGGCCTGTTTCAGAAAATGGTCATCGCGGACAGGGCGCTGCCTGTGGTCAACGCGGTCTTTTCCGCGCAGGCGGGGGCTTACGGCGGCGCGGTGAACGCGCTGGCCGTGCTGCTGTATGCCGCGCAGCAGTACTGCGATTTCTGCGGCGGCATCAATCTGGTGACGGGTATCGCGCGGCTGTGCGGCGTCCGCCTCGCGCCCAACTTCAGAAGGCCGTATTTCGCCGTCTCGCTCGGCGATTTCTGGCGGCGCTGGCACATCAGCCTGGGCGCATGGATGCGCGACTATGTCTTCTATCCCTTTGCGCTGACCCGGCCGATGGCGCGTCTCTCCAAGGCGGCGAAGGGCCGCTTTGGCGCGGAATTTGCCCGCGCGCTGCCGGCGGCGCTGGGCAATCTGCTCGTGTTTCTGCTGGTCGGCCTGTGGCATGGTGCGACGGCCAATTATCTCCTCTGGGGCTTTTACAATGGCGCGATCCTCGCGATAACGGCGCTGCTGGAGCCGGTATACAAGCGGATGAACGCCCGTCTGCCGCGTCTGACGGCTTCCAGGGGCTTCCATATCTTCCGTGTGCTGCGCACGTTTCTGATCGTCAACATCGGCTGGTTCTTCGACCGCTGCGCCCGGGGAGGCGACGCGCTGCGGATGATCGGTTCCATATTCCGCGATTGGCGTCCGGGCGAACTGAGCCTTGCGCTGCTTGACCGGATGGGGATGCCCGTGCCGGATGTTTGCGTGTTCATCGCCGCCGTGCTGCTGCTCTTCGCGGTTTCGCTCGCGCAGGAACGGGGCAAGGACGTCGGAGGCTGGGTGCTCCGGCAGAAGCTGCCTGTGCGCTGGTTCATTCTGATGGCCGGCATTGTAAGCGTTCTGCTGCTCGGCGTCTGGGGATCGGGCTTTGACGAGGCGACCTTCATCTACTATCAGTTCTGAGCAGGCCGAAGGCAAAAGGGAAAGAGACGCCTGAATCATGCCGGCCCGCTGCCGTTATCGTCCGCTGGCGTAGACGAGCGCCAGCGCAATGAGGGCAAAGCCGATGCCCAGCGTCGAGATCAAAAAGCGCTTCACCAGATGGACACCCGGCTTTCCGGCTCGGTCCACATGCCGTCCTCCGGGCCAATGCCGTAGACCTCGTAGAACTCCGGCAGCGTCTGCAAAACGCGGTTGCAGCGCAGCTTGTCCGGCGCGTGGACGTCCGCGACGGCCAGATAGGCGCGAAGCTGGCGGGAGGTCGTGGAGGCCCAGGTGTTGGCCATCGAGCGGAAGAGCAGGTCGAGATCCGGCGCCTCAAGCGCCTTAGCCGCCGTCAGCACGCAGCGGGCGCTGCCCAGGTCGGCGACGTTCTCCGAGAGCGTCAGCGCCCCGCTGCACGCGATGCCGGGATACGCCTCCTGGCCGTCGTACCACGCGACCACGGCGTCGCAGCGCTCCTGGAAGGCCGCGTAATCCTCCGCTGTCCACCAATCGGCGGAGTTGCCGTTCTCATCAAATTTGGCGCCGTTGTTGTCAAAGGCGTGCGTGATCTCGTGCGCGATGATGTAGCCGATGCCGCCGAGGTTGGCCTCCCTCGGGGCGTCCACGTCGTACAGCGGCGCTTGCAGAATCGCGGCAGGGAAGGTGATGTCGTTGGCAGTGACGTCGTAGCAGGCGTTCACTGTAAAGGGATACATGGCCCATTCCGTCTTGTCGACCGGCTCGTTTTGCCGGGCATAGGCATCCGCCGCACTGGCGCGGGCGATGGCGACCGTGTTTGAAAAGAACGTGCCGCCCTCCTCGGGGGAGAGAATCTCCGCGTCATTAAGGTACGTTTCCCAGCTGT
The DNA here is from genome assembly GCA_022787165.1 of Clostridiales bacterium. GTDB lineage: Bacteria > Bacillota > Clostridia > Christensenellales > Aristaeellaceae > Ventricola. Next base: position 13,864 of record JALFVL010000034.1, read on the forward strand.
CGGGATAGCCGACCTTGATGCCCATCGTGTCGAGCTTGCGGATGGCCTTCTCCCGGGTATCCTCGCTCATCCAGTCGAGCGTCTCCAGACGCTGCTTGTAAATCGCGATGAAGCCCCGGATCATGTCCTCCACGTCGGCCTTGGCCTCGGCGGAGAAATGCGCGTCCGCGTAGGCGCGGCCGAGGTAATCGGCGAGCAGGCTCTGCACCTGCTGCGCGGCGATCTGCTCGTCGCTCTGGCGCGCGTCCACGCCGTAATAGGCCAGCGTGAAGTCGAAGCTCGCCTCCAGAAAGTCCTTGTTCAGCGTCGCGCCTACGCTCAGCAGCAGCCCCTGCTGCGCGACGGCCTTGAGCGTATCCAGATGCGCGTCATCAAAGAGCGCCGCCGCAGCCTGAAGCGCGCCCGCGTCCATGACCAGAATCCGGTCGGTGGGCGCCATGCCGGTCGCGGCGTAGATGGGCTCGAGGTCGACATTCGGGAAGAGCGCGTCGAGCGCCTCAGGCGTGTAGAGATTGTAGATCTTGTCCACGTCGCCGTATTCCTGCGGGTCCAGCGAGGCGGCCGCGACGGTCTTCTCCGCCTCGTAGACGAGCCGGGCCTGGGCCTGCGCTTCCTCCGCGCTCAGGCCGCAGAGCGCAAAGAGCGTCTCGAGATAGCCGAGGTAGATCTGCGTCTGCTCCGGCGTGCCGTTCAGGTAAAAGTCCTTGTCCATCATCGCGCCCACGCAGGAGAAGGTGACGATGTGCTGCGAGGAATTGGCCAGGTCGGTGGTGACGCCATAGCCCAGCAGCGTGGGGAAGCCCAGCTCGGCAGTGATCAGGGCGTCAGCCTCCATCAGCTCCGCAAGCGTCGAGGCGGAGGCAATGGCGTCGAGGTACGCCTGAATCGGCGCGATGCCATCCTGCTCGCGGCGGCCGGTATCCAGCACGCAGTCGTAGAGCGCCTTGATCTTGGCTTCGGCGCTGCCGGGCGTCTGCGCCTGCGCGTCGATCCCGGCAATCAGCGCCGCGACCTGCTCATTGACCGTGAGCGTCAGGCCATAAAACGGGCCGTTGATCGACAGGCCCACCGGGATGTCGGAGGCGTTCAGCCAGTCGCGATTGATCGTGGCATAGAAGTCGTCGCGAAGATTTCCACCCAGATAGGCGTAGACACGGCGGATCAGGGTGGTCAGCTCGTCCCGCGTGACGGGCGCGTCGGGGACAAGCTGGCCGCTGCCGTCGCCCACTGCGATGCCGGCGGCGAGCACGTCGCCGATCGCCTCTCGGGCCCAATCCGGCAGGTCGGTCAACGCGATGCCGGCAGCCATGCGCGCGCTGTCTCCCTCAGGCGCGGGCAGCTCGCCAAACGCGCGGCGCAGCATCACCAGCGCGTTGACGCGGGTCAGGGCCGCCTGCTCGCCGATGGGCCCGGCGGGCGTGTCCGCCAGCAGCGCCGCTCGCTGCGCGCCGGAGGCATAGCCGTCCGCGGCGGCAAGCAGCAGGTCCGCCGCCTCGCCGCCAGTCAGCGCCTCCGTCCCCTCTGCCCAGGCCGCTGAGGTCAACAGCATCAGCAGCGTCAGCAGCAGGGTCATTCCTCTTCTCCAATTCCTCATCCAAGGGTTCTCCTTTCGTTTGATCGATCTGCGGCCTCTCTGCCGCGCGGTATCCTTTGCGATGCTCCCATTATACGGCAGATCCGCGCAGAGCAACAGGAGGATTTTGCAGGGAAACGTGTCAATTCTTGAGAATGCGGCCCGCGTGGGGCTGCTTTGCGCGCGGGGAAAGAATCGGCCAAGCGCCGAGGCGGGGCTTGACAAACGCAAGGAGGAAAAGATAAAATTGGGAAACCGGGGTGAAGTCTGCGCTTTGCGCCCGAGGAAGACTATCTGTGAAGACGGGATGAAGAAATGGATAAGGAATATGAAAAGCTGCTGGTCAATATCATGAAGCTGATTGCGGCGGAGTTTGGCCCGCAATGCGAGATTGTGCTGCATGACTGGTCAAAGGAATACGACAGGACGATCATCGCCATCGAAAACGGTCATGTCTCCGGCCGGAAGGTGGGCGACGGGGGCAGCAATCTGGGCCTTGAGGTGATGCGTGGAACCTCGGATGGCTCCAACCAGCTGAACTATCTGACGCAGCTGAGCGACGGCCGGATGCTGCGCTCCTCGTCGCTGTATCTGGAGGATAAGGAAGGGAAGAAGATCGGCGCGCTGTGTATCAACCGGGATATCACGGATTTCATCCGGATGCAAAACCAGCTCTCGGAGATCACGATGGTGCCCAACGGCGTGCCGGGCGGCAATATGGAGACCCGCGAATTCTTCACGACGGACGTCAACGAGCTGCTGGATTATCTGCTCTCAGAGAGCATCCGTCAGGTGGGCAAGAGTCCCTCGCAGATGAACAAGGAGGAGAAAAAGAAGGTGATCAGCCAGCTGGACCGCAAGGGCGCGATGCTGATTACGAAGTCCGGCCCGAAGATCTGTCAGGCGCTGGGCATCTCCAAATTCACGCTCTACAACTATCTCGAGGAGATTCATAAGCAGCAGGATGACAGGACTGCGCAGGAGGACGCCGGAAAGGAATGAGTCTTTCCGCCGCTGAGTAAAAAAAGAAGCAGGGCTGCTGCTCCGCAATCCCGCAACGGCGGGAAGTCGGGGCAGCAGCCCTTGCTTGATGGATGAAGCGTGACGTGCCGGCCGTGCAGGCCGCTCGAAAGAGGCGCTGCGCGCTCAGCGGGTGTTGCGCCGGGTGTGCAGCAGCGAACGCAGAGAGGCGGTTAGACCGCGCTGCAAACGCGTGAAGCGCAGGCCTGTGCGCGTCTCAAGAAACGCCTTCAGCTCGGCCGCCCTGCCCTCCTGCAAGCTCTGCGGCGGGAAGAGGAACGCGGCCTCCGGGCTGATGAAGTAATACAGTCCGCTCCGATGCTCCAGCAGCCTGTGGCAGTCGGCATAGGCATGGAAATCACCCGGGCCGTCAAAGCCCTTGGCCGTGACCCGGAAGCCCGCCTCCTCAAAATGGAAGACGGAGCAGGGAAAGCCGCGGCCGGAGGCCTGAATCCCCCTGACGATTTTCTCCGCGCGCCACCTGGCGGGCAGATTCAAAAACAGCAGCGCAAAGCAGCCATAGGCCGAGAAGAGATAATGAAACGGCGCGCGGATGTCCCCGAGCAGATGCGTGCCCAGCAGCAGGCAGACGGTGGCCGTCCCCACTTGAACGGCCTTTTTGAGCCCGTGCGTGGCGGAATACTGCACATGGGACATGGCGGAGATGGTCTCGGGGGTATGCTGAACCTCGATCGTGAAGCCGCTCATGGTCGCGTCTCCGGCTTATTCGTACTCGACGAGCACTTCGATCTCCACGGCGATGTTGCCCGGCGTCGCGTTGACGCCGATGGCCGTGCGCGCCGGCAGGCCGCGCTCCTCGCCGAACAGATCCAGAAGCAGCTGGGAGCCGCCGTTGACGACCTGCGGCTGCTGCGCGAAATCATCCGCGCTGTTGACAAAGGCGAGCACCTTGACAAAGCGCTTGATGCGGTTAAGATCGCCGAGCTTCGCGTTCAGGTTGGCCAGCAGGTTGAGCATGCAGCGCCGGGCGGCCTCCTGGCCCTGCTCAAGCGTCAGCTCCCTGCCCAGCTTGCCCTCAATGCTCGTGCCGTTCTGCTGCGGGCCGCAGCCGGAGCAATACAGGAAATGCCCGCCAAACTCCATCACAGGCGTATACAGGCCGCCCTTTGCCGGCGGCGTCGGCAGGGAAATTCCCAGCTCCTTCATCTTCGCATAAACGTCCATCAGTTCTTCCTCCTTTTTGATGCTTGGGGTGCGCTGCGGGGCCGTCGGAAAAGAAGCGTCGGCCCCGCGAATCAAACTATTAGTTTGACATCCGGTCTATTTAGTATAGCACATAAATGGCGGCGGTCAAGGCAAAAAATAAAGTTTTTTCTGACAAAAAAGAAGAATCAGAAATTTTTTCAGAAAAATGGCTGTGTACTATTGACAAGAGGGGATGCCGGGATTAAAATCAAATTAACAATTTCGACGGAAATGTCGAAAAAAAGGAGGATGCCCTATGAAGAAGATCCTTTGTCTCGTCATGGCCCTGACTTTTTGTCTGGCAATGACCGCTGCCGCCAGCGCCGCGACGTATGAGCTGACGTACAGCACGCCGCTGGCGCAGACGCAGAGCTCCACCATCTATTTTGACAAGGCGCTTGACAAAATCGAGGAGCTGACCAACGGCGATATCACCTTCTCGCGCACCTATGCGGGCACGCTGGGCAGCGAGCATGACCTGGGCGTCATGGTTACCAATGGCGACATCGACCTCACCTGCGTGGGCCCGGGCCAGTGGTCCGACTGGGACGAGGCGTTCAAGGTCTTTGACTGCCCGTTCGCTTTCGTCGATTTTGACCACTTCGACCGCCTGCTCGCCTCCGAGGACTATCAGGCGTGGCTCACGACGCACGGCGACGCGCTCAACCTCAAGTTTGTGGTGACCTTCAACCAGGCGTTCAAGGGCATCCTCAACAAGGAGCGCGACGTGTATTCCACTGCGGACCTGGCGGGCCTCAAGCTGCGCGTGCCGGATTCCGCCTCCCTGATCGAGATCGGCAACGCGATGGGCTACACCGCGACGCCGACCGCCGCTGCGGATCAGTACATGAGCCTGTCCCAGGGCATCGTCGACGGCGCCGATCACGCGCTGTGGGCGCATGAGAGCTGGAAGCTCACCGAGATCGCCAAGCACTACTCCGAGACGAACCATGCGCTCCAGTGCGTGTTCTTCGTGATGAACAAGGATTCCCTGGCCAGCCTGCCGGAGGAGTATCAGCAGATCGTTCTCGACGCCTTTGCCGAGTGCGAGCGGGATCTCGCGGCCCAGACCCGTCTGGATGCCGAGAATTCCTACGAGATCGCCGAGGCGGACGGCGTGAAGATCATCCCCTACGAGGAGATCGACGTCGAGTCCTTCAAGACCGCGCTCCAGCCGATCATCGACAGCTACTCTGCGCTGGATCCGGAGCTCTACGGCATCATCCAGGCGACTGCTGCCGCGAACTGATTTCCTTCCTGGGGCCGGCTGCCGGATGCAGCCGACCCCTTTTTTGAAAGAAGGCGTTGGGTTTCCTTGTGATATTGAGAGAGGGGTAGGATTCTCTTGAAAACCGTATCGAAGATCAACCGCTGTCTGTGCAGGGTTGAGGGCGTTGTCATGGTGGTCTGGTTTGCCGTCGTGCTCGCCGTCATGGCCTGCCAGGTGGTCTCGCGCTATGTGTTCAGCGCGCCGCTGGCATGGAGCGAGGAATTCGCGCGTTATTCCTTTGTCTGGATCAGCTACATCGGCTGCGCATACTGCGTGGGCGTGGACGGCCATACCAGCATTACGGCGCTGGTGGACAGACTGCCCGTCAGGGGGCAGAGGCTCCTGAGGCTTGTGGGCAACGTGATCATGGCCGGCGTCTTCCTGCGCATCATGCCGATTGCGACCAGCTACATCGCCAAGAACGGCAAGTTCCTGACGTCCATCATGCGCATCCCGTTCAAATATCTCTACTGGTCGCTGCCGGTGGGCATCGTGCTGACGCTTGTCCATCTGGCGCTCAAGAGCGTGCTGCTCTTTGAGCAGCCCCAGACTGAAAGCAAGGCGTAAGGAGGAGAGAGACAATGATGGGTATTATGGTGGCGATCATCGTCGTCCTCGCGCTGATCGGGGTGCCGATGTCCTTTTCCGTGCTCGCGGGCTCCGCATGGTATTTCCTCTCCAGCGGCATGCCGCAGACGCTGCTGATTCAGCGCCTGATCATGTCCGTGGGCGACTCGTTCAGCATGCTTGCGATTCCGTTTTTCATGCTCGCCGGCACGATCATGAATGCCGGCGGCGTCGCGACGCGGATCTTTGACTTCTGCAACACGCTCGTGGGCGATATCCCGGGCGGCCTGGGCCATGTCAACGTGTTTTGCAGCGTGATTTTCGCCGGCATGTCCGGCAGCGCGCTGGCCGATACCGGCGGAATCGGCGCCATCGAGCTCAAGGCCATGAAAGAGGCGGGCTTCGACGATGACTTCTCCGCGGCGATCACAGGCGCATCCTCCTGCCTTGGACCGATCATCCCGCCCAGCACGGGCATGGTGCTCTATGCGATGATGGCAGAGGAATCGGTCGGCAAGCTCTTCATCGCCGGCGTCATTCCGGGCATCATCATGGCGGCGGTCATGTGTTGGATGGTCTATGTGACGGCCAAGAAGCGGAATTATCCGGTCAACAGGCGGGCGACGCTCAAGGAGCGCGGCCGCGCGCTCTGGCGCGCCATCCCCGCGCTGCTCTCGCCGGTCATCCTGCTCAGCGGCATCCTGCTGGGCATCTTCTCGGCGACCGAGGCATCCGTCGTCTGCTGCGTATATTCGCTGTTCCTGGGCGTGGTGGTCTACCGCGAGATGGATCTCAAGGGGATCTACAACGTCTTCCTGGATACGCTCAAATCAAGCGGCATGGTCATGGCGCTGGTCACCTTCTCGATGCTGCTGGCGTCGATTCTCAACTTCCGCCAGGTGCCGCAGACCATCGCGGCCTTTGCCGTCGCGAACATCAGCAGCAAATACGGCATCGTGCTGTGCTGCATGGCGCTGATCATCGTCGCGGGCATGGTCATCGATGTCACGCCTGCGATGCTGATCCTCATCCCGATCATGCTGCCGGTCATCCGCAGCTACGGCATCAACCCCATCAGCTTCGGCGTCGGCTCGACGCTGCTCTTCTCGCAGGGCCTGCTGACCCCGCCCGTGGGCAGCATCCTCTACGTGCTGGCGGACTACACGAAGATGCCGGTCACGCGCATTTCAAAGGCCGTGATTCCCTATGTGATCGTCTTCATGATCCTGGCCTTCTGCTTTATCACGATTCCGGGCATCTGCAATTTCCTGCCGGGACTCATGCAGTAAGGCGAATGGGGGAGGGAAGGACGCCCCGGCGCGGAGATGTCCTTGCCTCCCGCCGGGCGCGGAAAGGAGCAAGCGGAGTTGGAGTATCTGATTCATGCGCACGGCATCTATGATGCCGGGTGTGAAACGCTGCGGGCGGTGAATGGGCTGCGCGTGCGCGACGGGCGGATTGCGGAGATCGCGGCGTATGACGCGCTGCGCGAACGGCATCCCGGCCTGCAGACGCTCGATTGGGCGGACTGCTGGCTGTTCCCCGGGCTCATCAACACCCACGTTCATTTGGAATTCTCCGCGACGGAGACAGCCCGTCAGGATTTTCTGGAGGGAACGCCCGGAACCCGTTTGCTGCAGGCTGCGCATGCCGGCGGCAGCCTGCTGCGTTCCGGCGTGACGACAGCCCGGGATGCGGGCAGCTCGTGGGGACTTCTGGATCTGCGCCATCCGCAGGCGCGGCGGCTTGCCGCGCTGCCGAGGCTTCAGCTGGCCGGGCCGCCGCTGACCGTAACAGGCGGCCACCTGCACTTCCTGGGCGAGGAAACGGATACCCGCGAGGACATGGTTCGTCAGGTGCGCATTCGCCAAAAGCGCGGATGCGACGCCATCAAGCTGATCGTCACCGGCGGCCAGATGACGCCGGGCTCCCTGCCCGAGCGCGTCAGCCTGACGCAGGAGGAAATCGCCGCCGTGGTTGCGCAGGCGCAGCTGCTCGGCTTGCCGACGTTTGCGCATTGCCTGACGACGGAGGGCTTTGTGCGCTGCATGCAGGGCGGCGTGGACTGCATCGAGCATGTCGCCTGCTTCGTGCGCTGCCGGGAGAACGGGCTGCTGGAGCGCGTGTATGAGCCCGCGAGGATGGAGGCGTTCCGCGGGCAGGCGCGATACTTCATGATGGGCCTTTCCGCCGGCTATCATCAGCTGGATGCGTTTCGCGAGGGGCATCTGCCCTGCACGGCGCGGGAGAGCTTCCTGCTTGAGCAGGAGGAGCGAATGTTTGAGATCTTTGGCGCCTGCTGTGAGCTGGGGCTGGAGCCTGTCTGCGGTACGGACGCCGGAACAGGCGGCACACGGTTTGACGAGACCTGGCTGGAGCTGGCGCTGATGGTGGAGCGCGCGGGACGCACGAGCGCCGAGGCGATCCGCTCGGCGACGCGCAGCGCGGCGGCCTGCCTAGGCCTGGAGGATGAGACAGGCGCGTTGAGCGTGGGCATGAGCGCGGATATCGTCGCGCTTCGGGAAAACCCGCTGGAGACAATCCGCGCCTACGGCTGCCCGCGCGGCGTGATTAGCCAGGGAGAGGTTGTCCAGCTGCCCGGGGCGTGACGGTACAGGAATGTGAGAGGAGAGATTCTTCATGTCGATGAGATGTACGGTATGCCACAGGCCCTACGAGGGGCCGCAGAATCACTTTGTCTGCCCGCATTGCGGCGGCTCCATCGAGAGCCCGGTCGATCTTCAGCGCGACCCCGAGCGCCTGCGCCGGGCAATCCGGGAGGGAAGCAGCGACGGCATCTGGGGCTATCGGGACTTTTTTGACGTGCCCGCAGACGCGCAGCCCGTCACGATGGGCGAGGGCGGCACGCCGCTCATCCACACGGACAGGCTGGGCAGGCTCTACGGAATGGATGGGCTGTATCTGAAAAATGAGACGCTCAACCCCTCCGGCACCTACAAGGACCGCTTTGCGACTGTGGCGATGACACTGGCGCGCGCCGAGGGGATCCGCGAGGTGGCGATTGGCTCGGCAGGCAACGCCGCCGCGGCGGTGGCGGCCTATGCGGCCAAGGCGGGCATGGAATGCTACATCATGCTCCCGCCGGGGGCGGTCAAGGAGCGCGCCTGGCAGAATATGGCCTACGGCGGCCATTTCATCTACGGCATGGGCGGCGTCAACGACTGCGTCGCGATGGCTGAGGATGGCGAGGCGGTTTTTGGCTGGAAGAACATGTGTACGACGATGATGAACAACCCGCTGGCGTGCGACGGCTACAAGACGATCGCCTACGAGATCGCGCGGTCGATGCGCTTTGACGTGCCGGACTATGTGATCTGCCCGGTCGGCGGCGGCATCATCATCAGCAAGGTCTATAAGGGCTTTGAGGAGATGAAGGCCCTGGGCCTGATCGACAGGCTGCCCAAAATGGTCGCGGTGCAGGCGGCGGGCTGTGCGCCGCTGGTCAAGGCGTATCAGGAGGGCAGGCAGGCCACGGAGAAATGGGAAAACGGCAGCACGATCGCCTTTGCAATCTTTGACCCGGTGACCTTTGAGGGCGTGACGGCGCTGGATACGGTTCGCCGGAGCGGCGGTTTGGCGATTGCCCTGCCGGATGAGGAGATACTCGAGGCCATGCGCGCCTGCGCGAAGCTGGAGGCCGTGATTCCTGAGCCGGCCAGCGCGGCGACCATTGCCGCTGCGGCAAGGCTGCACAGAGAAGGCGTCATCAGCGGGACGGACAAGGTGGTCTGCGTGCTGACCGGCAGCGGCTTGCGCGATCTCAAGCTCTTCTCACAGGAGAATGCGCAGGTGCCCGAGGTGCAGCCGGGCGACATGGAGGCGCTTCGCCGGGCTGTCGCGTTCTATCAGAAGAAGGGAGAGGGCGAACATGACGCATGAGGCGCTGACGATCAGCATTCTGGAGCAGCTGATGCGGGAGGACACGATCAACCCGCCGGGCAACGAGCGCCGGGGCGCGCTCTGCCTCAAGGCGATCTTTGACCGGGAGGGCATCCCCTGTGAGCTTCAGGAGCTGGGCGGCAATCGCGCCAACTTCATCGCGCAGCTCGGCTCGGGCCGCCCTATCCTCGAATTCAGCGGTCATCTGGACGTGGTGCCCTGCGTCGGCGAATGGACGCATGCGCCGCTGGCCGCGACGCAGGAGGGCGAGCGCATCTACGGTCGCGGCGCCTGCGACATGAAGGGCGGCGTCGCGGCGATGTGCGCAGCGGCCATCGCCCTGCATCGCGAGGGTCTGCCGCGCAAGGGGACGCTGCGGCTGGTGTTCGTCGCGGACGAGGAGCATGCCAACCTGGGCATGCATGCGTTCCTTGATCACCACGAGGCGGCCGACTTTACGCTGCTCGGGGAGCCGACGCAGCTGCATCCGGCCATTGCGCACCGCGGCGTGGCGCGGTATTACATCGATCTGCATGGCCGGGCCTGCCATGCGGCGCTGCGCACGGGGGAAGAGACTGCCGTGACGAAGGCCGCGCGCGCCGTGCTGGCCATGAACGCGCTCAATGAGTCGCTGCTGAGCATTTCCCATCCCGTTCTGCCTGCGCCGTCCGTCGTGGTGACGCAGATGCAGGGTTACGAAAAGGACAACGTCGTGCCCGGAGACGTTCGCCTGCTGACGGATTACCGGATTTTGCCCGGCACGTCGGAGGAGGCGGCGCGACGCACGATCAGGACGGCGCTTGAGGAGGCTGGCATCGAGGGCTTTACGCTTGAAAAGCGCTTCTATATGCCCGGCGGCGAGGTGGACGCGCAGGAGGCGTTTGTGCGCGTTTGCTGCGAGGCGGCCCAGGCGGAGAGCGGAAGGCAGGAGACGCCGCGCGCGTTTGACGCCTCCTGTGAGCAGTGCTTCCTCGTGGAGGCAGGCTCCAGGACTGTCATCCTCGGGCCGGGCAGTCTCGATCAGGCCCATACGATCGACGAATATGTCGAAAAGGCCCAGCTTGTGGGCGCGGAGGCAATCTACCGGGCCATCGCGCTGCGCGTGCTGGCCGGTGCGGAGAAATAAATCGGCATGCTGCCGGTGGCATCACCGACGAAATATCGAAAATCTTGCGGCTCTGTGCCCGAGGCCGGCACCTTGCAAAAAGATTTCCATAACAAAAAGGCGTGATTTCCGGCTCGGAGCGATGCGGAAATCACGCTTTTTCGATTGGAGGCGGAAAAAGGCGTGCAACTCACAGCAGCACGTTGCGATAGCTGACGTTGCAGTAGAGGGCGTTGCCGTCGTCGTCCCTTTCGAGAGGATCGCCGTCGCCCTTCATGCCGATGAAGATATTGAGCTTGAAGCGGTCGCTGCGGATGAAGCTCTCCACATATTCCGCAGGCTCGTCGTTTTCAAGATAGGCGATGCGCTGGGAGAAGAACACGCAGGCATCCTTGCTGCATTTGAGCAGGCTGGCCGTCTGCGGCGAGACATCGACGATGCTGTAGGTGTCCTGCGCCTTGACGGGGACGATGCCGTAATGCGTCTTGAGCGCGGTGTAGAGGCTCTCCTTGATGTCGGAGGCCGACAGACGGGGATAGATGTGCGGATTGAGGTAACTGGTGAGCACGACGACGGGAGAATCCTCGGTGGAGACGATGCGCTTGATCTTGATGAGGGTCTCTCCGTCGTCCATGGCAAAGAGATGCTTGAGGTTGAGCGGCGGCGACACCTGCTTGAAGCTGAGAATATGGGTCTGCGGGCCCTTGCCGCTTCGGCGGATGTCGTCCGTAAAGGAGGGAAGGCGGTCAAAGGAGCGCGTGATGCGCGGCTCGCAGACGAAGGTTCCCCGCCCCTGCTTGCGGTAGAGCACGCCTTCGTTGACCAGATCCATGATGGCCTGCTTGACGGTGCCGCGGCTGACGCCGAACTGCGTGGCGAGCTGCGGCTCACTGGGCATGCTGTCGTGCGGCGCCTTGGCAGCGGCGAGCTCGCGCAGATAGGCCTTGATTTGAATGTAATAGGGAATGTGACGGTCGTGATCCAGCATTCCTTTGCCCGGAGCGGGTGGATATGAGCAGGGCGATCTGCCAGTATCCGCAGTTCCCGCCGGATTTCGACGTCACGCCGACCCCGTGGACACAGATCATGGATACAGCCGTGCTGGGCGACGCGACCGCCGCCACGGCGCAGAAGGGAAAGGCCATCATCGACGCGGTCGTGGAGAACATCGTAAGCCTGCTGGGCTGAGAGGGGGGAGAGCGGGATGGCAAACGTTCTGGCGCTTGATTTGGGCAGCACGCAGCTCAAGCTGCTCCTGCTGGACGGGGAGGGGCAGCTCTCTTACGTGGATGCCGTTCCCTACGAGACGCAGACGCCGCGCGCAGGCTGGATCGAGCAGCGTCCGCAGGATTGGACGGCGGCGCTGGCGGCGGGCATGCGCAGGCTGAGAGAGGCGATGCCCGGGGCGGTAATCGACGCCATCGGCTTTTCGGGCCACATGAGCGGCGTCGTGCTGCTGGATGCGCAGGGAGAGGCGCTGTATCCCTGCATTACGCTTTCCGATACGCGCAGCGAGGCGGAATCGGTCATGCTGTGCGGTCAGGTGGGCGAGCTCATCCGCCGGGAGACGGGAAATCCGGTCAACAACGCCTTCTCCCTGCCCAAGCTCTGCTGGCTCAAGGCGCACGAGCCGGAGCTCTGGACGCGGTCCTCGGTCTTTCTCGCGCCCAAGGACTATCTGCGCGCGCAGCTGACAGGCCGCGTGGCGACGGAGACGACCGACGCCTACAATACGCTCTGTGTCTCCATGCGCACGCGGCGCTGGTGCCCGGAGATCATCCGCGGCGCCGGACTGGAAATGGAGAAATTCCCGCCGCTGCTGGAGCCAACCGATTGCGCCGGCCATGTGACGCCGCAGGCCGCCCGGCGCTTTCTGCTGCCGCAGGGCGTGCCCGTCTTCGCCGGGGGCGCGGACATGGCCTGCGGGGCGGTCGGCATGGGGCTGTTTGATCAGGGCGAATCCGCGCTGACGCTGGGCACCTCGGCGACATTCCTCGCGCCCGTTTCGCAGGTGGACAGCGACGCCTGGGGGCAGGTGACCTTTCATCTGCATGCGCTGCCCGGGCTGCTGTACGCGCTGGGCTCGCATTTCAACGGCGGGCTGGCCGTCAACTGGCTCACGCGGATGTTCAGCGGAGACGGGACGCTTCGCTATGAGGAGATTGAGAGGCTCTCCCAGCTGGCAAAGCAGGTGCCGCCGGGCAGCAACGGTGTGCTGACCCTGCCATTTCTGGCAGGCAGCGGCTCGCCTTACTTCTGCGCGCAGGACAGGCAGACGGTCTTCGGTCTGAGCGCCGCGACGCGGCCGGAGGAGCTCTTCCGCAGCGAGCTGGAGGGCATCACGCTGAACCTCGCGCAGACCAAACGCCTGTTTGACCGGATGATTCCCGGCGGGCTGGCTTGTGTGCGCCTTGGGGGCGGCGGCGCGAAGGTTGGCATCTGGCCGCAGATGATCGCGGATGTCTTTGGGACGCGCATCGATCTTTCCCGGAATGTCGATGCCTCCGCCGTCGGCGCGGCCATCCTCGCGGGCGCAGGCGCGGGCCTCTACGCGGATATCAAAAGCATGGCCCGTGCGAGCCTGAGCATCGGTCAAGCGCTGCTGCCTCGGGCGCAGCGTCACCGGCAGTATGCCGCGCTGGCGGCGCGCTATGAGGCGGCGTATGCGCTGGCGGGCAGGCTGTATGCCCGCCCGGACGGACAGGAGGACATGTCATGAGACTGACGGATTCGGTCTATCTGGTCGGCTCGGGAGAGGCGGGATTTTCCCTGACGCATCCGGGCGACTGCGGAGTTTTTCTGGTGGATGGCGGGGCGCAGTGCGCGCTGATCGACGCGGGCATCGGTCTGCAGATGGAGCGGATCCTTTCGCAGATCCGGGCGGAGGGCTTTGATCCGAAGCAGATCAGCCATATCCTGCTCACGCATGGGCATGGCGACCACGCGGGAGGCGCGGCAGCGCTGGCGAGGGCCTGCGGCGCGGCGGTCTTCGCGATGGAGCCCGCTGCGGAGTTCATCCGAGAGGGAAACACGGAGGCGCTGTCGATCGACGCGGCCGTGCGCTCGGGCGTCTTTGAGCCGGGGTTCGCGTTTGAGGCCTGTCCGGTCGAGCCGCTTACTGACGGGCAGAAAATCGCTGTCGGCCGCTTGGCGCTCACGGTGATCCGGAGCGAGGGCCATTGCGCCGGGCACTGCTGCTTCCTCCTGGAGGAGGATGGCAGACGGATCCTGTTTGCGGGCGACGCGGTTCAATGCGGTGGAAAAATCGCCCTGCAGGCCATCTGGGATTGCGATTTGCAGGCGTACCTGGCGACGGTCAGGCGGCTTGACGCGCTCCATGCGGATGTGCTGCTGCCTGCGCATGGCTGCGTCGCGCTGAACCGGGGACATATCCATTTGCAGCGGGCCGTGGAGCGACTGGATGCGCTCGCCCTGCCGCGCAACGCGATCGGCGAATAGGCAAACCTCGAAAAGGAAGGGAGGAACGGGCATGGAGGCGTCGATGTGGGCCTATCCATGGGATCTGGAGGATTGCGGCATGGGCCGCGCGCTCGATGAAATGCAGGAGAGCGGACTGACGGGGGTCAGCATGATCACGAGCTACCATGCAGGGCGTTTTCTCTGCGTGAGAAGCCCAAAGCGCAAGGTCTATTATCCGGAGGACGGCACAATCTATTATCCAACGGATATGAGCCGATTCAAGGGACTGAGGATTCAGCCGAGGATCAGCAGGTTTTCCTCAGAGCATCCAGACTTCTGGGACAGGCTGCTCACGGAAGCGGACAAGCGCCGCATGACCGTCTCGGGCTGGACGGTTTGCCTGCATAATACGCGCATCGGCACGACCTGGCCGGACGTCTGTGTCCGCAACGCGTTCGGTGACCCCGCCTGCTACAATCCCTGCCCATCCCACCCCGACATGCGCGCGTACATGGTCGCGCTGATGGATGACCTGTGCAGCCATCTGCCGCTGCACGCGCTGGAGCTTGAATCGATGAACTTCATGGGCTTTGCGCACGAGTTTCATCATGAGAAGGACGGCATCGGTCTGACGGCGCTCGGGGATTTTCTCCTTTCGCTGTGCTTCTGCCCAAGCTGTGTGGAGCGCGCCCGGCGGGAGGGCGTGGATATTCTGCCGGCCGCGAGGCGCGTGAAGGGCTGGCTTGAGCAGATGTGCGAGGGCACGCTGCGCCTGGGAACGGACGAGGAATTCCTGCGCGGGGGCATCGCGTTCTTTGACGGCTATCCGGAGGTGCAGGCGTATCTGCGCTGGCGGCCTGGCGTCATAACGTCGCTGATGCGGGAGGTTCACGCGGCGACCGGCGGGAGGACGCGCCTGTACTTCCTGAGCCTTTTGCCGCATTCGCGCTCCTGGCTCTTCGGCGTCGATCTGCGGGAGATTACGCGGTGCTGCGAGGGCGTCGTCGTATGCAGCTACGACTGCGACGAGCGGCAGGCGGAGGCCGATCTGCGTGAGTCCCGACGGGACTTTGCGCCGGGCGCGCAGCTGATGATGGGCGTGCGCTGCTTCACCCCGGAATATGCGGACGGGGCGGCGCTGCGGCGGAAGCTCCTCGTCGCAAAGAAGCAGAAGGCAGACGGGCTGCGGCTGTACAATTACGGCCTGATTCCCCGGGAACGGATGCGCTGGATCAGGGCCGCGCTGGAGGAATAAACGTCCCGTGTCTCGGGTATTGCCCGAAAGAGAGAAAAGGCGTGACGAAGCGGGTCACGCCTTTTGCCTTTGGAGAGCGGTCAAAGCGGGAAACCGTGACTGCTCATGAATGAAAAAGCCCCCGCACGATCAGGTGCGGAGGCTTGACTGGCTCCCCAGGTAGGGCTCGAACCTACAACCCTTCGGTTAACAGCCGAATGCTCTGCCATTGAGCTACTGAGGAATATGGTGGATTGAAGTGGACTCGAACCACCGACCTCCCGCTTATCAGGCGGGTGCTCTAACCGACTGAGCTATCAATCCGAACAAACAAGATTATACGCCAGCAGGCGGAAATTGTCAATCCTTTTTTCTGCATTTTTCTTTCTCTGTCGCTGTTTTGCGCGAGAAGGACGACCAAAGCCCGCCGCCGCAGATGTGCCGGCGGCAGGCAGAAATCAGGCTTCCACGCCGAAGGGGAGCAGGGAGAAGATGTCCTTTTGAACGTTGACGCCAGGGTAGACCTCCAGCAGCTTGAGGCCGCGGGCGGTCAGAATAAAGACGCAGCGCTCCGTGACGTAGAGCACCTTCTGCCCGTTGGCGATGGCCTTGCGGGCGGAAAAGCTGATGCTGCGCACGTCGTTGACGAACTTGGGAATCGCGCCGTTGCGCACGATGGTCACGACGCCGTCCTGCTCCTGAACCTCCAGCCCCTTGGTGTTAAAGGTGAGGCAGAAGACGACGATCGGCGTTTTGGCGGTGATGTTGGCAAAGCCGCCGATGCCGGCGTAGGCGCCGGGGCCGCGGTGGGCGTTGACGTTGCCGTGGCGGTCGACCTCCAGCGCGCCCATGAAGCAGATGTCCAGCCCACCGTGGTTGTACAGGTCAAACTGGTTTGCCATGTCGTAGACGGAGGCCGCACCGATCATCGCGCCGAAGACCTTGCCCGAGGCCGGGAAGCCGCCGATGCCGCCGGATTCGACGGTCAGCGTGATGTGGTCGAGCATGCCGTTCTGCTTGGCAAAGCGCGAGATCGTCTCTGGGATGCCGATGCCGATGTTGACGATGTCCTCCTTGCGCAGCTCCTGCGCGGCGCGCCGGCCGATGATGCTGCTGGCAACGCTCTCGCGGCGATGCTCGGAGGTCAGCGCGTCGAGCTTCTCCGTCCACTCGTGCCAATCCTCAAACGGAATCTCGAAGCTGCCGGTCAGCGCCTGGAGCGCGTCATCGCGCGGCTCCGGCTCGACGACGACGATCGCGTCGACGAGGCAGCCGGGGATGATCGTGTTTCTTGGGCGCGTGGGCATGTCGACGATGCGGTCGACCTGGACGATGACGATGCCGTTATTCGACTTGACCGCCTGGCAGATGGACAGGGCGTCGCCGGACATGTACATGTCGTCAAAGGAGATGTTGCCCTTGCGGTCCGCTGCGGTGCCCTTGATCAGCGTCGCCGTGATCTTGGGCAGCTTGTAATAGAGAAATTCCTCGCCGTCGACCTCGACGGCCTTGACAAACGAGCTGTCCGTGGAGATCTGGTTGATGCCCGGACCCTCACGCCGCGGATCGACGAAGATATCCAGGCCGACCTTGGAGAGCGCGCCGGGGATACCGCCTGCCTGCGCGCGGATGGCGTGGGAGATGCAGCCAAGCGGCAGGTTGTAGGCCTCGAAGCGGTTTTCGAGGATGATCTTCTTCGTGCTGGGCATCGCGCCGAAATGGCCGCAGATCAGCCGGTCCACCGCCCCGGCGCGGATGTAGCCCTCGGCGTTGCGGTTCTCGTCCCAGACGCCGAAGCCGGCGCTGGAGACGATCGTCAGATGCTTGGGGGAATGCGTCTGCTGATATCTGCGGTTGAGCGCCTCGTGGAGCTCGACGGGATTCTCGATGCCGACAAAGGAATTGACGCAGATGCAGTCGCCGTCCCGGATCAGGCTGATGGCCTCGTCCGCTGAGAGGATACGATGCATGAATGGGCCGCCTTTCTTGTGTGAATCAGGGGCAGGCTTCCATCCTCGAAAGCGAGCCCAAGTGTTGATTATACGGCAAAAATCGTGTGTTGTACAGGCTTTTTTGAGCGTTCAGTCCCCACTGCCCGGAAGCAGGGGCGTATAGGCGCTCGTGAATTCGTCAAAAAACAGCTCTGCCGCGGGATTCTGCCGCAGGGTGGCAGAGTAGATGTATTCATGGAAGCAGCAGGCGGGGTTTGAAATGGCGGCCAGAAAGATTTCCGGGGAGACGAAGCTCTTGATGTAGCGCGGCGCGATCAGCAACCCCTGCCCCAGCGAGACGAGCAGCAGCGCGGTCGCCACGTTCGGCGCGGGAATGTGGTTGAGCTTGCGCGCACAGGAGCGGACGGCAAGCTGCCAGTTCTGCGCATAGGGGCCGAAGAGCTCGTCCGCGTAGGGGACGATCAGCGTCTGGCCGGAGAGCTGATGCAGCCCGACGGAGGAATGGGACATCAGTGGATGCCCGGGCGGGAGGACGAGATAGGTGCCGTGGCGGCGGACGAGCGCCCGGCGGGCATGCTCCGGCAGGTCGAAATAGCTGCAAGGCGAGAAGACGATGTCGTATTGGTCGATGACCTCCCTGGGCATCCGGGAGAGCACGTCGATGCGCACGTCGATGCCGCGATAACGATTGATAAATGCGGACAGGAACAGGCGGATATGCGCGGCCTGCGCGATCTCAAACGAGCAGCCGATGCGCAGGCGGCCCTCTGCCGGGAAATGGCCCTTCTTGAGCCTGTGCTCGGCGTGGCCGCATTGGCGGATGATCTCGTCCGCCTGCGCGGCGAGCAGACGGCCCGCCTCGGTCAGGGCGACGCCGTGCGTGCTGCGCACGAGCAGCGTGGCCCCCAGCTCCGCCTCCATCTTCTGGATGTGCTTGGAGAGAATCGGCTGGGAGAGGAAGAGCGCCTGCGCGGCACGGCTGAAATTGAGCGTCCTGGCGAGGACGGAAAACTCATAGAGGTATTCGGTCTTCATGCCGTTGTGCCTCCCTGCCCGGCCGACGCGCGCAGACTGCCGCGGCAGAAGGCCATGTAATCCGTAAGGAACTCGCTGACATCAGGATTGCCGCTCTGACGGCAGGCGAAGACGCAGGGCGTCGCCGGGCGAGGAAGATCGAGCACGGAGATGCTGACCGTGTTCGGCGGCAGATCGGGCACGGGGCAGGCCAGCAGCAGGATGCCCTTTCCGATGGGCACGAGCAGCTTGGTGAAGGCGGCGTCCGTCCCACTGTCATAGGTCTTGAAGCGGATGCCGGAGGCGGCGAGGTTGGCAAGCTGGAAGCTGCGCATGTCCGCCTCCCCGACGTCGGGCGAGAGGATGAAGCATTCATCGCTCAAATCTGACAGGGTGAGGCTCGAACGCTGGGACAGACGGTGATTGCGGGGCAGAAGGACGTGGTGAAAGGGCTGCGCGATGTCGTGGCGCACGAGGCCCTCCGGCGCGCCGGAATCCATGCGCAGCGCAAAGATCAGGTCGACGCCGCCGCTGAGCAGGCTCTGCGCCAGGGGCAGACGGCTGCCGTCGACCAGCTCAATGCGCACGCTCGGCCAGGATCGGTTGATCCGATCGAGAAACGGCCCCAGAAACAGCGGGAGCGACGACTCCGGCAACGCGATGCGCAGGCGGTGGTAGGTGTGGCGGGAGGCGACGGCGACAGCCTCCGTCAGAGACTGATAGGCGCGCAGAATGTCCCGCGCATGGACGAGCAGGCTCTGCCCCTCCTTAGTCAGGCGCAGGCTCTTGCCCTGCACGCTGACCAGATGCGCGTTGAGGCTGTCCTCAAAGGCGTGAAGGCGCGCGCTCAGCGTCGCAGGGCTGATGCCCAGGGCGAGGGCGGCATCGTGCAGCGAGCCGCGCTCGGCCAGAACGGTAAACTCGCGCAGGCGGTCAAGATCCATGTGTTCACATCCCGATATACAGAATAGGCATAGGACGCTTCTTTTTCGATTATACCGTGTTTCTTGACGAAATTCAATTGAAAAACCGCGCGGAAGGCGGAGGGAGAGGGGAAGAATGATCAAAAAAAGAGAATAACCAAGCGAGAAAAGCGCCTTTACGCAGGCGCGCAGACATGCTATGCTGGCCTCGAAAAAGCATGGACAGGCCCGCAGCGCAACGTCATCCTTGTCGGCAGGCTTTCAAGGGAACGATTTCAATGCCAAACAGATGAAGCGGGGAAGACGGGTCTGCCGTTGAGGAGGAACTATGGTCGATATCAGGAGCAAGCCGTTTGACTTGAGCGAGGCGCAGGCCGACTGGGTGCGCCAAACGCTCGCGGGTATGAGCACTCAGGAGAAGGCCGGGCAGCTCTTCTGCGTGATGGGGCAGGACTATGACCCGGAGACGCTGCGGCAGATGACGGCGCAGGGCCGCATCGGCGGCATCCTCTTTCGCCCCGAGCCGGCGGAGCGCATCCGCAGCCGCTACGCGCCGCTGGACGCCGCCGCGCGGATTCCGCTGCTCAAGGCGGCGAATCTGGAGGAGGGCGGCACGGGCGGCCTCTCCGACGGCACGCTCTTCGGCTGGCCCATGCTGACCGCCGCGACGGATGATTTGCAGACGGCGGAGCGCTTTGGCCGGGTCTGCGCCGTGGAAGGGCGCAGCGTGGGCATCAACTGGACGTTCAGCCCGGTCTGCGACATCGACATGAACTTCCGCAACCCGATCACCAACGTGCGCACCTTCGGCAGCGATCCCGAGCGGGTCCGGGCGATGGCCGCGCGCTATGTGGAGACCGTGCAGGGCTGCGGCATGGCGGCCTGCGCCAAGCACTTCCCTGGCGATGGCGTCGATTACCGCGATCAGCATCTGCATCCGACCTACAACAGCCTGCCCGCCGCGCAGTGGTACGCGACTTATGGCGCGATCTACCAGGAGCTGATCGGCCGCGGGCTGATGAGCGTCATGGTTGGGCACATCGTGCAGCCGTCCGTTGCGATGGAGATCAACCCGGCGCTGCGGCTGGAGGATTGCCTGCCGGCCTCGCTCAGTCCGGAGCTGCTGACGGGCGTGCTGCGTGGGCGGCTGGGCTTTAACGGTGTCATCACGTCGGACGCGACCATCATGGGCGGATACTGCATGGCGATGGAGCGCCGCAGGGCGATTCCGGCCTCAATCGCGGCGGGCTGTGACATGCTCGTGTTCAACACGGACTTTGAGGAGGACTACCGCTATTTGCTCGCTGGCATTGAAGACGGAACGGTGTCGCTGCAGCGGCTCGATGACGCCGTGACGCGTATCCTCGCGCTGAAGGCGCGGGTTTGCTTTGCGCCGCCATGCCGGGAGACGGCCGAGGGCGCAGCCTGGCGGCGCGAGGCCGCGGAGCGGGCGGTCACGCTCGTCAAAAACAACCGGCCGCAGATCCTACCGGTCACGCCGCAGCGCTATCCCGACATCCGGCTGATCGTGCTGGGCAGGGACAGCATCGCCGAGGGCAGCGTGACGCAGATTGCCAAAGCGCTCCTGGAGGCGCAGGGCTTTGCCGTGGAGGTCTATACCCCCATGGAGGACGAGCTGCATGGCACGGCCGCGCTCAGCGGCCGGCGGCTGACGCTGTATCTGGCCAACTACGAGCAGGCGAGCAACCAGGCCACCGTGCGCGTCAACTGGTGCCCAAAACACGCGTTGGATACGCCGCGATTCCTGAATGAGGAGCCCTGCGTCTTCGTTTCACTGGCCAATCCCTACCTGCTTCAGGATGTGCCGCGCGTGCCGGTCTACATCAACGCCTATACCGCCAGCCGCGCGGTGATCAAGGCGGTGATCGACAAGCTGCTGCGGGGCGGCCCCTTCGAGGGCATCAGCCCGGTGGACGCCTTCTGCGGGCTGCCCGATACGAGGCTATGACGCGAAAAAACGGAGTCTGACTGATATCAGGCTCCGTTTTTTGACTTGTGGAATCCATCTGCCAAGGCTTCGGCCACGGGCACAGGGCCGGAGGATTCTCGGCACTTCGTCGGAGATGCCGCCGGCAGCTTGCCGGCTCAGCCCAGCTCCTGCGCAAGGGCGAGGACAAAGGCATCCATTTCATCCCTGCTGATGATCAGCGGCGGCGCGAGGCGCAGCACATTGCCGGCAGCGGTACCGGCGACGAAGCCGCGCGCGAGCAGGCGCTTCATCAGCGCGCCCGCCGGACAATCCTGCGCCAGCTGGATGCCGATGAGAAGGCCCATGCCGCGCACCTCGAGGATCTTCTCACTGGCGATGGAGCGCAGGGCGCTCATCAGATAGGCGCCCTTCTCTTTGGCGAGGGCGGCGAAGTTGTGTCCGATCAGATAGGTCATGGCGGAGAGGGAGACGGCACAGGCGAGCGTGTTGCCGCCGAACGTCGAGCCGTGGTCGCCGATGGCAATGGCGGAAGCGACCTTCTCGCTGGCGAGAATCGCGCCGATGGGGAAGCCGCAGCCCAGCCCCTTGGCACTGGTCAGAATGTCCGGCGTAACGCCGTATTGCTCATGACAGTAGAGGCTGCCCGTGCGGCAGACGCCGGTCTGCACCTCGTCAAGAATCAGCAGCACGCCCTGCTCGTCACACAGTGTACGCACGCCGCGCAGATACTCCGGATCGGCGGGCGTCACGCCGCCCTCACCCTGCATCGGCTCCAGCAGCACGGCGGCGGTTTCCTCGTCCATCGCGGCGCGCAGCGCGTCCAAGTCGTTGTAGGGCACCTGCGTCAGGCCGCTGGGCAGCAGCGGGCGATACGGCGCCTGATAGTAGTCGTGGCCGGTCGCGGCGACGGTCGCCAGCGTGCGCCCGTGGAAGGAATGGTCGGCGGAGAGGATCTTATAGCGCTTGCTGCCCTGTGCGTAGAAGTACTTGCGCGCGAGCTTCATCGCGCCCTCGTTGGCCTCCGCGCCGGAGTTGGCGAAAAAGACGCGGTCGGCAAACGTGTTCGCGCACAGCAGCGCGGCAAGCTTCGCCTGCGGCTCCACATAGTAGAGGTTGGAGGTATGCAGGATGCCCGTCTTCGCCTGCGCGATCAGCGCATCTGTGACAGCGGGATGGTTGTAGCCCAGCGCATTGACGGCGATGCCCGCGAAGAGATCCGTATAGGCCCTGCCGTCCTGGTCGTAGAGCGTGCAGCCCTCGCCGCGCACAAAGCAGACGGGGCAGCGCTCGCCGAAGACGCCGAGGAAATGCTCGGCATCGAGCTGCTTGATTTCGGAAAGATTCATGGAAAACTCCTTGTCTGGTCGATGATGCTGCGGGGCGCAGACTGCTTTGCATCTGAAATCCGGCTTTGCGAAATTGAATCCGTCTCAATCGTAGGATGCTTCGCATCCTGCTCTGAGACTACGTTTTTTGCGGATTGGGATGCGATAGGGCTGCCGCCCTATAACCTGCCTGAGGGATGACATCCCTCAGACTCCCTTCTTCGCTTCGCGCGTAGATTCGAATTTGGCTACAAAACAGGATCAGACGTTCAGCCCCGTGGCCTCATCACAGCCGAGCATCAGGTTCATCGACTGAACGGCCGCGCCGGAAGCGCCCTTGCCGAGGTTGTCAAAGCGCGCGCAGACCGTCATGCGCTCATCGTTGCCCGTGACGAAGAGCTCCAGACCGTCCCAACCGGCACAGGTGTTGGCGGCGAGGAAGCCGCCCATGTCGCTCTGCGCGCTCAGCGGCAGAACCCGCACGAGCCGGGCGCCTGCATAGGCGCTGCTCAGGCAGTCATGCAGCTGCGCGAGGGTGGAGACGCCGTGCAGCTGGCTGGCGTCCAGCGGAACGCTGACGAGCATCCCGGCATAGTAGTCCGCGACGATGGGCGTGAAGAGCGGGGCCTTTTGCAGGCCGGAGATGACCCGCATCTCCGGGAGGTGCTTGTGCTGCTGGGTCAGGCCGTAGAGGCGCGGGGAATCGAGCGCGGCGTCGCGCGCCTCGCTCTCATACTGCGCGATCATCTTTTTGCCGCCGCCGCTGTAGCCGGTCAGCGAGAAGCAGCTGAGCACGGCATCAGGAGCGATGACGCCCGCGTCGACCAGCGGCCGCGCGATGGAGATGAAGCCCGTTGCGTGGCAGCCGGGGTTGGCGATGCGCTTGCCCGTGACGATGGCCTCGCGCATCGCGGGGGAGAGCTCCGGAAAGCCGTAGGCCCAGCCCTCTGCCGTGCGATGCGCGGTGGAGGCGTCGATGATGCGCGTGCGGTCGTTTTTTACGAGGGTCACGGCCTCGCGCGCCGCCGCGTCCGGCAGGCAGAGAAAGGTGATGTCCGAGGCGTTGATCAGACGGGCGCGCTCCGCAGTGTCCTTGCGCAGCGCGGGATCGATGGTCAGCAGCTCGATATCTGTCCGCCCGCCGAGGCGCTCAAAGATGCGCAGGCCGGTCGTGCCCTCGCTGCCGTCGATGTAGATTTTTGGTTTCATGCTGCATGCTCCCTTCCGGCGCTCACTGCGCGGCGGCCTTCGGCTTTTCGAACATCGTGCCGATGCCGCGGTCGGTGAAGATCTCGAGGATGATCGGGTGCGGGATGGTGCCGTTGAGGATGTGGACACGGCGCACGCCCTTCTCAATCGCGTCGACGCAGGAGTTCACCTTGGGGATCATGCCGCCGCTGATCGTGCCGTCAGCGATGAGCGCGCGCGCCTTCTCGACGGTCAGAATCGGGAAGAGGGTCTTCGGGTCGTCCGGCACGCTGCGCACGCCGTCGATGTCCGTCAGGAAGATGAGCTTCTCCGCCTTGAGCGCCGTGGCAATGGCGGAGGCGGCGGTGTCCGCGTTGATATTGTAGCTCTCGCCCGCCGCGTCGACGCCAACCGTCGAGATGACGGGGATGTATTCGTCGGCACAAAGCGTGTTGAGCAGCTTGGTGTTGACCTTGATGATGTCGCCGACGTGGCCGAGGTCAACGCCATCCGCCAGCGGCGGCTTCTTCGTCACCTGAATCAGCCCCGCATCCTTGCCGCACAGGCCAATGGCCTTGCCGCCAAGGGTGCCGATCTGCGCGGCGATGTTCTTGTTGAGCTTGCCGGCCAGCACCATTTGCACGATTTCCATCGTCGCGTCGTCCGTGATGCGCAGGCCGTTGTGGAATTCGCTCTTGACGCCTACACGGGAGAGCATCGCGTTGATCTCCGGCCCGCCGCCGTGGACGAGGATGGGGTTGATGCCGACGTACTTGAGCAGCGTCACATCCTCGAGAATCTTGCGGGTCAGGTCCTCGTTGACCATGGCGTTGCCGCCGTATTTGATGACGATGGTCTTGCCCCAGAGGCGCTGGATGTAGGGCAGGGCCTCAATCAGGATATTGGCTTTGTTGATAAAATCCAAATCGGTATTGTCGACGATTTGATCCTTCGGCATAACGGTTTCTCTCCTTTTGCGTTTCAAACGGTCAGAGGATCTGACCGGGAATGAGTGAACAAAGAAAATTATACCACAGATGCGCATAAATATGCAACTGTTTTCGCATAAAAATGCACTCGCCGGATACCGTTTTTTGAATCGACAGGCGCCGGCGACGTGCAAAAGGGGGATGATCAGTATTTTGGCCGGACATCCGCGGGGATCGGGCAGACGTAGGGGTGATCCTTTGTGCGCGCGACAAATTCGCGCTGGACGCGCGCAAGCGTTTCCGGCTCGCTCATCAGGCGCGCTGCGCTTAGCGCGAGCGATTTAGCGGCGAAGAGCATCGCCTTGTGCGCGATGGAGCTCTTGCCGATGGCGACGGCCTGCCAGCTGTGGGCGGGCGTGTCGGCAGCCCAGGCCGCGGCGGAGAGCTGGCTCGTCGGCGCGCACCAGCTGGCGTCGCCCACGTCGGTGGAGATGGTGACAATTGGCGCGTCGGTCGGCGTATGCGGCGCAATGAAGCCGTAGATCGGCTCGCCCTGATGGGCCATAACGCGCTCGCGCACCTCGCTTGCGCACAGGCGGGAGAGCTTGGCGAGCGTGCGCTCCGGGGATTCGAGCGCCTCGTGCAGCGAGCGGGCGAGGGCGAGCTCTGTCTGCGTGTAGCCGGGCGCGCCGATGCGCTGCATGCTCGAGACGAGCACCTCCTCCATCGCCGTGTTGGGGAGGATGTTGGAGCAGCCCTTGACGAACTCCATCTCCATCGTCGTGCCGGTCATGATCGCCGCGCCGCGCGCGCAGTCGATGACGCGCTGCTTGATGCCCTCCAGATCGGCAAGGCGCTGGGAGCGGACGAGATAGACTGCCTCGGCGCGCGCCTGAACGACGTTGGGCGAGAGGCCGCCTGCATCGGTGATCGCGTAGTGGATGCGCGTGTCCTCCGGCACATGCTCGCGCAGGAACTGGACGCCCACGTTCATCAGCTCCAACGCGTCGAGCGCGCTGCGCCCGAGCTCCGGGCTGCCCGCGGCATGGGCGCTCTGGCCCCGAAAGCGGAAGATCATCTTGACGTTGGCCAGCGAGCCGCCCGGCCAGATGCCGTTGTAGTCCCACGGGTGCCAGGAGAGGATGGCATCGAGCCCCGCAAAGAAGCCGTCGCGCGCGAGAAAGGTCTTGGCGCTGCCGGTCTCCTCGGCAGGGCAGCCGAAATAGACGACCGTGCCCGAAAGCCTGCCGGCGGTGATGGCCTCCTTGACCGCTACCGCCGCAGCCAGAGAGCCGACGCCCAGCAGGTTGTGCCCGCAGCCATGGCCGGGCGCGCCCGGCGTCAGCGCCTCACGGACGGCGCAGCCGGCCTTCTGGCTCATGGCGCTCAGCGCGTCGAATTCGCCGAGAAAGGCGATGACGGGCCGCCCACTGCCGTATTCGGCGCGGAAGGCGTTGGGCATGCCGCCCAGGCGATCCGTGATGGAAAAGCCGTTTTGAAGCAGCAGCGAACGCAGAATGTCCGCGGAGGCATCCTCGTGAAAGTTGACCTCGGGATGCTCCCAGATGGCGTCGCTGGCGGCGGTGTAGCGCTGCGCGTGGGCCTCCACGCTCTGGCAGACGAGTTGCAGCAAGGTTTCCTGGCTCATCGATTGATTCTCCCTCTGTAAGCCGGCGCGGGGCCGACGGCGTTTTTCCGAAGGCAAGCCCCGCGGAAAATAATGGACTCAGTATACGCATCCGGGCGTTATTTGTCAATGATCAGCCTGAGAAAACGAGCCTCCGAGGCGGTAGATCAAAAAGCCGCAGGGCTTTTTATCCCTGCGGACGCGGTTTATGCTTCTGTTTGAGGCTTTGAGAAGAACGCCAGCGCGAGCATCACCGGCACGGCGCTCATGATCGGGTAGGCGTAGCGGATAATGATGCAGGCGGAGAAGAGCAGCGACAGGAAGATGCCCCAGACCGGGAGCAGCGAGATCGCGCGGTGCTTTTGGCCCTGATGGAAGAGGCGAAGCGTCGAAAGCAGGAGCAGATAGATGTAGAACGACGGGCGAAAGAGCAGCGACAGGAAGGGAAGCTGCTCGTGGCGCGCGTGGTGGGCGACGGAAAAGAGCACATTTCTGTACGCGGGGAAGTAGCTCGTCGCTTCGATCTCGCCCCATGTCTGCGTCAGAATGTCCGGAATGATGTTCTCGGATTTGAGGTAGACGAAGTCCCATTGCTCGCTGGAGAGCGAATGCGCATGGCTCGTGTCGTCGGGGTTCCACAGGCCGGCGCAGTTCTCCAGAAACGCCTCGATGTAGATGCGCGGATAGCGCGCCGCGTATTCCCGATAGAGCGCCCAGAAGGCCTCCGGCTCGCGGACGTAGCGCTCATAGTTGAAATTCGCGCTCTTGCAGGGGTCGGCATCGTGCGGGCGGTAGCGGTAGGTCGCATAGGAGAACCAGTCGTTGATCGTGAGGTATTCCTCCTCGCTGATGTCCGCGCGCTCGGCGGTTCGCGCGAGCTGCTGGCAGGGCACGCTCAGCAGCTCCGTCGCCGGGCCGGGCGAGGCCTGCACCAGCGCCTCGAGCCCCCGGGGAATGCCCAGGCAGGCGACCAGCGTCGCGGTGCACAGCAGCAGCGCCCGCTTTCTGCGCGCCCTGCCCACCAGCAGCAGAGAGAGGCAGGCGGGCACATAGGCGAAGACGCCGTTGTGGCGCAGCAGCGCCATCAGCAGACAGGTCAGCAGGAAGGCGCAGGCGCGCCATTTGCTTGACAGGAAGGCCTCCGCGTCCTCGGCAAGCGCCCAGAGCTGGATGCACAGCAGCACGCACAGACCGGTGAAGAGCGAGTCCTTGACGGTCGAGATGGCGAGGATGCCGTGGAACGGCAGCAGGGCGAAGCAGGCGGTGACCGCCAGCGTCACGGGCAGCGGCACGCGACGCTGCAGGAACCGGCAGGCGCAGGCATACATCGCCGAGAGCGCAAGAATCTGAAAGACGCTGTATGCCGCCGCGCCGGCCGTGCTGGAGCCAAAGAGGGCGATGCCCAGGCTGTACAGACTGCCGGTCAGCAGCGAATGGAAGACGGGATGCTGCGCCTCGTAGCTGCCGCGGATGTATTGCGAGATTTCGAATTCAAAGTCGTAGTTGAGGATGCCGGGGAAGAAGGCCAGCAGCGCCGCGCCATAGCAGACGGCGAAGAGCAGGAAGAAGGCCGCGAAGGGGATGGTGCGGCAGGATGTGGATGCCTGTATGCGGCGGATTTCGCCGGAACGCGCTTCAAAGGCGAAGGAGCAAAGCGCGCCCAGCAGCGGCACGGCCATCACGGGGACGGCAAAGCGGCGGATCAGGCTGCCCATGCCCGGCAGCAGCTGCTCATAATGGGCGAGCTCGCTGCCGATGCCCAGAAAGAAGGCGAGGATGAGCGCGAAGCCGCAGCCATAGAGCAGCGAGCGCATGCTGTGGCGCTCCAGCGCGGCGCGCACGGGGAAGACCGCCGCCAGCAGCAGCAGCGCGCTGAGCGTGCCGCTGCGGAAGACGGCGCTGTCCGGATCGGCGGGAATCAGATAGGGCGCGGCAAATGCGGCTGCAAGCGCCGCCAGCAGCGCGAAGAGCGCGCTGTGCTTTTGAAGGAAGGAACGAAGAGAGGCCATGTCAAGCTCCTGTCGATTCGGTCAGAGGGGAGGCGCCCGTTCCCGAGAGGGCGGCGCAAAGCAGCGTCGGGGCCAGCGCGAAGAGCGGCAGCATGTAGCGCGGCAGCGTGCAGGGCCCCAGCAGATAGGAAAGCCAGACGCCCAGCACGGCCAGCGCGGCGGGCAGCAGGATTGTCCTTCGGCGCGCGATGAGCGCAGCGCAGGCGAGCGCGAGCAGCCAGAGGAAGACGGCCGGGCTGAAGAGCAGCGAGATCAGCGGAACACGTTCATAACGGTTGGAGCCGCAGATGCGCTGGATCAGCGCGCGGATACCGGGAAGATAGCAGTTGAGGGAAAAGCCCTGCCTGGTGACCTCCGGAGAGTTGAGGAAGAGATATCCCTGGCCGCTCCAGGCCTGCTCGGGATAAATCTGCGCGTGGGAGTGATCGTCGGGATACCAGGAGCCGATGTTGAGCATCAGGAGGGCTTCAATGTACTGATGCAGACTGTCTCCGGCATGACGGGCCCAGAGGGAGAGATAGGCATTTTCGCCTTCGGCTTCGAGCCGGCTGTCGTCAAGATACCCCTTCGCGGGGTCGGCCAGATGGGGCAGCAGCACAAGCCCCTCCTCCGTCAGATACCAGCTTTCGATCTCTGCCCTGTCCTCGTCGGTCAGGTTAGGGGAAAGGTTGTAAGCGCGAACGAGCTGCTGCGCGGGCAGGCTCAGCAGCTGGCGGGAGGACATCGGCTGGCAGTCCATGATGGCGCTGAGCAGGACATAGACGCCAAGGCACGCACCGACGGCTGCGGCGCTGAGCAGCGCTGCCTGCCTGCGATGGCCGCGCGCGGCGGCAATGAACGCCGGCAGGGAGAGCACGAGCGCAAACGCCCCATTGTTGCGCAGCAGCGCGGTCAGCACGGCCAGAGAGATCATCGCCGCCCAGCAGCGCTTGCGCGCGAGGCCTTTGCCGGGCGACGCAAGAAGCTCAAACAGCAGCAGCGAATAGGCGATCAGGGCGGCGGCGAACATCGTGTCCTTGGTCGTGCTGACGGCCAGCACGGAGAAGATCGGATGGAGCGCGAAGAAGGCCGTCATCGCGGCCAGAGCCCAGACCGGCGCACCATGACGCTGCGCGAAGACGCAGCAGGCGGCCAGCGCGGCGCTCAGGCAGAGCACCTGCATCGCGGTCAGCAGGAAGAGCCCGAAGGTGCGGCTGACGAGGCGCTCGCCCAGCGTGATGATGCCGTTCTGAATGACGCTGTGCAGCAGCGGATGCAGGGAGGAATATTGTCCCGCCAGGTGCTGGTTGTATTCGCCAGCGAAGTCATAGCCGATGTTGGCGGGGAAGAAGCAGAGCCAGACCGGCAGCCAGCACAGGAGAATGACGAGCATGTAGGCAAAGAGCGGGATGCGCAGCGGCCGTGTCTGTTCCCGGGGCCGGAGCAGCAGGATGCGCGCGCAGAGGCCGCCCGTCAGCGGCGCGGCCATCACGGGCACGGCAAGACGGCGTATCAGGCTGCCCATGCCCGTGAGCAAACCGTCATAGTGGAGCAGCTCCGCGCCCAGCCCCATGGCGAAGGAAAAGAGCAGGCCCCAGGCAAGGCCGCAGGCGAGCGTCCGCCGGCCGGCGCGGGAGAAGGCCTCGTAGGCGGGATAGGCGGCTGCCGCGATCAGCAGCAGGCCGAGTGTCCCGTTTCGAAAGACGGCGCTGTCCGGGTCGGCGGGGATCAGGTAGGGCGCGGCCAGCGCAGCGAGCAGCATGGCGAGGAACGCAGCGAGCGCGGCGTGTTTGCGGATGACGGTCATAAGGGCTCCTTCAGATGTTTTCAATCAGGCAGCCCCGCCCGCGGGAGGCGGACGGGGCTGTCATGCGGGAAGACAAGCAGTTATTCGGCCTTTTCGCTCTCGGCGGCCTTCTTCTTGCGCGGGGCGCGCTTGGGCTTGGCGGGCGCTTCCTCGGCCTTGGCCGCCTCGGCGGCGGGCTCGGCCTTCTTGCGCGAGGCGCGCTTGGGCTTGGCGGGCGCTTCCTCGGCCTTGGCCGCCTCGGCGGCAGGCTCGGCCTTCTTGCGGGGAGCGCGCTTGGGCTTCTCGGTCACCTCTGCCTCGGCCTTCGGCTCCGCTTTCTTGCGGGGGGCGCGCTTGGCCGGGGCCTTCTTAGGGTTTTCGGGGGCCTCCTGGGGTGCGGGCGCTTCCGCAGCCGGGGTCTCGGCCGGTGTCTCCTGCGGGGCCGGAGCCTCCGGCGCCGGGGCGGGCGCAGCCTCCTCCACGAGGCTGAAATCCATCACGGGCTTGGTCAGGCGCTCGTAGAGATCTAGATACTTGCCGGCGGAGGAATACCAGCTGTAATCGCCGGTCATGCCGCGGACGATGAGCTTGTACCAGACCTCGCGGTTGTGCTTGTAGTAATGCACGGCGCGGCGGACGGTGTGGAGCATGTCGTGCGCGTTGTAGTTGAAGAACGTGAAGCCGTTGCCCTCGTCGGTAAACTTGTTGTAGGAGAGCACGGTGTCGCGCAGGCCGCCGGTCTCGCGCACGATCGGCACGGAGCCGTAGCGCATGGCGATCATCTGCGAGAGGCCGCAGGGCTCGAACTGGCTGGGCATGAGGAACATGTCGCTGCCGGCGTAGATGCGATGCGCCAGTTGATGGTTCATCGCGAAGCGCGCGGCCAGACGGCCCGGATACTCGCTCTCGGCCCAGGAGAAGAGGTTGGTGTACTTCGCCTCGCCCATGCCCAGGACGACCAGCTGGATGCCCGTGCCCATCAGCTCGCGGATGACGCACTCGATGAGATCGAAGCCCTTCTGGTTGGAGAGGCGGGAGATGATGCCCACCAGCGGCGCGCTGGCGTCGACGTTGAGGCCCAGCTCCTTTTGCAGCTCGGCCTTGCACTTCTCCTTGCCGCCCAGGTGATAGGGATCATAGTTGAAGTAAATCTGCGGATCCTTCGCCGGATCGTAGTCGTAGATGTCGATGCCGTTGAGGATGCCCATGAGCTGATCCTTGCGGGCGCGCAGCAGGCCGTCGAGGCGCTCGCCGTAGAACGCGGTCTGAATCTCGTCGGCGTAGCTCGGGGAGACGGTGGTCAGCTCGTCGGCGTAGACGAGGCCGGCCTTCATGTAGTTCGCGCAGCCGTAGCACTCGAGCTTGTCAGGCGTGAAGAGGCTGTCGCCCAGGCCCAGCGTATCCTGCACGGCCTTGATCGGGAACACGCCCTGATACTGCAGGTTGTGGATGGTGTAAACGGTCTTGATGTTGTGGTAGAACGGGAAATGCGCATACTGAATCTTGAGCAGCGCGGGCACCATGCCGGTCTGCCAGTCGTGGCAGTGGATGACGTCGGGCTGGAAGTTCAGGTGGGTCAGCGCGTCGATGACGGCGCGGGAGAAGAAGCCGTAGCGCTCGTATTCGTCGCCGCCCAGGCCGTAGATGTAGGAACGGCCGAAGTAGAACTGGTTGTCGACGAAGTAGAAGGTCACGCCCTGATACTCGAGGGACTTGATGCCGCAGTACTGCTTGCGCCAGCACAGCTCGACCTCAAACTCGCACTCGAGCTTCATCTCGCTCTTGTACTTGTCGGGGATCGCGGAATAGAACGGAAGGATGACGCGAACGTCGTGCCCGCGCTCCTTGAGCACCGGGGAAAGCGCGCCGACAACGTCGGCCAGACCGCCTGTCTTGATAAACGGCACACACTCGGAAGCGGCAAAGAGAATCTTCATCTCGGTGTTTCCTCCTTCTTTCGGTTTGAAAAAAGGCGGAATCGCGCGGCGGGACATTTCCCCGCGCGATCCCGCTCACGATTAGATCACGACGTTCTTGGCAATCACGATGGGATACGCGGCGGGCGCGATCAGGCGGCCGTTGCGGCGGATGACGCTCTGCTTGTCAAGGATGCAGTGGTCGATCTCCGCGCCCTCCTGAATCTGGGCGTCCTGCATGATGATGGAGTTCTTGACGACGGCGCCCTTGGCGATCTTGACGCCGCGGAAGAGGATGGAGTTGATGACCGTGCCTTCGATCACGCAGCCGTTGGCAACCAGCGAGTTGGCGCACTGGCTCTCGTCGATGTAGCGGGCCGGCAGGTCGTCGCGCACCTTCGTGTACACCGGGCGATCCTTCGGGAAGAGCTGGCGGCGGATGTCGGTATCCAGCAGCGACATGTTGAAGTTGAAGTAGGACTGGATCGAGTCGATCTGGCAGGCCAGACCCTTGTACTCGTAGCCGTAGACCTTCAGGCTGTCGTTGTTGATGTTGCGCTGAAGGATGTCGCGCTCAAAGTCGTGCATGCCGTTGGCAGAGCCCTGCTCGACCAGCTGGCGCAGCAGCTCGCGCTTGGTGATGTAGATCTTGAGGCAGGCGCAATCGCGCGTCGGCACGGCAGAGCCGATCTCCATGCCGGTCACGCGGCCATCATCGTCCACGGAGAGGTAGGTGTCGTTCTCGCCCTCGGTGCCAATCGACTTGCCGCCGCGGCTGTAGAGCATCGTCACATCCGCACCGGACTCGACATGCCGGCGCAGCGCGTCGGTGAAGTCGATGTTGTAGACGGTGTGGCTGTTGGTCAGCACGATGTATTCCTGAGTGGAGAGGCGCAGGAAGTTCGAGTTGCTCTTGAGCGCGTCAAGCAGGCCGGAGTAGACGCCCATGTTCTCTCGCGTCAGAAACGGCGGGAGGATCGTCAGGCCCTGCTTGCCGTGCAGATCCCACTCACGGCCGGAGCCAATGTGGTCCATCAGCGAGGAGTAATTCTTCTGGGTGATGACGCCGACATTCTTGATGCCGGTGTGCACCATGGAGGAGAGCTGGAAGTCGATGATGCGGTAACGGCCCGCGATCGGCAGCGCAGCCACCGCGCGAAGGCTCGTCAGTTCACCGAGATGAATGTCGTTTTCACCGGTGTAGATCAAACCCATGACGTCTTTCATGTTGGGAGTACCTCCTTACTGCGCATCGGCGTCGATCTGAACGCCGGCAGCAACTTTTTCGCCCGGACCGATCTTGGCCTTCGGGCCGACGACCGCGATCTTGCCGGTTTCCTCGCCGACGACCGCGCCCGCGCAGATGTGGGCATTCTCGGCGACGATCGCCCTGCGCACAACAGCGCCGCGCTCGATGACCGCGCCTGGCATGATGACCGCGTCGGTGATCTCCGCGCCGGTATCCACGCTCACGCCCGCGAAAAGGACGGAGTGGTTGATGACGCCCTTGACCTCGCAGCCCTCGGTGATGAGGGAATTGACGACCTTCGCGCCCGCGTCAACGTAGTGCGGCGGCATGCCGGAGGTACGGGCGAAGATGCGCCAGCGCTTGTCGTACAGGTCGATCGGCATGGGCATCTCCAGCAGGTCCATATTGGCCTCCCAGAGGGATTCGATGGTTCCGACATCCTTCCAGTAGCCGTCGAAGGTGTAGGTGAAGAGCTTCTGATTGTCGGCGAGCATCGTCGGGATGATGTTCTTGCCGAAGTCGTTGTCGCTGCTCGGATCGGCCTCGTCCAGCTCCAGATACTTGCGCATCTTGTCCCAGGAGAAGATATACACGCCCATGGAGGCCTTGTTGCTCTTGGGATGGGCCGGCTTTTCCTCAAACTCGGTGATCTGGTTGTTCTCGTCGGTGTTGAGGATGCCAAAGCGCGGCGCTTCCTCCCACGGAACCTCGCGCACGGCGATGGTCAGGTCGGCGCCCTTGGCGATGTGCTCGCGCAGCATGGCGTTGTAATCCATCTTGTAGATGTGGTCGCCGGAGAGGACGAGCACATAGTCGGGGTCCCACTGCTCGATGAAGGGAATATTCTGATAGATGGCGTTGGCCGTGCCCTTGTACCATTCGCCCGTCTTGCCGGTCTGATACGGCGGAAGAACGAAGACGCCGCCGTTGGCCAAGTCAAGATCCCACGGAGAGCCCGAGCCGATGTAGGCGTTGAGCTCCAGCGGGCGATACTGCGTCAGAACGCCCACGACGTCGATGCCCGAATTGGTGCAGTTGGAAAGCGGAAAATCGATGATGCGGTATTTTCCGCCGTAGGGAACCGCCGGCTTGGCCACATTCTTTGTCAGAATGCCCAGACGGCTGCCCTGGCCGCCAGCCAGCAGCATGGCAACGCATTGCTTCTTCCTCATAGTGAACACACTCCTGTGATATTGGGTTTATCGTGCCGAACGGCATGGAACGGGCAGACGAAAAAACGACAACCTTCCCGTGCTGCCTTTCCACCTGAATTCATTATACCATAAACTATGCAAAAGGGAAAGCGAATTCATGTGACGTTTCCATTAAACGGAGGGAAGACGGGCGAGTTTGCGAGCGTAAAGCGTCCATCCGGGCGGATTTTGTCCCGAACAGAAGGGCGGGAAAAGAGAGAAAAATGGCGACGCGCGGCGGCGAAAATGGGCAGAAGCGATGCGGAAGGGTTTTGCGCGCAATCAAATTGCAAAACACACGGTCATGCTGTATAATTGAAGGGATTCGGAAGGGGGAAAACGGGAAATGCGTCTTGACAAACTGCTCTCGTCCCTGGGCGAGGGCACGCGCAGCGAGGTGCGCGCGCTCATCCGCGCGGGCCGCGTCCGCGTCCGGGGAGAGACGGCGCGCGACGCGGGCATGCAGGTGGATGAGGCGCGTGACAGCGTGACGCTTGATGGGCGGGAGCTGTGCTACAAGAGCGTGCGCCACGTCATGCTCAACAAGCCGGGCGGCGTGCTGACCGCCGCGCGGGATGCGCGGCAGAGGACTGTCATGGATCTGCTGCCTCCGCTGTATGCTGCGATGGGCGCGATGCCTGCCGGAAGGCTGGACAAGGACACGGAGGGCCTGCTCGTCATCACCTCCGACGGCCAGCTCGCCCACCGGATCATCTCGCCCAAACATGACGTGGGCAAGGTGTATCTTGCGCGCGTGGACGGGCCGCTTGGTGAGGAGGACGTGCGCGCCTTTGAGGAAGGGCTGCATATTTCGGATGCGGACGGGGAGTTTGACGCCCGCAGCGCCGGGCTGACCATTCTGCGCGCCTCTCAAACGGAGAGCGAGGCCCGCGTGCGCGTGACGGAGGGCAAATACCACCAGGTCAAGCGGATGTTCGCGGCGCGCGGCGTGCAGGTGACCTATCTCAAGCGGCTGTCGATCGGCGCGCTGAGGCTTGACCCGGCGCTTGCGCCCGGGCAGTGGCGCGAGATGACGCAGGAGGAGGCGGCGCTGCTTGAGCAGGACGCGCCGCCTGAAGAGGACGAGCAGGAGGACAAGCATGCCTGATTATTACTACACGGCGAGCCCGCAGAGCGCGCACGAGGAGCGGCATTTCCGCACGGTCTTTTCGGGCAGGACGCTCGAGTTTGAAACGGACGCGGGCGTCTTTTCCAAGCAGCATATCGATCCCGGCAGCGAGCTGCTCTGCCGGAGCCTGCCGCAGACGCTCTGCGGCGACGTGCTGGACATGGGCTGCGGCTGGGGCGCGATGACGGTCATGACGCTCGCGGCGCATCCCGACGTGCGCATGACGATGGCGGATATCAACGAGCGCGCGCTTGCGCTGGCCGTGCGCAACGTCGCGCGAAACGACATGCAGGCAACGGCCGTGCTCTCGGATGGCTTTGCGCAGGTCGTGGGCGAGTTTGACGCCGTGATCACCAACCCGCCCATCCGCGCGGGCAAGGCCGTGATCTACCGGATGTTTGAGGAGGCAAAGGCGCATCTTCGCGCGGGCGGCGCGCTCTATCTCGTCATCCGCAAGCAGCAGGGCGCGCCCAGCGCGCTCAAATTCCTCAAGGAGCTCTACGGCGACGCGGAGGTCATCGCGCGCGACGGCGGCTACTGGATCATCCGCTGCCGCAGGGAAGCATGACGTTTGAAGGCTGCCTCGCGCTATCAGGATCTTTGGCGGCTGCTGCGGGACGGATGACAGACACCTGCGTGCGATTGCCGCGCGCATCGGGAACAGAAGAACAAGCAAAATAGAGGATACACAGATCCGGGAGGAGAAGCACGATGAGCGAGATCATCTTTGACAAGGCATATTTTGACGCGGGCATCTCCCGCATTGGCACGGACTGCGAAAAGTGGGACGGCATGGCGGCGCGCTATGGCGACCCGGACATGATCCCCATGTGGGTGGCGGATATGGATTTTCCCTCCCCGCCGGCGATCGGGCAGGCGCTTTCACGCGTGGCAGCGCAGGGCACCTGGGGCTACACGATCTCCGGCGAGGCGGATGCGGAGGCGCTTTGCGCATTCTGGGCGCGCAGGCACGGCGTGACGATTGAGCCGGAGGCGGTGACGATGAGCCCCTGCGTGGTGACGGGGCTCAAGCTCTGCGTGCGCGCGCTGACGAAGCCGGGCGACGGCGTGCTGATCATGACGCCGGTCTACGGGCCGTTCTACGCCGCCATCCGCGACAACGGGCGGCGCATCGTCGAGAGTCCGCTTGAGCAGGACGGAGCAGGCGTCTGGCGCATGAATTTTGCCGATATCGAGGCAAGGCTTGCCTCCGGGGAGGCGAAGGCGGTTGCGCTCTGCTCGCCGCATAACCCTTGCGGTCGCGCCTGGACGCGGGAGGAGCTTGAAGCCGTGGCCGGCCTGTGCAGGGCCTACGGCGCGCCGCTCTTTGCCGACGAGATTCACGCCGACTTCGTCTTCCCGCCCCGCGAGCACGTGAGCATTCTGAGCGTCGCGAAGGACGCGGTCATGCTCTGCGCGGCGAGCAAGACCTTCAACGTCGCGGGATTGCAGCAGAGCGCCATCGTCTGCCGAGACGAGGCGACGCGCAGGGCCATCCGCCAGGAAATGACGGCCGCCGGCGTGGTCAGCGGCAATGCCTTTGCGCTGGCGGCGACGCGCGCGGCCTATACGGACTGCGATGGCTGGCTCGACGGGCTCGTGGATTACCTCGCGGGTAATCGCGATTATGTTGTGGAATTTGTGAAGGCGCGTTTGCCGAAGGTGCGCGTCACGCCGCTGGAGGCGACGTATCTGATGTGGCTTGATTGCCGGGCGCTGGGGCTTGAGCAGGAGGAGCTGCTTCGCCGCCTGATCGCGGCGCATGTGTATGTGACGGATGGCCTGTTCTTCGGCGAGCGGGGCCGCGGGTTCATTCGCCTGAACATCGGCTGCCCACGCGCGCAGCTTGAGCGGGCGCTTGAGCAGATGGCGGCAGTGCTGATTTGAGGCGCCTTCAACAATCGGAGGCTGGATTTCATCAGCGCGAAGCGAAGAAGGGAGTCCGAGGGACAAATGTCCCTCGGGCAGGTTTGGGCGGCAGCCCAACGTATCCCATAAGATCAAGAAAAAGCAGTCTCAGAGCAGACCGCGCAGCGGTCTGCGATTGAAACGGGTTTGATGCGCAAAGCATGAATTCAGACGTAGAACCGTATGAAAGGAGAATTTTTCTATGGAATTCAAGGCAAATGCAAGGCTCGACGCGGCGCTGGAGGCGTTGCAGGAGGACATGATCGAAACCCTCAGGCGCTGGATCCGCGTGCCGAGTGTGCGCGCGGAGCAGAGCGCGCAGAACGCGCCCTTTGGCAAGGAGGTGCGCCGCGCGCTGGATACCGCGATGGCGGACATCGAGCGCCTGGGCATGAAGCCGCGCGATGTGGACGGCTACTGCTGCGACGCGGAGATCGGCGAGGGTGAGGAGACCATCGCCGTGCTGGCACATCTGGACGTCGTGCCGGAGGGCGACGGCTGGACGCACGATCCCTACGGCGCGGAGATCGTCGATGGGCGGCTCATCGGCCGCGGCACGAGCGACGACAAGGGCCCGGGCGTCGCGGCGCTCTTTGCGATGAAGGCGATCCTTGACGCGGGCATCCCGCTGCGCCGCCGCTGCCGCCTGATCCTCGGGTGCGACGAGGAATGCGGCATGCAGGACCTCGAGTATTACGAGCGGAAGATCGGCCTGCCGGAGAAGGGCTTCTCGCCCGACGCCAACTTCCCGCTGATCAACACGGAGAAGGGCATTGTGGCGATGACGCTCCACGCGCCCATGACGGACGCGCGCCTGCTCTCCCTCGCCTCCGGCACGCGCTGCAACGTCGTGCCCGGCATGGCGACGGCGCTGCTCTCGGGCGACTGGCGCGAGGCGGCAGCGGACGCCTTTGACGTCGAGGATGAGGACTGCGCGATTGAGACGGCGCTGGAGGATGGCAACACCCGCGTGACGGTCACCGGCGTGCCCGCCCACGCCTCCACCCCCGAAAAGGGAAAAAACGCCGCGAAGATGCTGCTGGCCGTGCTCAACAGGCTCGGCATCGGCGGCGCGCCGGTCGCGCTGCTTGTCGAGGCAGCGGGCGAGGGCGACGCAGGCGAGGGCCTGGGCATTGCGGGCAGAGACGCCGTCTCCGGCCCGCTGACGATCAACCTGGGCCTGCTCTATGCGAAGGACGGGCAGCTCGACGTGACGTTTGACTGCCGCTATCCGGTCTTCTTTGACGACAAGACGATCTGCGAGACGGTCAAAAAGCGGCTCGCCCCGGCGGGCTTTGCAATGGACCCGACCAGCGCGAGCCATCCGCATCATGTGCCGGAGAGCTCCGAGCTGGTGCAAAAGCTCATGGCTGTCTACAACGGCATCATGGGCGTAGAGGAGAAGCCTTTTGCCATCGGCGGCGGCACCTATGCCCGCCACCTCAAGGAGGGCGTGGCGTTCGGCATGCTCTTCCCGGGCGATCTGGAGCTGGAGCATCAGGCCAACGAGAGCATCGACCTGAAGACGTATATCCGGGCGGCGCGCATCTACGCCTACGCGATTGCGGCGCTGTGCGGCGAGGAGAATTGAGAACACGAGACGGGCGCGGGACGCCGGGAGGGTTTTTCCATGACGCATGACGAGGTACTGGAGAGAATCAAAAAGGAACGGCTGATCGCGATTCTTCGCGGCGTGCCGATGGAGCGGCTCGACGGCGTGGTCGGCGCGCTCGTGCGCGGCGGCGTGCGCATTCTCGAATTCACGTTCGACCATCAGGAGCCGGACTGCGTGGAGGCCAACGCGGCAAAGATCCGCCGCGCCGTGCAGCAGTTTGGCGACCGGGTGCTCGTGGGCTGCGGCACGGCGCTCACGGTGCAGGAGGTCGAGACGGCCTGCGACGCGGGCGCCTGCCTGGTGATCTCCCCGAACGTCGACATGGCGGTCATCCGCCGCACGCGCCAGCTCGACATGGTCTCCATGCCCGGCGCGCTGACGCCGACGGAGATCACCGCTGCCTGGCAGATGGGCGCGGATATCGTCAAGCTCTTCCCGGCGGGGGAGCTCGGCGTCGGCTATATCAAGGCCGTGCGCGGGCCGCTTGCGCATATCCCGATGAGCGCGGTCGGCGGCGTGAAGCCGGAAAACGTCGGCGAATTCCTGAATGCCGGCGTCTGCGGTTTCGGTGTGGGCGGGCAGCTCGTGCTGGGCAAGGCCGTCAAAAGCGGAGACGACGCGGCGATTGAGGCGCGCGCGCGGGCCTTCACGCAGGCCATCGCACAGTGGGAGGCGGAGCAGGCATGAAGGGCATACTTGTGATCGACTGCGGCACGACCAACCTGCGCGTGACCCTGCTTGATGAGGACAGGCATGTGCTCAGCACGGCGAGCGCGGCGGGCGGCGTCCGCCATACCGCCATCGACGGCAACAACGACCGGCTCAGGGCGGCGCTGCGGGACTGTATCGGCCAGGCGCTCTCCAAGGGCGGCCTCACGCCGAAGGATGTCGCGCGCTGCATCGCCTACGGCATGATCACCAGCAACATGGGCCTTTTGGAGATTCCGCACCTGTGCGCGCCGGCGTCGGCAAAGGACCTGCGCGCCGGGATTCAGGAGCGGGTGTTTGAGGACATCGCCCCCTTCC
Organism: Clostridiales bacterium; assembly: GCA_022787165.1. GTDB lineage: Bacteria > Bacillota > Clostridia > Christensenellales > Aristaeellaceae > Ventricola. The sequence goes on from JALFVL010000034.1 coordinate 53,878, forward strand.
CGATCGCGTTCATCCCGGGTGTGCGCAACTTTGGCGGGGAGGTGACGCACGAAAACTTCTCCGAGATGGACATGATGCGCGGCGAGGAGACAGAGGCTGTCGGCCTGCATGCGCTGCTGCATCCGCAGGGCCCGGCGGTCTTCATCCTGCCCGGCTCGCACAACAAGTTTGTCTCGATGGGCGAGGACGGGGAGATTCTCGGCTGCATGACATCGATTTCCGGCGAGCTGCTTGACGCGATCACGCATGACATGATCCTCGCCGATGCCGTCGGGCATGACTTTGTGAGCGCACAGGCGTATAGAAGCGAAATGGCCTGCGAGGGCGCGTGGGAGTGCGCGCGCAGCGGTCTGGGGCGCGCCGCCTTCGCGGGAAGGATTCTCGCGACGCTGGGCGGCGAGCGCCGCGCCGCCGTTCAGTCCTACCTGCTGGGCGCCGTGCTGGCGCAGGACGTGCAGGCCCTGCAGGCCTTCCTGCCCACCAGGGCGCGCCCGGTGGAGACCGGCAGCAGCATTCTCACCTTCCCCTCGGCGCTGGGTATCGCGCCAGACCTTTCCGAGCCGGAGGACGACATCCTGCCGGCCATCTACGTCGCGGGCAAGGCGCCCGTGCAGCAGGCGATGATCGACGTGCTCGAGGCCCTGGGGCTGGAGGGCGCGCAGGCTGTCGAGCCCTCGATTTCCGCCTGGATGGGGCTGGAGGGCGCGCTGAAAATTGCGCTGTGAGGGGCTGATTTCATAAAACCTAATCACGAAGAAAGCGCCTGCCGGGCCATTCCCGGCAGGCGTTTTTCGCGATCAATGCGTGGGTTACAGATGCCAGATTTCCTCGTTGTATTGCGCAATCGTCCGGTCGGAGGAGAAATAGCCCGACTTGGCGATGTTGACCAGCATCATTTGCGCCCAGGCGCGGCGATTCTCATAGCGCGCAAAGAGCGCGTCCTTCGTCCTCGTGTAGTCCTCAAGGTCGAGCAGCGCCATGAAGTAGTCCTTCGTCGTGATCTCATGGTGCAGCCGCGTGAGGCTCTCCCTGTCGCCGGCGGCGAGCATCTCGTCGCTGACGATGAAATCGACGAGCCGCGCGACGGCGGCGTTCTTCATCAGCGCCTTCGGGTCGTAGGCGTTTTGGGCATAGAGGCGGATGACCTCGTCGGAATGGCGGCCAAAGACGGCGATATTCTCCTCGCCGACGAGGTCGCGGATTTCGACGTTCGCTCCGTCGAGCGTGCCCAGCGTCACCGCGCCGTTGGCCATGAACTTCATGTTGCCGGTGCCGCTGGCCTCCTTGGAGGCGAGGCTGATCTGCTCGGAGACGTCGCAGGCGGGAATGACCTTCTCCGCGAGCGTCACGTTGTAGTTTTCCAGCATCACGATGTTCAGATGCGGGCGGACAGCGGGATCCTCGCGCGCAATCTGGGACAGGCAGAGGATCAGGTGGATGATGTCCTTGGCGATGGTGTAGGCAGGGGCGGCCTTGGCGCCAAAGATCATCGTGATCGGGCGGGCGGGCACGCGCCCGGCGCGGATGTCGAGGATCTTTCCGATGGCATAGAGCGCGTTCATCTGCTGGCGCTTGTATTCGTGCAGGCGCTTGACCTGCACATCGTAGATCGACTCGGGGTCGATGGCGACGCCCTGAAGAGACGCCATCGCCGCGGCAAACGCCTCCTTGTTCTCCCGCTTGATGGAAAGCAGCCGGTCGAGCACCTGCGCGTCCTCGCGGCAGGCGAGCAGGGCCTCAAGGCCGCTGAAATCTCTTTCAAAGCCCGGGCCGATCGTTTCGCGCAGGAAGGCGGTCAGCGGCTGGTTGCAGTACAGCAGCCAGCGGCGCAGCGTGATGCCGTTTGTCTTGTTGTTGAATTTTGCCGGATAGAGGTCGTAAAACGGCTTCAGCTCCGTCTTTTTGAGGATGTCGGTGTGCAGTGCGGCGACGCCGTTGACGCTGAAGCCGAAGTGGATGTCGATGTGCGCCATGTGCACGACGTCGTGCCCGTCGATGATCTGCACGGCGGGATCGTCCGTGCGCGCGCGCACGCGTCGGTCGAGCTCGCCGATGATGGGCACGACGGGCGCGGCGGCCTGCTTGAGGAAGCGCATCGGCCACTTTTCCAGCGCCTCGGCGAGGATGGTGTGGTTTGTGTAGGCACAGGTTCTCTCGACCTCGGCGACGGCCTCATCCATCGTCAGCCCGTATTGCTGCGTCAGCAGGCGGATGAGCTCAGGGATGATCATCGTGGGATGCGTGTCGTTGATCTGCACGACGGCGTGCTCGTGCAGCGATTTGGGGGAGAAGCCACGCTCCGTCAGCTCATGCAAGATGAGCTGCGCGGTGCAGGAGACCATGAAATACTGCTGATAGACGCGCAGCAGGCGGCCGTCCTCGTCGCTGTCATCCGGGTAGAGGAAGAGCGTCAGGTTGTGCTCGATGTCCGTCTTGTCAAAGGCGATGCCGTCGCGGATGATGCCCTCGTCGACCGTGTCAAGGTCAAACAGGTGCAGCGTGTTGCGTCCGCCATTCGCGCCGGGAATGTCGATGTCATACATCGTGGAGAGCACGGTCTTTTCGCCCAGCCGGACGGGGAAATGCACGTCCGTGCGCCGCAGCCAGCTCTGGCCGCCGCGCCAGGCATCCGGAAGCTCCTGCTGCTTGTTGGCCTCAAAGCGCTGGCGGAACAGGCCGTCGTGGTAGCAAAGGCCCGCGCCGTCGCCGCAAAGGCCCAGCGCCGCGATGGAGTCAAGGAAGCAGGCGGCCAGGCGGCCCAGCCCGCCGTTGCCCAGCGAGGGCTCGCGCTCCTCCTCCTCGATGCTCGCCAGGTCAAAGCCGTGGCGCGCGAGCGTTGCCTTCGCCTCCTCAAACAGCCCCAGGCTGATCAGGTTGCAGGAGAGCAGCTTGCCAATCAGAAATTCCGCCGAGACGTAGTATAGCTTTTTGTCGCCCGAGAGCTTTGGACGGTCGCCCATTTTTGCAAGCGTCAGCTGCATCAGCGCGTCGTAGACCTCGGCGCTCTGGGCCGTCTCCAGCGTCTTGCCGAAGAGGTCGCGAAGCAGCGAATTCAATTCCTGTTCCATATTTTCATCCTTTCCCAATGGTTCTCTCCGGGGCCTCGCGCCGGCCAAGGATCAGCGCGCTGGACGCGGGAAGCGTCGCGCTTCCCGAGATGAGCGCGGGATGCTCCCAGAGAAAGCTTGAGCGGCCGTCCGCCAGCACGGCCCAGTCGCCCCCGGGCAGGGAGATCCGCCTCTCCTCGCGCCCGGTATTGAAGGCGAGCAGCAGCGCGCCGTAGGCGCTGTCCCCGCCGGTGTTGTCAAGCAGGAAGGTACCGGTGTCCTCTCGGGGCTGGGAGACGGCGCGCAGCCGGTCGCCCGCCGAGGGGCTCTTGTCGCAGAGAGCGGGAAGGCGCTTGCGCAGCGCGATGAGCCCCCTGTAATACTCGCAAAGCGGCGCGTTTTTGGCCGCGCGATGCCAATCGAGCCGGTTGAGCGCCGCGCCGGAGGCGTACGTATTCCGTATGCCCCGTTTTGTGCGCGCAAATTCCTCGCCGGAGAGCAAAAACAGATGACCCTGGCAGCAAAAGAGCATCGCCGCCGCCAGACGGTTGGCGCGAAGCACCTCCGGGCTGCCCCGCTCAAAGACCCGCCGGCTGCAAAGCGCGTAGACCAGCTTGTCAAAGAGCGTCCAGTCGTCGTGCGAGGAGATATAGGTGATCGTCTGCGAGGGAGCGTCCATGGGCAGCCCCTCCCCGGCAAAGCCGCGGATGCAGCGCGCCATCTGCTCCGCGCTGAATGGGCCGTGGCTGGCAAAGCCAAGACTTCGGGCGTCATACAGCCCGCCCCGAATGGCGTCGCGCGTGTCGTCGCAGAAGGCGCCCACGCCGGGAGAGAGCAGGCGCATGCTGCCCTTTGAGCAAAGCGGCACGCCCCGGCGCGCGTTTGGTTCCCCGCCGGCCCAGGGTTCGCCGAAGACGAGCTTCTCGCCCTCGCCGTAACGGGCATCCAGCTCGCGGCGGATGCGGTTCATCAGCGGCACGTCGAGCAGACCCATCAGGTCGAAGCGGAAGCCGTCCATGTGGTATTCCTCCGCCCAGTAGAGCACGGAGTCGAGGATATAGCGCGCCGTCATGGCGCGTTCCGAGGCGATCTCGCTGCCGCAGCCCGAGCCGTTGCCCGCACTGCCGTCCGCCCGGCGGCGGTAATGCGCCCACGGAGCCGTCGCAAAGAGGCAGGAATCGAGCGTGTAGGTGTGGTTGTAGACGACGTCCATGATGACGCGCAGGCCGTTTTGATGCAGCGAGAGGATGGCCTCCTTGAGCTCGCGGATGCGCACGTCGCCGTGCGCGGGGTCGCTTGCATACGAGCCCTCCGGCACGTTGTAGTTGACCGGATCATAGCCCCAGTTGTAGCCCTCCGGCGAGCCGCCCTCGTCGACGGAGCCGAAGTCGAACACGGGCATCAGCTCGACATGCGTGACGCCCAGACGTCTGAGGTGGGCAAGACAGGTGGGATGCACGCCGTCGCCGCAAAGCGTGGTCTCCGCCTCGCACAGGGCGCGGTATTTGCCCCTGTTCGCTTCGCTGACGCCCGAGGCGGGATCATGGGAGAAATCCTTGATGTGGATCTCGTAGATGATGTCCTCGCTCTCTCGCGCGGGGGCGCTGTCCTGCGCCCAGCCGGGCGGATCGGTCCGCCGCAGGTCGATGACCATGCTGCGCTCGCCGTTGAGCCCGCAGGCGCGCGCATAGGGGTCGGCCGCCCTGCGCCGCACGCCGTCCGCAGTCACCTCATAATCATAATATACCCCATCGAGCCGCCCGGCAACCGTGCAGCGCCAGATTCCCCGCCCGCCGGGGGTCAGGGCATGACAGGCGAAGGGGCTGCCCCCGCTGCCCTGGGCATACAGGCGCAGCGTCACGGCCTGCGCCGTCGGCGCCCAAAGGGCAAAGAGCGTCTCTCCACCCTGAAGAAACGCGCCCAGCGGCTCCGTAGAATGATATGCCCGCTCGAAGTCCTCGCTGTCAAAGCGGGCGATTTCTTCCTCTTTCATGCTGCTCATTCCAATCCTCTTGTGTGGTGCGGGGGACTCTCCTGCGCCGGAGAATCACCTTCAAGTATACAGCGCCGCCGGCGCAATTTCAACGGAGAAATCATGCGATTCAAAAAAAGAAAGGGGCGAAAGCCCCTGAATCATACGGATATCCCCGCGAGATGACGGGCGACCTCGCCCGCGATGATCAGCCCCATGACGGGCGGCACGAAAGCCGTGCTGCCGGGAATGTCCCGGCGAACCGTGCATTTGCGGACGGTGCCCGGCGGGCAGATGCAATGCGTCTTGCAGCTGAGCGCGGGATCGTCGTCCGTCTTGATGGGCGGCTCCGTCGAGTAGACGACCTTGAGATGGCGGATGCCGCGCCTGCGCAGCTCGCGGCGCATGACGCGCGCGAGCGGACAGACGCTCGTCTCGTAGATGTCGGCGACGGTCAGCCGGGTCGGATCGAGCTTGTTGCCCGCGCCCATGGCGCTGATGACCGGCACGCCGAGCGCGTCGGCGCGGCAGATCAGCGTGAGCTTGGCGGTTACCGTATCGACGGCGTCGATCACGTAGTCATACGCAGAGAGGTCGACCTCCTGCGCCGTGTCCGGCATGTAGAAGAGCTTGTGTACGCCAACGCGCACGTCGGGGTTGATGTCGCGCAGGCGCTCGGCCATGACCTCCGCCTTGTAGCGGCCGACGGTGGAGCGCAGCGCGATGACCTGCCTGTTCAGGTTGGTCAGGCAGATGCGGTCGTCGTCAAACAGGTCGATCGCGCCCAGGCCGCTGCGCACGAGGGCCTCTGCCGCATAGCCGCCCACGCCGCCGATGCCGAAGACCGCGACGCGGGCACGATGCAGGCGCTCGACGCCCGGCGTGCCGAGCAGGAGCGCGGTTCTGGAAAACTGATTCATGAAACCTCCTCAAGGGATGCAGGCGGATTACAGGCAGCAGCCGGCGATGGGCGCGGGGGAGGGCATTGCCCCCTGAACCTCCGGCGTGGGGGTGGCGGCGGCCTCGGCCGCGAGCGACTCAACGACCGTGATCGTGCTGCGGATCATGCCCATCCAGCAGCTGAAGGCGACGGTGCCGGGCTCCTCCGGCGTAAAGGCGACGAGGTTGTCACCCGTTTGCAGCTCGACGCGCAGGCCGTAGGCCGGGATGACGATTGCGTTGTTGCAGCCGGTGAGCTTGCCCTCCGGTACACGGAGGGTCCATTCAACGGGGACGCCCGCCTGCACGATGATCGGCGGATAGCTGCCGTAGTCGATCTCGGTGGTCACGCGCTGCACATCGCCATCGAGCCGGGCGATGCCGTCGCCATCCTTGAGCGCGATGACCTGCATGGCGACACCGTCGGATTCGCAGTCAAAGAACTGCGGCGTTTCGCTCAGCTGATCAAGCGCGATGGAAAGGCCGCCTGCGGCGGACACCTCGTCTGCGGCCGGCGCCTTAGCCTGACAGCCGGACAGCGTCACAAGCGCCGCGAAGAGCACAGCGCCCATGCACCAATGCTTGCTGCGGGACATGGAATCAACCTCCGGAAGATGAAGATATTCTCGATTATTATACGGATATCTGCCTATAAAGTCAATGGGTTAAATAGGTTGTCTGCAGGGACGAGCCCTGTCTTGAAATTCCGGCGTACAGGCGGTATAATACATAAAAAGCTGCTCTGCGCCTTCGGCCGCCTGAAGAGGATCTGCGCCTTGCCGGGACAATGCCGGGGCTTTGGAAGCACGAAAGCAAGGGGCTGTAACGATGAAGATTTCGACCAAGGGGCGCTATGCGCTGCGGATGCTGCTGGATCTGGCGCAGAATCAGGGCGAGGGCTATGTGACGCTCAAGGACATCGCCGCGCGGCAGGAGATCTCGAAAAAATACCTCGAGCAGATCGTTCCGCTGATGAACGGGCATGACCTGCTGGTCACCAATCGCGGCCATCAGGGCGGCTACCGCCTTGCGCGGCGCCCGGAGGAAACCACCGTCGGGGAGGTTCTGCGCGCTGTGGAGGGCAGCCTCAAGCCGGTCGCCTGCATGGAGAACGCGCCCAACCGCTGCGCACGCTGCACCTTCTGCCTGACGCTGCCGGTGTGGACGGAGCTGGGCCGGGTCATGGAGAGCTATCTCGATTCCATCACGCTGCAAAACGTCCTCGACGGCGACATCGCCGCGCGGGGCGAACAAACCTGACAGGTCAGAGGACAAAAGCGCCGGAAATCCGGGGGTCTTCCTTCTCCCAGCGGGGAGGGAGGCCCTTTTTTTGCCGGGCAGGAGAGCTGCGGCATAAAAAAGCGAAAATTGCCGGGAATGGATTGACAGAAGGCCCTGGAATGGAGTATATTGACCTAAATCTTACTTAACCGGTAGGAAAATAGGATTTGAAGGCGGGAAGCGGCATGGTTGTCAAGCGAAGCATCTTCTTTTCCCCGGCGGGGGAGGAGCGCAGGCTCCATCTCTATCTCCCGGAGGACTGTGGCCGGGGCGGGGAGCGCCTGCCCGTGCTCTACATGTTCGACGGGCACAATCTCTTCTTCGATCACGACGCGACGTTCGGCAAGAGCCTGGGTCTTAAGGAATTCCTCGACCGGTGGGAAAAGCGCCTGATCGTCGTGGGCATCGAGTGCTCGGCAGAGGATGTGGCCCGCGTGCATGAATACTGTCCCTTTGACATAAAAAGCGCCATCTATGGCGAGATCCGCGGGCGCGGCGAGGCGACGATGCGCTTCATCACGCAGGAGCTCAAGCCGATGATCGACCGGGAATACCCGACCTGGCCCTTCCGCGAGGCGACGGCGATTGCCGGCTATTCGATGGGCGGCATGCTCGCGCTCTACGGCGTGCTGCGCCACAACCGCTATTTCTCCAAGGCGGCGGTGATTTCGCCCTCCGTGCTTCCGGCGATGGAGGCCTTCCGCGCCGAGATTGCGCGCGATGAGCTTTCGCCGGATACGCGCGTGTTCCTCAGCTGGGGAACGAACGAATATGGCCCGGCGGATGCACAGATTGAGCGCGCGCTCTACGAGCTTGAGGGCCGTATGCAGCAAAAGGGCGCCACGACCTATATGCACCGCCATGAGGGCGGACAGCAAAACGAGGTCAGCTGGGAAAAGCAGGTGCCGGTGTGGATGCGGTTTCTGTGGCTTTGACGCAGATGAAGGAAGCAAACGAAAAAATCCTTGAGCGATCAGGAGGAATCAACGCATGAATGTCATCTTTCTCTCCCCGCATTTTCCCCCGCAGTTTTACAACTTCTGCGACAGGCTCAAGGGCCTGGGCGTCAACGTGCTGGGCATCGGCGATGCCTCCTATGACGCCATCGGCGAGGACTGCCGCCGCTCGCTGACGGAATACTACGCCGTGCGCAGCCTTGAAGACTACGACGAGGTGCTGCGCGCCGTGGCGTTCTTCATCTTCAAGTATGGCCCCATCGACTATGTCGACAGCCAGAACGAATACTGGCTGGAGCTGGAGGCGCGCCTGCGCACGGATTTCAACATCCCCACGGGCTTCAAGACGGCGGATATGGACGCCGTCAAGCGCAAGTCGCGCATGAAGGAGGGCTATGCCCGCGCCGGGGTCAAAACCGCGCGCTTCCATCTGGTCACGGACAGGGAGAGCTGCCTCGCGTTCATCCGGGAGGTCGGCTATCCCGTCGTCGTCAAGCCGGACAACGGCGTCGGCGCGTCCAACACCGACAAGCTGAGCAGCGATGAGGAATTTGAGGCCTTCTATCGCGGCAAGCCGGATGTGCAGTTCATCATGGAGGAATTCGTGCCCGGCCATATCGAGACGTTTGACGGCATCACGGATGGCGAGGGGAACGTGCTCTTCTGCGCGGGCCAGGTCATGGTCAAGACGCCGATGGACATGCTCCACGGCACGGGCGAAAACGTCAGCTACACGCAGGACGTCCGCGCGACGGATCTTTACGACATCGGCTGCCGCGTCGTGCGCGCGTTCGGCACGCGCCACCGCTTCTTTCACTTCGAGTTTTTCCGTCTGGATGAGGACAAGCCGGGCCTCGGGCGGCGCGGCGACGTGCTGGGCCTGGAGGTCAACATGCGCGCGCCGGGCGGCTATATCCCCGACAAGATGAACTACGCCTACGACGCCGACGTCTACCAGATTTGGGCGGAGAGCCTCGTCTACGGCGAAAACCGCTCCTTCAGGGACAGCGCGTTCAAGTACTTCGTCACGCACGTCGGGCGCAGCGGTCAGGTCGAATACCTTCATAGCCCGCAGGAAATCCGCGAGCGCTACGGCGCGTGGATCGTGCTGGAAAAGGAGCCGCCGCGCTCAATCTCCGGCACGATGGGCAGCCATGTCTTCATGCTGCGGGCAAAATCGGTTGAGCAGCTGCGCGAGCAGGCGGAATTCATCCTCATGCGCGCGGACGGCCAGACCTGGAACGGCTGAAGGGGAGGCGGATGATCATGCTGCAGGCAAAGCGGGAGGAAATCCGGGAGCTGCTGCTGTGCTATCTCGCCTCGACGCCGAGGGAGGAGTTTCCCAAGCGCGCTCAGGTGCAGGCCGTCGCGAACTTCAAAAACGCCGCGCATTACGACCTCAAGACGGTCAAGATCGTCGCGCCGGGCGGCGAGGTCTGCACGGTGGCGCACGCGGCGCTGGCGCTGCTTGGCAGGCTGAGGGCGTTCTATCAGGGCTTCGGCGGGGAAATTGAGGCGATCCTCGACTTTGAGGAGAGCAAATTCGTCGACGCGGAGAACCGCTATGCCTGGCGTCTGCGTCGGTAGTTCGCGGAGAGCTTTGTCGAAAAGGGGCTCGAGGTCGCCAAACGCAAGCAGGAGGCCGACTGCGCCTGAATAACCGAATAAGCGACGCGGGGCTCTTCCCCAAAGGGGGCAAGGGCCCTTTTCCATGCGCAGAAATAGCACAAAAGAATAGGCCGGGCCGATAAAGATTGACCATCCATAGCCTGCTCCTATGGCAAGGCAGAGGAAAGAGCGATGCCTCAAAACCCATAAAACCTATTTAATTGATAGATTAAAATGGGCTATAATGGCGGCGTTCTCAAAAAAGCCAGACCATGGAGGAATGACGCATGAGATTCCACATCGGAGGGGCCAGCGACCGAATGCGGCAGCGATGTCGACGCCCGCTTTTCCTCTCCTGATTCGATACATCCGGAGCAGGGCCGGGATAAACCGGCATCGCAGGCGAAAGGCCGGCAATCCTCTGGCTATTGCCCGGATCCGCTGCCTTGCAGCGGGATTTCCACCACAAGCTGACAGAAAGAAGGACACCGATATGAAAAAGACCCTGATCGCGATTCTCGCCGCAGCGCTGCTGTTGACGGCGCTCACGCCCGCCTCCTTTGCGGAGGAAGGCAAGAAGGTGCTCAACTGGTTCATCGAGGGCGAAGTCACCACGATGGACTCGAGCAAGGTCTATGACACGCTCAGCGGCGAGGCCGTCGCGTATTTCACCGACACGCTCTACCGCCTGGACAGCGAGGCGAACGCCGTCCCGAACCTGGCGGTGGATCTGCCGCAGATCAGCGAGGACGGCACGGTCGTGACCGTGACCATTCGTGACGATGCGAAGTATGCCGACGGCACGCCCGTCACGGCCGGCGATATCGAATACGCGGTCAAGCGCGCGGCGGACCCGGCGGTCGGCTCTCAGGCGACCTCCCTGCCGGCGATCAAGAATCTCGACGCGGTTCGCGCGGGCGAGGCGCCGCTCGATGAGCTGGGCGTCAAGGCGCTCTCCGACACCGTGATCGAGTTCACGCTCGACGGCGCAGACCCCTACATCGCCAAGAAGCTCGCCGACACCATCGTCGCTCCGATCAGCAGGGCCTTTGCCGAAGAGAAGGGCGATCAGTACGGTCTGAGCGCGGATACCCTGCTGGCCAGCGGCGCCTATTCGCTCACAAACTGGACCGGCGCGGACATCTCCTGGACCTACGTGAAGAACCCCTACTACTGGGATGCCGAGAATGTCTACTTTGACGTAATCAACATCCAGGTCGTCAAGGATGTCGCCACCGGCACCAACCTCTATGAGTCCGGCAAGCTGGACGGCACCTTCCTGACCAGCGACTATGTGCCGCTGTATGCCGGAACCGACGATCTGCTGGGCGTGCCGACCCTGCGCATGACCAACCTGGAGATGGGCATCTCCTCCAATGAGTTCCTCCAGAACGAGAACATCCGCAAGGCGCTGCTCTTCGGCCTCAACCGCGAGGAGCTCTGCACGAACGTCCTCAACGGCACGGCGGTGCCGGGCGTGGGCGTCATCCCGGACGGCATCGCGACCAACCCAGAGACCGGCGCGAGCGTCGCGGAGGACTTCGGCGGCCAGGTGTACTTCGATCCGGAAGCCGCGCAGGCGTACTTCGCCAAGGGCCTTGAGGAGCTGGGTGTCGACTCCATCACCCTGCGCCTGGTGACCTCCGATACCGATGAATCCATCAAGATCGGCCAGTACCTGCAGAGCGCCTATGAGACGAACCTGCCGGGCCTGAAGATCGATCTGGCCAACGTTCCCTCCTCTGTCCGCTTCGAGGAGATGATGAGCTATGACTTCGACCTGGCGCTGGGCGGCTGGACGGGCGACTACGACCCGACCTCCTATGTCAACCAGCATCGCAGCGACTATGCGCACAACCACAGCCAGTGGCAGTCTGACGAGCTCACCGCGCTGATTGACAAGCTCAACACGGAGGATGGCACCGACTTCGCGACCCGTTGGGCGCATCTGGGCGAGGCAAACAAGTACCTGCTGGACAACGCGGTCGTCATCCCGCTGGAGCAGGCGACCAAGGAGTTCCTCGTCAACCCGGCGCTCAAGGGCTACGTCACCAAGCAGCTGGGCTACGGCGTCTTCGATCTGACCCGCGCATACTTCGAGGAGTAAGGCGGCACAGCCCCGAAATCGGCAAGCATTCAGGGGAAGGCTCCGGCAGGCGTCTGCCGCCCTTCCCCTTTCATGTTCGTCGTCCCCCTTCGACAGAGGATAAGGAATACCGGCATGAACAGATGGATCAGATTCATCGCGACGCGGCTGCTGTATATGGCGCTCACGCTGTTTGTCATCGCCTCCGTGACGTTTTTCCTGATGAGCGCGCTGCCCGGCACGCCCTACAACAATCAGGACAAGCTGACGGAGCTGCAGCTGGCGACGCTCAACGCGAAATACGGCTTTGACAAGCCGCTGCTCGTCCGCTATGGAAATTATATGCGCAACATCCTGCATGGGGATTTTGGCATTTCCCTGCAATTCTCCGACCAGCCCGTGGCCTCGCTGCTGGGCAGCCGCATCGGCCCCTCCATCCAGCTGGGCCTGCAGGCGGTCGTCTTCGGCACGATCATCGGCACCATCATGGGCGCGATCGCGGCGATGAAGCAGAACACGTTTGTCGATGTCTTCTGCCAGCTCTTCGCGATCACGGGGCGCTCCGTGCCCAACTTCGTCGTCGCGGTCATTCTGCAGTTCATCTTCGCCGTGACGCTCAACTGGCTGCCCATCGGCCTTTGGAACGACGGCTTCCGCTCGACGATCCTGCCGACGCTCGCGCTGTCGATCTCGCCCATGGCGGACGCCGCGCGCTTCATCCGCACGGAGATGGTCGAGGTGCTCTCCAGCGACTATATCGAGCTGGCCCGCGCCAAGGGCATGGGCGAAATCCGCATCGCCTTTACACACGGCCTGCGCAACGCGCTCATCCCGCTGATCACAACGCTCGGCCCGATGACCGTCTCGCTGATGACGGGCTCGCTCGTCGTGGAGAACATCTTCGCCATTCCGGGCATCGGCGAGCAGTTTACCAAATCGATCCTTTCCAACGACTATTACACGATCATGGCCGTGACCATCCTCTATTCGACGATGCTCGTCGCCGTCATCTTCGTCACGGATATCCTGTATCAGCTGATCGACCCGAGGGTGAGAGTGGAGGAGAAGCACTGATGGAAGAGAGGAAAACTCAGGTGCCCGACAGCGCCTTCCGCTACCGCACGGGGCCGGCCCGGGTCGACGCGCAGGAGCTCGCCCCGCCGATCACCTTTTTGCAGGATGCCTGGCGCCGCCTGCGCAAGAACAAGGCAGCCGTCTTCTGCATGACGCTGCTTCTCGTGATCATTCTGATCGCGCTGCTGGCGCCCGTGCTCGCGCCGTATCCGCCCAACGAGCAGCACATTCCCTACGCCAACCTGCCGCCGCGCATCCCGGGCGTCTCGATCCCCGGGTTTGACGGCACGATCTCCTTCCGCGGCAACCGCGTCGACCGCTATGCGATGGCTGGTGTGCCCGACGATGTCAACTTCCTCTTTGGCACGGATGAGTTCGGGCGCGACCTCTTCTCGCGCACGCTCTACGGCACGCGCATCTCGCTGCTCATCGCCTTTGTCGCGGCGCTGCTGGATCTGAGCATCGGCGTCGTCTACGGCCTGACCAGCGCGATGAAGGGCGGGCGCACCGATCTGCTGATGCAGCGCATTCTGGAGATGCTCTCGGGCAATCCCAGACTCGTGCTCGTCGTGCTGATGCTGCTGGTGTTTGAGCCGGGCGTCTTTTCGATCATCCTCGCGCTGGTCATCTCCTCCTGGATTCCGATGGCCCGCGTCGTGCGCGCGCAGACGCTGCGCATCAAGCAGATGGAATACGTGCAGGCGGCCCGGGTGCTCGGCTGCACGAACGCGAAGATCGCGCTTTCCCATGTGCTGCCCAACATCAGCGGCGTCGTCATCGTCCGCGCGATGTTCTCGATTCCCTCCGCCATCTTCTTTGAGACGTTCCTCAGCTTTCTGGGCGTGGGCATGAAGATCCCCAACGCGTCGCTGGGCACGCTGCTCAACGGCGGCTACAAGGTTTTCAAGCTCTATCCGTATCAGATGTTCATTCCCGCAGCGATCCTGTGCGTCATCATGCTGTCCTTCAATCTGTTTGCGGATGGCCTGCGCGACGCGTTTGACCCGAAGATGAAGGAATGACCGCAAAGGAGCCAATGACATGAACGACACAGACAATGTGCTTAAGGTGCGCAATCTGCGCGTCTCGTTTGACACGTTTGCCGGCACGGTGCACGCCATCCGCGACGTGAGCTTTGTGCTGCGCCGCGGGGAGACGCTGGCGCTGGTCGGCGAATCGGGAAGCGGCAAGTCCGTGACCTGCCGGGCCATCATGCGCCTGCTGGCGCGCAACGCGCATATCGACGGCGGCGAGATCCTCTTCGAGGGAGAGAACCTCTTTCAGAAGTCCGCGCGCGAGATGCGGCGCATCCGCGGCGGCGACATCGCGATGATCTTCCAGGACCCGATGACCGCGCTCGACCCGACGATGAAGATCGGCAGGCAGATCGCGGAGACGGTCACCCTGCACAGGCGCGTCAGCCGCGCGCAGGCCAGAGCGCGCGCGCTCGAGCTGCTCGAGCTGGTGGGCATCGAGGAGCCGGAGCGCCGCTATCACCAGTATCCGCATGAGTTTTCCGGCGGCCAGCGCCAGCGCATCGGCATCGCCCGCGCGCTGGCGACGCAGCCGCGCTTCGTCGTCTGCGATGAGCCGATTTCCGCGCTGGATGTCTCCATTCAGGCGCAGGTGGTCAACCTGCTCGAGCGGCTTCAGCGTGAGCGCGCGCTGACCTATCTGTTCATCGCGCACGACCTCTCGATGGTCAAGTACATCTCCGACCGCATCGCTATCATGTGCCGCGGGCGCATCGTGGAGATGGGCGAGGCGGACGCGGTCTACGACGAGCCGCTGCATCCCTACACGCGCAGCCTGATCTCCGCGATCCCGCGCCCCGATCCGCGCAGCGAGCGCACGCGCACGCGCACCCCCTACACGCCGGGCGACGGCCAGGGCGATTTCGCGATGCGCGAAATGAAGCCCGGCCACTTCGTGCTCTGCCGGGAGGATGGATCGATGTAAATCCGGGACTGAAAAGCCCGGTGATGCCGCTGCCTGTTGACATAAGCGGACGGCATGAGTCGTTTCTACGTGGAATGATTGAATGTGTTCTCGCCCCTTTGGGGAGAGAAAGCTCTTTTGCCGGCAATCAGAGGCGGGCCCGCCCCATTACGGAC
>JALFVL010000036.1 GCA_022787165.1 Clostridiales bacterium
GATGGAACAGAACATTCGTCTTGACGTCAATCACATGATGGCGGATATGCTCGGCAGCGAGCATGGCATCACGAGCGCTCAGCTTGAGGCGATGAAGGAAGCCGCCGCGAGCGCGCAGCACAACGTCGAAGCCAACCGCGGCAAGGGCTGGCTGGGCTGGATGGAGCTGCCCTACAACCAGGAGGAGATCGTCTCCAAAATCGAAGCCGTTGCCGCGAAGGTTCGCGCCAACTATGAGTATCTTGTCGTGCTGGGCATCGGCGGCTCTGCGCTGGGCCCCATCGCCGTGCATCAGGCGCTCAACCACCTGCACTACAACGAGTTGCCGGCGGACAAGCGCCCCGGCCCGAAGTTCTACGTCGAGGACAACATCGATCCCGAGCGCATGGCCGCGCTGTTTGACGTGATCGAGCTTCCCAAGACCTGCTTCTGCATCATCACCAAGTCCGGCGCGACCGCCGAGACGATGAGCCAGTACCTGATCGTGACCGAGGCGCTCAAGGCGCAGGTTGGCGAGGGCTGGGCCAAGCAGGTCATCGCGGTGACTGACCACGAGAAGGGCAACCTGATCAAGCTGGCCAAGGAGAACGGCTTTGAGACGTTCTTCATCCCCGACGGCGTCGGCGGCCGCTTCTCCGAGATGTGTCCGGTCGGTCTCGTGCCCGCCGCCTGCTGTGGCATCGACATCCGCGCGATGCTCGCCGGCGCGGCCGCGATGGATGCGCGCTGCAAGACCGACGACATGATGAAGAACCCGGCGCTGCTGGAGGCCGTGCTCCAGTACATCGCCTGCGAGCAGATGGGCCGCAACGTGCAGGTCATGCTGCCCTATGCGGATTCCCTCAAGTATATGGCAGACTGGTTCTGCCAGCTCTGGGCCGAGTCCCTGGGCAAGAACGTGAGGCGCGACGGCACGCCCTGCCACGCCGGACAGACCCCGGCCAAGGCGCTGGGCGTCACCGACCAGCACAGCCAGCTTCAGCTCTACAACGAGGGCCCGTTTGACAAGGTCATCACCTTCATCAAGGTCGAGAATTTCCGCAGCGAGACGAAGATCCCGAAGGGCTGCGAGGAGTTCAAGGACGTCGCTTTCCTGGGCGGCATGACGCATAACACGCTCATCGAGGCGGAGCGCCAGGGTACCGAATATGCGCTCTACGTCAACAAGCGCATGAACCAGACGATCATCATGCCGGAGGTCAACGCCTACACGCTGGGCCAGCTGATGTTCTTCCTGGAGATGGCGACGGCCTATGAGGGCGAGCTGCTCAACATCGACGCCTTCAACCAGCCGGGCGTGGAGACCAGCAAGCGCGCGACCTACGCGATTCTGGGCAACACCGACGCCAAGTACGACGCGGCCCGCAAGGAGATGACCGGCCGTCCGGCATTCAAGGCGGAATACATCCTGTGATGCGCACGGGGCCTTGGGATGACCTGGGCCCCGGTTTTTATCCAGGCGGCTGGCTCGCCAGACCGGCATGATGCCGGCTGCGTGCCCGATGAACTGCCGTCAATCCCGTCGCCTTTCACACGAGGCTTTCCAGAAAGGTTTTCAGAAAAAAGGAGTGAAGCACCATGTCCAAGATTGATACCGTCCGCGCGGCGATGATGCAGGCCATGAAGGACAAGGACAAGCCGCGCAAGGACGCGCTTTCCCTGCTGCTTTCCGCGCTCAAGAGCAAGGCGATTGACAAGCGCGCCGATCTGACGGAGGAGGAGGAGAACGCCGTCATCTTCCGCGAGATCAAGCAGGCGCAGGAGACCGTCGACACGACGCCGGCGGATCGCACGGAGATCATCGAAGAGGCGAAGCTGCGCATGAACGTGTACAGCGAATTCGTGCCCAAGCTGATGGATGAAGACGAGATCCGCGAGGTCGTCAAGGCCGTGCTCGCCGAGCTTGACATCGCGCAGCCGACCGCGCGCGACAAGGGCCGGATCATGAAGACGCTGATGCCGCGCGTCAAGGGCAAGGCCGACGGCGCGCTGGTCAACAAGGTGCTGGGCGCGTTCTTTGCCTGACAGCGCAAATGCCGGGCACTTGAGGGAGCCCGGAACTCATAATTGAAAAAGCGGTTCCGATGCAGTATAATGGGAGCATCGGAACCGTTTTTCTATACGGAAATGGAGGTTTGTTCATGAGCAAGAAGGCTATTCTGATCGTGCTTGATAGCGTAGGCATCGGCGCGCTGCCCGACGCTGCGGCCTATGGCGACGCGGGCGCGGACACGCTTGGGCATATCATCAATACCTGCCATCCGGCGCTGCCGAATCTGATGGCGATGGGTCTTGGCAACATCGATGGGGCGTCCTTCCCCGGCGCGGCTGCGTCCCCCAGCGCAGGCTATGGCAGGCTGCGCGAGGTTTCTGCCGGCAAGGACACGACGACCGGCCACTGGGAGATCGCGGGCGTGCAGCTCTCCCGCGCGTTTCCGACCTTTCCGAACGGATTCCCGCAGGAGTTTCTTGCGCGCTTTGAGCAGGCTGTCGGCCGGGGCACAATCGGAAACAAGCCTGCCAGCGGCACGGCGATTCTCGACGAGCTGGGCGAGGAGCATTTGAAGACCGGAAAGCTGATCGTCTATACCTCAGCGGACAGCGTCTTCCAGATTGCCGCGAACGAGGCGATTGTCCCGCTTGAGGAATTGTATCGCGACTGCGAGATTGCTCGCGAGATGCTCAAGGGTGAGCTGGAGGTCGGACGCGTCATCGCGCGGCCGTTTGTCGGCGAGCACGCGGGCGCGTTCAAACGCACGGCGGGACGCCGGGATTACAGCGCCATGCCGCCCACGACGATGTGCGACGTGCTGGAGGCGGCGGGAAAGACTGTCTACGGCGTGGGCAAGATCGAGGACATCTTCGGCCATCGCGGCATCACCAGGTCGAACCACGCGGCAGGCAATCCGGCCTGCATGGAAGCGACCTTTGCCGCCATGCGCGAGGACTTTGACGGGCTACTTTTCGTCAATCTGGTCGACTTTGACATGGTCTACGGCCATCGACGCGACCCGCAGGGCTATGCCGGTGCGCTGGAGGCCTTTGACCGCCAGCTTCCGCAAATTCAGGCGCTGATGGGCGAGGAGGACATGCTGATTCTGACGGCGGATCACGGCTGCGATCCCTGCCATACCGGTACGGATCACACCCGCGAGCATACGCCTCTGCTCGTCTGGGGCAGGCAGCTGCGCGGCGGCGTGAACCTGGGCACGCGGTCGACCTATGCCGACATCAGCGCGACGATTCTTGACTATTTCGGGCTTGAAAACAACCTCAAGGGAACCTCGTTCCTGAGGGCGCTTCGGTAAGGAGGAACACGATGGGCGCAATGGATGAGATGCAGAGAATTGAGAACGCGGCCAAAAAGGTGCTCGAGGTCTGCGGCACGGCAGAAGTCGGCGTGATTCTGGGCAGCGGGCTGGGCGACTATGCGCAGGCACTTGAGGATGCCGTGCGTCTCCCGTATGCCGAAATCCCGGGCTTCCCGCGCTCGACAGTGGCCGGACACGCGGGCATGCTCTGCTGCGGCATGCTGCACGGCAAGCGCGTCATGATGATGCAGGGGCGCTTCCACTACTATGAGGGGTACTCCATGAAGGACGTCACGCTGCCCGTGCGCGTGATGCAGAGGATTGGAATCAAAACGCTGATCGTCACCAACGCCTGCGGCGGCATCAACCTGTCGTATGCGCCCGGCGACCTGATGCTCATCGCCGACATGTTCAGTATGACTGGACAAAACCCGCTGATCGGGCCGAATCTGGATGCATTCGGGCCGCGTTTCCCGGACATGAGCTGCGCCTTTGATCCCGAGCTGCGCGCGCTGGCTCATGCCTGCGCCAGGGAGCAGGGCTTCTCGCTTCAGGAGGGCGTCTATGCCCAGATGACCGGCCCCTGCTATGAGACCCCTGCGGAAATCCGGATGCTGCGCACACTGGGCGCGGATGCCGTGGGCATGAGTACGGTGCCCGAGGTGATCGTTGCGCGACACGGCGGCATGCGCGTGCTGGGCGTGAGCTGCATCACCAATATGGCAGCGGGCATTCTTTCTAAGCCGCTCAACCATGCGGAGGTGACCGAGACGGCCAACCGCGTCAAGGATACATTCAAGGGGCTGCTGGATGCCGTGATCGAGCGCATGTAAAAAACGTTATAGATACCAAAACAGGGCAGAGGCTTTCTGCCCTGTTTTGGGTCATGGAACATTCACAAAAGAGCGGAAGACACTGCGCTCAGCACAGCGGGGAGAGTTCTTCGTCGAGCGCGACAAAGCCGATTGGCGGCAGCTTGCTCAGATCGACGGGCGCCTCACCGAACATGCAATCCTCCGGCAGATCGATCGACAGCCAGTTGGTAAGCGTATTGTGAAGCACACAGGGAACCTGGCGCAGTTTGAGAGGCGTGTCATTGACAAAGCGGTTTTCAGGAAGCGTGTCGCACAGCAGGACATCCAGGCTGGTTTCAAGCGCATAACAAAGATCAACGACGGTATTGAGACTGGGAATCCGCGTAGCGCGCTCGATATGGCCGATGAATGTGCTGGAACAGTCGATCATCTCTGCGAGCTCGGCCTGCGTCAGACCGAGAAGCTTGCGCCTCTCGCGGATGCGCCGGCCAAGATTGACGTAGTCTACTTTGAGCATGAGATATCATCCTTTCAAAATGGAAAACCCGTCCGGAGTAAACCGTTCCCCGGACGCTCTTTTCTCCCTCGTGCTTATGGCGCGATTTGAGTTGAGAACGGGATTGGCTGAAATACGTCCTGGAGAACGGACTGACAGAAATCCGGATCCCGTTTGCATAGTAATTCGAAACAAAATGCGTAAATCCTCCGACTCTGCTTAGAAGAAGGCGAAGAAAAAGCAAAAGAATGGGAAAAGACGGAAAAAGCTGGAACTTTTGTTGCGTTTGTGGTATACTAAACGTGACCTAAACGATCGAGATCTCATCCCCAACATGGCCTCCTTGGATTCGCCTTCGCGCCGCCATCAGGAAGTCTGGCTGAGTGCCAATCGGTGAAGGTTAATCAAATTTAGGAGGATACAGAGCATGTATCAGGACGAAACCCTCGTTTGCCGCGACTGCGGCAAGGAATTCATCTTCAGCGCCTCGGAGCAGGCTTTCTACGCGGAGAAGGGATTCCAGAATAAGCCGCGCCGCTGCCCGGAGTGCCGTGCCGCTTTCCGCGCGCAGAATGGTACCGCCCGCCCGCAGCGCGAGATGTTTACTGCGATTTGCGCTGACTGCGGCAAAGAAACCCAGGTGCCCTTCCAGCCGCGCGGCGATAAGCCGGTGTACTGCCGCGATTGCTTTGCGAACCATCGCGCGCCCCGCTATTGATTGCGAAGGTCTGCTGAACAGGAATTAAAAAACATGCTCCCGCTGAAGACGGCTGAAAGCTGCCGATTTGGCGGGAGCATGTTTGTAATGCGGCGGATTACTCCGGAGGCGACGGCCAGGACGGAGCGCAGAGCAGGAAAAAGACGCCCCTAAATCAGAAAGTGTCAACTTTTTTTAAAGTGGCAAATCGTTCGGATTTTTGACCACCAAAAGCGCGGCCTGTCGCCCAATGAAGACAGAATGACGCGAAAAATGACGGAGAATGGGGGAATGAACAAACAAAAATGTTCGGATTTTGGCTCGAAATGGACTCGAGAAATGCGTAAAATCAAGTAAAAAAGGTGTTGACATTTGAAAAAAGGTGAGGTATACTGACACCACTTCCGCGGGAAACGGAAGAATGATCCTTGAAAACGATACAGAATCAAGAAGAACGCGGAACTGTGATTTTCACGAGTCGCAGTTCAAAAGAGACAGTCAATTCGAAATGAGTTTTGAACCTGAAGGAGACTTCAGGAATCAATACAGGATTTAACGCGA
>JALFVL010000037.1 GCA_022787165.1 Clostridiales bacterium
CAGCAGCGCAACTGGATCGGCCGCAGCGAGGGCGCCGAGGTCGATTTCTGCATCAAGGACAGCGACATGAAGCTGCGCGTCTACACCACCCGTCCGGACACGCTCTTCGGCGCGACGTACATGGTCGTGGCCCCGGAACATGCCGCGGTGGATACGCTGCGCGAGCGCATCACCAACTGGGACGAGGTCGTCGCCTACCGCGAGGCTGCGGCCCGCAAGAGCGACTTTGAGCGCACCGAGCTGGCCAAGGACAAGACCGGCGTGGAGCTGAAGGGCATCAAGGCCATCGACCCGGTCAACGGCCGCGAGATCCCGGTGTTCATCTCCGACTACGTGCTCTCGACCTACGGCACCGGCGCGATCATGGCCGTGCCGGCGCACGACGAGCGCGACTGGGACTTTGCCAAGAAGTTCGGCCTGCCGATCATCGAGGTCGTCGCGGGCGGCGAGGATGTGCAGAAGGCGGCGTATACCGACGTCGCGGACGGCGTGCTCGTCAACAGCGGCTTCCTCAACGGCCTCTCCGTCGCCCAGGCGAAGAAGACCATCATCGACTGGCTGGTCGAGAACAAGGTCGGCGAGCGCAAGGTCAACTTCAAGCTGCGCGACTGGGTCTTCTCCCGCCAGCGCTACTGGGGCGAGCCGATCCCGCTGGTCTACTGCGAGAAGTGCGGCTGGGTGCCGGTCCCGGAGGATCAGCTGCCCGTGCTGCTGCCGGAGGTCGACAACTATGAGCCGACCGACTCCGGCGAGAGCCCGCTCTCCAAGATCGACAGCTGGGTGAACACGACCTGCCCCTGCTGCGGCGGCCCCGCCAGGCGCGAGACCGACACCATGCCGCAGTGGGCCGGTTCCTCCTGGTACTTCCTGCGCTACGCCGATCCGCACTGCGACACGGCGCTCGCCCGCTGGGACGAGCTCAAGTACTGGATGCCGGTCGACTGGTACAACGGCGGCATGGAGCATACGACGCTGCACCTGCTCTATTCCCGCTTCTGGAACCTCTTCCTCTATGACATCGGCGCGATCCCGAACAAGGAAGCCTACAACAAGCGCACCAGCCACGGCATGATCCTCGGCGCGAACGGCGAGAAGATGAGCAAGTCCCGCGGCAACGTCATCAACCCGGACGACACCATCGCCGAGATCGGCGCGGATGCCTTCCGTCTCTACGAGATGTTCATGGGTGCGTTCGACCAGGCGATTCCCTGGTCGACCGAGGGCGCGCGCGGCTGCCGCCGCTTCCTGGAGCGCGTCTGGCGCCTGCAGGACATGCTCACCGACGCAGAGGACGTGCGCCATGAGATGGAGGCGCCGGTCAACGCGATGATCAAGAAGGTCTCCGAGGACTACGAGCGCATGAAGTTCAACACCGCCATCGCGGCGATGATGTCCTTTGTCAACGACGTCTACGCCAACGGCAGCGTCACCCGCGGCGAGCTGCGCGCGCTGCTGCTGTGCCTCAACCCGGTCGCCCCGCACATCACCGAGGAGATGTGGGAGAGCTGCGGCTTCGGCGAGCCGATCTACAGGCAGAGCTGGCCGACTTGGGACGAAAGCAAGCTTGTGGCCGACGAGGTTGAAATCGCCGTGCAGATCAAGGGCAAGGTGCGCGCCCGCATCATGGTGCCGGCCAGCCTGACCAAAGACGACGGCGAGAAGCTGCTGGAGAACGAGACGGTCAAAAAGCTCGTTGGCGGCGCGCAGATCAGGAAGCTGATCTTCGTGCCGGGCCGTCTGCTCAACATCGTCTGCTGATGGAATCTGCGTCGCGGATCGACAATTTGAGAGGGCTTCCTCCCTTCCCCGGGGAGAAAGCCCTCTTTCTCTTATTCCTGAAATGCTCCGCCAAACGCCGCCTCGAGCACGCCGCGCTCGCCGACGTAGACGGGCAGCGCGCTCTGCTCGAGCACGGCATCGCCGCACAGCAGCTGCGCCGTCAGCGTGAGCACGCAGGGCGCGTCGGGCAGGCGCGCCTCGAGCGTTCCCAGCGTGCCGGGCGCGGCGCAGGGCGCGTCAAAGCGCGCGAGCGTCTCGCCGGATTCCGTCTCCAGCAGCGCGCGGGCGCATAGCGGCCCGTCGGGCAGCGCCCCCTCAAGGCAGGCGAAGAGAGACGCGCTGAAATGCGTCCCCGTCCACCAGGCGCCGCGAAGGGGCAGCGCGCTCAGATGCAGCGGCGCGAGCGAATCCGTGATCGCCTGGGCGATATCCGGCTCCAGCAGCTCCTGTGGGGCGCAGAGGGGGCCGGAGAAGCGGCCCTGGCGCGCGGCCTCCGCGAGCAGGCGGATACGCACGGCGCGCAGCCATTGCAGCACGGCGGCGACGCCTGCCTCCTGCGCGTCGACGGGACGACCGACGGCGTCGGCGAGCAGCTCGGCGGGGACAATACCCGGCTCAAGCTGCCGGTCGAGCCCGACCATGGAGCCAAGCTGCCAGGCGTTTTCCTCCGGCGCCGGGGCGTCAGGGACGGCCGCGTCGCAGAAGCAGACGCAGGGGAAGCGGGAAAGGCGCGCGGCCTCGTCTGCCTCGCGCGGACGGCGCATGAGCAGGGCGACGCCCGAGCGCGTGCATGCGGCGCAGAGCGCGTCGGACGGGGCGAAGGGGAGAAAGACGGCGCGCAGGTGGAGCGCCGCGAGGCGCGGCAGGAGCAGCTGCGGCGGCAGTTCGGCGAGCTCGCGCGGCAGCGGCGCGTAGGCCTGCGGCGGCTTGCCCGGATAGCCGCACAGCAGCGTTGCGCTGTCGCAGCGCGTCCTGCGGCGGAAGGTCTGCGGCGCAGGGGCCGGGGCGCGGCGAAGGCGCGAACGCCTCTCCTTTTGAATAGGGGCGGGGAGATCGGTCTCGCAGCTCAGCTCCAGGCGCAGCGAGGGCGCGGCATACGGCTGCCCGCAGACAAAGCGGCTGCCCGGTACGCAGAGCGTCAGCGCGATATCCCGCCGCTCGCCAGCCTCAAGCGAAAAGGGCAGCTCCCGCGCGGCGCAGGGCGAGGCGACGGCCTGCACGCCGTCGGGCGGGCAGGGGCGAACGGACAGGCGATAGCGCCCCGCGCGCCCTGCGGCGACGCGCGCGCGCAGGGTCATCGTGGCCGCATCCGCGCTTGGCTCCGCGCCGGCAAACTCGATATGCGCCAGCTGCGTGACGCGCAAAAGCGCCGCGCCGGGCAGGCCTGCCGGGCGGGTCTCGTCAAAGCGCAGGGTCAGCGTCTGCCGCCGGGCGAGGCGCAGCGCGTCGGTCACATCGAGCACGAGCGGCCCGCCGTCAAAGCGCGCAAGCCGCCTGTCGCCCAGGAGCACCTCGCCCCGCCCGGCAAGCAGGCGGAACTCGAGCCAGGCGCGGTCGCCGTGCAGCCGGTCGAAGCGGAGGTCGGCGTGAAGCTCCGCCTGAGCGCTGATCTCCTGCGGCAGCAGGCCGGGCACGGCAAAGGGGATGGAGGCATCCTGCGTCTGCGGCTCCTCCTGCGCCTCCTCCGGCGCTTCGCCGAGCAGCTCGGCAAAGCGCGAGAGCTCCTGCGCGCCAGGCAGGGAAAAGCGCCGGGCGCTGCGCGCGGGCGGAAGGCTGTCGGGCAGGGAGGCGGCCGTCAGACGGAAGGCAAGCGCGCGCGTCATTCGCGCGGCTCCTTCTGGGCGCGGAGGATCTCCCGCGCCATCATCAGGCCGCAAATGGTCTTGCTGTCGCGCAGCTCGCCGCGCAAGACCATCGCGACGGCCTCGTCAAGCGGGATGCGGACGAGCCCGAGGAACTCGTCCTCGTCGGGATCCGTTTCTCCCTGGGAGAGGCCCTGCGCCAGGTAGATGGCGATCTTCTCCGTGCAGAAGCCCGGCGTGGTCAGCAGCGTGGTCAGCAGCGTCATGCGCTGCGCGGAGAGGCCTGTCTCCTCACGCAGCTCGCGCACGGCGCAGTCGAGCGGATCCTCGCCTGCGCTGTCGAGCTTGCCGGCGGGAATCTCCAGCGTCACCCTGTCCACGGCGACGCGGTGCTGGCGCACGAGCAGCGTCGTGCCGTCCTCAAAGACGGGGACGACCGCCGCCGCGCCCTTGTGTACGACGATCTCGCGCGTGGCCTTGCGGCCGTTGGGGCAGGTCACCTGCCACTTTTCGACATGCAGAATTTTGCCGTTGTAAATCGTTTCGCTCGAAAAGGGAATCTCCCGAAGCTCCTGGTCGTTCATGGTCTGGCACTCCTTCTGTGAATAGAAATCGTTTTGATTTATTCGGCCTCTGCGGGAAGAATCCCTGCCCGGGGAACGTCATATTCATGGGAAAGCCGAGCGAAATCCTGCCAAAAATCCTGTCGGAGTTGACAGGCGGCTTTCGACGTTTTACAATGGATGCAGACTTTCCGGGCGCCCGGATGCCGCTCGCGGCAGCCCCGGAGCCCTTGGCTTGAAAGAAAAAGGAGGATACAGAGATGAAAAAAGCCGTCCGCCGCGTGCTGGCCGCGATGCTTTGCGCCCTGCTGGCGCTTTGCGCGCTGCCCGTGTGCGCCCAGGAGGAGAGCGCCCTTTCCGTGCAGGTGGCGCTGACCCTGGGCGATGGCACGCAGGTGCTCATTCCCGCCCAGCCGGTGACGACCACGCTTGGCGACACCGTCTATTGGGTGGACGAGACCGTGCTGGAGCCTGAGATGGTGGAGGCGCTCGCCTCCGGACAGCTCGTCGTGACCGATGAGGAGGGCAGCGCCCGCCAGATCCCGCTGAATCCGGATGCGGTCGCGCCCGACATGCTCTCGCAGCTGGGTGATCCCGAGGATCCATCCCTGGTGCTCGACGTGCTCTTCGGCGCGAGCATGCCTGTCCCGGCCTCGCCCGAGGAGGCGGACGCCGTGCTCTATCTGTACGGCTTTATGACGCCGGAACCGGAGGAGACGCCGATTCCTGAGACGCCGGTGCCTGAGACGCCTGTGCCTGAGACGCCGGTGCCTGAGACGCCGATCCCGGAGACGCCAGTGCCTGAGACGCCGGTGCCCGAGACGCCGGTGCCCGAGACACCGGTGCCTGAGACGCCGGTGCCTGAGACGCCAGTGCCTGAGACGCCAGTGCCTGAGACGCCGGTGCCTGAGACGCCGGTGCCTGAGACGCCGGTGCCTGAGACGCCTGTGCCCGAGACACCGGTGCCTGAGACACCGGTGCCTGAGACGCCAGTGCCGGAGACGCCTGTCCCGGAGGTCGATGTGCCGCAGTACGCGGCGGCCATTGAGGACGGTGTCAGCCTGATCGATGTGACGACGGGGCAGACCCTGCTGCCGGTGGGCGCGGGCGAGCTGCTCTTCGTCTCGCAGTATGCCTGGGATACGACCGGCGAGCTGTGGTACAAGGTCGTCGATTACAGGACGATGACCGAGGGCTACGTCCGCGCCAGGCAGGTCGGCGCGGTCGACGAGGCGACGGCGGCTGAATGGATGGCGCGCATCGACGCGGAGATGAATCCGCCGGAGGAAACGCCCATCTCTGAGACGCCTGTCCCGGAGACGCCCGTGCCTGAAATGACGTCAGTGCCGGAGGAGACGGCCGCGGCCGAGAAGACGCCTGCGCCGGAGACGCCTGTCCCCGAGACGCCTGTTCCCGAGACGCCTGTTCCGGAAACGCCCGTGCCCGGCCCGCAGTACGCCGTGACGAACAACGACTCCGGCATCAGCATCCTGCGCGACGCGCCCGACGGCGCGAAGCTCGAGGAGCTTGCTAATGGCGTGCTTCTGGAGATCGGCGACGTCGCCGATGCCGAGGGCAAGTGGTATGCCGTGACGGTGGTGGCCACCGGCAGAACCGGCTACATGCGCAACTACCTGCTGGAGGCGAGGATTTCCGCCGAGGACGCGCAGAAGCTGATCGACGCGATGGGTGCGAGCGCGACGCCGACGCCGAGCCCCGTGCCCGAGGAGACGCCGGCGCCTGCGCCCGTGGAGAGTTTCCCGGAGTGGGCCATCACGCTTGAGCAGAGCAACAACACCGCCATCGTGCTGCGCGGCGAGCCGGCCGGCGAGCTGCCCACCAGCGGCGCGATTCCCATGATCAACGAGCCGACGCCGCTGGAGCTGTCCGCTTCCGCGACGGACGCAAACGGCCAGCTCTGGTACCTGGCGACCGACCTTTGCACCGGCAACACGGGCTATCTGGAGGCCTTCAAGGTGCGCATCGTCTCCCGCGATGAGGCGATGGCCGCCGTGAAGACGCCGGAGCCGACGATCATTCCGCCCGCGCCGGAAGAGACGCCCGCGCCGACGGACACACCGGAGCCCACGCCCACCCCGACGCCGGAGCCGGAGGAGCCGCAGCCGCTGCTGGCGGGCGATGTCTATCACTACGGCTACAACACGGGCAAGCAGGTTGCCCTGCGCGAGAAGGCGGACGCCAACGGCAAGCTGATCACCCGTCTGACGGCGGGCACCGTGCTCTGGGTCATGCAGCGCACGGAGGGCGACACGGCGAACGCCTGGTGCTATGTGCGCACGGATGTTGGCGAGGGCTACATCAAGGCCGAGTTTGTGCAGCTGATGGGCGAAAACGAGGAGGCCGCCTACCGCGAGACCCTCGACGACCCGGAGGTCGCGCCCGTGCCGACGGCGACGCCGACGCCGACGCCGGAGCCGACGGACACGCCGACCCCGGAACCGACCGATACGCCGGAGCCCACCGACACGCCGGAGCCGACGGCGACCCCGGAGCCGACACAGACGCCGACGCCGGAGATAACCGCCATGCCGACGGCGACCCCCGCGCCGCAGAGCCTGGATACCTATGCGCGCGTGCTCGCGGACGGAACGCCGCTGCGCGGCAACCCGAGCAAGGACGCCTATCTGCAAACCATCCTCAAGACTGAGGACGTCGTCTATGTCTTCCAGAGCCTGACCGCCGAGGATGGCATGACGTGGTACCTCGTCCAGTTCAGCGGCCAGTGGGGCTATGTCCGCGCCGACCTCGTGCGCCTGATGGGCGAGCAGGAGAAGGCGGACTACCTCGCCGCGCTCGAGGGGGCGCTGGCGACGCCGACGCCGATGCCGCAGGCGACGCCGGAGCCTGTCGGCCCGAATTCCACGAGCGCCTATGCCAAGCTGATCAAGGATCAGGTCAACCTGCGCCGCACGCCGTCCGCCTCCGGCACCTCGCTGGGGCGCATCCCGGTGAACACGCTGCTGCTGGTCGTGAGCACCGAGTCCGACGGCACCTACACCTGGTATCAGGTCGACTACAACGGCCAGACCGGCTATGTCCGCAGCGACATGGCGCAGATGCTGACCATCGCCGAGCTGCAGGCCTATCTCAATGAGCAGGCGAGCGCGACGCCCGTGCCGGGCGCTTCCGCCACGACTGCCCCGAACAGCAGCAACAACGTCAGCCACGTCATCAACGGCACGCCGCTTCAGGATCTCATTCCCGTGGACGACAGCTGGACGAGCAACGTGATCTCCGGCATGCCCTCCTATGCGACGGCGACGCCCGACCCGAACGCTACGCCGACGCCCGTTCCGCCCGCGACGCTCGCGGCGCTGATTGGCAGCTCCGGCAATCTGACGGTCAGCAACGTGCCGGCGCTGACGCAGGATGGCAGCTTCAGCGTCTATGGCACGACCATCCCGTTTGGCACGGTCAGGGCGACCGTGAACGTGCCGGCGGCGACGCCGGAGCCGACGGCAACGCCGGCCACGATCGGTCTGCTGCGCATGCAGCTGATCGCCTCCGCGGCGGCGGACGAAGCCGCGACCGTGCAGAAGACCGTCGGTCAGGCGGTTGCCGACGCGAATGGACGCTTTACGATGGATGTGACCCTGCCCGAGGCGGGCGAATACATCGTCGAGTTCACCGCGAACGACGGCTCCTATGCCCGCTACGGCGTGACCTATGACACGGGTGTGACGCCCGAGCCGACGATGCAGCCGCTGCCCACCGCCGAGCCCATCGAGGAAGAGGGCGGCATGGGCGCGATGCCCTTCATCATCGGCGGCCTGCTGATCGTCGTCGCGGCCGTGGTCTACGGCATCTATGTCTACCGCCGCAGAACCGAAGAGGAGGAAGCGGAGGACGAGGATGAGGACGAGGAGACCGAGCTGCGCGAGGAGCAGCTGACGCAGCAGAGGCTGCGCCGCACCGAGCCGGCGGCTCCGATTCCCCCGGCCGCGCCGCGAGCCCCGCAGGCTTCCGCCGCGCCGAGAATGCCGCAGAATCAGGCGGGTCAGATGCCCTCCTACATGAGAAACACGCCGGCGAGCCCCTATGCGAGACCGCAGAGCACGACGGAAGCGCCCGTGAACCCGACTGCGCCGAAGGCCCCGGCTGCACCGGTAGCGCCGAAGGCCCCGGTTGCGCCGGTTGCGCCGAAGGCCCCGGTTGCACCGACCGCGCCGACTGCGCCGGTTGCGCCGACCGCGCCGGTAGCGCCGAAGGCCCCGGTTGTGCCGACCGCGCCGACTGCGCCGGTTGCGCCGACCGCGCCGGTAGCGCCGAAGGCCCCGGTTGCGCCGACTGCGCCGAAGGCCCCGACTGCGCCGGTTGCGCCGGCGGCTGAGTCTGCGGGCGATGCCGCGCCGCGCCGCCGCCGCCGTCCGCCGGTGAACCCGAACCCGTAAACGGACAAAGCAGCCAAGCCGCCCCTCCCTCCGGGGAGGGGCGGCTCTTGCATTGTCCGGGTCTTTCTGGTATCATGATAAACGGATGGATATGATCTTTTACAACCAACTGCGAAGGAGTAAGGGCTGACGATGGGAAAGAGGCTGCTGAGCATCGCCGCGATCTGGCTGGCGCTGATCGCGCTGGTGTTTGTCTATACGGATAGGGAGGAGTACCTCTGGCGCTTTGAGGGTGAGGACGTCGCCCTCGTGCTGCGCACGCGCGAGCAGGCGCAGGCGGCTGAGGCGGCGGCGGCGCAGGCCATGCAGGCCCAGCGCGAGGCGGCGGCAGAGCGCGCCGCGCGCGGGGAATGGGGGAGCGAGCTCGAATACGGCGGCGCGCCCGGCATGCTCCCCGCCGTGGGCGAAAACGGCGGGCTCAACCTGATGTGGGGCGATTACGACGTGACCGTCCGCTATGCGTCGCCGCAGCCGCTGGCGCTCTCGCTCATCAGCGCGCTGCGCCAGTCCTTCATCGAAAACGGCGACCTGTCCGCCCCGGCGGGCGAGGGGGAGATCAGCGCGCGCGTCACGCTGACCGACTCGACGCAGGAGCTGTATCTGGCCTGCGACCTGCCCGAGGGCGCGGAAATCGAGGCCGTGACGCTGCACAGGGTGGGCGCGGGCGTCTTTTCGCGCGACCTGGCGGCCTACGCGGCGCTGGCGGGCGTCGTGCTCACGGCGCTGCTGGCGCTCTCCTGGGACAAAAGCCCCGAGGGAAAAAGCCGCCGCCGAGACGCGGTGATCGTCGTCTGCGCGGCGCTGTTTGCGAGCATGCCCTGCCTCTGGGGCAGGCTCTATGAGGGACATGATCTGTTCTTCCACCTCAACCGCATCGAGGGCATCGCCTCCGGGCTTCGCGCGGGGCAGTTCCCCGTGCGCATTCACGCCTCGACGCTGCTGGGCTATGGCTATGCGTCCTCGGAATTCTATCCGGAGCTGTTCCTGTATCTGCCTGCGCTGATGCGCAACCTGGGCGTCTCGCTGACCGTCAGCGTGCTCGTCTTTGAGATGGCGATCAACCTGGCGACGGCGGCGGTCTGCTATCTCAGCGTGCACCGCCTGCTGGGCAGCCGCGCCGTGGCGGCGGGCGCGTCCGTGCTCTATACGCTCAGCGTCTACCGGATGGCCAATCTGTACGTCCGCGCGACGCTGGGCGAGAGCCTTGCGATGATCTTCTTCCCGCTGCTGATTCTGGCGATGGTCGAGGTGCTCACGCGCGACGAGCGGCAGTGGCCGCTGCTGGCGCTGGCGATGACAGGCATCTTCATGAGCCATCTGCTCAGCACGATGTTTACGGCGCTCTTCTGCGCGCTGGCGGCGCTTTGCTGCCTGCCGCGCCTTGTGCGCGAGCCCCGGCGCATCCTCGCCATCCTCAAGGCGGCGGCGCTGATGGCGCTTTGCTCGGCGTGGTTTCTTGTGCCGTTTCTCGCCTATGCGCGCGAGGGCATCAGCACCAGCGTCGTGCTCAGCGCGCAGGAGTTTGTGCTCAGGCCTGGCTCCTATCTGGTCAGCTTCTCGGGCGACATGACGAATCTGCCCGAGGAGCTGGAGGACTTTGCCTATACCATCGGCGTCGTGCCGGGGCTTGCGATTCTCATGGGCTGCGCGCTTTTGCTTGTGCGCCGCTATGCCGCGGGGCGCGCGGCGGATGCGCGTGAGCGCCTGGGCGACAGGCTGTCCCTTGCGCTGATGGCGCTGGGCGCGTTGGCGCTGCTGGGCGCGACGGATTTCTTCCCCTGGTCGTGGGCCTGCTCGCTGCGCCGTCCGTTTTCGACGTTCTTCATGCAGATTCAGTTCCCGTGGCGGCTGGTGGGCATTGCTGCGCCGATGCTCTCCATCGCTGCGGCTTGGGGCTATCTGAAGGCGCCGCGAGAGCGCGCGGCGGGCATGGCCGCGCTTGTCGTGATGAGCGTCATGCTCAGCGGCTACACGATGCAGTGCTTCGTGCAGCAGGAACCGGTGCTCGCGCCGCAGGACTTCTGCGACACGCGCATCAAGCAGTACGAATACACCTATGTCGGCACGGAGAAGAGCGCGCTGGAGCCGGGCCGCGTCACCGACGGAACGAAGCCCTATGCGTTGAAAAGCTTCGTCAAGCGCGGCACGAGCCTGACCTGCACGATCGTCAACCCGGGCGGGGGCGCCTATATCGAGCTGCCGCTGCTGTATTATCCGGGCTACCGCGCGCAGATGGACGGCGTCCCCTGCGCGTTGCAGCGAGGGACGAACAACGTCATCCGCCTGTTCTCGGCAAGCAGCGCCGAGCGGGCGGAGCTGACGGTCTGGTTTGAGCCGCCGCTTTCGTGGCTGGCGGCGCAGGGCGTCTCGGTTGCAGGCGCGCTGCTGCTGCTCCTGGCGCTCTGGCGCAGCCGCAGGGCGGCGCGGCGATGAACGCCGGGGAAAAGCCGGTCGTCCGCGTCAGCGTGCGCGCCGTGGTCGAGACGACGCTGCACGAGAGCGACCTCGGGCCCGCGTCGATGGCGCGGATGCGCGAGGGCAGCGTGGCGCACAGGCTGCGCCAGCGCGAGGGTGAACGCACGGAGCGCGCCTACCGCGCGGAGACGGCGCTGTCTGCCGACTACGAGGCGGACGCGCTCACACTGCGCGTCACGGGCCGGGCGGACGCGCTGCTCGAGCGCGAAGACGGCGTGACCATCGTGGAGGAGATCAAGCTGGGCGCGCCGGATGCGCCCCTCATACCGGCGCACAGGGCGCAGGCGGCGATGTACGGCCACATGCTCTGCCAGAGGGAGGGGCTTTCGCTCGTCTGCCTGCGCGTGCTCTACGTAAGCGCCGCCGGGCAGCGGCTGGCGGCCTATGAGGAGGAGCAGACGGCGCAGACGCTGCGCTCGGCGTTTGAGGCGCTCTGCGCCCCGGCGGCGGCCTGGGAGGCGAAGAGGCTCCTGCGGCGGCAGGCGCGGGACGCTTCGCTCGCCGCGCTGCCGTTCCCGTTTGAGACGTATCGCGCGGGGCAGCGCCGCTTTGCGGGCGCGGTGTATGTCGCCGTGCGCGACAGACAGCGGCTCTTCGCGCAGGCGCCCACGGGCATCGGCAAGACGATGGCGGCGCTCTATCCGGCGCTGCGGGCCGTCGGCGAGGGAAGATGCGCGCGCGCCGTGTTTCTGACGGCGCGCACGACCGGGCGGCGCAGCGCGATGGAGGCGCTTTCGCGGCTTGCCCGCTTCGGCGCGCGGCTGCTGGCGGCGGAGATCGCGGCGAAGGACAAGGTCTGCGTGCAGGAGACGCGCGACTGCCGGCCGGAGCGCTGCCCGCGCGCGGCGGGGTTTTACGACAGGCTGCCCGCAGCGCTTTGTGAGGCGCTGGCGCAGGGCGGGGAGCCGGGCGGCGCGCTGCTTGGACGCGAGGCCGTGGAGGCGCTGGCGCAGAGGCACGCGCTCTGCCCGTTTGAGCTGTCGCTCGAGCTGGCGCGTCTGGCGGATGCCGTCGTCTGCGATTACAACTACGTCTACGACCCGTTTGTGGCGATGGATGCGCTGCTGGGCGCGCCGGGCGGGGCCGCGCTGCTGGTCGACGAGGCGCATCAGCTCGCGGGGCGCGTGCGCGACGCGCTCTCATCGGAGCTCTCGCTGGACGCGCTGACCCTGCTTCGACGGGAGGCGGGCCGGCAATTCGGGCGCAAGGGGCCGCTCTACCGTGCGTTGAGCCGGGCGATTGCCGCGCTTCGGGAGGCGGCGCAGCTGCCGGAGTTTGAATCGGGCGGCATGACGGAGCCACCCAAGGCGCTCTGCGCGGCGATGGAGGCCGTGCTCGACGCCGCTGCGGCCCAGCTTGCGCAGGGCGGAGGCGGCTGCGCGCCCGACGTGTTCTCTCTGGCGGCATCCTTCAAGCTGGCGGCGGGGAAATTCGACGAGCGCTATGCGCTGCTGTCCGGCGGCGGGGAGAAGCACGCGGCGGTTACGCTGCTTTGCCTGAGCGCCGCGCCGGAGATCCTCGCCGTCTCCAAACGCGCGCGGGGGACGGTCTATTTTTCCGCGACGCTCGCGCCGTTTGACGCGGCGGGCAGGATGCTGGGCAGCGAGCCGGGCGACGGCTGCCTGCTGCTGCCCTCGCCGTTTGACCCGGCGCAGCTTGAGGTGCGCCTGCTGCCCATCGACATCCGCTATGCCGCGCGGGAGCGCACGCTGCCGGACGTCGTCCACGCGATTGCGCGTCATCTGCGCGAGCATGAAGGCCATGCGCTGATCTTCCTCCCCTCCTACGCCTATCTGGCGCGGGTGCATGAGCTGCTCCTGGGCGAGGAGGGGCTTGAAGAAACCGTCCTGCTGCGCGAGCGGCGCGCGATGCGCGAGGAAGAAAAAAACGCGCTGCTGGGCGCGTTTGAGGCGGATGCGGACGGGGAGCGCGCGGCGCTGCTGTGCGTGCTGGGCGGCGGCTTTGCCGAGGGCATCGACCTGCCGGGCGAGCGGCTGAGTAACGTGATCGTCGTCTCGACCGCTCTGCCTCAGCCGGACGCGCGCGTGCGCGCGATGCAGGCGTATTACGACAGTATCGGCGAGGACGGCTTCTTCCTGAGTATGACGCTGCCGGGCATGGTGCGCGTCATTCAGGCCGCAGGGCGGCTCATCCGCACGGACGCGGATACTGGCTCCCTGCTGCTCATCGACAGCCGCTTTGCCCAATCGCGCATTCGCTCGCTCTTTGAGGGGACGCTGATCGGCGAGGCGATGAAGACGGATCACTCAAAGCCGGGCTGACCGGCGCGAAGCGAATATGGGGTCAAGGGGCGAAGTCCCTTGGCAGGTCATAGGGCGGCAGCCCTATCGGCATCCCAATTGCGAAGCAAAGGGGAAACACCCGTCAGGGAGCGAAGCGATACCTGACGGAGCTTATTCTCTCTTATCTTCTTCAAGAAAGCGCGCGATCTGCGCCGCGAGGGGATCATCCTGCCGCGGCGGGCGCATCGCCAGCAGCGCGCGGATTGTGCGGCGCATGCCGGCCTCGCCCCGGGGGACGTAGAGGCCGTCCGCGTCATCGCGCTCAAGAATGAGCGCGTGAAGCAGCGCGCGAAGGAACCGTCTGTCCATGAAAAGCCCTCCCTGTGCCGGATGGATGCATGATAGCACGGCGCGGCGTCTTCCGCAAGGGGCGCCGCCTTGATTTCCCGACGCCGTTGTGGTAGGATGAAGGAGAGATTCCCCCTGCCTGACCAAGGAAAGGACCAACGTATGAAGCGCTTTTTTCTGACTTTTCTGCTGATGATGACCGCGGCTGTCTGCGCCGCGGAGATGAATTACGACCTGCCCTCGACGCATCTGACGTATACGCAGTTGGAGGACGGCAGCATTCCCGTGCTGATTGACGAGCCGTCGCCGGGAGCGATCATCGGCGGCGCGGACGGGGAAACGGAGATCGTCATCGTGCAGACGCAGGAGCCGTCCTGGCCGCAGACCTTCACGATCACCGTCGCGGGCGACACGACGCTCGGCTCCACGGACGACCTGCGCAAGCGGGACGGCTGCTTTGAAAACGTCGCCGCGGAGAAGGGCTATGCCTGGTTCCTCTCCGGCCTGACGGAGCTGTTTGGCTCGGACGACCTCACGCTCGTCAACTTCGAGGGCACGCTGACCGAGGAGACGCAGAAGAAGGAGAAGCTCTACAACTTCAAGGGCCCGGCGGAATACACCGACATCCTCACGCTGGGCAGCGTCGAGGCGGTCAACATCGCCAACAACCACACGCTCGACTACGGTGAGCAGGGCCGCGCGGATACGATTGAGAACCTCGAGGCGGCGGGACTGACCGTCTCGGGCAACGGCCAGCTGGGCATCTTTGAAAAGAACGGCGTCAAGGTCGGCATGACGGGCTACTGCTTCCCCTACAGCAATGGCAAGAAGGACATCAGCAAGGACGTCAAGGCGCTGCGCGAGGCAGGCTGCCAGATCGTCGTCGCCTCGTTCCACTGGGGCAGCGAATACAGGAATGACTTTACCGCCGAGCAGCGCACCATCGGCCGCGCGGCGCTCAAGGCGGGCGCGGACATCGTCGTCGGCCATCACCCGCACATCGTGCAGGGCATCGAGGCTTACAATGACAGCTATATCCTCTATTCGCTGGGCAATCTCGTCTTCGGCGGCAATGTCGACCCGGACGACCGGGACGCCTATGCCGCGCGCCTGACGTTCACCGTCTACGAGGATCACGCCGAGGGGCCGGAGCTGACGATCGTGCCGCTGCGGCTGACGGCGCTTGACGACGGCACGGACTACCGCCCCGTGCTCGCCGGGGAGGACGACGCGCAGCGCATCGTCAGCCGGATCCTCAAGCTCTCCTCGAACATGAGCGGCTTTGTCAACGGGACGCTCTGATGCCGGAAAAGAAAGGATGATACGCGATATGGCCTCCCATTTTGCGCTGTTTGTCGATCTGGAAAACTGCGGCGGCAAAAAGAGCATGCTGATGGACGTGATCGAGCGGGTCAAGATCCGCGGCGACATCCTCATCGGCAAGGTCTACGGCTACACGGACAGCTATTCCGACCTCAAGGAGACGCTGCTCTCCAACACCTTTACCGTCGTGCCGAGCCTGCGCTTTGGCCGCAACCAGAAAAACAGCATGGACATCCAGCTCGTCATCGACGCGCTCGACGTCGCCTACCGCAACGAGCTGATCGACAGCTTCTGCATCGTCTCCGGCGACAGCGACTATGTGCCGCTGGTGGGCAAGCTCAAGAGCATGGGCAAATTCGTGCTGGGCATCTCCCGAAGCGAGGCGGCCTCGGGCGTATTCATGAACGCCTGCAGCGAGTTCCAGTTCCTGGAGAGCGTCGCCAGCGGCAAGGAGCGCGCTGCCGCCGCGCCCGTGGGCGAGGCGCTCACGCTGTCGGACGTCAACAGCCTGATCGTCACGATCCTCGGCGAGAGCGACAGCGGCGAGATGCTGGCCTCGGAGGTCAAGAGCGTGCTGCTGCGCCTGCGGCCGAATTTCTCCGAGAAGAGCGTCGGATTTTCGACGTTCGGCAAGCTGCTCTCGCGCCTGGCCCAGCAGTTTGGCGATTTCAGCGTCGCCAGCGAGCAATACAACCTGATCGTCAGCCTCAACCAGGCGCACAGCCCGGCTGGCGAGCAGATCACGCGGGACAACTACGTCTCCGTCTTCGCGCGCATCCTCTCGGAATACAAGGAGGACGGCTTTGACCGCGTCAATCCCTCGATCCTCAAATCCGCGGTGCAGGCGGACTATCCGGACTTCACGGAGCGGCAGATCGGCCTGCGGCGCTTTTCCGACGTGCTGCGCGCGCTGGAGCGCGAGCATCTTCTGACCCTGGAGACGGACGAGGGCGGCAACATGCTCGTCCACATCCTGTGACGAAGGAGCATCGCGCATGAAGCATATTGTCCTTTTTCTCCTTCTCGCGGCGCTGATGCTGCCCGCCTGCGCCGCCGCGCAGCGCATCGTCATGGATGGGGCGCATGTGTCCTTTGACTATCCGGACAGCTGGCTCGTCGTCTCGCCGCAGCTGGCGAAGGTCTATGCGCCGCTGCTGGAGGACGCAGGCATTGACGCGCAGGCGCTTGGCGAGGAGCTTGCGGACGCAAAGGTGCAAAGCCGCGCCTACAGCGCGGACTATGCCCAGTGCCTGAGCATCGTCGCTTTTAGCGACGACCTCTCCGAGGAGATCTACGACATCGAGCGCGTCACGGACAGCCAGCGCCGCACGATGAAGAGCCGGGCGGAGAGCGGCGCCCTCTTTGAGACGACCGGCCTGCGCGTGCAGGACACGGCCTGGCAGAAGGAGGGCGGCCTCTACTGGCTCTATATCCATTACACGAAGACGCGAGCGGACGCGACCATCGGCCGCGGCGTCCGCTATGTCACCGTGCGCAACGGCATGTACATCGTGTTGGACTGGCAGAAGACGGACGGGCGCTTTACGAACAAGGAGCTGAGCGCCTTTCGCGCGCAGACGGCGAACCTGACCGTGACGGAGAGCATCCCCGAGCCGATGCGCACGGTCAGCCTGACGGCGCAGATTCCTACAGAGACGAACACCGCCGAGATCATGATCAGCGGAAAGACAGAGGCCGGGGCGACGCTCCTGGCGCAGGCGCCGGACGCGAAGGGCGAGATGCAGACGCTCTCCGTCGGCGTGGCGGGCGCCAGCGGCAGCTTTGACTTGCTCGTGCAGCTGGAGGACGAGGGCAGCTATGACCTCACGCTGACGGCCAGCGTCGAGGGCAAGCTCGACGCGAGCGTCTCCGGCACCGTCGCCTACAGCGCCAAAACCCTGCCGGTCAGCCTCGTTGGCGCGCAGGAGGACGGCATGACCGTCGTCACCAGCGACAGCGTCACGATTTCCGGGCAGACGCTCGCCGGC
Organism: Clostridiales bacterium; assembly: GCA_022787165.1. GTDB lineage: Bacteria > Bacillota > Clostridia > Christensenellales > Aristaeellaceae > Ventricola. The sequence goes on from JALFVL010000037.1 coordinate 16,934, forward strand.
ACGCAGATGCAGCTCGTCTCCCCGAAGGGGCTGACCAAGAAGAGCACGGGAAACGACGGCAGCTTCTCCTTTGAGCTGACGACAAAGGAGGCGGGCGAGTACGACTATACGCTCATCCTTTCAAAGAGCGGCTACGACCAGCGGCGCGTGCGCTTCACGCTCGTGCGCCAGATGACGGACTCGCAGGAGCACGAGGCTGTCAAGAAGAGCGCGGACGCGATCTCCTACAAGAATCTGCAAAAGAACCTCGAGGAAAACCTGGGCAAGACGCTGGTGATCTACGGCCCCGTGACCGAGATCAGCGCGGCAGGCAGCAACGTCTACCTGCGCATGCAGTACAACAAGAAGAGCGACGGCACCTGGTATAACCCTGTGGTCGTCGTCGCGGACGCGGACACGGGCATCAGGGAGGGCGACATGGCGACGCTCGCCGTGACCGTCGCGGGCGTCTTTGAGGAGCAGGACGAGCAGGGCAACCCCGTGATGATCCCGCATCTTGAGCTGCTGTTTGTGGACAAGGTGGAATAAAACCGTCGATCCTCCGGCCATGAGCCCGGGGCCGCTGCCTTGCAACAGGATTTCGACAACAAAAAAGCCTTCCCCGCAGGGGGAAGGCCGGGCGAATGTCTCAGCTGTTTGCGATGGCCTGGGCGAGCTGCTCCAGCTGCGCGCGGCTTTCGTTGCTGAGCGCGGACAGGATGCGCACGGCCGGCGTCAGGAGCGTGATGTCCTTGCTGCCCTCCAGAAGGGTCTGCATGACCTTGGCCGCCTGCGGCGCCCAGCTGCCGTTCTCCATCAGCGCGACGGTGCGGCCCTTGTATCCGCGGGATGTCAGATGCCCGATGAACGCGCGCATGCACGGGAAGACATCGGCGTTGTATGTCGTCGCGGCGAGCACGAGGCGGCGGCTGGCGAAGGCCTGCGCCACGGCCTCGGCCCAATCACAGCGGGCCAGGTCAAACAGGCGGACAGACAGCCCCTGCGCCGAGAGGCGCTCTGCAAGCAGGTCGGCGGCCTCGCGGGTGTGGCCGTAAACGGAGGCGTAGGCGATGGTCACGCCGTCGTTTTCCGGCGCGTAGGAGGACCAGATGCCATACAGCTCCAGCGCGCGCGGCAGGTTGTCGGTGAGCACGGGGCCGTGCAGCGGCGCAATCGCCGTGACCGTCAGCGCGGAGAGCTTGCGCAGCACGCCCTGCACCTGTGCGCCATATTTGCCGACGATGCCGAAGTAGTATCTGCGGGCCTCGTCCTCCCAGGGCTCCGGACAGTCGAGCGCGCCGAATTTGCCGAAGGCGTCCGCAGAAAAGACGACCCCTTCCTTCTCGTCATAGGTCATCATGACCTCCGGCCAATGCACCATCGGCGCGGCGATGAAGCGGAGCGTGCGGCCGCCCAGCGGCAGCGTATCCCCGTCCTTGACGGTCAGGCTGCGCCCCTCACCGCAATCCCCGTAGAAGCCCTTCATCATGGCCAGCGCCTTGGCGGACGCCACGACGGCCGCCTGAGGATAGCGTTCCAGGAACAGGCGGATATTGGCGGAGTGATCCGGCTCCATGTGCTGCACGATGAGATAGTCGGGCTGGCGGCTGCCCAGCACGCGGGCGATGTTTTCCAGCCAGACGCCGCCAAAGCGCGCCTCCACCGAATCCAGAACGGCGACTTTCTCATCCGTAATGACATAGGAATTATAGGACATGCCGTGCGGCACGGCGTACTGCGCTTCAAACAGGTCGAGGTCGTGATCGTTCACGCCCACATAAGCGATTCCAGGACGGATGGTCATGGTGTTTTTCCTCCTCATGATTGGTTTCCCCTGACTTCGTAAATATATTATCAGCAATGCGCGGCAAGTTCAATGCGTTTGCACAGATTCGTCATGACCGCACAAAAAGGAAATGAAAAAATGCCTTTTTTATGGGGAAAGCCCTTGTTGCCCCCGCCCGTTTGGGGTATAATGCCGTGCATGACCCATGCCGTGCGGAGCGCTTCGCCTGCCCGCGCGCGGGGTCAGCCAAATATTTGAAAGGAGGCGGCGTCATGAAGAAGTACGAGTGCCCGTGCGGCTACATCTATGATCCGGCGATCGGCGATCCCGACAACGGAATTGCCCCCGGAACGGCCTTTGAAGACATCCCGGATTCCTGGGTCTGCCCGGTTTGCGGCCTGGGCAAGGATGCGTTCTCCGAGATCGATTGACCGGTGAACGGCAACAAAGCGGCCCTGCTGCGCTCTTTGAAAGCGCGGCAGGGCCGCTTTGTTTCTGCGCCGCTTCGGACCCGGCCGCAGAGCAACGGGATGGACGGCATTTCGTCGGAGATGCCGCCAGCAGCATGCCGGTTTATTGCGCCGTATACAGGTCGCCGAAATAGCGCGCCATCTCCTCGTCGCTGAGCTTGAAGGCCCGCTGCGCGCTTTGCACCATCGCCGCCACGCGGTCGTTTTCCTCGCTTTTGACGAAGTCGCGCAAAAACTGCACGTGCTCCTGCCAGGATGCATAGGAGCCTCCCCAACGCTCGTAGTTGTAGGGCAGATCGTGCGCAACCTCCTGCGCCAGCTCGTCGATGCGCGCGAGGACCCGCTCCGGCGCGTAGGTGTTCTCAAGATGCCAGACGAGCCGTCGGATCATCTGATCCTTGAACTGCGGGTTCTCCAGCAGCGCGTTGATGACCACCGTGTTGAGCGCGGCGTCCTCGCTGACCTTGCCGATCATCTGGTGCAGCGCGGCGGGCTGCGACCCGAAGGCCCAGTCGAGGTCGAAATTGACGATGCGCCACAGGCCGTCCCCGCCTTTGGAGCGGACGTGGCGGATGTTCGGGTAATCGCGGTCGCCGGAGTAGGCGCGCGCGATGTAATAATCCATGAAGCTCTCCAGGCAGAGCTGGCTGGCGACGTAGTCAAAGCTCTCCTGCTGGGAGAGGTCGCTGCGCTTGCAGTAGCGCATCAGCGCGAGCCAGTCGTCCCGCTCGCCGGCCTCGGCCTTCGTCCAGCCGTAGATGATGTCGACGTCCTCCTCCTCGCCGCCCAGATAGGAGGCGACGAAGTCGTCCGAGACGCGCTCGCGGATGTAGTAGACGCCGAAATACGCGCCGTCGATGAAGAGGTTGACCGGCTTGTAGCGCTGATAGAGCACCTCCGGCATCGTCTGCGCCGTCAGCGAGGTCAGAAATTCATCGCGAAAAAAAGCGCGGTTCGCGTCCTCCGAGCCGCAGCGAAGCACGAGCGAATTGAAGGAGGTGACAGGCGAATCCTCAAACAGCGCGTATTCGAGCTGCCCGGTTCCGTACTGGGCACGGAAGCGCACAGAGAAGCTCTTCTTCTCCAGCTTGCGGCTGCCCTGCCCGTGAATCTTCAGCCCGCAGTCGACGCTGAATGCCGTCTGTCCGCTCTCAATGAGGGTCAGGTTGACGGCGATCTCGCGGTTGTGCTGCTCATAGAGCGTGTAGATGCCGTTGGGGCCGAGGATGGCGCCCGGCTCGCCGCTGATGCACAGCAGCGGGAGCTCGTATTTCTCCGCGTCAAACAGGTAATGGCAGGTCGCCGTGGGTGACCAGAGCTTTCCCTCGGCCAGGGCGCGCGCGCGCAGCACACAGCTTGCCGTAACGTCGATGGGCGTGCCGTCGTAGCGCGCGCTCTTCTGCGTGGGCAGACGGCCGTCGAGCGTATAATAAATCGCGCCCTCGCCGCTGAGCGTCACGGCGGCGGGGGCGCTGACTGCGCCGCTTTTGAGGCTGACCTGGGGCGTCTGCGTGATGCCCGTCAGGCCCTCGGGGTTTGGCTGCCCGATGGAGGGCGTATCGTAGTAGCAGAGGGCGTCTCCGCTCCTGCCGTAGGAGGTATCCGGCGTCAGCGGCGGGACATAGAGCGCGTCGACGCACTGGCCGTTTGAATCGCTGACGTAGAGCGCCTCGCCGGTGGCGGGAATCTTGAAGGGCGCCTCGCGCGGCGCTTCCCTGCCGGAGGCCTGTACGACGTAGCATTCGCCCGGCGCGAGCTCGACAGCGGGCAGCTGCCAGAGGAAGGGATTCTTCTTCTTGTCGGAGAGGTAGTAGTCGCTCAGAAGCAGGGGCTCGCTGCCGACATTTTGCAGCTCGATCAGGTCGTTGTATTCGCCGTCCAGCGGCAGCAGCCTGCTGTTGGAGGAGATGACCTCGCTGACGGCCAGCGTCTGCCCGCTCGTGACGCTGGCGCGGTAGGCTGCCGCGCCCTCCGCCGTGTTGGCATAGCCGGGCGAGGGCTGCTGCGTCAGGCCCAGACCGGCCTGCCAGACGTTGTTCTCCATCGCGGGCAGCTCGGCCTCGTCGCACAGCGCGCCGTCGCGATCAAACAGATACAGCTCACAGCCCTCCTTCGCCAGGCGCAGGCCGGGCAGATCCACGTCGCACAGCAGCAGCGCATAGCTGTCCGGCGCAAGCTCGACGGCAGGCAGATGGCAGGCGAGGGGATCGTCCGCCTCCCGCGAGAGAAAGTAATCGGAGAGCATCACCGCGCTGTCCCCACCGTTGTAAAGCTCGACATAGTCGTGAAAGCCCAGCAGGAAGTCCGTGTCGTTGTTGCTCTGGGCCTCGCTGATGCGCAGCGCGCCGTCCTCCGCCAGGGCAGGGAGGGCAGTCAGCGCCAGCAGGCATGCGAGACAGAGAAGCCGGATCGCGGGAAGGACAAAGCTGCGCATGGTCAGGTTTCCTTTCGTGAGCGGGCCTGCCGGACGGATGCGGGGCCCCTGATTTTCAATAGAATTATATAATGCAGGCCGTTTTGATGTCAAGTTTGTTTCATGCGGCGTGCCGGATGAAAGCGGATGGAGGGACGGCGGGAGCATCATGGAAATTTTTGGGATGAAAATGGAAGTCTGCTTCGTTGTATGGTATAATCGGTGGGAATGCATGTCCCGCCGGCGGCGACCTCCGGCGGAGAGGAGGCGCGGCGATTGAATCAGGCGTGGTATCAGGTGGTTTCCCTGCTGTTTGGCTATGCGGGCGCGGCGATCATTGCCGTGGTCGTGCTGCTGGGCGCGCGCAAGCTTGCCGCGGACAGGGCGCTCTGGCGGCGCGTCGGGCGAGAGCTGCCGCGCTGCGGCGCGGCGGGGACGCTCTGCGTGCTCACGGCGGGGGAGCGGCGGCTGAGCGCGGGGACGGAGCTCCCCGTTCCCTATGAGGGGACGCTCGGCTCGGCGCACAGCTGCGACGTCTGCATTCCCGTGCGCAGGGTACACATGCGCTCGGCCTTCTTCTGGATGGAGAAGGACGCGCTGCACATGGTCGCGCTGCACAGGGACGGCTTCATGGCCGACGGCGTGCCGGTGGAGCCGGGCGACGAGGCCGTGCTGCGCGACGGCGCGGTGCTGTGCATCGGGGAGATCCGGCTGGCGCTGCGCCTGAAGGGGCGCACGGCGGATCGCGAGGCCAATGTCGGCCCGTATGTCACGAAGGCCAGGCGGAGCAAGGCGCAGCAGGGCCGGGGCGACGGGTTGGGCGCGCCCGGCAAGGGCGAGGCCCGCCGCGAGCGGAAGATCGAAAGCAGGACGACGGAGAAGGCGCGCAGAACGGGCGCGGCCAAGAAGGGGTGAACGCATGGCGCGCAGGCAGGAGGTCTATACCGCCCGCAGGAGGCCGGCGGACGAGGAGGTCCGCACCTCCGCAAAGGACATGCTCCCTAAAAAGATCCTCGTCAGGGAGGAAGAAAGGGCTGGCGGCGAGGCGGCGCAAAAGCCGGCGGCAAAGGCGGCCTCCTCCGCCAGAAAGACGGAGGCATCCGCCCCAAGGCGGGCCGCGCGCTCCGCAAAGCAGAGCGGCGCGGCTTCCCGCGCGAACAAGCGCGCGCTGAAGGAGAAAAAGAAGAAGGACGCCATCTTCCGCGACCGGCGGCGCGCGGTCAGCCGGGGCGCGGACTTCGGCGTGACGGTCATCGCGCTGCTGACGGCGGCGTTTGAGGCGATGGGCCTGATGCTGGCCGCGCTGCGCACGCCGGGCGCGATGGACACGCAGGCGCTCATGCTGATGGCGGCGATGGTGCCGCTGGGGCTGGCGACGACGCTGCTACTGCCGCGCGCGCTGCCCATCGACGCGCTGATCATGGCGCTGACGAACTTCCTTTGCGGCGTGAGCGTCGTGATCCTCTACACGGTCTCCCCGGAGCGCGGCGTGCGCCAGACGGTGTTTTATGCCGGGGGCCTGGCCGTCATGCTGCTCGCAGCGGCCGTCGTCTCGCGCAAGCGGCGATGGAAGGGGCTGACGCTGCTGTCGATGGTGCTGGGCATCGCGGCGCTCGTGCTGCCGCTGCTCTTTGGCGAATGGAACAACGGCGCGAAGAATTGGGTCTCCGTGCCGGGGCTTGGCTCGTTTCAGCCCAGCGAGCTGGTGAAGCTCTGCGTCGTGCTGACGCTGGCCTACTATTTCAGCGCGCACAGAACCGTCGCGCAGATGATGCCGGCGATCCTCTTTGTCGGGGCCTGCCTGCTGCTGCTCATGCTCCAGCGGGATCTGGGCACGGCGCTGATCTACTACATGACGACGCTGGTGCTCTTCTATGTCGCCTGCGGCAACGTGCCGCTGACCGTGCTGGGCGCCGGCGGGGGCGCGGCGGCGGCCGTGATGGGCTACCAGATGTTCGCGCATGTCAAGGTGCGCGTCGCGATGTGGAAAAATCCGTGGAGCGATCCGCTGGATAAGGGCTACCAGATCATTCAGGCACTGCTGGCCATCGGCTCGGGCGGGCTCTTTGGCGTGGGCCTGGGGCAGGGCACGCCGGAGAAGATTCCCGCCTACTACAACGACTTCATCTTCGCCGTCATCTGCGAGCAGATGGGCCTGATCTTCGGCCTGCTGGTGCTGGCGGTCTATCTGCTGCTCATCGCCCGGGGCGTGACGGTCATCACGCGGGCGCGCCGCTCGTTTGACATGCTGCTGGGCTGCGGCGTGCTGGCGATGCTGGCGATTCAGACGCTGATGATCGTCGGCGGCGTCATCAAGATGATCCCGCTGACCGGCGTGACGATGCCGCTGATGAGCTACGGCGGCTCGTCGCTGGTCTCCTGCCTGGCGATGACCGGCATCCTGCATGGCGTCAGCGCCCGCGCGCAGGACAATCTCGAGGAGGACATCCTGGGCGCCTGACGGGGAGGGATTTGTATCAAGGTCATCAAGCGGCGCATCCGCATGCTCCTGGCGGTCGCGGCGGCGTTTTTCGCCGTCACCGTCGCCTATTGCTGCTACTCGGTCTACTTCTACGGCGGCCGCTGGGTCGCCAACCCGTACAACCCGCGCATCAGCAGCCGCAAGCAGAGCGTCATCATGGGCACGGTCACGGACAGGGACGGCGCCGTCCTCGCCTACACGGATGAGAGCGGAAGCCGCCGCTATAACGGCAGCGAGGCGACGCGCAGGGCCGTCTCCCAGGTGATCGGCGACAGCGGCGGCAAGGCCTCCACGGGCGTGGACACGTTCCACGCGCAGTACCTGCTGGGCTTCAAGGCGAGCATCTTTGAGCGCCTGGGCGACGCGATCACCGGCACGACGCAGCGCGGCGACGATTTGCAGCTGACGGTCTCCGCGCAGCTCTCGCGCTACATCAGCGAGCAGTTTCCCGCGGGCAAGCGCGGCGCGGTGGTCGTGCTCAACTATCGGACGGGGGAAATCCTCTCGATGGTCTCCATGCCGCAGTTCGACCCAACGGACATGGACAGCGCGCTTGAGGACGAGGAGGCCGGCGCGCTCATCAACCGCGCGACGCAGGGGCTCTATCCGCCCGGCTCGACGTTCAAGATCGTGACGCTGGCCGCGGCGCTTGAAAACCTGCCGGACCTTGACAGCTTCGCCTTTGACTGCACGGGCTATTATCCCGTGGGCAGCTACGCCGTCACGGACAACAGCGCGCACGGCGTGCAGTCGCTCTCCAGCGCGTTCACGAATTCCTGCAACACGACGTTCGCGGCGCTCTCGCAGGAGCTGGGCTACTCGATGCTCGGCGCGACGGCGGAGCGCTTTGGCTTCAACCAGAACTTCCTCTTCGACGATCTGATCGTCTACAACTCGAGCTACCCCATCGACGGCCTGAGCGCGGAGGATCTGGCCTGGTCGGCGGTCGGCCAGGGGCGCGTGCTCGCCACGCCGCTGCACATGGCGATGATCGCCGCCTCGGTCGCCAATGGCGGCGTGATGAACGAGCCGCGGCTGCTGCGCCGGATCACGACGCCGCAGGGCGGCACGCGCCCACTGCCGGCGAGCGACACTGGCTGGCGCGTGATGAGCGAGAGCGTCGCCGCGCGGCTGGAGACGGAGATGATCCGGGTCGTAAAATCCGGAACGGGCACGCATGCCGCGCTGGGCAACGGCTACGTTGTGGCGGGCAAGACGGGCTCGGCGGAGGTCAGCGACGACAAGAGCGTCGCCGCACACGCCTGGTTTGTCGGCTATATCACCAATGACAACGCGCCCTACGCGATCTGCGTGCTCGTGGAAAACGGCGGGGCGGGCGGCACGGTCGCCGCGCCTCTGGCGCGAAGGACGCTGCAAAAGGCGATCAATCTCGGCCTGTAAGCCGGGAGCGGACAGATACGAAAGGGCCCGGCAAGCGGGCCGCGAGGCGTTTCAAAAACAGAACCGACGAAAGCGAGGAATCTGGCATGAAAAAGGGAATCATGGCGATGCTTGTGATGCTGGCGCTGCTTGGCGTCTGCGCCGGCGCGTGTGCCGCGGGCGTCACGCTGCGCGTGTTCACGCCGTTTGCGGACGTGGACTTTGCCGCGCAGAGCTACATGGACATGGTCACGGCCTGGGAGGCGGAGACGGGCAACCTCGTCGAGGACTATTCCGGGCTTCAGGATGAGCGCTGGCTCGAGCAGATGAGCCGGATGGTCGCCTCCGGCGAGGCGGACGTGGTCGTCGTGCCAGCCGGCACGACGCTGTCCGGAGAACAGGTGCTCACGGCGCAGGAGCTCACGCAGGCGCTGGGCGGAACGGGCGCGCGGACGTTTGCCTCGATGCGCGAGAAGGACGGCAGCGTGCTGCTGATTCCGCTGCGGCTGAACTGGGAGGCGCTCTACATCAACACGGACGTGCTGGCCAGGTATGGGCTGAACGTCCCCACGACCTACGATGAGCTGATCACGGCCTGCGCCGTGCTCTCGCAAAACGGCGTCGTCGCGATTTCCAACGCGCTGTGCGAATGGGCGGAGATCACGCTGGATTGCGTGGCGCTGGCGGGCGCGCCGGAGGCGGAATATGGCCTGCAGAGCTCGTTGGAGGGCGCGCAGGAGATTCTCACGGCGCTGACGCAGGTGGGCGCGTTCGGCGCGGACGCCTGGAACGTCACCGACGCGGAGGCGGAGCGGCGCTTCCTTGACGGCGAGGCGGCGATGCGCATCGACGCGGACTGGCTTGCCGAGAGCGTCGCGCCGGAGCGCTGCGACAGAGTGATCGTGATGAACGTGCCCGCGCCGGACGGACAGGCGCGCACGCTCGCCGTGGGCACGCCCTGCTTCGGCCTGACGGTGACCCGCGCCTGCTGGGAGGACGACGCGCGCTGCGAGGCGGCGCTCTCGCTGGTGAGCATGATGCTTGAAAGGGAAAACGCCGCCAGGCTTGCCGCCGCGCCCTCGGGCAAACTGGGCGAGAGCATCGCCGCGCTGACGCTTGCGGCGAGCGACTGCACCGGCGTGCTTTACGACCTGAACGCGCAGACGTATGAGGCCTGGTCGGAAAAGGTGATCGCGGGGCTGATGAGCCTGAAAGAATGAGGATTCAAAAAACGGGCCGGGCCGTGAAGCATGTCGCTTCGCGGCCCGGCCCGTTTTGACGTGTGCGGGCGGCGCGGTTCAGCAGAGCAGAAAGAACACGGCGCAGAGCATAAAGCAAAGCAGCGCGATGCACAGGCAGCACAGGAAGACGCCCTGCGCGATGTCGCCGGACATGGGCGCGTGCGTGTCCGTGCCGTCCCCGGCGATGCCGAGGATGCTCATCAGGCGCTCACGCGCGCCGCGTCCCCGCGTGCGGAAGGGATTGCGGCCGACCGCGCAGGCGCACAGCAGCAGCATCGCGCAGAAGACGCTCTCGGACAGGCGCAGAACGGGCGCGAGCAGCCGCCGCGCGAGGGGAAGCTCGCCGCAGACGGCGCGCAGCGCGAGGAAGATCCAGCCCAGCGCGCAGCCAAGCCACAGCGGCATCCCGACGGCGCACAGCAGCAGCGGTGCGCAGGCGTCGAAGGCGAACGCGGGCCCCAGGGAGGCGCAGGCCGTGCGCACGCGGGACTCGTACTCGGGAATGTCGCTCGCGTATTTGCCGGAGTCGAGCTCCTCCTTGACGGCGGCGCACTGAGGCAGCAGCGAGAGCGCGGGAAACAGCGGCGTCATCGCCAGGGCGCAGACCGCCGGATGGAGCGCGCCCAGCAGCGTCACGGCGCCGCCCAGCAGGAGCAGCATTGCACAGAGCGCCGGCGCGGCATCCGCCCCGCCATCCTTGCGCGTAAAGCGGCGCAGCACGAGATGATACAGGCGCAAAAGCGCCCGGCTGATGAGCTGCGCGCTTTGAGGCAGCGGCAGGTACAGGCAGAAGGCCAGCGCCAGCGCGGCGGGCAGGGCGAGAATACGCATGGGAATGCCTCCCTTAAACAGTGAATTCACAAGATCACAGGCCCGGTCGTGAGATCGCGGCAGCTCTGGCGCAGGGTGGGATTTGTGCAGCCGAGGCTCCAGAGATCCTGCGCGCGCAGATCGAGCGCGAAGAGCGGATGGCGGCGGTCGAAGTCCGCCGCCTTCGCAATCAGCGGCAGGGCAGACTGCCGCCGGATCGCATGGAGCAGCGGCTTTGCGCTGCGCCGGAAGCCGAGGATGCGCGCGTAAGCGGGCGCGGCGTTCTCCCGGGCGAAATCCTTCGTCAGGCCCAGCAGCACGCCTGCGCAGGCGCGGGACAGGCGCGCGTAGGTGTGGCGCTTGCTCTTGACGGCAAGGATCAGCGCGTCGCGGGTGGAGGCGGTCTGCGCGGCGGACAAAAACGCGTTTTGCAGCCCCTCGTCCATCCCGCGGATGGACGCGAGGGTCTGCGCGTCCGCCGTGCGCAGGGCGTAGAGCAGCGCCTGCGTCAGCGCCTCCTCCTCGTGGACAAAGCCCGACGTCTCCGCCCGCTCAAAGCCCTCCGGGAAGGGCAGGGCCGCCATCGCCTCGCGCAGCTCGCCCCGCGCGCAGGCGGCGCGCACGGCCGACGCGCTTGAAAGCGGCTGAAGGCGCTCGTCGTGATAGCCCGCGCCCTCGCGCGCGATGGGCATGGCGCGGATGCCGCCCGGCAGCGCGCGCAGGTATTCAAGCGCCAGCGCGGCATTGGGCTGCGCGATGGCGGCGGCGAGGCCCGGCTCTCCGAGCGCGGCCCCGGCGGCCTCCGCCTGCGCGCGCGGGTAGGAGAGGCCCCGGTCAAGCCCCTCGCGCAGCGCCTTGCGGAAGGCCGGGGGCTCCTCGCGCAGCACGCTGGCGGCCCGCTCAAGCAGCGGCAGGGCCTCCGCCTCGCAGCCAAAGGACAGATGCGTCACGACGCCCAGCGAGCCAAGCAGCGCGACGCCGCCGCCGGCGAATTCCGGCGCGGGCGCGCAGGCGAAGCGCGCGGGCAGCTCGAGCACGAGGTCGGCCCCGGCCAGCAGCGCCGCGCGGGCGCGCGTCCACTTGTCATAGCGGGCGAAGCGGCCGCGCTGGGTGAGGGCGCCGCTCATCGCGCAGACGGCATAATCGGCCCCGCAGGCCTCCCGCGCGCGGGCGAGATGGAGCGCATGCCCCCGATGAAACGGGTTGTATTCGCAGATGACGCCCACAACGCGCATGAAACCCCTCCCAAACCGGCATGATGCCGGTTGCATTTCCGACGAAGTGACATAAGTCCAGTTGCTTTGTGCCCGAGACCGGAGCTTTGCAGAAGGACTTACAGAGTAAACCGGCATGACGCCGGTGGCATTTCCGACGAAGTGACATAAGTCCAGTTGCTTTGTGCCCGAGACCGGAGCTTTGCAAAAGGACTTACAGAGTAAAGAACGACGTTTATCGATAAAATTCCCATGCCGCCTTTTCAAAATGGCCAAAATGCGGTATAATCATCCTGTATCGTTTTGTCTACCCAGGACTTATCCTGTAAGTCTATTATATCACGCCAAGGAGGATTTACAAATGTCTGTCATCGACAAAATCAGGGCAAAAGCGGCTGCGGACGTCAAGCACGTTGTGCTGGCGGAGGGCAGCGAACCGCGCACCGTGCAGGCGGCGGAGAAGATCGTGAAGCTGGGCCTGGCCAAGATCACGCTCGTGGGCGCGAAGGCCGAGATCGAGGCCAAGGCGGCCGAGCTGGGCGTTGACCTGACCGGCGTGAGCATCGCCGATCCCGCGACGAGCGACAAGACCGCGGCGTATGCCGAGCAGCTCTTCCACATCCGCGAGAAGAAGGGCATGACCCTGGAGAAGGCGACCGAGCTCTGCCTCAAGAACACGCTGTTCTACGGCACGATGATGCTCAAGATGGGCGACGCGGACGCGATGGTCGCGGGCGCGATCAACACCACCGGCGACGTGCTGCGCCCGGCGCTGCAGATCATCAAGGGCGCGCCCGGCATCAAGACGGTTTCCTCCTGCTTCCTGATGGAGGTGCAGGACAAGAAGTACGGCGACGACGGCGTGCTCGTCTTCGGCGACTGCGCGGTCAACATCGATCCGACCAGCGAGCAGCTCGCGGATATCGCCATCGCCTCCGCGCAGACCGGCAAGGCCCTGCTGGGCATGGAGCCGCGCGTCGCGATGCTCTCCTTCTCCACCAAGGGCAGCGCCAAGCATGACCTCGTGGACAAGGTTTCCGCCGCCGTGAAGCTCGTGCATGAGCAGGCGCCGGAGCTCAACGTCGACGGCGAGATGCAGGCCGACGCCGCGCTGGTTTCCTCCGTCGGCGAGCTCAAGTGCCCGGGCAGCCCGGTCGCCGGCAAGGCGAACGTGCTCGTCTTCCCGGATCTGCAGGCCGGCAACATCGGCTACAAGCTCGTGCAGCGCCTGGGCGGCGCGAAGGCCGTGGGCCCGGTCATTCAGGGTCTGGCCAAGCCGGTCAACGACCTCTCCCGCGGCTGCTCGGTCGAGGACATCGTCGATGTCGTCGCCATCGCGGCGGTCAAGGCGCAGGCGTAAGCCGCTGACAGACAGAACGGAGGTAGAATTCCCATGAAAATTCTGGTCATCAACGCCGGTTCCTCCTCCCTCAAGTATCAGCTCATCGACATGGACGACGAGTCCGTCAAGGCGAAGGGCCTGGTCGAGCGCATCGGCATCGAGGGCACCCACTTCAAGCAGACCGTGCCGGGCACGGACAAGGTCATCGAGTTCACCCGCAACATGGCGGCGCACACCGAGGCCATCGCCGCGGTGCTTGACGCGCTGATTGACAAGGACAACGGCGCGATCGCCTCTCTTGACGAGATCGGCGCCTGCGGCCACCGCGTGCTCCACGGCGGCGAGACGTTCTCCGCCTCCGCGCTGATCACCGACGAGACCATGAAGGAGATCGAGGCGCTCATCCCGCTGGGCCCGCTGCATCAGCGCCCGAACATCGCGGGCATCCGCGCCTGCCAGGAGGTCATGCCGACCAAGCCGAACGTCGCCGTGTTTGACACCTCCTTCCATCAGACGATGCCGCCCAAGGCGTTCCTCTATGGCGTGCCCTACGAGTACTACACCGACCTCAAGGTTCGCCGCTACGGCTTCCACGGCACCAGCCACCGCTTTATCGCGGGCGAGGCGCCCAAGCTGCTGGGCATGGATCCCAAGCACTGCAAGCTGATCATCTGCCACCTGGGCAACGGCTCCTCCCTGAGCGCGATCGTCGACGGCAAGGTCGTCGATACCTCCATGGGCCTCACGCCGCTTGAGGGCGTGCTGATGGGCACCCGCTCCGGCGACGTCGATCCGGCCGTCCTTGAGTACATCATGGACAACACCGGCATGGACATCCACCAGATGCTCAACACGCTCAACAAGAAGTCCGGCTTCGCGGGCATGTCCTGCTCCAGCGACATGCGCGACGTCAAGGCTGCGGCGGAGCAGGGCGACAAGCAGGCGCAGAATGCGCTGGACGTCTGGTGCTACCGTCTGCAGAAGTACATCGGCGCCTACAACGTCGCTGTCGGCGGCGCGGACGCCATCGTCTTCACGGCGGGCATCGGCGAGAACGACACCGACTCCTGCGCGAAGGTCATCGAGGGCCTCGCGTTCATGGGTGTCAAGGTCGACCCGCAGAAGAACAAGCGCGGCGTCGCGGCCGTCATCAGCACCGACGATTCGACCATCAAGGTGCTGCGCATCCCGACCAACGAGGAGCTGCTCATCGCCCGCGACACGCTGGAGATCGTCTCCAAGCTGTGATGGAGAATGCAGCTCTGCGGGCGAGGCTGGCGCTTGGCGAGCGATGAAGCCGAGTTACGGCATGCTGCCGGCCCCGCTTGGCGAGGCCGGCGGCTTGCGGGATTCAGGCAAGTTATGCCAACGCAAAATACGGCTTGACAAGCCTGCGCAAACTGCGTATAATATGGAACGGTCAACTTTGAGGTGGAACGATGAAGCTGGATATCACCCGAGGCATTCAGAAAAAGGGCGTTGAAGTGGCCTTTGATCTTCTCGAGCCCTGGGGCGAGGATCACTGGAACGGCGATACGATTGCGTATGTCCGTCCCGTTTCCTTTTCCGGCACCTACATGCTCGCCGATGAGACCGTGATCGTGCGCGGCACCGCCAGCGCGCGCATTGAGTCCCCCTGCGCCAGATGCTTAAAGCCGGCGCTGACCGACGTGACCGCCGAGCTCGACGAAGCGTTCATCCGTGACAAGGGCGAGGAGCGGGAACCCGGGGACGACCAATACATGTATTCGGGTCATGTGCTTGAGCTGGACGAGGCTGTGCGCACCGCGCTGCTTCTGGAGCTGCCCTCGCGCATCCTCTGCAAGGAGGATTGCCGCGGGCTGTGTCCCCAGTGCGGCCAGGACCTGAACATCAACGAGTGTTCGTGCCAGAAGGATCTGACCCACAGAAATCCTTTTTCGGCATTAGCATCTTTGCTGAATGAGGATGAGGAGGTGTAAACAATGGCTCTTCCGAAGGGGAAAATTTCGAAGTCCCGCGGCCGTATGCGCCGTGCGAACTGGAAGCTGTCCGCGCCCGGCATCGTCAAGTGCCCGCGCTGCCAGCAGATGAAGCTCGCCCACCGTATCTGCAAGCATTGCGGCTACTACGATGGCAAGCAGGTCATCAACATGGAAGCGGAGACCGCTTCCGAGAAGTAAACACTTCGATTTCCCCCGGCCACAGGAATGTGGCCGGGGGTTTTCCGTTTTTGGGGCAGAGGCATGTGTTCATTTTGAAGAAGGTGTGCTGACCGTCTTGACAGCGAAACGGCACGGCTATATAATCAACATGCTTTATAAAGCTGATTTAAAAAGGAGGGGGATGCGTGAAGACAGGGGCAGATCCACGCCTTGCGGAGCACATCGACAGCGTTCGCGGGGCGCTGATGGCGCGCGGACGTGCGACGCGCGCCGAACTGTCGGCGGATACGGGGCTGAGCACGATGACCATCGGCAAGCTGCTGGCGGTGATGGAGCAGCGCGGCGAGGTCAGCCAGGACGGGACGCTGCGCGGCGGCAACGGCCGGCCCTCGACTGTCGCGCGCTATTGCGGCGATTATGCGCACGTTGCGACGCTGACGGCGGAGCAGAAGGGCGGACACAGCGTCTTCCGCTTCTGCGTCTATGACGCGCTTGGCAGGCCTGTGCATAGCAGCGAGCGGACGATCGACGACGTGCGCCCGAGGAGCTTTGACGTCTTTTTTGAGGAGGCCGCAGCGCGGGGAGAGCAGGTGCGTCTGGCGGTCTTCGCGCTGCCGGGCGAGGCGCGCGGAGACAGCCTGTTCATCAGCGACTTTGAGCGGCTGAGCGGCGACGGCTTTCTTCCGGGTATCCGGCGGCGCTGGCGGGTGGAGACGCTGTTTGAAAACGACGTCAACGCAGCGGTTTACGGCCATTCCTTCGCGGAGACGGCCGACGGCTGCGCGGGCATCTACTTTCCGCGGCGGTTCTGCCCGGGCGCAGGCCTTGTGCTCGACGGGAGGATTGTGCATGGGCACGGCAACTTTGCGGGGGAGATGACGTTCTTCCACGGCCCGCAGGCTTGGGCGGAGCTTGACTATGCCGACACGCCTCGCGTCGCCGGGATGATTGTCGATCTGCTGACGGCGCTGGCCTGCACGGTGGCGCCACAGAGCGCGGTGCTCTACGGCGACTTTCTGACGGACGCGCTGATGCGGATGCTGGAGGAGGGGCTGCGGACGCGGCTCCACGGCCAGTTTGACATGCGGCTCAGCGCGCAGACGGAGATTGGCCCGGACATGGAGCGCGGCGCGCGCAGGCTTGGCCTGCAGGGACTGAGAGCGCTTCTCGCCGGGCAGAATGTACGATGAACCAAACGGGAGAGGGAGAGGGAGAGGAAAAAACACATGGTCACAACGGCACTTCTGGTCATCATCTATCTTTCATTCATCAGCCTCGGCCTGCCGGACTCTGTGCTGGGCAGCGCGTGGCCGCTGATGAGCGGGAGCCTGAGCGCGCCACTGTGGAGCGCGGGCATCGTGCAGATGACGGTCTCCTTCTGCACGATTGTCTCGAGCCTGAACAGCGCGCGGCTGATCCGGCGCTTCGGCACGGGGAAGCTGACGGCGCTCTCTGTGCTGCTGACGGCGCTTTCGCTGCTGGGCTTTTCGTTTGCGAAGCACTACGCATTCCTGATCGCGCTGGCCATTCCGCTGGGGCTGGGCGCGGGCGCGGTCGACGCGGCGCTCAACAACTACGTCGCGCTGCACTGCCAGCCGCGGCACATGAGCTGGCTGCACTGCTTCTGGGGCGTCGGCACGATCATGGGCCCGATGCTTCTCTCGGCCTGCCTGAATGCGGGCGCGTCCTGGCGCGCGGGTTACTGGGTCATCGGATTGCTGCAGTGCCTGCTGTGCGCCGTGCTTCTGGCGACGCTGCCGCTGTGGAGGCGGGAGGAAGCGCGGGAGGAGGAGAAGGCGCGCGTGCTCTCCGTGCCGCAGGTGCTCGCGCTGCCGGGCGCGAAGGCGGGCATGCTGACGTTTTTGTGCTACTGCGCGGTGGAGTCGACGATGATCCTCTGGGCGCCGACGTTCATGGTCGAGGCGCGCGGCATCGCGGAGGACACGGCGGCGTCGTTCGGCGCGCTTTTCTGCATCGGCATCACGGCAGGGCGCGCGGCCTCCGGCTTCATGACGCTGCGCTTTTCGCCCAAGCAGATGGTGCGTCTGGGGCAGGCTGTGAGCGCAGCGGGCTGCCTGATGCTCTTTGTGCCGGTCAACGCGGTGATGCTTGCGGGCGTCGTGGTCTGCGGACTGGGCTGCGCGCCGGTGTATCCCAACATCATCCAGGACACGCCGGTCAACTACGGCGCGGAAAATTCGCAGGCGGCCATCGGCGTGCAGATGGCGGCGGCCTACGTCGGCTCGACGTTCGTGCCGACGCTCTTCGGCTGGCTTGCCAGCGCCGTGGGCTACGGCGCGCTGCCTGCGTTCGCGCTGGCGGTGACGGGCGTGCAGGCGGCGATGTTTGCCATGCAGAAGCGCGCGGTGGAGCGGCGTTGACGCGCGCCGCGGGCTGTCTCATGAATCGCGCAAAAGAGCCCCCGGGCTGCTGCCCGGGGGCTTTACGTATACGGGGGCTCACAGGTCGCGGCCGAAGACCTCCCATTCGATCAGGGCCGGAAACGCGGAGGGATCGTCGCTCTTTTGCAGACGCTCCAGCCGCAGCCAGCGAACCGTGTGCCGGCCCAGCGGGATGTGCTGGCGATCCGCCGTCTTCTGAAGATCGAAGGCCAGCTCACCGCCGTCGGAGAGGACGACATGACCGTGCGTCCAGTAGGCGTCGTGCGGGAAGTCCGCGCGCAGGGTCAGCGCCATGGCGTCGATCTCGACCTCGCGGCCCAGATCGAGCAGACACCAGGCGTCCTCGCGCGCGCCGATGCCCCAGGACTGATACGGCCATTCGCCGTGAAAATCGTTGTGTCGCATGCCGTCGATCACATTGCGCGCGGCAAAGCAGGATTCCCCGCGCGTCTCCACGTTGGCGGTGCAGTGTGGGAAAAAGTTCGTTTCCCCACGCAGGTCTGCCGGGTTGCGCGCCAGATTGCGCCGCGCGGCCGTCTCCCCCTGCGTCATTGCGCGGGCGGTGACGATATGCCGCGCCCCGGTGAACGCGGCGGGGCTGTACGCCAGTCGATGCTCGCCGCAGGGCACCGGCCACGTCATCCTGCCAGCGGGCAGATAGACCTCGCCAGGCAGGATTGCCGCGTCCATCTGAACGATCAGGTGGGGCGCGTCCGACTCGATGACGATCACGTCACCCGGCTGATACACGCGATCCACGCGCGCGAGCGCCTCGTCCGGATGTGTGCTTTGGGCAAGCAGCGCGCCCTGCGCATCCCGAATGCTGATTTGAATCATGCGCTCACCTCAGCCCTTCGCAAGCCAGAGCTTCGCGTCCGTGCCGCGCAGCTTGCACAGCGCCTCCACGAAGAAGTAATCGCCGTAGAGGATGTTGACATGCCGGCCCGCGCCGTCGTCGTGATAGGAGGCGGTGCACTTTTGCAAAATGCCGGGGGCCTCCTCGCTCCAGTCGGCGCACAGGTCATAAAGCGCGCGCAGCAGCCGCATTGCCGCGGCTCGGTACGTCTCCCCCTCCTCGCCGCCGACGAGCTGCGCAAGCTCCAGCAGGCCGCAGGCCGCGCACGCGCCCGCGATGTTGTCGATGCGCTCCTCGTCCTTTGGCTGGCAGAAGTCGCTGTCCGTCAGGCCGTCCTCGCGGATATGCGCGATGAAGTATTGCGCGCAGCGGCGCGCCACATCCAGATACCTGCGCTCGCCCGTGTTGATCGCGCTGAGCGTGAAGCCATACAGCGCCCAGGCCTGGCCTCGGCTCCAGCTCGAGCCCTCGCAATACCCCTGCCCTGCCGGACGCGCGATAACCTTGCCCGTTTCCGGGTCAAAGATCACGATATGGCAGCTGCTGCCGTCCTCGCGCAGGAAGTCGCGGATGGTCGTGTCGGCATGGATGCGCGCGATTTTGGCAAATCGCGGATCGCCGGTCTGCTCGCTGGCCCAGTAGAGCAGCGACAGGTTCATCATGCAGTCGATGATGGCATAGCCCGCGCGCTCACGATGCGGCCACGCGCGGATGAAGCCCTCGGGGTTGAAGCGCCCGGCCAGAATCGTCGCGGCATGCAGGGTGTCGGTGCGCGCCTGCGCGTCGCCGGTGAGGCGGAAATGCGCGCCGGTGGAGAGCAGATACATGAAGCCCACATCGTGGTTGAGCAGGTCAAAGCTGCGAAATTCCGCTGTCAGCAGCTTTTCCACGCGCAGCGCCTCATCCATGTAGACCTGCTCGCCCGTCGCCTTGTACAGCTGCCACATCAGGGCTGGCCAAAAGCCGCCCGTCCACCAGCTGTTGCCGTCGTAGGGGGAGGCGACGTAGCGATTGCCCTCGCTCTTGTAGGGGATGATGCCCTGCTGCGCCGCCAGCCTTGCGCCCCGCGCGAATTTCGCGCACACGCGCTCAAAGGCGAAATCAATCCATTTTTCCATACGCCGTCACCTCCGTCGGGGGATTGTCAAGCAGCGCGCGTCCGCCGGTCACGGTGCCCAGCACAGCGCTGACGAGCACGTGCTCGCCCGGCTCCAGCTTCGCCGTGAGCGTGGGCAGCAGCGTGCGCGGGGTCATCAGGTTGGTGTTCGGCTCCGGGAGGACGACCGTGCCGCCCGTGTAGCCGCCAAGGCGCTTCACGGCGCTCACGCCCCAGGGCGCGATGACCGCCGCGCAGTCCGCCTGCTCGATCAGCTCCGCCTCGCCGTTTTTCCCGCGGGCGATGGCGAAGCCGCCCTCCGCCGCCAGAAGCGTGCGGTCGGTCGTAATGCGGTGCTCCCGCACATGCCACTCGCCGCAGGGGATGATCGTGGTCTGCACCGTGACCCCGGCGAAGGGATGCCAGGTCGAAACCACGCGATCCTCACCGATCTCATACTCGGTGCAGCCATAGCGCGGATGATAGGTGTCGCCGTCCTCGGAGAGGGCGAGCATGTTGTCAAACGCACCGTCCTTGAGCAGCTTGTGCGCCTTGCACACGGAGAAGCCAAACCGCGTCGAATACACGAATTTCTCATATTTGGCCTCGTCGTGGGCGTGTTCATGCGCGCGGTTGCCCGCCGGGAAGGCCATCACATGGCTGCCGTCCGCGCTGCGCTCAAGGAGCATGCGCATGTGAATCTGCCGCGAGCGCGCCGGCGCGTCAAACGCCTGCTCCTGCGCCTGCCAGAACGGATGCTCCGCCGGCAGGGCCAGCACGGCAAAGGCCTTCATCGCCCAATACGGCGAGCCGGGCGCGTTATAGCCCTCGGCCATCAGCAGGTTCGGATAGCCGTAGCCGATGGTCAGCACGCCGTCGCGCGTGAAGATGGGCTTGCCAAACCAGCAGCGCATGTTGCCCAGCAGCAGGTGCTTCATGACGCCATAGCCGACCGCCTCACAGGGGGCCTCTGCCAGCGCCTGCGCCGCGTAAAACGCGCCCTGCGCGAAGCGATAGGTCAGGCTGCGTCCGTAGGGCAGCGCCTCGCAGCTGTTGTCGAACCAGCAGGCAAAGTCCGGCGCGATGAGCCTGCCGCGGCGGATATACTCGGCGCTGCGCTCCGGGTCGCGCTCGCCCATCACCTTCGCGTAGACCAGGCCGTAGAAGTGGAACGCCCACAGCGTGTAGTATTCGCGCTGGTTGACATAGTCGAAATACCAGCCGTCGCCCTCGTAGTGCTCCTCGATCATGGCGAAGTCCTTGCGAAGGCGCTCCTCGTCATACGGCTGGCCGCAGACCATGAAGCCCATGTTCACCAGCACGCGGAAGAACGTCCAGTTGTTTTTGGGCATATCGTGATGGTTGATCTGATCGAGCCAGGCGTGCAGGTTGCGCTGCGCGCGCTCGGGCAGCTCGAAGAAGAAGCGCTGCGGGCACAGCGCCATGCCCATGCCAAAGACCGCCATCTCCACCAGACGCTGGTCGTAATCCTCGACCTCGCCCCAATATTCCGGGTGATCCGGGTCTGTACCGTGGATGATGCCCTGCTTCCATTCCCGCCAGATGGGCTCGACGCGCTCGCAGCCGCCCGCCAGCATCGGCACGATTGCCCAGAGGGGGCGGGCAAAGGCCTCCATCTCCGCGATTTCCTCGGGATACACCGCGCCCGTATCGCCCAGGTGCAGACGCGCACGACCCTCGCTGAGCAGCGGCACAAGCGGCTCAATCAGCTCGATGGCCGCGCGCTCCACGTCTTCACGCGTGCGCAGGGGATTGTTTTTCACATGGTTACCCATCGTATCAGCTCCTTGTGATGGTAAAGTTTTGCGTATGCCTTCCCTGCTTCGCCGCATCCAGCGTCAGCCGCCAGAGCGAGCCGGGAAAACTGCGCGCCATCCGCGCGTCGGTGACGGGCAGCTCCTCCGCCTCCGCGCGCAGGGAGGGGTCAAACGTCAGGCAAAGCCGCCCAAAGCGCGCCTCGCCCGCCGAAAGCTCCGGCCGCTCGCGCAGCATGAAGACCCACTGTACCGGCGCTTCGCGCGCAAGGACGATGTCGTCCGTCAGCAAAATGCCCCTGTCCGTCATGCGCAGGCTGCGCACGGCGGAGACGGCGCCCGCCTCTGCCGGATACGCCCCGGCGATGTCCAGACTTGCCCCCTGCGCGTCCGCGCGCACATTGCGCGCGGCAAAGCGCCGGCCGGGCGCCTGCTCCATTCCGTCAATCAGCGGCAGGCTGTGGTTTTTGGAGCGGGTGTTGTCAAGCGTGTAGCGCTGCGGGCCAAAGGTCGCCGCGGTATATGTCCGGTTGCCCATATCCACAAGCTGCGGCTCGCCGTCGCAGAAAACGACAAGGCTGCCGACGTCGTTGTGGTTGTGGTTTTCGCCGTTGTGGCCGCCCTTGATCGCGGCCAGCAGTCCGCCCTGCCGCCAGACATAGACCTGCAGGTCCGGCAGCGCCTCAAACGGCGCATGCGCCGGGGCGGGCGCGTCCTCTGGCAGGCGCGCAAAGAGCGTCAGCAGCACGCGATTCATCTGCGGCGTGTCCAGCGGCTTTACGCCGTCATGCTGCGCGGCCAGCCACGCCCCCAGCGACGCGAGCGCGGCGTTGCCCGTGCGCTCGCCGAAGCGATGGATGCGCTCGCCGTCCATGCGCGGCATGGCGTCGCAGTCCGCAAAATTGAGGAAATACGGTCCGGCCACATGCGCGCGAAGCGGAAACTCCCCGATGGCGCGGATGTGCGGCTCTTCATAAAAGCTGACGCGCCCCTGCGTGGCGAGATAGACGCTCTCCAGACAATCCAGCAGCGCCGCTCCGGCCATGTTGAAGTAGCCTGCGCCCTCGTCGCAGCCGCCGTCCGCCGGCATGACGGCCAGATAGCTGTCCAGCATGCGCAGCGCGCGGGAGACGATCTCGCCCCGCCGGATGCGGTCCCCCTCGAGCAGCAGCGCCGTCTCGATCACATTGGAGCAAATCCACGGCGTCCAGTTGTTCACGTCGCGGCGGATCATGCCCATCCACCAGAAATCGTCGTGGGTCATGAACGGATGAATCACGCGCCGCTCGATTTCCGCGCGCACGCGCCGCGCGATCAGCGGGCTGACGGCGTCCAGCCTGTCCTCCAGCAGATAGAGCGTGTCGGCCAGCGCCGCCGCCGTCTGCGCGGCAAAGAGATCGACGTAGGGGTTCGCCACGTCGGGCAGGGGGCGCTTGTCCATCGCCGGCGCGCCCGGATGGTCGCTGCCGTTGTGCGCGGAGATCACCCAGGTGCTCTCCTCACAGATGCACCAGATGCCGTCGATCACCGCGTCCAGATAGCTGCCGTCGTCGCGCACGCACTCCGCCAGCGCCGCGCCCATCATCATCCGCCGCCGCGCAAAGTACGGCGTCTCGTAGGCCTCGCGGCTGCCGCTGCGGGAGAAGGCGAGGAACTGCGTCGCCGTGAGCATCGGATAGCCCGCGCGGGCCTCCTCGCCCCAGGCAAGCAGCGCCTCGCGCTTGTGCGCGCTGAGGGATTCCCATTGCTCGCGCGCCTGCCGCCCCGGGAAGGGATGATACGCCTCCCGGGGGACGAGCAGGGCCGTCAGATCATGACGATCCAGGTATTCGTAAAACATAAGCTCATCTTAGCCCTTCATGCCGGTCGTGGCGATGCCCTCGATGAAGTAGCGCTGCAGGAACAGGAACACCACGCTCACCGGGATCAGCGAGCACAGCGAGGCCGCCATGATCAGGTTGTAATCGGCGGAATACGCCTGAATGAAGCGGCGAAGGCCGACCTGAATGGTCTTGCGGATGTCTGTGGTCAGGTAGATCATCGGGCCCATGTAGTCGTTCCAGGTGTTGACAAAGGTGAAGATGCACAGCGTCGCGATGGCGGGCTTGGCCAGCGGCAGGATGATGCGCGCCCAGATGCCGTACTCGCTCAGACCGTCGATGCGCGCGGCCTCGGAAAGGTCGTTGGGGATGCCCAGGTAGAACTGGCGCATCAGGAACACGCCGAAGGCCGTGAAGCTCTGAAGCACCACCAGCGCCCAGATGGTGTCATACAGCCCGATGGAGCGCATCATGATGAACTGCGGCACCATGTAGGCCTGCCACGGCACCGCGATGGTGCCGATGTAGCACATGAACAGCAGATCGCGGCCCTTGAAGCTCATCTTCGCAAAGGCATACGCCGCGAAGGAGGAGGTCAAAATCTGCATGAAGGTGACGATGATGGCCAGCACGGCGGTGTTCTTGAAATAGGCCATCAGCGGCACGCGCTCCCAGATGAGGGAATAGTTTTCCCAGTGGAATTCCTCGGGGATCCACTTCATCGGAATGGAGAAGACATCCACGCTCGTCTTGAGCGAGGAGGAGATCATCCAGACGAAGGGCACCAGCGCGACAACGGCCAGCGCCAGCAGCACGGTATACTTGATGACGGAGAGGACGATCTGACCCGCCGTCATGGTCTTGAAGGATTTTTTTGTAGCGGACACAGCCTCGCACCTCCTTACATGTAGTTGACCCATTTCTTCTCGCCGCGGAACTGCACGAACGTGACCGCCAGCACGATTGCCAGCAGCACCATCGACACGGCGCTCGCCACGCCATACTGCGCGGAGGTCGCGATGCCCTCGCCGCCGAAGCTCAGCTCGAAGATATAGGTGACCAGCATCTTGGTCGCGCGGCCCGGGCCGCCCTGCGTCATGATCGCGACGACGTCGTAGATCTTGAAGCAGGAGATGACCATCATGATGGAGCAGAAGAACGTGGTGGGCGTGAGCATCGGAAGCGTCACCTTGGTGAACTTCTGCCAGCCGTTGGCGCCGTCCATCGTGGCGGCCTCGTACAGCTCTGCCGGCACGCCCTGCAGGCCCGCCAGGTACATGACCATGTAGTAGCCCGCGTTGCGCCAGACGGAGACGATGATGATCGCCCAGATCGCCAGCTCGCGGCTGGAGGTCCAGCTCTTCTTCATGTTGAAGCCGATGGCGTTGAGAATCTGGTTGACCGGGCCGGTCTTCATCAGCAGGAAGTTCCAGCAGACGCAGATGGCCACCATCGAGGCGACATACGGGAAGAAGAACACCGCGCGGAAGAAGTTCGCGCCCCTGACGGCCTTGTTGAGCACTAGCGCCAGGCACAGCGAGCACAGCAGCGTCAGCGGCACCGTCATCAGGGTGTAGAAGACGGTGTTCTTGAGCGCGATGCCAAGATTGCTCTTGGTGAAGCTGAAGTCCTTAAAGATGTAGCGGAAATTGGCAAGACCCACGAAGGTGACATTCTGTCCGCCGCCCCAATCCATGAAGGCGAGGGCGAACGAGAAGATCACCGGGACCAGCGTAAAGATGACAAAGCCGATAAAGTTCGGCGCCAGGAACGAGTAGGCGATCAGCGTGTTGCGCTTTTCCAGCCTGCTCATTTTGCGTCTGGCGTTCGCAGCGCTGTCTGTCATGGAACAACCTTCCTTTCGCATGAATTCTGCGCGCCCCTGTGAGGCGATGTGTTTGCGCCGCTTCGCTCCCGGGGCAGGGGCCGGGCGGCTTTTCCGGGGCTCAAGAAAAGGGGGAGTGCGGTATCCGCGCTCCCCCTTCCGCAGCCAGTCTTACTTCTTGATGAACTCGGCAGCGCGCTCTTCCATCTCCGCGATGCCCTCGTCGACAGTCAGCTCGCGGGTCATGATCAGGGTGTGCTCCTCGTTGACAATGGACTTGATCTCGTTGACGCCCTCGCCGATCGGCCACTCCAGGGAGATGGCGGTGGGCAGGAGCGCGGCCTTGCTGGTCTCGTCAGTCGGGAAGCCCTCGGCAGAGGCCATGACAGCCGCGACAGCGTCGCTCACATACGCCGGACGGGTGCCGGTGGTGGCGATGGCCTTCGCGCCCTCCTCGGAGCACATCCAGGAAGCGAACTTCCAGGCGGCATCCTGATTGGCGCTGGCGGCGCTGATGGCGATACCGGTCGGGGAGCCGAAGGAGGAACCCGCGGCCACGCCCTCCAGGTGCGGCACGGCGGTGATGCCCCAGTTCATGGAGGCGGTGCCGTCCTTGATGTAACCGATCAGCGTGGAGGCGTACCAGTAACCCATCGGCATCATGGCGATGTTGCCCTGCGCGAACGCGCCGGAGTAGTGCAGGCCGGCGGCCTTCAGCTCGTCATAGCTCATGCAGACGCCCTCGTCCTCCAGCGCCTGATACAGATCGTAGAAGTACTTGAGGTCGGCATACTCGCCGTCGGCCAGCGTGTTCACGCCGTCGCAGACTGCCCAGTTCGCCACGCAGGAGAGCCAGGTGTGGTAGTGCGTGCCGTAGGCGCCGGTCTTCTCGTTGATCTCGCGGGCAATGGCGGCATACTCGTCCCACGTCCAGTCGTTGGTCGGGTAGGCGACGCCGGCCTGATCGAACAGATCCTTGTTGTAGAACATGACCCAGTAGTCCGCGCGGAACGGCAGCGCATACTGCGCTCCGTCGGCGAGGCCGACGTAGCAGGTATCCATGCCGGCGTACTTGCCCATGTCGTAGCCCTCGGCGGCGATGCGGTCGCTCAGGCTGACGATCAGGCCTTCCTTCGCCCAGTTCTGCATGTCGGAAAGCTCCTTGACACAGTACAGGTCGGTGGTGTCGCCGCCGGCGAGCATGGTGCTGGCCTTGACGTTGTAATCCTGGGACGCGAGGTCGACCCACTCGATGGTGATGTCCGGGTTCGCAGCCTCAAAGCCTTCCTTGATCGCGGTGTAGTAGGGCGTGGTGGTGATGTCCCAGCCGGCGACCGTCAGGGTGGTGTCTGCCATCGCGCTCGCCATCGCGGCGATCATCAGCGCAGCCATCAGCACAGCAACGAGTTTCTTCATGAGGTGTTCCTCCTTCTTGATTTGGGTACACGGATTATGTAAGCGATAACATTCTGAGTATACAAATTTTCGAGAATCTCTTTGTCACAATCCGGCCCCTCTTGTTGGCGCCATTATAGCACTACACAAGAAACCGTGTCAAGGTTTGTGCATCTATTTTGCTAAAATTTTTGTTCCACGCCCTTTTCCTACCATTTTGCTCTGATGAATGTTATCGATTACATTTTCCTCTTGCGAAAAACCGGGCCTTGCGGTATAATCAAACGAGGATCAGGCCGCGGCCGGGCCGCGCGCCGGAAGGGAGCGATATGCCCAAAAAAGTCACCATCTACGATATCGCGCGGGAGGCCGGCGTATCCACGGCGACCGTCACGCGCGTGGTATCCGGCAGCCCGAGCGTCAAGGCTGCCACCCGGGAAAGGGTGCAGCGCGTCATCGACGCGCACGGCTATGTGCCCAGCGCCTCTGCGCGCAGCCTGGAGGGCAGCTGCACGCGCACCATCGGCATCGTCATGCCCCGCGTCATCAACCCCTATTTCACCCGTGTTTACGATTCCGCCTACGAAGAGGCGGAGGCCAACGGCTACTACGCCGCGCTCTTTCATATGAAGGAAAACCAGCCCATCGAGCGTGAGCTGGTGCATGAGCTGATCCGGCGCCGGCTGGACGGCGTGATTTTCGCGGGCAACATCTGGAGCAGCGAGCGCTCCGGGCTGAAGGAGGCGCTCGAGTGGCTGCACAATTACATGCCCGTCGTCGCCGTCTGTCCGCCGGCGACGCAGCTTGACTGCATCTGCGTTCACAGCGACCTGATCGGCTGCTCCCGCCTCCCCGTGCGCCATCTGCACACGCTGGGACACAGGCGCATCGCGTTCATCGGCGGCTCCATGCGCCTGTCCGACGCCAGCCGCCGCGGGCAGAATTTTCTGGAGGAGATGCGCAGGCTCGACCTGCCGGACGATCCCGCCTATCATGTGGACTGCGGCTACGACTCGGAGGGCGGCGAGCGCGCCGTGCTGCGCATGCTCTCCGGGCTGGACAAGGGCCGCTGGCCGACCGCGCTCATCGCGTTCAACGACCTCGTCGCGCTCGGCGCGATGAAGCAGCTCAAGAAGATGGGCCTGCATCTGCCCGATGATATGGCGATCATCGGCTGCGACAACCAGTTTTTCTGCCCCTACACCGACCCGCCGCTGACCTCCGTCGACTTGCACCCGGAGGAGATGGCGCGCAGCGCCGTGCGCGAGCTGCTCGTCAGCCGGGAGCGTGACGCGAAGTCGTTTTCCCTGATGCGGGAGGCGACGCTCATCGTGCGCGAGAGCTGCGGCACGTCGCTGGGCTACCGCAATCTGGGCTGACGCAGCAGACATCAACCAAGGAGGATACAACCGGTGCTCTATCCGCAGACAAACGCCGCGCGCACTGTGCTCGATCTGGGCGGCATCTGGGATTTTCGCCTTGACGAGCGCGATCCCTGGCAGCCCATCGCCGTGCCCGCCTCCTACAACGACCAGAAGGCCGACCGCCGCTTCCGCAGCCACGTCGGCTTCGCGTGGTACCGCACGCGCCTGACCGTGCCCGCCGTGCTGGCCGGGCAGCGCCTGACGCTGCGCTTTGACGCGGTGACGCATGACGCCGAGGTCTTTCTGGACGGGCAGAGGCTGTGCAGCCATCGCGGCGGCTTTCTCCCCTTCGAGGCCGATGTGACCGGCAGGCTCCGCCCGGGCGACACCTGCGAGCTGCTCATCCGGGTGGACAACCGCATCAGCCACAGCACGCTGCCCGTGGGCAACGAGGGCGGCATCGCCTTTTTCGGCTCGGACAATCCCGGCGTGCCTGCCGTGGAGGCCGGCAAGCGCATGCAGCAGGCCCGAGGCGTGAACCTGCCCAACTTCGACTTTTTCAACTACGCCGGGCTTACCCGGCCTGTGCGCCTGTGCGCGACGCCCACGGCGTATATCCGCGATGTGACGATCGAGGCCGGCATGGATGGCGTCGTGCGCTATCGCGTGGAGACCGCCGGAGCGGGCGACGTGCGCATCGCCATTTTGGACGCGCAGGGCCAAACCGTCGCGGGCGCGCAGGGCGCCGAGGGCACGCTGCGCGTGGAGAATCCCCGGCTCTGGCAGCCGCGCCCCGGCACGCCCGCGCTGTACACTGCGCGCGTCACCTTCGGCGAGGACGTCTACGACCAGCCCTTTGGCTTCCGCTCCGTGGAGGTGCGCGGCCATCAGCTCCTGATCAACGGCGCGCCCATCCATCTGCACGGCCCCTGCAAGCACGAGGATACGCCCTTCCACGGGCGCGGGCTGGATCTTTGCGCCGACGTGCTGGATCTTTCGCTATACGGCTGGCTGAACGCCAATGTCCTGCGCATGAGCCACTACCCCTACGCAGAGGAGGTCTACGCCCTGTGCGACCGGGAGGGCATCCTTGTCATCGACGAGACGCCGGCGGTCGGCATCGGCGCGGGCGACCGGGTGGACCCCTATAAGACCTTTCCGCTCTTTGACTATCACGCGCAGGTGCTTTCCGACATGATCGCCCGCGACAAGAACCATCCCTGCGTCATCCTCTGGAGCCTGGGCAACGAGCCGGATACCGAGCACTTCCCCCAGAGTGCATACGACTACTGGCGGCCCCTGTATGAGCTGGCCCATCGCCTCGATCCGCAGAATCGCCCGGTGACACTGGTCTGCTGCCAGAATGACTACACCCGCGATCGGATCACCCGCACGATGGACGTGGTCTGCGTCAACCGCTACTACGGCTGGTACAATCTCTCCGGCGATCTGGAGACGGCAAAATACGCCCTCAATCTCGAGTTGGATTTCTGGGAAGCCATCGACAAGCCGCTCATCCTCTCGGAATACGGCGCGGACACGATCAGCGGCCTGCACGGCGTATCGCCGGAGATGTTCAGCGAGGAATTCCAGGCGGAATACTACGAGGCCATCGGCGAATGCCTGGACGCGCGAGACTTCGTCGTGGGCGAGCTGCCGTGGACGTTTGCGGATTTCAGCACGCAGCAGGGGCCCATGCGCGCCGGCGGCAACCGCAAGGGCCTCTTTACCCGGGACAGACAGCCCAAGCTTGCCGCGCATGTGCTGCGCCGGCGTTGGGCGAAAAAATAGACCGGCGTGACGGCGCGTGCCCGATTCGCGCAAGGCAGATAAAAGAACCGCTCCGGCAGGACACCGGGGCGGTTTGCGTTGATCAGATGGATCCATGCCGAGAATTGCGGTCTGCCAGTCCGGGCGTCGACGGCGCGCGATGAATCCGCTGCCGTGAGTCAACGGACAGTCCCGGAGGTTTCCTCGACGAGAATCTGGCACGAGCGCATGGTCTCCAGCGCGGCCTCGTGCTTTTGCGGCGTGACGCCCGCGCAGAGCGAGGAATTCACAACGAGATCGGCCTCCGGCAGCGCGGCCTTGATCAGCAGCGCGTTGGAGACGACGCAGATGTCCGTGCAGACGCCGCACAGCTCGATGGTCATGCCCGCGCCCTCGGGCGCACCCTGCGAGCGGGCGAGCTGGGCGACGTGGTGCGCCAGCTCGGTCGAGCCGAAGGTCGGCTTTTCAAAGGAGATCATGCCGCGCGCGCATTCGGCGGCGATGGCGGGCTCCAGCGCCCAGCCCTCCGTGCCCTGGATGCAGTGCGGCACGGGAAGAAGCCGGCCCTCGCGGGTGGCGGCGTAATCCTCGCCGTGCGTGTCGAGGGTGAAGATCACCTGCGTGCCCTCGGCGCGGGCCTCGCGGATGCGCGCGGCGACGGCGGGAACGATGGCGCGCGCCTCCGCGCTGCCAAGGGCGCCGGAGATGAAGTCGCGCTGCATGTCGACGACGATGAGCAGATCAATCATGGGAAAAAACTCCTTGTCATGCAAAATGGGGGCGGAAGGCGTCCGCGCGAAGGGTTCATTCGTGCCGGAGGATGGAATTTCCTGCCTGCGCGCACTTGCGGCGGAAAAGAAAATATGATATCCTATCCGGGACAGAAAACGCAATGCGGGAACAAATTGACCCGCTCGGCGCGGAGGCGGATATGGACACATCGATTCTGGGGATTCTCTCGCAGATCGCGCCCGACCTGATGGAGGAGATGGAGCTGCGCGCGCTGATTCTGGAGCGCGTCGCGGCGCTGGAGCCGATCGGCCGGCGCGCGCTGGCGGCGCGGCTCAACCTGACGGAGCGGGAGGTGCGCGCGGCGGCGGAGGCGCTCAAGCTGGCGGGCTGCCTGACGCAGAGCGCGGCGGGCATGGAGATGACCGCGCAGGGGCAGCGGCTGGTCGACACGGCGCGCACGGTCAGCCGCGGACGGCGCACGCTGCAATCGATGGAGCAGACGCTCGCGCGCAAGCTGGGGGCGCAGCGCGTGTGCATCGTCAGCGGGGACAGCGACCGCGACGCGAGCGTGCTGGGCGAGGTGGCGCGCGCAGCGGCGCGGCAGCTGCGTCCGCTTTTGCAGGACGCGCATGTGCTGGCCGTCTCCGGCGGACGGACGATCGCGATGACGGCGGAGGCGCTCTCGGAGGCCGCGCCGATGGACATCACCGTCGTGCCCGCGCAGGGCGGCATGGGGACGGGCGTGCGCACGCAGGCGAACACGCAGGCGGAGCTGCTGGCGCGCAAGCTGGGCGGCTGCCACCGCCTGCTGCATCTGCCGGACGGCCTTTCGCCGGAGGCGGCAGACAGGCTCGCGCGGCTGCCGCAGGTGCGCGAGGTGCTCGAGCTGCTGCGCGGCGCGGACGTGCTGCTCTACGGCATCGGCCGGGCGCAGGACATCGCCGCGCGCCGGGGCGTAGGCCCGGCGGAGCGGGAGGCGCTCATGCGGGAGGGCGCGGTCGCCGAGGCGCTGGGCTTTTATTTCGGCGCGCAGGGGCGCGTCATCGGCGGCGGGCGCTCGCTGGCGCTTGACGCGCAGAGCCTGGGGCGCGGAAGCCGCGCGGCGGCTGTCGCGGCAGGCTGCTCCAAGGCGGAGGCGATCGTCGCGGTCTGCGCCCATCATCCGCACAGCCTGCTGGTGACGGACGAGGGCGCCGCGCAGCGCATGATGGAGCTGCTGCGTGTTTGAGCCGCCGCTTTTTTCGAGAAATCTTTGACAATTAGGGTAAAAGATGCTACACTAATCATGGTCGGCGAAGCTGCGTCTTCGCCGCTGTCAACCTGCGGAAAAGCCCGGATTCCCGAGGCTTTCACGGGCGGCGCAGATCCCGATGCGCGCGCCTGAGGACATATCGGGATACGACAGTTATTGAAATGGAGGAGTTTCCCATGGCGAAGAAGACGGTTGAAGACATCAAAGTGACCGGCAAAAAGGTGCTCGTCCGCTGCGATTTCAACGTGCCGATGAAGGACGGCAAGATCACCAACGACAAGCGCATTGTCGCGGCGCTGCCGACCATCAAGAAGCTCATCGCGGATGGCGGCAAGGTCATCCTGTGCAGCCACCTGGGCAAGCCGAAGAATGGCCCGGAGGCCAAGTTCTCCCTCGCGCCGGTCGCCGCGCGCCTGAGCGAGTATCTGGGCAAGACCGTCGTGTTCGCGGATGACGACACCGTCGTCGGCGAGAATGCGAAGGCCGCTGTCGCCGCGATGAAGGACGGCGACGTCGTGCTGCTGCAGAACACCCGCTTCCGCAAGGAAGAGACCAAGAACATCGAGGAATTCTCCAAGGAGCTCGCTTCCCTGGCGGACTGCTATGTCGACGACGCGTTCGGCTCCTGCCATCGCGCGCACTGCTCCACCGAGGGCGTCACGAAGTTCCTCTCTCCCTGCGTGGCCGGCTATCTGATCGGCAAGGAGCTCGACATCATGGGCAAGGCGCTGGAGAACGCCGACCGTCCGTTCGTCGCCGTGCTGGGCGGCGCGAAGGTTGCGGACAAGCTCAGCGTCATCGAGAATCTGCTGGAGAAGGTCGACACCCTGATCATCGGCGGCGGCATGGCCTTCACCTTCCTCAAGGCGCAGGGCTACGGCGTGGGCAACTCCCTGCTCGACGAGACGAAGATCGACTACTGCAAGGACATGCTCGCCAAGGCCGAGGCCAAGGGCGTCAAGATCCTGCTGCCGGTCGACACCGTCTGCGTGAAGGCGTTCCCGAACCCGATCGACGCCGAGGTCGAGACCCTGGTCGTCGACGCCGACAAGATTCCGGACGGCATGGAGGGCTGCGACATCGGCCCGAAGACCGCTGCGCTCTACGCTGAGGCGGTCAAGACCGCGAAGACCGTCATCTGGAATGGCCCGATGGGCGTGTTCGAGAACCCGACCCTCGCCGCCGGCACCCTGGCCGTGGCGAAGGCGATGGCCGAGAGCGAGGCTGTCACCATCATCGGCGGCGGCGACTCCGCGGCGGCGGTCGAGCAGATGGGCCTTGGCGACAAGATGACCCACATCTCCACCGGCGGCGGCGCGTCCCTTGAGTATCTCGAGGGCAAGGTGCTGCCGGGCGTCGCGTGCCTGGACGAGAAATAACCGGCTGGCGCCGGGGCACTTCCGACGAGACTGTGAAGGATAACAGTCCCGGCTGCACGAGGCCGGTGCTCTGTGAGCTTTCCTGATCATCGGCTGGCGCCGGGGCACTTCCGACGAGACTGTGAAGGATAACAGTCCCGGCTGCACGAGGTCGGTGCTCTGTGAGCTTTCCTGATCACAGGCTGCGCCGGAGGCACACAATTTCATGCAACTCAAAAGCCCCGGACGGCCTTGGGGCCGCTCCGGGGCTCATGATATGGAGGAAAACACCATGCGTACACCGATCATTGCCGGCAACTGGAAGATGAACAAGACCCCCAGCGAGGCGAAGGCGCTCGTCTCCGCGCTCGTGCCGCTCGTCGCCGACGCGAAGTGCGACGTCGTCGTCTGCACGCCGGCCGTCGATTTCGCCGCGGTCAGCGAGGTGATCAAGGGCACGAACATCAAGCTCGGCGCGGAGAACATGCATTGGAAGGAATCCGGCGCGTTCACCGGTGAGCTGAGCGCCGCGATGCTGAAGGAGAGCGGCGTCGAGTACGTCATCCTCGGCCACAGCGAGCGCCGGCAGTACTTCGGCGAGACCGACGCGACCGTCAACCTGCGCACGCTGGCGGCTGTCAAGGCCGGCCTCACCCCGATCATCTGCGTGGGCGAGAAGAAGGAGGAGCGCGAGGCGGGCTACACCAACGCGCTGGTCACCTATCAGACCCTGATCGCGCTCAGCGGCCTGACCGCCGAGCAGGTCGCGAAGGTCGTCATCGCCTATGAGCCGGTTTGGGCCATCGGCACGGGCCTCACCGCGACCGACGAGCAGGCCAACGAGACCATCGGCGTCATCCGCGAGGCCGTCCGCTCCGTCTACGGCGACGCGGCCGACGAGGTGCGCATCCAGTATGGCGGCTCGATGAACCCGAAGAACTGCAAGGGCCTGATGGCGCAGCCCGAGATCGACGGCGGCCTCATCGGCGGCGCGTCCCTCAAGGCGGAGGACTTCTCCAAGGTCGTGCATTTCGACGCGTAACCGGCAGGGTGCCGGAGGCGATTCCGGCGACATCGTGAATTTGATCCGGGCGGGCCGCGCAAGGGCTGCGACAGCGCAGCCGGCATGCGTCCGGGAGCTTGAGAAGGAGCAATTATGACCAAGAAACCTGTTCTTCTGTGTATCATGGACGGCTTCGGCTGGGTGCCGGAGACGACCTATGGCAACGCGATTTCCGCCGCGAAGAAGCCGAACCTCGACAAGCTCTTTGCCGAGTGCCCCTATACCACCATCGACGCCTCCGGCATGGCCGTTGGCCTGCCCGACGGCCAGATGGGCAACAGCGAGGTCGGCCACACCAACATCGGCGCGGGCCGCATCGTCTATCAGCAGCTGACGCTGATCACCAAGTCCATCCTCGACGGCACGATGAAGGAAAACGACGTGCTCGTGCGCAACATGAAGAAGGCCATCGACGGCGGCAAGGCCATCCACTTCATGGGTCTGCAGGGCACCGGCGGCGTCCACAGCCACATCGACCACCTCTTCGGCCTGCTCGACCTGGCCAAGCATCTGGGCGCAAAGGATGTCTACATCCACGCGATCATGGACGGCCGCGACACCGACCCGCACGACGGCAAGGGCTTCCTTGAACGCGTGCAGGCCAAGCTCGACGAGCTGGGCATCGGCAAGATCGCGACCGTCACCGGCCGCTACTACGCGATGGACCGCGACTCCAACTGGGACCGCATCGAGAAGGCCTACGCGGCGTTTGTCTACGGCGAGGGCGAGCATGCTGAGAACGGCCTCGCGGCGATTGAGAAGAGCTACGCCGACGGCGTCACGGACGAGTTTGTCGTGCCGTGCGTCACCTGCGAGGGCGGCCGCGTCAGCGAGGGCGACACCGTCATCTTCCTCAACTTCCGCCCGGACCGCGCGCGCCAGATCACGCGCACCTTCGTCGACGACAATTTCAAGGGCTTTGAGCGCCGCTATGGCCGTTTCCCGGTGCAGTACGTCTGCATGGCGGAATACGACGCGACGATGCCCAACGTTGAGGTTGCCTATCCGCCGGTCGAGCTGACGAACGTGCTGGGCGAGTACCTCGCCAAGAACGGCAAGACGCAGCTGCGCATCGCGGAGACCGAGAAATACGCGCACGTCACGTTCTTCTTCAACGGCGGCGTCGAGGCCCCCTACGAGGGCGAGGACCGCAAGGTCATTCCGTCCCCGAAGGTCGCGACCTACGACCTCAAGCCGGAGATGAGCGCCTACGAGGTCGCGGACGAGTGCGCGGCGCGCATCCGCAGCGGCAAGTATGACGTCGTCATCCTGAACTTCGCCAACTGCGACATGGTCGGCCACACCGGCGTGTTCGACGCGGCGGTCAAGGCGGTCGAGGCCGTCGACGCCTGCGTGGGCAAGGTCTGGGAGGCCGTGAGCGAGATGGGCGGCTGCATGTTCCTGACTGCCGACCACGGCAACGCGGACAAGATGAAGAACGAGGATGGCTCCCCGTTCACCGCGCACACGACCAACCCCGTGCCCTTCCTCGCGGCGGGCGTGGGCGACGTGAAGCTGCGCAAGGGCGGCTGCCTGGCGGACATCGCGCCGACCATGCTGCCCTACATCGGACTGCCCGTGCCGAAGGAAATGACGGGCAAGAGCATCATCGAGGGATAAGCACAAGGCTTTTACAGGCGGCCCGGCTGGGCCGCCTGTTTTTGTGGCGCGCCTGTGAGGCCTTACATGGCGCGAAGCGAAGCAGGGTCAAGGGGCCAAGCCCCTTGCGGGGTCTGGGGCGGCGCCCCAGGCGGGTTTCAGGGCGGCAGCCCTGATCATAAAAGGAAAACGTAGTTTCAGAGCAGGCTGCGAAGCAGCCTACGATGGAGACGGGTTCGCTTCGCAAAGCGTGAATTCAGAAATCCATCCGCCTCCGCCCAATCGTGACATTTTTGTGAACCGGGAAAAATCTGGGAAGAATCGGCGCAGCCGCTTCGTCTTTATGGCAGAGGATGCCAAGCGGGCATCCCGCAAAAGACATGTACGACGGCGCGAAGCGCCAGAAGGAGGATACACGATGAAGCAATGGATGGCGATGCTGCTGGCGGCGGCAATGCTGCTGACGATGACGGCCGGCGCGCTGGCAGACGGGGATGAAGCGGAGATCACCGCGCAGGGCAGCGCGCAGATCACGGCGGCGCCGGATATCGTGAGCATCACGGCGAACGCCAGCGTGCAGGCGGCGACGGTCTCCGAGGCGCAGACGCAGATGAGCGCGATCATCGCGGCCGTGACGGACGGGCTCAAGGCGCTCGGCCTGACGGAGGAGGACTTCGTCACGACGAATTACACCTATTATCCGGCCTACGATTACAGCACGGGCAACGGCGTCATCAACGGCTACCAGGCCAATCACACGCTGCGCATCACCTGCCGCGACACGAAGGCACTTGACGCGGTCATCACGGCGATCACCGAGAACGGCATGACCGAGATCTACGACGTCAGCTACGACATTTCGACCCGCTCGCAGCTCTACCGCGACGCGCTTGCGCTGGCTGTCGCGGCGGCGGAGGAGAAGGCCACCAAGATGGCGGCGGCCGGCGGCCTGACGATCACCGGCATCGAGCAGATCGCGGAAAACGAAAGCTATGGCGCGGACTACGGCGCCTATCGCGAGGCGGACGCGCTCGCATCCAGCGGCGCCATCGACACGGGCATCCGCTCCGGCAGCGTGACAGTCAGCGCGAACGTCACCGTGGTCTATGAGGCGGCAAAATAACAGCAGAGGTTGGCGGACTGCCGGGCGGCATGAAGCGCAACGCTTCGGGGATGCATGAAGGGGCCGCAGCCCCTTCATGTGAAATCCGCAGCGGCGACATGCGCGTCGCGAGGAGCAGACGCAGTCTGCTTCCGATATCATTTGGAGTGTGCCCGAAGGGCGCGCGAGAAATGATGTTTTTCGTCCCTCTCCCGCGGCAAGGATGCGAAGCAGACTTGCCGCGAAATTTCTCCCCCAAACGGGGGAGAAAAATTGTTTTTGGGGCAAACTCTCTTAGGTGGGCTTTTCGACGCGCCGCACGTCGCCGCCGACCTGCGAGAGCTTCTCCTCGATGCGGCAGTAGCCGCGGTCGATGTGCCCGCCCTCGTCGTCGATGAGCGTCTCGCCCTCGGCGCACAGGCCCGCGAGGATCAGCGCCGCGCCCGCGCGCAGATCCGTCGCGCGCACCGGCGCGCCGGTCAGATAGCGCGCGCCCTCCACGACGGCGACGCGGTTCTCCACGCGGATGTGCGCGCCCAGGCGCGCGAGCTCCGCGGCATGCATGAAGCGGTTTTCAAAGATCGTCTCGAGGAATACGCTGGTGCCGGGCGTCTTGCAGGCGACCGCCATCATCGGCGCCTGCAAATCCGTCGGAAAGCCCGGATAGACCATCGTGCGGATTTCAAACGGCTGCTTGGCCCGGCCAAAGACCATCAGCCCGCCCGGCGTATCCTGAATATGTACGCCCGCCTCGCTGAGCTTGAAGAGCAGCGAGCGCAGGTGCTCTGCCCGCGCGCCGCGCAGCAGCAGCTCGCCGCCCGTGATCGCGCAGGCGCAGGCCATCGTGCCCGCCTCGATGCGGTCGGCGATGGGCTGCCAGGAGGTGCCGTGCAGCGAGGCGACGCCCTCGACCGTCACCGTCGAGGTGCCCGCGCCGGCGATTTTCGCGCCCATCGACCCCAGAAACGCCGCCAGATCGACGATCTCCGGCTCCTTGGCGGCGTTCTCGATGCGCGTCGTGCCCTCGGCGAGCGTGGCGGCCATCATGAGGTTTTCCGTCGCGCCGACCGACGGCATGTCGAGGTAGATGACCGCGCCCCGGAGCCGGCCGGTCAGCGTCACGCCGCCATGGTCGAAGACGGCCTTCGCGCCCAGCGCGCTCATGCCCTTGATGTGCTGGTCGATGGGGCGCTGGCCGATCGCGCAGCCGCCCGGCAGTGGGATGCGCGCCTCGCCCAGCCGCGCCAGCAGCGGCCCCAGCACGAGCACCGACGCGCGCATCTTGCGCACATCCTCCTCGTCCTGCGGGCTGTGCAGCGCGCCGGCCGTGACCGTCAGCGCGTCGCGCTCGCGGCTGACGCGGCAGCCGCAGGCCTCAAGCAGCGAGCAGAGCGTCGTCACGTCGGTCAGACCGGGCGGCCGTTCAATGCGCACATCTCCGTCCGTCAGCAGCGCGCCGCACATGATGGGCAGCACCGCATTCTTGGACGTGCTGATCGGTATCTCTCCCCGCAGGGGCGGGCTTTCGCGTACCGCATAGTGCGCCATGAGGATCCCTCCGTTTTGAAGAATGGCGGCGGCAGCAGATACCCGCCTGATGGCAGATTATGCCGCGGCACGGCGATGTGTCCGCCCCGCCGCACGAGGATTTTCCCCCGGCATGGCGGCAAACATGCCGCGAGGGAAACGCAGGCGCGGGCCGGATTTTCGCTTTCCACTGGAAACGTGAGCGCGGCGGCGGCTCAAAATAACGCCCGTGCTCAAGCAGAGACTGCCAGATGGCAATTTTTCGTTGCATTTGAACGCCAGATGGTGTATTGTAGAGGGGATTTGACCGGCATGCCGCCGGGAACGCCGCGAAGGAACGCGCGCGTCTCCCCGCGCGTCGGCCG
The DNA here is from genome assembly GCA_022787165.1 of Clostridiales bacterium. Lineage (GTDB taxonomy): Bacteria > Bacillota > Clostridia > Christensenellales > Aristaeellaceae > Ventricola. The sequence continues at coordinate 55,496 of JALFVL010000037.1, forward strand.
CACAGGCCCCGCCCCCCGGGGCCTTCACAGGGATTCAGAGCAAAGGAGAACAGGCGATGAGCGAGTTTGTGAACATCCCTCAGATTTACGGCAGCCATGTGTTCGGCGAGAAGGAAATGCGCGCGCGCCTTTCCCGGGACGTCTACAAGAGCCTGAAGCGCAGCATGATGACGGGCGAGGAGCTGGAGCCCGTCGTCGCGGACGCGACGGCCTGCGCCATGAAGGAGTGGGCCATCGAGCAGGGCGCGACGCATTTTACGCATTGGTTTCAGCCGCTGACCGGCACCACTGCCGAGAAGCATGACTCCTTCATCAGCCCGCAGGGCGACGGCAGCGTCATCATGGAGCTGCGCGGCAAGGAGCTCATCCGCGGCGAGCCGGATGCCTCCTCCTTCCCCTCCGGCGGCATCCGCGCGACGTTCGAGGCGCGCGGCTACACCGTCTGGGACATCACCAGCCCCGCCTTCCTCTACGACAACGGCGAGACGAAGACGCTGTGCATCCCCACGGCCTTCTGCTCCTACACGGGCGAGGCGCTGGACAAGAAGACGCCGCTGCTGCGCTCGATGGAGGCCATCAGCAAGCAGGCCGTGCGCGTCTGCCGCCTCTTCGGCGACAACGAGACGACGAAGGTCATCTCCTCCGTCGGCGCAGAGCAGGAATACTTTATCGTCGACCGCGCAACCTACTTGAAGCGAAAGGATCTCATCTTCACCGGGCGCACGCTCTTTGGCGCGATGCCGCCCAAGGGGCAGGAGATGGAGGATCACTACTTCGGCGCGATCAAGGAGCGTGTGAGCAACTACATGCGCGACCTGGATGTGGAGCTTTGGAAGCTGGGCATCCCGGCCAAGACGGAGCACAACGAGGTCGCGCCCGCGCAGCACGAGCTCGCGCCCATCTATGGCACCACGAACGTCGCCACGGACGAGAACATGCTCGTCATGAACGTCATGAAGAAGGTTGCCCTGCGCCACGGGCTGGTATGCCTGCTGCACGAAAAACCCTTCGCGGGCGTCAACGGCAGCGGCAAGCACAACAACTGGTCGCTGGGCACGGACACAGGCCGCAACCTGCTCAGCCCGGGCAAGGAGCCGCAGAAGAACCTCTGCTTTTTGCTGATGCTCGCGGCCGTGATGAAGGCGGTCGACGAGCACGCGGGCCTGCTGCGCATGAGCGCGTCGAACCCCGGCAACGACCATCGCCTCGGCGCGAACGAGGCGCCGCCCGCGATCATCTCGATGTTCCTGGGCGAGCAGCTGACCGCCGTCGTCGAGCACATCATCGCCGGGAGCGAGGACAGCGTGCCCTCGACGTCGATCATGAAGGTCGGCGTGTCGACGCTCCCGCTGATCCGCCGCGACGCGACCGACCGCAACCGCACCTCGCCGTTTGCCTTCACGGGCAACAAGTTCGAGTTCCGCATGGTGCCCGCCTCCGGCTGCATCGCCGACGCAAACACCGTGCTCAACACGATTGTCGCGGACGCGCTGGCCGGCTTTGCCGACGAGCTCGAGCAGGCGCAGGACTTTGACGCCGCGCTGCGCGCCCTCATCCGCCGGGAGATGACCGCGCATCAGCGCATCATCTTCAACGGCAACGGCTACACGGACGAATGGGTCGCCGAGGCGGCGCGCCGCGGCCTGCCCAACATCCGCAGCATGGTCGAGGCGATTCCTGAGCTGGTCGAGCCGGACGCGATTGCGCTCTTTGAGCGCCACGGCGTCTACACCGAGAAGGAGCTGCGCGCCCGCGCGGACGTCTCCTACGAGCTTTACAGCAAGACGGTCAACATCGAGGCGCTGACGATGATCGATATGGCGGGCAAGGACATCATTCCCGCCGTCATCCGCTACACGACCCAGCTGGCGGCCTCTGTCGCGGCGGTCGAGACGGCGGGCGGCGACGCCTCCGTGCAAAAGGAGCTGCTCACGCGCGTGACCGTCCTGCTCAAGCAGGCGAGCAACGCGCTTGCCGAGCTGCGCGTGTGCCAGCAGAAGGGCGCGGCGATGAGCGGCGCGGCCCAGGCACACTACGAGCACGACAAGGTCTGCCAGGCGATGGAGGTGCTGCGCGCGCCGGTCGATCATCTGGAGATGATCTGCGACAGCGCGATCTGGCCGATGCCGGTCTATGGGGATTTGCTGTTCAATGTGTAAGAGGAAGAGCGGCGGGAGGAGCCTTGAATACGCGCTGGCGGCTACCGTGCTTGTGCTCTCGTTTGCGGTTTCTCTGGGCATGTTTGCAGCGTTTGGCGCGCACAATCTGGATGCGGACATGTCCAGCGAGATGCTGTTGGCCCGCCTGCAGAATGAGGAGGGCACGCTGCTGAGCCGGTCGTGGTATTATTCCACGGAGCTGCGGGTGGTCAGCCCGGTTCCGCTGTTTCAGCTGGGGCTGCTGCTCTTTCCACAGGACTGGCAGGCGGCGCGCACCGTGGCGACGGGCATCATGCTCGCGGGAATCGCCGCGTCGTTTCTGTATTTTGCCCGAAAGGCGCGCATGGGCGCCTCCGGCGTGCTGATGGCGGCGATTCTGATGATGCCGTTTTCGCAGGTCTATGCGTATGTGGGCTTTCAGAACGGCGGCTATTCGGTCTATCTGATGCTGGTGTTCGTGCTGCTGGGGCTCGTGCTGGGGATGGAACAATCGAAGCGGCGGCCTGCGCGGCTGGCCGTGATCGCGCTGCTGAGCCTCTGGGGCGGCATGGGCGGCATCCGGATGATGCTGTTTCTGGCGCTGCCGCTGGCGGGCGCCTGCGCGTTGGAGTTGTTTGACGCGCTGAGGCGGGAGGAACGGATCGCGCAGGCGCTGCGCGGCGGGCTGTCCCCGAGGCTGAGCGCGGCGGCGGTGATCTTCGCGGCGACGGCGGCGGGCTATGCCGTCAATGAGAAGATGCTGACCCGGCTGTTTGACTATGACCATTACAGCGGAATCGCGCTGAGCATGCCGTCGTCGGACGTGGTCTTCGCGCAGCTGATGGGCATTGCGGAGTTTTTCGGCTGCCGCGCGTCAAGCCGGCTCTTTTCCGCGCGCGGCGTCGCGAGCCTGCTGGGGTTTGCGATGATGGGGCTGTGCGCGCTGGCGCTCTGGGTGCTGCTGCGCAGGCGCCGGGAGGGCAGGCTGAGCGCGGAAAACGGCATGCTGCTGGTTTTCACGGTCTTTTCCGTGGCGCTGGGCATGATGGTCAACGTGCTGACGGGCAACTACTTCGTGCGCTATTATCTGCCCGGCCTGCTGATGCTGGTGGTCATGCTGCTGCTCGCGTGGCAGGGCACGGCATGCAAAAACCGCATGCTGCGCGCCGCCGTGCCGCTGGCGATTGTGGCGGTCTTCGCGCTGGAGGCGGGAATCTGCCTGAGACAGGACCAGCGGATGGACGAGGCGCCCTATGAGAAGGCGGCCGGCTGGCTCCTCCAGAACGGCTATACGCAGGGCTTTGCGACCTTCTGGAACGCGGCGACGCTGACGGAGGCCACCAACGGCGCGATCACCGTGTACACGATGCCGGACCCGTATTGGCAGGACGATTACAAGTCGCTGACGATGCTTCGCTTTCTTCAGGAGAAGGCGAACGTGGAAAGGGCAGAAAGCGGCGCTCTGGAGGGCGAGGTCTTTGTGCTGCTGACGGACGAGGAGCTGGCACAGGGCGTGCCCTATGCGGATGATGGACGGCTGGCCTGCCGGATGGAGGCGGGCAGCATCTATCTCTATGAGGATGACGAGGCGCTGCGCTCCGCGGCAAGCGCAAAACAATAACCCGAAAAGGAGACAAAAACGATGTGCGGAATTGTGGGCTATGTCGGCGTACGCCAGGCGGCGCCGATCCTGCTTGAGGGGCTGAGCAAGCTTGAATACAGAGGATACGACTCGGCGGGCATCGCCGTGCGGGACGAAAACAGCGAGCATGTGGAGGTCGTCAAGGCGAAGGGACGGCTGCGCAACCTGATGCAGATGACCGATTCCGGCAACGCCGTGCGCGGCTGCTGCGGCATCGGCCACACGCGCTGGGCGACGCACGGCGAGCCCAGCGCCGTCAACGCGCATCCGCACTATTCGAAGGAAAAGCGCGTCGTCGTCGTGCATAACGGCATCATCGAGAATTATCAGGACATCAAGGACATGCTCAGGCGCAAGGGCTACGTCTTCAGCACGCAGACGGACACCGAGGCCGCCGCGCTGCTGCTGGACAGCTACTATACGGAGCCGGGCAGGAGCAGCCTCTCCCCGCGGGAGCGCGCGCTTGGCGCCATCCGCGACATGATGATCCGCGTGCGCGGCAGCTATGCGCTGGGCATTCTCTTTGGCGACCAGCCAGGGGTGATCTACGCCGCGCGCAAGGACAGCCCGCTGATCCTGGGCTGCTGCGAGGGCGAAATGGAGGGACACATGATCGCCTCCGACGTGCCCGCCGTGCTGCAATACACGAGGAAGGTCGTCTACATCGACAACCTTGAAATCGCCTGCCTGACGCGCGAGGAGATGCACGTTTACAACATCGACTGCGAGGAGATCGAAAAGCCCGTCGCGGAGATCCGCTGGGATGCCGCCGCCGCCGAGAAGGACGGCTACGAGCATTTCATGATGAAGGAGATTCACGAGCAGCCGCGTGCCGTGCGCGACACGCTCTCCCCGCGCATCAAGGAGGCGGAGGACGGCACGCGCAGCATCGACCTGAGCGAGACGAGCCTCACGGACGACGACCTGCGCGCCGTCTCGCGCATCCTGCTCATCGGCTGCGGCTCGGCCTACCACGTCGGCATGGCGGAGCGCTATGTGATCGAGAAGCTTTCCCGCGTGCCCTGTGAGGTCGAGCTGGCCAGCGAATTCCGCTACCGCGACCCGATCCTCGCGCAGAACTGCCTCGCCGTCATCGTCAGCCAGAGCGGCGAGACGGCCGACAGCCTCGCGGCGCTGCGCCTTTGCAAAGAGCGCGGCGTGCGCACGCTGGCGGTCGTCAATGTCGTCGGCTCCTCGATCGCGCGCGAGGCCGACGCGGTCATGTATACCTGGGCGGGGCCGGAGATCTCCGTGGCGACGACGAAGGCCTATTCGACCCAGCTCGCGGCGCTGTATCTGCTGGCCGTAAAGCTCGCCGCCGTGCGCGGGAGCATTGACGCGGCGCGGGAGCAGGCGCTCATCGGCGAGCTGCTCGCGCTGCCGGAGAAGATCGAGCGCATCCTTGGGGACAAGGAGCGGCTGCAATGGTTCGCCAACAAGATGGCCGCCAGCAAGGACGTCTTCTTCATCGGCCGCGGGCTTGACTACGCCATCAGCCTGGAGGGCAGCCTCAAGCTCAAGGAGATCAGCTACATCCACTCGGAGGCCTACGCCGCCGGCGAGCTCAAGCATGGCACGATCAGCCTCGTCGAGGAGGGCGTGATGGTCGTGGGCGTGGCGACGCAGCCGGAGCTGTTTGAAAAGGTCGTCTCCAACCTGGTCGAGGTGCGTAGCCGCGGCGCGTATCTCTTCGGCCTGACGACCTACGGGCAGTACGCTATCGAGGATACGGTCAACTTTACGGTCTATGTGCCGCGCACGGACCCGCTGTTTGCGACGTCGCTGGCGGTCGTGCCGCTGCAGCTGCTGGCCTACTACATCAGCTGCGCGAAGGGCCTGGACGTCGACAAGCCGAGGAACCTCGCCAAGAGCGTGACGGTGGAATAAGGCGGCACGAGGGAAAAACAAGGAGAAGCCCATGAAGAAGAGAGAGGCGCTTGGGCGCGCGCTGCCCTGGCTCGTTTTGGCGGCGGCTTATGCGCTGTCCGTGGCGTTTATCGCGCGCTGCGGCATGCACAACCTCAACGCGGACGACGCGAGCGAGATGGTGCTCGCATCGCTGCTCAACCGCGAGGGCGCGCTGCTCTCCCGGAATTGGCTGTACTCGACGGAGCTGCGGATCATCAGCCCTGTGCCGCTGTATCAGCTGGGGCTGCTGCTGTTTCCCGGCTCCTGGCATGCGGCGCGGACATTTGCCATCGCGATCGTGATGCTGCTCATCGCGGCGGCGATGCTCTTTGTGCTTGGCGAGCTGGGACTGCGCCGCTGCGCGCCCTGGCTGACGGCCGTCTTCATGCTGCCCTTCAGTCAGCCCTATGCCTATATCATCCTGTATGAGTGCTATTACTCGATGCACTTCGTGCTGTCGCTCGTGATGCTGGGCCTTCTGTGCAGGGTGTCGCGCGTGGGGCTGCGCAGGGGGAAGGCCGGTTGTCTGCTGCTCGCGCTTTTGGGTCTGCTCAGCGGAATCAACAGCGTGCGGATGCTGACGAGCTTCATCGTGCCGGCTGCCGCGGCGGGACTGCTGCTGGCGACGGGCGAGATGAAGCGCCATGCGCGCTGCCGCGAGGCCGTTCATACGCCGGCCGTGCGCCTGGGCGCCGCCGGGCTGCTGGCGGCGCTGGCCGCCGGGGCGGGGTATCTGGCGAACATGAAGGGGCTCAGCCGGATCTACCGGTACAGCACCTATGAGGACATGGTCTTCACGGAATTCCGGCTCGATGATTTCTGGCATCAGTTTGACGGCATTGTGCAGTCGTTCGGCTATCGCGCGAACGCGCCGTTCTTTTCGCCGCAGGGCATGGCCTGCATGATCGCCCTGGCGCTGACGGCCGCCGCCGCGCTGGCATGCGTGCGCCTGGCGCGCTGCTTTGGCAGTTTGCCGACGGAACACAGGCAACTGCTGCTGACCGCCGTGCTGGCGATCGTGCTGGGCATGGTGCTCAACGTGCTGCTGAGCCAGTACATGACGCGCTATTTCTTTATCGGCATCCTGCTGCTGCTGCTGGTGCTTGCGGCGGCGCTTGAGCGCGAACTATCTGTGAACGCGTCACTGCGCAGGGGCGCTTGGGCGCTTCTGGCTGGCTGCTTTCTGTTTCAGACGTCCTGCGCTATGCGCTATGACTATACGCAGGGAGAGGTCAACTACGAGATGGCGGCGGACTGGCTGCTTGAAAACGGCTACACGCAGGGCTACGCGACCTTCTGGAACGCCAATCTGCTGACGGAGGCGAGCGACGGGCAGATCGAGATGTGGGTGCTCAGCGACAGGGGCGAGGCGGAATGGACGAGCCTGAGGCTGCATACGATGCTTCAGGAGGCGTCGCATTTGACGCGCGACCCGCAGGGCAGGGTCTTCCTGCTGGTCGACGAGATCGAAAACCAGGCGGATGCGCCGGTGCTTGACGAAGGTCACCTCGTCGGCGAGCTGGTCGGCTGGAGCTATTACGTCTACGGCTATGAGAGCGTGGACGAGATGCGCGCGCTCATCGGCGAAGGGCAATAAGGCCACGGCAGCAAGGCGTGCCTTCAGCGAAGGAAACGGGATCGGAGCGGGATGACCCGCTCCGATTCTTTCGTTGTATTTTCAGGACGCTCGTGCTACAATAAGCATAATGGGTGCTTATGGCTGACGATAGATGCCATTTTTCCCATCCTGCCCGAAACGGTTGATCATTCAGGACGGGAATGATATAATAGACAAGATGCGGCTGTGCGGGCAGACAATCCGGCTGCCCCGCGCCGCGGTTTGGAGGATAGACATGGGGTTTTTTAGCAAGCTGTTCGACCCGACTGCCGGGGAGATCAAGCGCCTGGGGAAGATCGTCGATCAAATCGATTCCTTCGAAGAGGCGCATAAGAAGCTGAGCGACGCCGAGCTGCGCGCGAAGACGGATGAATTCCGCGAGCGCCTCAAAAAGGGCGAGACGCTTGACGACCTGCTGCCGGAGGCCTATTCCGTCGTGCGCGAGGCGACCTGCCGCGTGACCGGCAAGCGCCAGTTCCGCGTGCAGATGATGGGCGGCATCGTGCTGCATCAGGGGCGCATCGCCGAGATGAAGACCGGCGAGGGCAAAACGCTCACGGCGACCATGCCGGCCTACCTCAACGCGCTCAGCGGCGAGGGCGTGCACGTCGTCACGGTCAACGACTACCTGGCCAAATTCCAGGGCGAGGACATCGGCCGCATCTTCCGCTTTTTGGGCATGAGCGTGGGCGTCATCGTGCATGACCTCAACCAGGAGGAGCGCAAGGCGGCTTACGCCTGCGACGTCACCTACGGCACCAACAACGAGATGGGCTTTGACTACCTGCGCGACAACATGGTCATCTACCAGAAGAACATGGTGCAGCGCGGTCATCACTTCGCCATCGTGGACGAGGTCGACTCCATCCTCATCGACGAGGCGCGCACGCCGCTGATCATCTCCGGCGCGGGCGACAAGTCGACCGACATGTATGAAAAGGCGGATCGCTTCGTCTGCACGCTTCAGGAGGGCGAGGAGCCCGAGGAGGAGCGCTGGGAGGAGAACCCCCTCTCCGAGGAGGAGAAGGCCGCCATGCGCAAGGACTACGTCAAAGACGAGAAGAAGAAGACCTGCAACCTCTCCGAGGCGGGCGTGCGCAAGGCGGAGAAGTGGTTCGGCGTGGAGAACCTCGCCGACATCGCCAACAGCGAGCTGATGCACCACATCAACGCCGCGCTCAAGGCGCATGCGCTGATGAAGCGCGACGTCGACTACGTCGTGCAGAACGATCAGGTCGTCATTGTCGACGAATTCACCGGCCGCCTGATGGTCGGCCGGCGCTACAGCGACGGCTTGCACCAGGCCATCGAGGCGAAGGAGCACGTCAAGGTCGAGCGCGAGAGCAAGACGCTGGCGACGGTCACCTTCCAGAACTACTTCCGCATGTACAAGAAGCTCTCGGGCATGACCGGCACGGCCAAGACCGAGGAGGAGGAATTCAAGGGCATTTACAGCCTCGACGTCGTGCAGATCCCGACGAACCGCCCGATGATCCGCAAGGACATGAACGACCTCGTCTACAGGACCGTCAAGGGCAAGTTCAGCCAGGTGGTCAACGAGATCGAGCGGCGGCATCAGACCGGCCAGCCGATCCTCGTGGGCACGGTCAGCGTCGAGGTCAGCGAGCTGCTCTCCAGGCTCCTCACCATGCGCGGCATCAAGCACGAGGTGCTCAACGCGAAATACCACGAGAAGGAAGCGGAGATCGTCGCGCAGGCAGGCCACTACGGCGCCGTGACCATCGCCACGAACATGGCGGGCCGCGGCACGGACATCCTGCTGGGCGGCAACCCGGAATACCTCGCGCGCCGCGCGATGCGCCAGAAGGGCTACGACGACGCGACCATCGAGGAGGCCACGGGCTTCAACGAGAACGTCTCCGAGGAGGTGCTGAAGGCGCGCCAGGTCTACGGCGAGCTCTACGCGGGCTTCAAGCAGCAGACCGATGCCGAGCATGACCGCGTCGTCGCCGTCGGCGGATTGCACATCATCGGCACCGAACGCCACGAGTCCCGCCGCATCGATAACCAGCTGCGCGGCCGCGCCGGCCGCCAGGGCGACCCCGGCTCCTCGCAGTTCTTCATCTCCATGCAGGACGACCTCATGCGCCTGTTCGGCAGCGACAAGGTCAGCGGCCTGATCGAGAAGATGGGAGTCGCGGAGGATGAGCCGATCGAGGCGAAGATGCTCACCGGGCAGATCGAGAACGCGCAAAAGCGCATCGAGGGCCGCAACTACGAGATCCGCAAGAACGTGCTGCAATATGACGACGTCATGAACGAGCAGCGCAAGGAGATCTACGAGCAGCGCCGCCAGGTGCTCGAGGGCCGCGACATGCACGAGACCATCGTCAAGATGGCGGACAAGCTGATCGAGGCGGCCGTGGGCAGCTACTGCGGCAACGGCGAGGACTACATCGACTGGGATATGGCGGGGCTGACCGCGTATCTGGAGCGCCTGTGCATCCGCGTGGGCTTCTTCGCGGCGCACGAGGAGGCGTTCAAGACGATCCCCAAGGACGGCCTCATCGCCGCCCTCAAGCAGGAGGCACGCGACTTCTACGCCGTGCGCGAGGCCGAATTTGACAAGATTCACCTCGATACCCGGGAGCTGGAGCGCGTCGTGCTGCTCTCCTGTGTCGACCGGCGCTGGATGGATCACATCGACGCGATGGATCAGCTGCGAGACGGCATCGGCCTGCGCGCCTACGGCAGCCGCAACCCCGTGACGGAATACCAGATCGAGGGCTACGACATGTTCGACGAGATGGTCCACCTCATCCGGGAGGACACCGTGCGGCGGATGTATCAGGCGCGCATCAACGTGCAGCAGGAGCGCAGGCAGGTCGCCCAGGTCAAGGAGACGAACCTGGAGCAGGCCAAGGCGGCGGGCGGCCCGGCGGGCACGAAGAAGGTGGCCAAGAAGGTCGGCCGCAACGATCCCTGCCCCTGCGGCAGCGGCAAAAAGTACAAGAACTGCTGCGGCAAGAATGAATAATTCTCTTTCAACCGCCGCGAAGCGAAGAAGGGAGTCTGAGGGATGAAATCCCTCAGGCAGGGTTTGGGGCGGCAGCCCCAAGACAATCCCATCATCAACCCCGGGGAGTTTTTCCCCGTTTCATCAACGACCAGTATAAAAGGATGTGAATCAACGTGATCGAACTGGACCTGTACAGCCAGCAGCTGGCGCAAATCCGCGAGAGCATTGTTGAGGCAGGTGAGTCACTTTAACGTCGCCGGCCTGAAGGAGCAGCTCCTTGAGCTGCACGAGACGATGAACGAGCCGGATTTTTGGAATGACCTCAAGCGCTCAACCGAGGTCAGCCGGAAGGTTCGCCTCGCCGAGAACAAGCTGGAGCATTACAACAAGCTGATCTCGCGGGCGGACGACGTGGAAGCGACGCTGGAGCTTGCCGAGGAGATGGAGGATCAGGACCTCCTGACCGAGGCGGGCGAGGAAATCAAAAAATTGCAGGGCGACCTGCAGGAGCTCAAGCTCGAGAGCCTGCTGCGCGGCGACTACGACAGCAACAACTGCTATCTCTCGCTGCACGCGGGCGCGGGCGGAACCGAGGCGCAGGACTGGACGCTCATGCTCTACCGCATGTACACGCGCTACTGCGAGCGCCACGGCTTCACCGTCAAGCTGATCGACATGCTCGACGGCGACGAGGCGGGCCTCAAGTCCGTGACCTTCGAGGTCGACGGCGATAACGCCTACGGCTTCCTGCGCAGCGAGAAGGGCGTGCACCGCCTCGTGCGCATCAGCCCGTTTGACGCGAACGCCCGCCGCCAGACGTCGTTCTCCTCGCTGGATGTCTCCCCGATCATCGAGGACGACGACGGCGAAATCGAGATCGACATGAAGGACGTGCGCGTGGATACCTACCACGCCAGCGGCGCGGGCGGACAGAACGTCAACAAGACGAGCTCGGCCGTGCGCATGACGCACTTCCCGACCGGCATCGTCGTCTCCAGCCAGACCAGCCGCGACCAGGTGCATAACCGCGAGAACTGTATCCGCATGCTGCGCGCCAAGCTGCTGGAGCTGCGCGAGCGCGAGCGCGAGGAGAAGATGGCCGACATCAAGGGTGAGATGAAGAAGATCGAATGGGGCAGCCAGATCCGCTCCTACGTCTTCCATCCCTACTCGATGGTCAAGGATCACCGCACGGGCTACGAGACGAGCAACGTCAGCGCCGTCATGGACGGCGAGCTCGACGGCTTCATCACGGCGTATCTGCAGATGCAATAAGGAACGCTCCGGCGCTGCCGCCGCTGCCCGATCGCTTTCGGGCCGCGCGGCGGCCCGGGGCCTTTCGGCGTTGAAGGGGGGAGCGGCATGAGCCGTTTGAAGGGAATCACCGGCCTGCTTGCGGCGCTGACGGTCGTGCTCGCGGCGGTGGGCGCGCTTTGCGGCGCTGTCCGGAATCTGTCGCAGGACGCGTCGCTCTACGGGGCGCGCTCGCGCGAAACCGTCCGGGAGACGATGGGCCTGTCCTCGCAGGAGGAGGTCACGGCAGCAATCGGTCTTGACGCGCAGGCGCAGGAGGCGCTGGCGCAGCAGATCGCGGAGGGCATGGGCCGGGCGGAGGCTGACTTTGCGCTTGAGCCCCTGAACGCGCGCGAGCAGGCGCATCTGCGCGACGTGCGCGACCTGATGCTGCGGCTGGGGAGCGCATCGAAGGTCTGCTTCTCGCTGGCCGCTGCGCTGGCGGTCGTCATCGCCTGGACGGGCGCGAGGCTCACAAAGCGCAGGAAAACGCTGCTGCTGGGCGTGGCCGCGGGCCTGGGCGCGCTGCTTGCGCTCTCGCTGCTGCTCGTGGCGCTGCTGCGCGGGCAGGGCTTTGCGCGGCTGTTTGCCGGCGCGCATGAGCTGCTGTTTTCAAACGACCTCTGGCTGATGAATCCTGAAACGGACGTGCTCATCCGCATGATGCCCCAGGCGCTCTTTGAGCGCGCGGCGGCGGACGCGGCGCTGGGCGCGCTGCGGCTGTTTGCGGCGGTCGGCGTGCTGCTGATCGCGATCGAAGGTCTGGTGGGCGGCATGATCCGCCGCCACCTCGCGGAGGAAGACAAAGCATGAAATACGAACAGAGCGCCAGAGAGCAGACGCAGCGCCTGCAGGCCGCGGGCCATGCGACGATCCTGGCGATTGAATCGAGCTGCGACGAGACGGCGGCCGCCGTCGTGCGTGACGGGCGCGAGGTGCTCTCCTCGGTGATCTCCTCGCAGATTCCGCTGCACGCGATGTATGGCGGTGTCGTGCCGGAAATCGCCTCGCGCAAGCATGTGGAGAGCGTCGACCCCGTTGTCGAGGAGGCGCTCAAGAAGGCGGGCATGACGCTTGAGCAGATCGACGCCGTCGCCGTGACCTATGGCCCGGGGCTGGTCGGCGCGCTGCTCATCGGGGTGTCGGCAGCCAAGGCGCTGGCCTATGCGGCGGACAAGCCGCTCATCCCCGTCAACCATATCGAGGGGCACGTCAGCGCGAACTACGTCGCCCATGCGGCGCTCACGCCGCCGTTTGTCTGCCTGGTCGCCTCGGGCGGGCATTCGCACATCGTGCGCGTCGAGGATTACGGCGTCTATACGCTGCTGGGCCAGACGATGGACGACGCGGCGGGCGAGGCGTTTGACAAGGCGGCGCGCGTGCTCGGCCTGCCCTATCCCGGCGGGCCGCTGCTGGACAAGCTCAGCCGCGAGGGCAATCCCCACGCGCTCAGGCTGCCGCACGTGCAGACCCCGGGACGCTACGATTACAGCTTTTCCGGGCTCAAGACGGCGCTGATCAACGCCGTCCACAAGCTGCGCCAGAGCGGGCAGGAGGTGCCCGCCGCCGACATCGCGGCGAGCTTCCAATATGCCGCCGTCGAGCTTCTGAGCGACAAGGCCGTCCTCGCCGCGAAGGAGACCGGCGCAAAGGTCATGGCGCTGGCGGGTGGCGTGGCGAGCAACTCCGGATTGCGCAACACGATGAACGACAAATGCCAGCGCGCAGGCATCCGGCTCGTGATGCCGCCGCCGGTTCTGTGTACGGACAATGCGGCCATGATCGGCAGCGCGGCCTTCTACCGGCTCATGCGCGGGGAGATCGCGGGGCTTGACCTCAACGCCTGCCCGGGGCTGAGGCTGGTGTGAACCTGCCGCTTTTGAAAAGCCTACACAAAATTTGGAAAAGAAATGACAAACCACGCTTGGATGTTACAACTGCGTAACATTTAAACGTGGTTTTGTCATAACAATTCAGCTGTGGAAAACTAAAATTATCCACAGGTTTGAGGAAAACTATGGACAACTGACGTGGAAAAGTCGGAAACTCTGTGGAAAGCATGACATTTTTCCGGGCTTTACAAGGAAAAGTGTTGTGGACAAGGCTGGGGAAAACTGTGGAAAACCTGTGGGCAACCCGTGTATAACCCCTGCGCGGATTTGTAACAATTCTTGCGGGGACATAAATATTGGTACCCCTACACATCGTGTGGAAAACCGCCGTCATAATTGGGCGCACGCCGGCATACTCCTTGAAACGGCCATCCGGGGGGAGGGGAGCGTTATGAACGGTTTTCTGAGGGATCGCGTGCGTCTGACGGCGGGGCTGCTGCTCGGAATGTCGCTCGTGTGTACGGGCGCGCTGCTCTTTGGCGCGGGGAACAGCGCCATGCAGACCTTCGCGGCGGAGCAGACCGCCGGGGCGGCGGACGGGACGCTGCCGCAGGAGGACGCGGGGCCGCTCGCGGAGATGACCATCGCCGTCGATCCCGGCCACGGCGGCTATGACGGCGGCGCGGTAGGCCGGGTCAGCGGGACGCCGGAGAAGGGGCTGAACCTCGACGTCGCGCTGCGGCTGGCACGGCTGCTGGAGGCGAAGGGCGCCAGGGTCATTATGACGCGCACGGACGACCGCGCGCTGTGCGACGAGGACCCGCCCATCCGCAAGAAGCTCCAGGACATGCAGCGGCGCGCGGCGCTGATTCAGGCGGGCGGGGCGGACATGGTGCTCTCCATCCACATGAACGAATACGCGGGGCGCAGCGAGAGCGGGCCGCAGGTCTTTTTCAGGGAGGGCTGCCCGGCGGGACGTCTGCTCGCGGGCGCGATTCAGCAGGCGATGATCGACGGCCTCCATCCCAAGACGGAGCGCACGGCGCTGGGCGGGGACTACTACATCCTGACGCTGGGCGTGCCCTCGGCGCTGGTGGAATGCGGGTTTCTCTCCAACCGGGACGAGGAGGCGCGGCTGCTGACGGAAAGCTACCGCGAGGAGGTGGCGCAGGCGGTCTGCGCGGGCGTGCTCGCCTGGGCGTCGCTGCCGGGGGAATACCCCGAGCCGCTTGCGGCGGTCGATCGGTCAGATGAGCCGCACTGAGACGAATCATAGAGAAAAACGGATGACAGGCGCGAAGCGAAGAAGGGGTTTGGGGATGAAATCCCCAAGCAGGTCATAGGGCGGCAGCCCTATCGTATCTCAATAATCATGAAGAAGGCAGTTTCAGAGCAGGCTGCGAAGCAGCCTACGATTGAAACGGGCCCGATGTGCAAAGCGGGCATCTATGTGCAAACCGCGCCAGAAAGGAGATCATTCAATAAGAACCGCTGACAGAATTTCGGATGCCGTGCGGGCTTTCGGTCTTTACCTTTGCGGAAATTGATGATATACTGTAGGCTACGAAAATGGATGAAAAGGCGCTTTCGCCCATCAGAAAGCTTGAAAAGGATGTGGCCTTTTGCAGCAGGAGGGACTGGAGGCGGCGCGCAGCGTCATGGGGGAGATGGATCCCCGGACGCTCAACCCGCTTCAGATGGCATATATCGGCGACACGGTGCATGATCTCTACGTCCGCAGCCGGCTGGTCGCGCGCGGCATGAGCGTCGGCGCGATGCACAGGCAGGCGGTGCGCATGGTCAGCGCCGCAGCGCAGGCGAGGATGCTCGAGGCGATCGAGGATGAGCTGACCGCAGCGGAGGCCGACATCGCCCGGCGCGGTCGCAATGCGCAGGCCAAGCACGCCGCGCCCAAAAACGCCGATCCCGGCGATTACGCGCACGCCACAGGGCTGGAGGCGCTCTGGGGCTATCTGTATATCACGAAACAGAACGAGCGGCTGAGCGCGCTGATGGCGGACGCGCTTGCGCGCACGGAGGCACTATGGCAAAGGCAAAACTCAAGGTGATTTTGCTGCGCGCGACGCCCGATCCCGACGAGATCGTGGCGCTGGGCGCGCGGCTTTGCTACGCGCAGGCCGATATCGAGAGCCTGCGCGAGCGCGTCGAGGCGGCGGATCAGCAGAAATATGTGGAGCGCGTCATGGGGCGCGGGCATCTGTCCGTGACCGAGCACGCGAGCTTCACGTTCGCCGTGGAGGGCGTCTCACGGGCGCTGCTCGCACAGCTGACGCGGCACAGGATCGCGTCGTTCTCCGTGCAGAGCCAGCGCTATGTCTCGATGGCGGACGGGTTTGACTACGTCATTCCCCCGTCGATCTCGGCGCTGGGCGAGGCACAGGAGCGCGAGTTTGTGAGGCAGATGGAGACCATGCACGCATGGTATCGCGGCTGGCAGGAAAAACTGGGCGGGTCGGGCGAGGCGGCCAATCAGGACGCGCGCTTCGTGCTGCCCAACGCCGCGGCGACGCGCCTGCTGGTGACGATGAACGCGCGGGAGCTGCTGCACTTCTTCGAGCTGCGCTGCTGCAACCGCGCGCAGTGGGAAATCCGCGAGATGGCCTGGCAGATGCTGGCGGCCTGCCGGCGCGAGGCGCCCGCGCTGTTTGCCCATGCCGGGCCTGCCTGCCTGCGCGGCGCCTGCCCGGAGGGAGAAAACACCTGCGGCAGAGCCGACGAGGTGCGCGAGCGGGCGCAGACGCTTGACTGAGCACCGGCATGATGCCGGCTGCAAGCCCGACGAAATGCTGTAAAGCCCGCTGCTTTGCGACCGAGGCCGGAGCTTTACAGAAGGATTTACAGAGTCATACGGATTGACGGTTCAAACCGGGAAAGAGGAAACCATGGCATACTACGATCAGTTTACAAAGAAGCCGCAGAGCCACAGGGACGACTGGCGCGACGACGAATTCACCCGCCGCCCCCAGCGCGACGAGGGCAAGGGCGTGCCGCCCAGCGAGCGCCGCGCGTACAATGACCGCCCGAATGGCGAGCGCCGCCCCTACGGCGAACGGACAAGCAGCGGTGAGCGCCGCCCCTACGGCGAGCGTCCGAATAACGGTGAGCGCCGCCCCTACGGCGAACGTCCGAATAACGGCGAGCGCCGCCCCTACGGCGAACGGACAAGCAGCGGCGAGCGCCGCAGCTATGGCGACCGGGCGAACGGCGGCGAGCGCCGCCCCTACGGCGACCATCCGAACGGCGGCGAGCGCCGCGCGTACAATGACCGCCCGAACAACAGCGAGCGCCGCCCCTACGGCGGGGACAGGCCGTATCGCGAGGAGCGGCCTGCGTTCAGCGGCCCGCGTCCCGAGCGCCAGGAACGCCAGGAGCGTCCTGCGCGTCAGGAGCGTCCTGCCCGGGACGGCCGCTTTGAGCGTCCGATGACCCCGCCGCCCGCTGAAGAGGAGATCGAAAGCAATCTGCTGGTTGGCCGCAACCCGATCCGCGAGGCGCTGCGCGCGGGGCGCGACCTGGAAAAGCTGCTGGTCGCGCGGGGCGAGCTGATTGGCTCGGCCAGAGAGATCGTCGCGATGGCGCGCGAGGCGAAGGTCGTCGTGCAGGAGGTCGACCGCGCGAGGCTGGACGCGATGGCCCCGAACCATCAGGGCCTGATCGCCGTCGCCTCGGCCTACGCCTACAGCACGGTGGAGGACATGTTCGCCCTGGCGAAGGCGCGCGGCGAGCAGCCGTTCCTCGTGATTCTCGACGGCGTGACCGACCCGCACAACCTCGGCGCGATCATCCGCAGCGCCGAATGCGTCGGCGCGCACGGCGTCATCCTGCCCGAGCGCCGCTCCGTCGGGCTGACGCCCGCGGCCGTCAAGGCGAGCGCCGGGGCGGTGGAGCACATCCCCGTCGCCCGCGAGGTCAACCTCACGCGCCTGATCGAGCGCCTCAAGAAGGAGGGCGTGTGGATCTACGGCGCGGCGATGGAGGGCGAGGATTACCGCAAGGTCGACTTTTCCGGAGCGGCGGCGCTGGTCGTCGGCTCCGAGGGCGAGGGCATCTCCCGCCTCGTGGCGCAGAGCTGCGACAGGCTCGTCTCCCTGCCCATGCGCGGGAAGATCGGCTCGCTCAACGCCTCCGTGGCGGCGGGCGTGCTGCTCTACGCCGTCATGGCCTCGAGGGGCTGATCATGAAGCCGCTGCTGCTGGTGGACGGCTACAACGTCATCGGCGCGTGGGACGTGCCCCGCGCCGAGCGCCTGAGCATCGAGGAGGCGCGGGACAGGCTCGTCCACCTGATTGCCGACTATGCGGGCTACTCCGGGGAAGAGGTCATCGTCGTCTTCGACGGCCATTACACGGACAGGCCGGTGCGCTCGCGCATGACCGTGCACGGCGTGGAGGTCGTCTTTACCAAGCACGCGGAGAGCGCGGACAACTACATCGAGGCGGCCTGCGAGGCCGCGCCGAAGTGGCGCCGCGTGCGCGTGGCGACGAGCGACGCCGTCGAGCAGACGGTGACGCTTGGGCGCGGGGCCGTGCGCATCTCCTCGCGGGAATTCCTGCTGGAGCTGACGCAGGTTCGCGCGGCGGGGCGCGGGCACATGCGCGAGGAGAAGGTCTCGCGTGGGGACATCTTTTCGCGGCTTCCGCCGCATCAGAGGGAAATCTTTGACCGGATGAGAAAGGGCGAGGAATGAACACGCTGCACGTGCGGGATGAATGGGAAGAGCGGGAGAGGCCGCAGGCGGAGGAAGCGCCGCAACGGGACTGCGCGCCCGCCAGCTTTGAGGAGATGACCGACGAAGAGGTCGCGCTGCTGGCGCAGAGGGGCGACGTCGAGGCTTCCGAATACCTGCTCAACAAGTACAAAAACTTCGTGCGCTCCAAGGCGCGCTCGTATTTCCTCGTCGGTGCCGACCACGAGGACATCGTGCAGGAGGGCATGATCGGCCTGTTCAAGGCGTTCCGCGACTTCAAGCCGGACAAGCTCGCCTCCTTCCACGCCTTCGCCGAGCTGTGCGTCACCCGGCAGATCATCACCGCCATCAAGACCGCGACGCGGCAAAAGCACATCCCGCTCAACTCCTATGTCTCGCTCAACAAGCCGATCTACGAGGAGGAGAGCGACCGGACGCTGCTGGACATCATCACCGAGGGGCGAAGCGCGGACCCGGAGGAGCTGCTCATCGGGCAGGAGAGCTATGTGAGCATCGAGAGCCGCATCGACGAGGCACTCTCTCCGCTGGAGCGGCGCGTGCTGGCGGCCTATCTGGACGGCAAGAGCTATCAGGAGATCGCCGCCATGCTCGGGCGGCACGTCAAGAGCATCGACAACGCGCTCCAGCGCGTCAAGCACAAGCTCGAGCGGCTCATCAGCGAGAAGAATTCGCAGGGCGTCTGAAAAACCGTTTTTATGGGCAAAAATGTTCGGGGTGTATTGACAATCCCGGCAGATTTGGATAGAATAAGGATGCATAAACCGGTTGACAGCCCTTTGCAGGTGTAGTTTAATGGCAGAACTTCAGCTTCCCAAGCTGACCGCGTGGGTTCGATTCCCATCACCTGCTCCAAAGCGACCACCGACAATTCGGCGGGCCGCAGCAAAAAACTGTCAGCCGAAATTATCGAGGAGGTTATTCCAATGGCGAAGCAAAAGTTTGAGCGCACGAAGCCGCATGTCAACATTGGCACGATCGGCCACGTTGACCATGGCAAGACGACCCTGACGGCGGCCATCACGATGGTGCTGTCCACCTTCGGCGAGGCGCAGGCGATGCGCTA
>JALFVL010000001.1 GCA_022787165.1 Clostridiales bacterium
CGGCTTCTGCGCCAGGGAGAAGCGCTCCTCGCAGAGCATCGCGAAGGTGTCGCGCGCGCTGTGGCCGATGGCGAGCACGGCGTAGTCGGCCGGCAGCTCATGCTCACCGGCGGCATCCTCATAAATGAGCGCCTTGAGCACGCCGTTTGTGCGGAGGATGCGGGTCATCCGCGCGCCGAAATGCACCTCGCCGCCGAGGCTGAGAATCCGCTCACGCATGGCCCTCACGACCCCGGCGAGCTTGTCCGTGCCGATGTGCGGCTTGGCGTCGACGAGGATGTCGTTTGGCGCGCCGAAGCGCACAAACGTGCGCAGAATGTGCTCGCCGCGGGGATCCTTTGTGCCGGTGTTCAGCTTGCCGTCGGAGAACGTGCCCGCGCCGCCCTCGCCGAACTGCACGTTGGAGGCGGCGGAAAACGAAGGCTCCCCATCCCGCCAGTAGGCGGCGACGTCGCGCGTGCGCGTGTCGACATCCTGCCCGCGCTCCAGGACGATGGGGCGCGCGCCCGCCTCGGCGAGCGTCAGCGCGGCGAAGAGACCACCCGGCCCCAGGCCGATGACGACGGGACGGGGAGAGGGCGCGGCGCCCAGCACAGGCAGGACAGGCGGCGCATAGGGCACGGCGAGGCCGCCCTCGGCGGGACTCAGGCGCGCGGTGACGCGGCGCTCATCCTGCGGGGAGCGGAGCGAAACATCGAGCGAGACGACGAAGCAGACGTCGCCCTTTTTGCGTGCATCCACGCTCTTTTTGGCGATGGCGCAGTTTGCGACCTGCGCGGCCGTCACGCCAAGGTGCTTGCAGGCGGCTGCGGTCATGGTCTTCTTCGTATACGAGAGCGGGAGCTTGACGTTGTGAATGCGAAGCATGGACTTCCTTTCTGCCAAAAGGGCGCTCACAGGCCATATTGCGCGCGGATCGCTTTGACGGCCGTCAGCGCGCTGGCAAAGGCAAAATGCAGATTGTAGCCGCCGCAGGGGCCGTCCACGTCGAGCAGCTCGCCGGTGAGATAGAGGGAATCAAAGCATCGGGAGCGCATGGTTTGGGGATCGACCTCCTCGAGCGAGACGCCGCCGGCGGTGACTTGCGCCTGCTTCATGCCCTGCGTGCCCGTGACCTCGAGCGGGAAGATGGAGAGCGCGCCCAGCAGGGAAAGCCGCTCCCGGAAGCTGAGCGTCGAGGCCGGCGTCTCGGCGCTGACGCCCGCCTGGCGGAGCACGGCCTGCGCGAGCAGGCGGGGCAGCACGCCGGAAAACAGCGCCTGCGCGGTAGCATCCGGATGGAGGTCGATGCGCCTGTCGAGCCAGGCGGAGAGCTCATCCTCGGGCACCTCGGGCAGCAGGTTGACGAGCAGGCGCACGGCGCTGCGGCGCGAGAGGGCGCGCGCGGCCAGGCCGGAGAGCTGGAAGACGCAGACGCCGGAGACGCCGTAATCCGCAAAGAGCAGCTCGCCCTCCTCGCGGGCGGCGGGAGCGCCGTCGATTTCAAGCGTCAGCGCCGCCTGCACGCGCAGCCCCTTGAGCGAGCGCAGCGCGGAATGCGCGCATTTGAGCTGCACAAGCGCGGGGAAGAGCGGCGTGACGGTGTGGCCGAGCGCCTCAAGGAGCCTTGTGCCGGAGCCGTCCGTGCCCAGATGCGGCGCGGCGCTGCCGCCCATCGCGGCGAGCACGGCCGGCGCGAAGAGCCCCTCGCCGTCCGCGAGCTGAACGCTGAGTCCGCCGCGGCGGGACGGGGCGAGGAAGACGGCCTCCCGGCCCGTGAGCAGGGTCACGCCATCGCAGCCCGCGCGCAGCACGTCGAGCACGGAGGACGCCATGCGCGTGCGCGGGTAGAGGCGGCCCTCCTCCTGACAGAGCATCAGGCCGAGGCGGTCAAAGAAGGCGAGCACCTCCGAAGGCGGCGTCGCCTCATAGACGCGGCGAACGAACGGCGCGGCTTCGCCGTAATGCTCCGGCGTCATATCGGCGTTGGAGAGGTTGCAGCGGCCGTTACCGGTCGCCAGGAGCTTTTTGCCCACGCGTTCCTGCCGCTCGACGAGCGCGACGCGCAGGCCCGAGCCGGAGAGCGCGCAGGCGGCGGCCAGCCCGGCCGCGCCTCCGCCCAGAATGATGCAGTCTGCTTGCATGGCGAACCTCCCGCTTCAGTTTGCGCGCGCCAGCGCTTTGGCCCGGCGGTCGAGAATCTTGTTAAAGTTGAGCAGCGTGAGCGTCGCCGCAGTCGAGACGGAGAGCACGTCGGCGATCGGCTCGGCGAGGTAGACGCCCGTGACGCCGAAGGCATGGGGCAGCAGCAGCGCCAGTGGGATGAGCAGGATCACCTTGCGCAGCACGGCGATGAACAGCGAGATGCCAGCCTGCCCGAGACCGACGAACATGCTCTGCGCCGCGTTCTGGATGCCGAAGATGCACAGGCCCGCCGCATAGATGCGCAGACCGCGCACGGTCAGCTCGATGAGCGCCTCGTCGTGGGCGAACAGGCGGATAAAGACGCGCGGGAACAGCTCGATGAGCGAGCAGTAGCTGATCGTCACGGCGAGCGCGGAGAGAAGCAGGTATTTGAAGGTCTTGCGCACGCGGTCGAGCTTCCCCGCGCCGTAGTTAAAGCTCATCAGCGGCTGCACGCCGTTGGTATAGCCCATCAGCGGCGTCGTGAAGAGCTGGACGACGCTCGTGATGATTGTCATCGTGCCGACGTACAGGTCGCCGCCGTAGGTCATCATGCCGCGGTTGAGCACGACCTGAATCGCGCTCTCGGTGAAGACCATCGTAAACGGCGAGACGCCCAGCGCCATGGTCGAGCGCACGACGGGCAGGGAGAAGCGGACCTGCCGGGGACGCAGCCGTATCCTGGAGCGGCGCCCCGCGAGAAAGGAGACGACCCACAGGCAGGAGGCCCCCTGGGAGATCACCGTCGCCAGCGCCGCGCCGCGCACGCCCAGGCCCAGCACGAAGATAAACAGCGGGTCGAGCACGATGTTGAGCGCCGCGCCGATGACCACGGAGATCATCGCCTCGCGCGCGTTGCCCTGCGCGGTGATGAACGGGTTGAGGCCGAGGACGAGCTGGACAAACGCCGTGCCCAGCAGGTAGATGGACAGATAGTCCGTCGCGTAGGGCAGCGTGTTTTCGCTTGCGCCGAACGCTGTCAGCAGCGGCGTCATCGTCAGAAAGAAAACCGTACACAGCAGCACGGAGGAGCACAGCAGCATGAACGCCGAGACGCCGAGAATGCGCTCCGCGCCCTCGCGGTTGTCTTCGCCCAGCTTGATGGAGGCCAGCGGCGCGCCGCCCGCGCCGAAGAGCGAGGAAAAGGCGGAGATCAGCGTGATGACCGGGAAGGTCAGCCCGACTCCGGTGAGCGCGAGCGCGCCGACGCCCTCGATGCTGCCGATGTACATGCGGTCGACCATATTGTAGAGCATATTGATCGTCTGCGCGACCACGGAGGGCAGCGCCAGGCGGATCATCAGCCGGCCGATCGGATCGCATCCGAGGTCGGGCTGCCTGGTTTGCGGTTTCATTGTTTTCCACTCCTTCAAAGGCGGAGGCCGGACAGACGCCGCCCTCCCTTAACCTTTTTATTATACCATAGCCGGGCGGAAAAACACAATCTGAGCGCACAAAATGGGACGCATAAGCCTGCGGAAGTGAACATATACATCCAGAGTAAACCGGCATGATGCCGATTGCATGACCGACCAAGTGATGAAAGTTCCGTTGCCTTGCGGCCGAGGCCGATGCTTTGCGGAAGGACTTTCATAGTAAACCGACAACGGGCCGATTGCGGGCTGATCTTGGAAGACAGCCGGACGGCAGAAACGGAGGAAAACGATGATCAGACGGTTTGAGATCGACTTTACGCCAAGCGCGGACAGGCGGATGGTGCGCGTCTACATCCCGGAGGGAGAGGGACCCTGTCCCGTGATGTATATGTTTGACGGGCAGAATGCCTTTGACGACAGGGAGGCCGCCTACGGCCGCAGCTGGAACCTGCGCGCTTTTCTGGAGGGATGGCCGAAGCGGATGATCGTCGTCGCGCTGCAAAGCAGCCTGGAGCGGGACAGGCGGCTGGCGGAATACTGCCCCTATCATCTGGAGCCGAAGCTCTGGGAGGGCCTTCGCGGCCGGGGACGGGCCACCGTCGAATGGCTGGCCGACACGCTCAAACCGAGGATTGACCGCGAGTTTGACACGCTGCCCGACAGGACATGCACGGGCGTGATGGGCGCGTCGATGGGCGCTCTGATGGCGCTCTACGCCGCGACGGAGCGAAACGACGTCTTCTCCAAGGCCGCCTGCGTCTCGCCCCGGCTGGCCATGTGCTTCGCGGAGGCGAGCAACCAGATCAGCAGCGCGCAGATCAGCCCGGATACGCGCATCTACCTTTCCTGGGGCGAAAACGAGGCGCGGGATCAGCGCCTCCTCGCGCGCACGACGGCGCAGAGCCTGACGGCGGCGAACCTGCTGATGGCCAAGGGCGCGCGCGTCTATCCCTATTTGCAGGAGGATGGGCGGCACTGCGAGGAGGACTGGAGGCGGCAGGTGCCGGAGTTCATGCGCTTTCTCTGGCTGGAATGATAAAAGGAAGAAGACGAAGCAGCCGGGCGGAGGATGAAACAAATCCCCGCCTTCTTTTTCAATCAAGAGAGAATACCCGGGAAAAAGAGGAAAACGCCCGCGCCGCGGCGAAAAGACACGCATCGGCACCAAAGGGGAGAAAAACCATGCTTGAGACGACACTGTGCTATTATGAACGGGATGGAAAGACCCTGATGCTCCACCGGGTCAAAAAGAAAAACGACGTCAACCACGACAAATGGATCGGCGTCGGAGGAAAGCTTGAGCCGGGAGAGAGCCCGCAGGCGTGCATGCTCCGGGAGTTTTCTGAGGAGACGGGGCTTCGGCTCACGCGATGGGCCTACCGGGGCATTGTGACGTTCATCTCGGAGGACTGGCGCGAGAGGATGCACCTGTTCACGGCCACGGCGGCGGAGGGCGTCCTGCGCGAATGCGACGAGGGGACGCTCGAATGGATCGAGACGGACAAGCTGACGCAGCTGCCCATCTGGGAGGGCGACAAGGTCTTTTTGCAGCTGCTGCGGGAGCGGGAGACGTTTTTCTCGCTCAAGCTGGTCTACGAGGGGGAGCGGCTTGCGGGGGCGGAGCTCGATGGAAAAGCGCTCGATCTTTCATAAAGGAAAAGCACGGAGACGGGAGGGATGACCCTCTCATCTCCGTGCTTTTACGCTGTACATCCTTCTGTAAAGCTCCGGCCTCGGTCGCAAAGCCGTGGGATCACAGCATTTCGTCGCAGATGCAACCGGCATCATGCCGAAGAGGCATGGTCAGCGGCGGCGCTCCTTCGGCGGCCTGCCCTTTTGCGCGGTCTTTCCCGGGCGCGTGCCCGGCTTTCCCTTGGGCGCGCGGCCCTCGCGCTGGGCGCGGCGGGCCTCCTGCTCCTTCTTTTCACGGCGGATCTGAGCGTATTCGTGCGCGGTCTTGACGCCCTCCGGCGGGACGAGGCAGTTGCGGCCGGTGCCGATGAGGTCCTCTCGGTGGGCCAGGCGGAGCGCCTCGCGCACGAGCGGGAAATTCTGGGGGCGGCGGAACTGCAGCAGCGCGCGCTGCATGGCCTTTTCGTGCGGCGTGCGCGGGACGAAGACCGGCTTGCCCGTGCGCGGGTCAAAGCCCGTGTAGAACATGCAGGTGGAGAGCGTGCCGGGGGTCGGGTAGAAATCCTGCACCTGCTCGGGCTGATGGTTGATGTCGCGCAGGTATTCGGCCAGCTCGATGGCGGCGGAAAGGTCGCTGCCCGGATGGCTGGAGATCAGGTAAGGGACAAGGTATTGCTCCTTGCCCAGTTCGCGGTTGATGCGCGCGTATTTTTCGCAGAAGGCGTCGTAGACGTCGCGCCCGGGCTTGCCCATGACGGCGAGCACCTTCGGGCTCACATGCTCCGGCGCGACCTTGAGCTGGCCGCTGACGTGATACTGGCAGAGCTCACGCAGGAACGCGTCGGACTTGTCCGCCATGATGTAGTCATAGCGCAGGCCGGAGCGGACGAAGACCTTTTTGACCTTCGGCAGCGCGCGGATCTCGCGCAGCAGCGCGATGTAGTCCGTGTGATCGACCTTGAGGTTGGGGCAGGGCTTGGGGAAGAGGCATTGGCGCGCGGCGCAGGTGCCGTGCTTCAGCTGCTTGTCACAGGAGGGGTGGCGGAAATTGGCGGTCGGGCCGCCGACGTCGTGGATGTAGCCCTTGAAATTGGGCATCTGCGTGATGGCCTTCGCCTCCTCGAGCACGGATTCGTGGCTGCGGGTGGAGACGATGCGCCCCTGCAAAAACGTGATCGCGCAGAAGGAGCAGGAGCCGAAGCAGCCGCGCGTGTGCGCGATGGAGAACTGCACCTCCTCAATGGCGGGCACGCCGCCCAGCGCGTCGTAGTCGGGATGCCAGGTGCGCTGAAAGGGGAGGGCATAGGTCGCGTCGAGCTCCTCACGGGAGAGCGGCATATCCGGCACGGTCTGGATGACATAGCGGTCGCCGTGCTTCTGGCTGATGGCATGCCCGCGGACGGGATCCTGCTCGTTGTACTGGACGAGGAAGGCCTCGCCGTATTTGCGCTTGCTGGCGGCGCAGTCCTCAAAGGACGGAATCTCGATGCTGTTTTTCATGGGCGAGGAGGCCATGTAGCAGACGCCGCGCATCTTCGCGCATTCCCAGGCGGGCGCGCCGCGGCTCATCCAGTCCGCTGTGACGAGGATGGAGCGCTCGCCCATGCCGAACATCAGCAGATCCGCGCCGCTGTCCACGAGGATGCTTGGGCGGACGGCGTCGTCCCAGTAATCGTAATGCGCGAAGCGGCGCAGCGACGCCTCGACGCCGCCGATGGCGATGGGAATGTCGCCGTAGGCTTCGCGGATGAGGCGGCAATAGACGTTTACGGCGCGGTCGGGGCGCCTGGCTGCCTTGCCGCCGGGAGTATAGACGTCCGACGAGCGGCGCTTTTTCGCGGCGGTATAGTGGTTGACCATGCTGTCGATGACGCCGGAGGAGACGAGAAAGCCGTAATTCGGCCGGCCAAAGCGCATGAAGTCGGCGGTGTTCTTCCAGCTTGGCTGGGCGAGCATCGCGACGCGATAGCCTGCGCCCTCGAGCACGCGATAGATGATCGCCGCGCCGAAGGACGGATGATCGACATAGGCGTCGCCGGAGACGTAGACGAAATCCGGCGCGTCCCAGCCACGCGCGCGCATATCGGATGCCGTGGTCGGCGGGAAGAGAAGACGGTCTGCCATGATGCACTCCCTCACAAAGCGGAAAGATATCAGAATAATCAACTTCATCATACCACAGTTCCGGCCAAAAAGAAAGTGACAGCTGTTTCCGGATGCGCTATAATGACAGAAACAGTGCAGGAAACGGAGGGAGCGGCTCA
This sequence comes from Clostridiales bacterium, assembly GCA_022787165.1. Classification (GTDB taxonomy): domain Bacteria; phylum Bacillota; class Clostridia; order Christensenellales; family Aristaeellaceae; genus Ventricola. The sequence continues at coordinate 7,436 of JALFVL010000001.1, forward strand.
TGCGGATTGGTCTGTCGACGTCGGGCTTTTACGGGCGCTTTGAGACGGAGGAGGCAGCGGAATACATCGCGGCGCTGCCGGTTGACTGCGCGGAGGCTTTTTTGCAGACGCCCAGCGAGTACACGAGGGAATTCGCCGCAAAGACCCGCCGGCGCTTTGGCCCGGTGGCCTGCGCGAGCGTCCATCCGATGGGCATCCAGTTTGAAAACAGCATGATGAGCCGCTCCAGAAGGCAGCGGCAGGACGCGTTTGACCTGTTTTGCCGTGTGCTTGATGCGGGGAAAACCCTCGGCGCGAAGACCTACGTCTATCATGGGCGCAGCACCTCGCAGCTCTCGCCGCTCCCCTGGGATTTGCAGAAAAACCTCGACGTGCTGGGGCCGATGTGCGAATTGGCCGCGCAGCGGGGGATGGTCATCGGCTGGGAGAACGTCTTCTGGTGCCAGCTGACGACGCCCGGGCGCGTGCGCGAGGCGGCCGCGGCGCTGGAGGCCGTCCGCTTCACGCTGGATATCAAGCAGGCGATGCGCGCGGGCTGTGACCCGATCGACTTCGTTGCGGCGATGGGCGGGCGTCTGGTAAACGTGCATATCTGCGACTGGAGGGAGGATGGCGGGCTCTGTCTGCCGGGCGAGGGACGCTTTGACTTTGGCGCGTTTTTTGCGGCGCTTGCGCAAACCGGCTATGACGGGCCCGTGATCATCGAGCCGTATCTGAGGCTGATTCACAGCGAGGAGGCGCTGCTTGAAAGCATTCATTTGATGCGCGCCCTGTTGGAGAAAGGCGAAAAGCGCGAAGGAGGTAAGCGGGCATGATCATACAGGAGAGACGGATTCGGCTCGGAGAACACGAGCTGCTGCTCAGAAACGCGAGGGAGGAGGATGCGCAGAGGTTGCTTCATTACCTCAAAACGACGAGCGCAGAGACGCGCTTTCTCATCCGCGAGCCGGACGAGGTCACGATGACGCTGGAGGATGAGCGCCGGTTTATTCAAAGGCAGAACGAATCGGAGAGAGACGTGATGGTGCTCGCCTTTTATGACGGGGAATTTGCTGGAAACGCCTCGCTCATGGGCATGGGGCCGAGCCGGTACAGGCACCGCGCCGGCCTGGCCATCGCGCTGTATCAGGCCTACACCGGGTTGGGCATCGGTCGGGCGGTGCTCGAAGCGCTGCTTGCGATTGCGAAGGATTGCGGGATCGAGCAGGTCGAGCTGGAGGTCGTCGCGGACAACGAGCGGGCGATTGCGCTCTATAAAAAGCTGGGGTTTGAGGTATACGGCACGATGCCGCGGAACATGAAGTACCGGGACGGCACCTATGCGGACGTATACTGGATGATGAAGCGGCTGTGAGCCTGCTCTGCATCGTTATTCGTTCTTTGGCGGTCACCCCCCGTTTCATGATTCGTGGGATCGTTGGGCTGCCGCCCAAACCTGCCTGAGGAATTTCATCCCTCAGACTCCCTTTTTCGCTTTACGTTGACGAAACCGTTTTGAGATTGAATCAGAACAAGAGCAGAAGCGCGGAGGGCGAAAGCGCGGAGAATAGGGCGGAAACCTTGGCGTCGCGCATTGACGAAAGCGGCCGTTCGGAGTAAAATAAAGGTAATCCATGCCGCAGGGTCGGCCAAACTAGCAAAAAGGAATGATACAAAGATGGAACAGAACATTCGTCTTGACGTCAATCACATGATGGCGGATATGCTCGGCAGCGAGCATGGCATCACGAGCGCTCAGCTTGAGGCGATGAAGGAAGCCGCCGCGAGCGCGCAGCACAACGTCGAAGCCAACCGCGG
>JALFVL010000017.1 GCA_022787165.1 Clostridiales bacterium
GTGCAGGAGCCGATGCCGCGCGAGGACGTGGAGACGATCCTGAGCGCCGCCGTGCAGGCGCCCAGCGCGGGCAACATGACGCTGTGGACGATCATCAACGTGACCGACCCGGAGAAGAAGCTGGCGCTCTCCAAATCCTGCGACAACCAGCCGTTCATCGCGACCGCGCCGCTGGTGCTCGTCTTCTGCGCGGACTACCGCCGCTGGTTTGAGGTGTTCAAGACGCTCGACCTGGGCGAGGAACTGCGCACGCCGGGCGAGGGCGACTTCATGCTGGCTATGACCGATACGATCATCGCCGCGCACGCGACCGTCGTCGCCGCCGACGCGCTGGGCTACGGCTCCTGCTACATCGGCGACATCATCGAGAACTGCGACATCCAGCGCGAAATCCTCGGCCTGCCGGCATATGTCAAGCCCGTCTGCATGGCCGTGTACGGCAAGCCCACGCCCTTCCAGATCGAGCGCAAAAAGCCGCCGCGCTTTGACATCGCCGACGTGGTGCATGAGAACAGCTACCGGCTCCAGGACGCCGGGGAGATGACCGCCATGCTCAAAAAGCGCCAGAACCTTGACGGCGAGGAATTCGACCGCTGGATCATGGCGTTCACCAAGCGCAAGTGGAACTGCGACTTCAGCCGCGAGATGACGCGCTCCGCCGCGCAGATGATCCGCGAGTGGTGCGAGGGAAAGTAACCGGCGGGTCCCGTAAACAGAGAATGAAAAAAGCCCGGAAGGAATGTAAAATACCCTTGACATTCCTCCGGGCTTGTGCTATCCTATGGATGTAAAGCAAGCTTGACTTTTGAAGAATCGGAGGGTTCCGGATGAAGAACAGACTGGAGACGCTCAGGCGGGAGAAGGGCATCCGCCAGGAGGACCTTGCCCAGGCGCTGAACGTGTCGCGCCAGACGATCATCTCGCTGGAGAAGGGAAAGTACAACCCGTCTCTGGCGCTGGCGTTCAGGCTGGCGCGGTATTTTGCGCTGCCGATTGAAGAAATCTTTGACGATTCGGACGAGAATGACCGCTGACGCGGGAGAGAGAAAAGAGGAACATCGATATGAAATGCAAGCAAACGGAAAAGAAGAGCATGACGGTCATGCTGATTGTGGGAATGATTCTGCTGATTGGGGGCTTTGGCGCGGCCCGACTGCTGCCCGAGGAGCAGCATCTGGCGACGCGGCTGGCGGGCTTCGTGTCGGGCATCGGCGGTGCGTTTGCCGCGATTGGCGCGGTCGTGCTGATCCGGCGCGCCGTGATCGGCGAGGAGCGGGCGAAGGACAGCGAGCTCTCCATGAAGGACGAGCGCGGGCAGATGATTGCCTACCGGGCGCAATGCCTGCTGGCGATCGCGGCGGTGCTCTCGCTGTGCGTGATTGTCTTCGTGTCGCTCATGCGCGGGGATACGTTCATGATGCTGCTGGCGGCCGCGCTTTGCCTGGTGTCCGCGGCGGTCAAGGTGGGCGCGCTCTGGTTCTACGGAAAGAGGATGTAATCCTGTTCCCGGATAGAAAGAAGCTATAGGCGCGAAGCGAATATGGGGTCAAGGGGCGAAGTCCCTTGGCAGGTTTGGGCGGCAGCCCAACGTATTTCTTGATGGCGAAGCCATTCCCTGAAAGCAGTCAGGGAGCGAAGCGTTACCTGACGGGGAATTTCCTCAAGGCTCGAATGGATTGGAGAATAGGATAGCCGCACGGCGGCCGGGGGGAAATCATTGAACCCCGGCCGCCGTGTCTTGTGCAATCCCTCCCGGGTGCGATATAATAGAAGCAAAGAATGGAAACGGAGGGGTTGAGGATGGCAGAGCTTGTACGGGAAGAAAACTATGAACGGCTGATGCGCAAGATTGTCGAGCCGGGCCTCGCGGCGATGCGGGAAGAAATCGACATGCCGCTCTCGGGCGGTGGAACGCTGCACGCGGAGGTCTACAACCGGCTGGACGCGCAGCGCGCCGTGATCATCCTGCACGGATATACGGAGTCGGCGGAGAAGTTCCGGGAGATGACGTGGTATTTCATCCATGCGGGCTTCAGCGTCTTCGCGATGGATCACCGCGGGCACGGCCGCTCCGTGCGCGCGCTGGAGGACACGTCCATCACGCATGTCGAGCACTTTGAGGACTATCTGCATGACCTGGAGGAATTCATGGAGAAGGTCGTGCGCCCGAGGATGCAGGGCGGAACGCTCTGCCTGTACGCGCATTCGATGGGCGGCGCCGTGGGCGCGTTTGCGCTGATGGAGCATCCTGACTGGTTTGCCCGCGCCGTGCTGACCGCACCGATGATCGCGCCGGTTTCAAGGCCGCTGACGCCTGGGCTGGCGCGCGCGCTGACCGGCCTGCTGTGTGCGCTGGGGCAGGGCAAGCGGCGCGCGTTTATCGGCAAGCCGTTTGATCCTGCGAGCGAGACATTCGAGACATCCTTCTCGACCAGCCGGGCGCGTTTTGACTATTACGAGCGCAAGCGGGTGGAGAACCGGCATCTGCAGAACTGCTCGCCGACCTACGGCTGGGTGCGCGAGGCTGTGAACGTTACGCGCAAACTGCTCGATCCGCAAAACGACGCGAAAATCGTCACGCCGCTGCTGCTGTGCCAGGCAGGACAGGACACGATCGTCTGCCTGCCGGAGCAGGAGCAGTTTGTCGCGCAGGTGAAGGGCGCCAGGCTCATCCGCTACGAAACGGCTCGCCACGAGATCTATAACTCGACCGACGACGTCATGGAGCGCTATGTGGACGATGTGCTCGGCTTCCTGGCCGAGTAAATCGAAGGGATTATGCATAAAGGAGACGGGAGCATGGAAAAGATTCGCTTTGCCGTGGCGGGCTCGGGCTGGCGCGCGCGGTTCTATCTGCGCGCGGCGCAGCTGCTGCCGGAATGCTTCGAGCTGACAGGCGTCCTCTGTCACAGCGCGCAGGGCGCAAAGGCGCTGGCCAGGGAGACGGGCGTCAGGACGTGCACGACGATTGGCGCGCTGCTGGCGGATTCGCCGTCGTTCGTCGTCTCCTGCGTGCGCAAGGCTGCGATGCCGGAGATGGTGACGCTGCTGCTCAAGGCGGGCGTCCCCGTGCTGAGCGAAACGCCGCTGGCGACGGATATCTCGACGCTGCGCTCGCTTTATGAGACGCAGCGGCGGACGGGCACGGCGCTTGAGCTGGCCGAGCAGTATTTCCTCTGGCCGACGCATCAGGCGCGGCGCGCGCTCATTGACCGCGGGCTGCTCGGGCAGGTGACCAGCTGCGCGCTGTCGATGATGCACGACTATCACGCGGTGAGCATGCTGCGCTTCTATCTGGGGGAGGAAGACGGCGAGGTTCAGATTCGCGCGCGGCGCGTGACCTCGCCCATCGTCAAAACCGGCGACCGCTCCGGCCTGATCGCTGGCGGGCCGGTCGAGGAGGAAAACCGCGTGCTGGCGCAGCTGACCTATGCCGACGGACGGCTGGGCCTGTACGACTTCGCGGGCACGCAGTATCACAGCGCGATCCGCAGCAGCCACCTGCGCATCCTGGGCACGCGGGGCGAGATCTTCGACGACGACGTCCGCTGGGTCGACGCGCAGGGACGGCCGCAGCAGGAGCGGCTTCAGGTCGAGCGCGACCGCATGAGCGGCACGGTGCGCGCCGTCAGCTTCCAGGGCGAGCGGCTGTATGAAAACCCGTTCCGCGCGGATGTGACGATGAGCGAGGATGAAATCGCCGTGTGCAGCGTGCTTGAGCGCATGGACGAAACCCTGCGCACGGGCGTGCCCTTCTATCCGCTGGCGCATGCCTTCCGCGACGCCTACATCGCCTGCTTGATGACGGGCGCTGCCGACGAGGATGGAAGAATCCACACGGTCGCGATGGACTGGGACTGAGCAAAGCGCGGACGGGTCAGCGTTTCCCGTTGACAGGCCGGGGCCTGACGTGTTAAAGTATAAGAACTGGGTTTTGGACACATCACCGGGGCGTCATGCCCGCGGATCGGGAGCGAAGCGACATGTTTGAACTGAAACTGGAAAAGAACTGGTATGACGCGCTGTACGCGCGCAGCTCTGTGCGCAAATACACGGGCGCGCCGGACAAGGAGCAGCTGGATCGCCTGGGCGTGCTCTGCCGCAAGGTGAGCTGGCAGGGCATCACCGTGCGCATGTTCAAGGGGCCGGGCCTCAAGAGCAGCATCAAGGGGACGGACGTCTACGCCGTCATCGTCGCCAAGAAGGGCACCCCGATGGAGCTGGAAGGCTACATGGGCGAGGCCATCGTGCTGGAGGCGACGGCGATGGGCCTTGGCACCTGCTGGCTGGGCGCGGGCTTCTATCCCGACGTCATCAGCCGCAACGTCAATCTGCAGAGCGACGAGGCCGTTCACTGCGTCATCGCCATCGGCAAGGCGGAGCGAGTGCCCTTTGCGCCCAAGCGCATGGACGTGCAGAAGCTCTGCGGCAAGACGGAGGAGCAGCTCGCCGCGCTCGGCGCCTGGCAGAAGGAGGCCGTGCTCGCGGCGCGCGTTGCGCCCAGCGCGATCAACCAGCAGCCCTGGAAGCTCGAGGCCGAAAGCGTGGGCGTGTCGATCCTTGAGCGCTCGGTGCTCTACAAGAAATACGCGCCGCTGGATCGCGGCATCTGCATGCTGCATGCCGCTGTGGGCGCATACCACGCGGGTCGCGAGGCCGTCTTCAAGAAGACGGACGGCGGCTACCTCATGCGGGCGTAACCCATGCATGGAAGCACAAAACGCACATAAAGCCATCCTCCTTGGGGAAGATATTCCCGAAGGAGGATTTTCCTTATGCTCAACGGTTTCCTGAGAACGGCCATCCTGTTTTTCGTGACGACGGTCGTGCTGCGGCTGATGGGCAAGCGGCAGCTGGCGCAGCTGCAGCCCTATGAGGTGGTCATCACGCTGATGATCTCCGATCTGGCGACGCAGCCGATGAGCGACGTCGAGATCCCGCTGCTGGGCGGCGTGGTCTCCATCCTGACACTGCTGCTGCTGCACAGCCTGCTCAGTGTGCTTGCGTTTTGCAGCATGCGTTTGCGGCGAATCATCTGCGGGCGCCCGAGCGTGCTCGTGCGGGACGGCAGAATCTGCGAAGGAGAGCTGCGCAGGCTCTGCTTTGACCTCTCGGATCTGATGGAGGGCATCCGTGCCAATGGTGTGCTTGGCCTTCAGGAGACGGGCAGCGTCGTGCTGGAAACCAATGGCGCGTTGAGCGTATTTCCCTCGGCGGATAGCCGGCCTCCGACGCGGCAGGAGCTGGGTATGCCGGGGCGCTACGACGGCATCCCGCTGACGCTGATCCTCGACGGGAAGATGCAGACGCGGACGCTGCGCATCGCGGGTCTTGACGAGGGCTGGCTCAGGCGGCTTTTGCAGGGACAGGGCATTGAGCGGGATGCCGACGTGCTGCTGGCGGCGCTGGACACACAGGGCGTGCTGCTTGTGCAGGAGCGAGGCGATGCGGGGCGGCTGCTGACGATTCCCGCGGTCAGCGAGGACAAGGTGAGGTGGTAGCATGTGCAGAAAGCTGATGACCATACTGGCGGTTGCGCTGATTCTTACGGCGCTGGCCGTCGTGGAGCAGCGGCTGGTGACCCATCTCACGGACGACGCGCTGACCAGGATATCGGCGCTCCTGGAGCTGGTCCGGGAGGGAGAAATGGAGACGGCGCTGCAAAAAGCCCGCGAGCTCGACCTGCATTGGGACGAGCACGCGGGCGAATTGGAGGTGCTGGTCGATCACAGCTCGACCGACGAGGTGCGCTACGGGCTCTCGCGGCTGATTGCGGCGCTGGAGGCGGAGGATCGTGCCGCGGCGCTGATCTATGCCAGCGAGGTGGAGGGCGGCATCGAGCATGTGCGCGAGCGGCAGGCGTTTTCGGTTCAGAACCTGCTCTGACGCCCGGTTACATCGCTTCCATCTCGCTTGCGATCGCAGCCTCATCGGGCTTCATGGCCTCCAGCGTGCGCAGCAGGAGGTCATCCAGCTCCCAGCCCAGCAGCTGCGCGCCCTGCGCGATGACCTCGCGCGAGCAGCCGGCGGCAAAGCCCTTTGACTTGTATTTCTTCTTCAGGCTCTTGAGATCCATGTCGGTGATGCTGCCGGAGGGGCGCATCTTGGCGCAGGCGCCAATCAGGCCGGTCAGCTCGTCGCAGGCGAAGAGCACCTTCTCCATCTCGTGTTCCGGGGCGACGTCGGTGCAGATGCCGAAGCCGTGGCAGACGACGGCGTGAATCAGGCGCTCGTCCGCGCCGCCGTCGCGCAGCAGCTCGACGCATTTGACGCAGTGCTGCTCGGGCCACTGCTCAAAGTCGATGTCATGCAGCAGGCCGACGATGGCCCAGAAATCGGCCTCCTCGCCGTAACCGAGGGAATCAGCCATCCGGCGCATGACCTTGGAGACCGTCAGCGCGTGGCAGAGGTGGAAGGGCTCGCTGTTGTACTTACGCAGCAGCGCAAGGGCTTCTTCGTAGGACATGATGGTTCTGCTCCTTTACTCTGAAAGTCCCTCTGCAAAGCTCCGGCCTCGACCGAGAAGCAGCGGGACTTTCATCACTTGGTCGGAAATGCAACCGGCATCATGCCGGTTTTGATGTGAATCGTGGAAAAATGGAAATCGACTGTATTATACCAGCGGCATTCCGGCGTGTCAATGCGCAGCAGACAGGGAGTATCGATGCAAATATGAAGGAAAAAAACAGATTTATTCAAAAAACGCTTAAAAATGAAAAGAGAAGAGATGGAACGGGATTTTTTGTAAATTGATTTGCAAAATGACTTGACAGGCTGAGACGAAGGTCGTATAATTCTCGCGTCGGCAGGAAACAGCAGCCTGCCGGGGCGCGGCGGGTCTGCGCAGAGAGCCTCCGCGCGGTGTGTTTCTCTTTCTTTCTCCTCTTCATCGAATTGAGCGCCTTCGGGCGCTCTTTTCTTTTTGCCGGACGTGCGCAGGGAATATCGGGCGGAAACGGCGCATCGTGTGCATGATCAGATGGGCCAACAAAAGACGGCCGTTTTGATGAATTCTCACCGAATGCAGGAAAAACGGAAGAAAACCTGCAAAACCCATTGGAAATTGCGGGCGAGGTATGATATCATAGAACCGTTTAGGCATTTCGGATATCTGAAAAAGCGAATGCCCCTTATCCTTTTTGGGGAAAAGAAACGCCTTGCTCCGAAAGACAGAGGATGCATCCCGACAAAGTGCTGTAGATTTTGCCGCTTTGCGGCCGAGTCTGGACTATGACAGAAGGTTTTACAGAGCATGAAGCGACGAGAGACGAAGGAGAAATCCCATGCTGATGATCGTGATTGAGCTGCTGGGCGGATTGGGTCTGTTCATCGCCGGCATGAACATGATGAGCCGCGGCATTGAGAAGGTCGCGGGCAACCGGCTGAGGGGAATCCTCAAGGCCTTTACCAAGACCCGGCTGCTCGGGCTGCTGGTCGGATTGTTCTTTACAGCTGTGATTCAATCCTCGAGCGCGGCGACGGTGATGGTCGTCAGCTTTGTCAATTCCGGGCTGATGCGCCTGACGGAGGCCTGTGGCATCATTCTGGGCGCAAACATCGGCACGACGGTCACGGCGATGCTCGTCGCGTTCAGGCTCAGCGCCATCGCGCCGCTGTTCGTCTTCGCGGGCGCGATCATGGTCAACTACGTCAGGCTGCCCGTCCTGCGCAAGACGGGCGAGGCCGTGCTTGGCTTCGGCGTGCTGTTCCTGGGCATCAGCACGATGTCCGCCGCGATGACGCAGCTGCGCGGGATTCCCGCGGTCATCGACCTGCTCTCCCGTTTCACCAATCCCGTGCTGGGCGTTCTGCTCGGCCTTGTGATCACGTCGGTCGTGCAGAGCTCCTCCGTCACGGTCAGCATCCTGGTCGTCATGGCGTCACAGGGGCTGATCGGGCTGGACATCTGCATGTTCGTCATCCTCGGCTGCAACATCGGCGCATGCACCTCGGCGGTGCTCTCCTCCGTCGGCGGCACAAAGAACGCCAGGCGCGCAGCACTGATCCATCTGCTCTTCAACGTCTTCGGCACGGTGCTCATGTTCGTGCTGCTGCTCTTCTTCTCGCCGCAGATCGAGGAGATCATCCGCTTCTTCAGCGGGCACGGTACCGATGCCGGCACGCTGGGCCGAAACATCGCCTGGGCGCATTTCCTCTTCAAGGTCTTCCAGGTGATCGTCTTCTATCCGTTCATGGATGCCATCATCCGCTGCACCTACCTGCTCGTGCCCGGTGAGGACGAGAAGAAGGAGGAAACCTTCAGCCTGCAGTTTATCGGCACGTCGCTGCCCAACCCGACTGTCGCCGTGTATATGGCCGTGCGGGAGATGGAGCGCATGGCGAATATGGCGTTTGACAACCTGCGCGAGTCGGTCGAATGCCTGATCGAGGGCGATTTGGCGCGCTCGGCCAAGGTGTTTGAGACGGAGCGCTATATCGACTATCTCGACGAGCAGATCAGCAGCTATCTCGTCAAGATCAACCAGAACACGCTGCCGCTGGAGGACGCGAACATGATCGCGGCGTATTTCCACGTCGTCAGCGATATCGAGCGCATCGGCGACCACGCGGAGAGCATCGTGGAGCTCATTCCCCAGCTGGTGGAAAATGGCATCCGCATGTCGGAGGAGAGCGTCGCGGAGCTGCGCGGGATGATGAAGCTGATTGACCGCATCCTCGTGGAATCCCTGCACATGTTCATGACGGGCGACACTGCGCACATGGAGGAAATCAGCGACCTCGAGAACATGATCGACCACATGGAGCGCAGTCTGCAGGCCCGCCACATCAGCCGCCTGAACGAGGGACGCTGCAGCGCGCTGGCCGGCGTATACTTTTCCGACGTCGTCTCGGGCCTTGAGCGCGTGGGCGATCACGCGATCAACATCGCCTTTTCGCTTGTGGAGGCCAGACAGGGCGTCCACCACGGCTGAAGGAGGCTTGGCCATCACAAGGGAACAGGCAATGACCTGTTCTTTTTTTGTTCGGATCGTTTGCCCTCGCGTCACATTTGCGTCCATTTTCTCCCCGATTTCACCATAATTTCTTCAATCGCCCATGACAATTCTCCTGTATCCTTATTGTGCTTTGAAAGTCCTCAGGGCATCGATCCCTTTGGGTCGGCCCGGAGATTTTTCATATCAGCTGAGGCATTGCCTTGAAAGGAGAGACAGGATTGATTGAAGTCAGCCACTTGACAAAGCGGTACGGCGGACACACAGCCGTATCCGATCTGTCCTTTACCATTGAGAAGGGGCGGATTTATGGCTTTCTGGGGCCGAACGGCGCGGGAAAGTCGACGACCATGAACATCATCACGGGCTGTCTGGGCGCGACGGAGGGAGAGGTTCGAATCGACGGGCACGACATCTTCGAGGAGCCGATGGCCGCCAAGAGGAAGATCGGCTATCTGCCGGAGCTGCCGCCGCTGTACACGGAGATGACGGCGGAGGAGTTTTTGCGCTTTGTGCTGTGGGCCAAGGGCGTGCGGCGGAGCGAATGGGAGAGCCAGCTGTGCAGCGTGATGGAAAAGACGAAGCTCTTTGACGTGCGCAGCCGTCTGATCGGCAGCCTCTCCAAGGGCTATCGCCAACGCGTAGGCATTGCGCAGGCGCTGCTGGGCAATCCGGAGGTGATCATCCTCGACGAGCCGACGGTCGGCCTCGACCCGGCGCAGATCATCGAAATCCGCGAGATGATCCGCGCGCTGGGACGCGAGCACACGGTTGTGCTCTCCAGCCATATTCTCAGCGAGGTGCAGGCCGTCTGCGACCACATCATGATCATCGCGCACGGGAAGCTCGTCGCCAGCGACACGGCGGAAAACCTCACGAACCTGCTCTCGGGCGGCATGACCGTCGAGCTGGAGGCGAAAGGCAGCGAGGACGAGACGCGCGCCGTGCTCGATGGCCTTGACGGCGTGGCAGGCGCGGCATACGCCCCGGGTGCGGAGGGCACGACCTGCGTCACGCTGACGCCTGCGGAGGGCGTCGACCTGCGCGAGGCGGTCTTTAAGCGCTTCGCGACGAGCGATGTCCCGCTGATCGAGCTGCGAAAGGACAAGGCGACGCTGGAGGACGTGTTCCTTGAGCTCACACAATCTGAGCCGGATTTGACGCAGAAGGAGGCGAAGGGCGCATGACAGCGATTTTCAGGCGCGAGGTCGCCTCGTATTTCAAGGGCATGCTCGGCTATCTGATTGCGGCGTTTGTGCTGGTCTTCGCGGGCATTTACACGATGGCCTACAACCTGAGCGGCGTCTATGCCGGCTTTGAATATACGCTCAGCGCCATTGCGTTCATCTATCTGATCGCGGTGCCAATCCTCTCGATGCGCTCGCTCGCCGAGGAGCGGCGGCAGAAGACCGACCAGCTGCTCTACGCGCTGCCCATCCGCTTGAGCGATGTCGTTCTGGGCAAGTATTTGGCGATGCTCGTCGTGCTCGCCGTGCCGACGCTGATCATGGCGCTCTATCCGCTGATCCTCTCGCAGTTTGGCACGGTCTCGTTTGCGACGGCATACGGCGCGCTCTTTGCGTTCTTCCTGCTGGGCGCGTGCCTGCTCTCCGTCGGGCTGTTCATCTCCTCGGTCACGGAGAACCAGGTCGCGGCGGCGGTCATCACGCTTATCGCCGTGCTGCTGCTCTACTTCATGAGCGGTTTGTCCGACTTCGTTTCGACGGAGGCGCCGGCCTCGCTGCTGGCGCTGTGCCTGCTGGTGCTGCTGTTCGCGGTGGTGCTCTGGATGCTGTCGAAGAACCCGATTGTCGCGCTGCTGACGGCGGCTGTCGGCGTGGGCGCGCTGCTCGCCTGCTACGGCGCGGACAGCGCCGCGTTTGAAGGTCTCTTCGGGAAGATCATGGTGCAATTGAGCGTCTTTGACCGCTTTTACACGTTTGTCGACGGCGTATTTGACCTGACGGCGGTCGTCTACTATCTCTCGATGATCGCGGTCTTCCTGTTCCTTTCAGTGCAGTCGCTGGAGAAGCGGAGGTGGAGTGAATGAAGACAAAGCACGAGCGTCCCGCCAGGGAGAAGCGCCCGCTCAAGGAGCGCGTGCGGCGCTTGTTCGGCCGGCGATTCCGTGCGGGCGGCTATGCCGTGTTTGCCGCGGCGGTGGTCATCGCCATCGCCGTGATGGCGAACCTGATGGCCGGCGCGCTGCCCAGCGAAAAGACAAAGCTCGACCTGACGGATCAGTCGCTCTACACCTTGGGCGACCAGACCAGGCGCATCCTCTCAAGCCTTGACCGGGATGTGACGCTTTATCTGCTGGCCACCTCCGGCTATGAGGATGAGACGATTGCGCGGCTGCTCGACCGCTACGCGGACCAGAGCAGCCACATCCGGGTGCAATACATCGATCCGACGCAGAAGCCGACCTTCCTGGACGGCTACGACCTCGACCTGACACGGCTGTATGCCAACAGCGTGCTGGTGGAGTGCGGCAGCCGGGTGCGGCTGGTCGGCTATGACGAGATCTATGTCACCAACTACAGCATGGATTATTCTTCCTACAGCTACACCTCGAGCACGAGCTTTGACGGCGAGAGTGCGCTGACCAATGCCATCCACTACGTCTCCAGCGACGCGATTCCCAAGGTCTACACGCTGACGGGGCACGGGGAGACCGCGCTGAGCGACACGATGAACAGCTATATCGAGCGCGACAACCTGGAGACGGCGAGCCTCAGCCTGCTGAGCCTTGACGCCGTGCCGGAGGACGCCTCCGCGGTCATCATCAACGTGCCCACGGGCGACCTGAACAGCGACGAGGCGGACATGCTCATCGCCTACCTCAAATCGGGCGGCAGGATCGTCCTGATCACGGACTACATCGGGCAGGGCGAAATGGAAAACCTGCTGCGTGTGACGGCGACGATGGGCCTTACGGCGGGTCAGGGCCTGGCCGTGGAGGGCGATGCCAACCGGCACCTGAGCCGCTACCCGTATTACCTGCTGCCGGAAATCGGCGAGCATGAAATCACGGAGCCGCTCATCAGCGGCGGCTACTACGTCCTCGCCCCGCTCGCGCAGCCGCTTGAGGAGGTGGAGGGCGCCGGTGCGGGCATCACCTGGCTGCTGACGACCTCCGACGCCTCCTACAGCAAGCTTGCGGGGCTGGAGATGACGACGACCGCCCGCGAGGAGGGCGATATCGCCGGGCCGCTGAACATCGCGGCGGCTTCCGAGCTGGGCGAGGGACGCATGGTCTGGCTGACCTCGGCGCAGATGCTCGTCAGCTCGATTGACGCGATGGTCTCCGGCGCGAACAGCGACCTGTTCATGAACAGCCTTGACTGGATGTGCGAGCAGGAGGAGACGATTGCCATCCGCTCCAAGTCTCTGGATACGACGGGCCTGACGCTGACCCGCGCGCAGAGCGGCTTCTGGAGCGCCGTGCTCATCGGCGTGATCCCGGCGGCGCTGGTGATTGCGGGCATCGTGATTGTGATAAGGAGGAAGCGGCGTTGAAGCGTTCTATGAAGATGGCGGTGCTGCTCGTCGTGCTCGCCGCCTTTGCGGGCGGCTACGTGGCTGTGACCCGTTTGCCCGCATCGAGCACGACGGTCACCGAGGAGGAGGGGCAGTTTGCCCTGTATGCAGGCGACGCGGACAGTCTCGCCGCGCTCGAATGGACGGACGGAGGGACGGAATGGCGCTTTGAAAAGCGGGACGGCGAATGGCAGAAGGCCGGCGAGCCGGGTTTCCCGGTCAATCAGACCGTGCTCGACACGCTGGCGGAGAAGGCCGCCTCGCTCACGGCGACGCGCGCGCTGAGCGATGCCGCGAATCCGGCGGATTACGGACTGGCAGAGCCAGCCTTCACGCTCACGCTCACGGACGCGGACGGCGTGCAGACGGCCCTCACGCTGGGTGACGCGACGCCGTTTGAAGACGGCTACTACGTCGGCGTCTCCGGGCAGGGGACGATCTACACCGTCAAGGAGGATTTCTCTGCGTCGTTTGACCTGACGGCCAGCGAGCTGGCGCAGATGGAGGAGATTCCGCAGGTGGAGAGTTATGCGTGTGTGACGGTCAGCGGCGCGGTCAACGCGGCGTATGACGCGCAGACGGATACGTGGGTCGATGCCGAGACCGGCGAGCCGCTCGACACCGAGGCGGTGGAATCCCTGGCCACGGACATCAAGGCGCTCTCCTGGAGCGCGCTGGTGACGGCGAACGCGACTGACGAGGAGCTTGCGTCCTGGCAGCTTGACGATCTGAGCGCGACCTCCGCGGCGCTATACGACGAAGACGGCAGCCTCCTGCTCGGTTTCATGCTTGGCGCAGAGAATGAGGACGGTGACGTCTACGCGCGCCTGCCGGATTCCCGAATGGTCTATCTGTTCATGGCGGAGGACGTTGGGGATATCCTTTCATCCAGCGCCGACACGCTCTGGCGCAAGCAGCCGGTGACGCTTGCCTATGAGGCGCTTTCGCAGGCGGCCTTCACCTTTGACGGCGGCAGTGTGACCGTCGCGCCGCCTCGGGCGGGGGAGGCTGCGGAGGCGGCTGAAGGCGAAGAAAGCGCGGAGGCTGCCGACAGCGCTGAAGCACCTGAGGACCCGGGTGAGAGCCTGTGGACGGCGCTCACCGCGCTGACCGGCACGGCGCGCATTGAGGCGCAGCCGGAAGGGGAGGCGCTGCTTTCCGTCGCGATCACGGACATGGATGGCGCGCACAGTCAGGTCGGCTTCTACGCTTATGACGTGGATTCCTATCTCGTGCCGGTCACGGACAGCCATGCGATGCTTGTTCCGGCGGACGGCGTCGACAAGCTCATCCGTATGCTGCGGCAGATGTAACGAACAAGGCGGGGCGTTTCCTTATAAGGCTGGAACGCCTCGTTCTTGTTTGAACGAAAATGAAAAGAAATGATCCTTCCGGCAGGGCCTTTACAGCGCGGGCAAAGAGGAGTATGATAGAGACGCATTGAGAAGTTTGAAACAGCTAACGGAGGCGGAAGCAATGAAGGATATGGAAGCGCAGCGGCCCGGCCGCAACGATCCCTGCTGGTGCGGCAGCGGCAGGAAATACAAGGTCTGTCACGCGCAGATCGACGAGCGCGTGGAGCGCATGCGTGAGCTGGGGCATGAGGTGCCCACGCGCAGCATGCTCAAGACCCCGGAACAGATCGAAAAGATCAAGGCGAGCTGCAGGGTCAACATCGCAGTGCTCGACTATATTGAGGCGCATATTCACGAGGGCATGACGACGGGAGAAATCGACCGCATCGTCCGCGAGAAGACGGCGGAAATGGGCGGCATTCCTGCGCCGCTTGACTACGAGGGCTATCCCTACAGCGTCTGCACGTCGGTCAATGACCAGGTTTGCCACGGCTTTCCCTCAGACGACGTCGTGCTGCAAAGCGGCGATATCGTGAACGTCGACTGCTCCACGATCGTGGATGGATACTTCTCCGATTCCTCGCGCATGTTCTGCATCGGCGAGGTCAGCCCGGAAAAGAAAAAGCTCGTCGAGGTGACGCGCGAATGCGTGATGCGCGGGCTGGAGCAGGTCAAGCCCTGGGGCTTTTTGGGTGACATGGGCCAGGCCGTGAGCGACTGCGCGAAGGAGAACGGCTATTCCGTCGTCCGCGAGATCGGCGGTCACGGCGTCGGGCTGGAATTTCACGAGGATCCCTGGGTCTCCTATGTGACGAAAAGGGGCACGGATATGCTGCTCGTGCCGGGCATGGTTTTTACCATCGAGCCGATGGTCAACATGGGCAGGCCGGATGTCTGCTACCTGGAGGACAACGACTGGGAGGTTTACACCGAGGACGGCTCGCCCTCTGCGCAGTGGGAGATCATGGTGCTGGTGACGCAGACGGGGCATGAGGTGCTCTGCTGGTGACCGGAAGAGAAAAAGAGCAGAAGAAGGCGGCGGTTTTCGCCGCTCAGATTGTCGACAAAAGGGTTTTCTCTCCCCGAAGGGGAGAGAAAACATTCAATCATTCTTCGAAGAAATGAATCATGGAATAAAGAACATCTGCTTATGTCAACAGGCTGGGCGGCGGAGATTTCCGCCGCTTTTGCCTTTTCCGGCGAAAGGCGTGGCGAGAGACCGGAGACAAAATGTAATTTTTGCAGATATTTCGATGGAAAACTTCATTTTCTTAAAAGGGATGTGTAAAAAGCGCGAAAATAAAAGGAAAAGGACAAAAAGCGGCTGACCAAAGTTGAATTTTGCTTGACATAAATAATTCATTGGGATATAATGGACACATTCGCCGGAGCGTTTCGCCCCGGGACAACATAAAGGAGGTTTTCCCATGAAGAAGCTTTTTGCCGCGGTGCTGGCGCTGTGCCTGTGCTTTGCCTTGACCGGTGCTGTTGCCGAGGACTATGTCATCGCGACGGATACCGTTTTCAAGCCTTTTGAGTATACCGACGCCTCCGGCAACTTTGTCGGCATCGACGTGGACATCCTCGCCGCCATCGCGGAGGATCAGGGCTTTACCTACACGCTCAACAGCCTTGGCTGGGATGCGGCCATCGCGGCCTGCCAGGCGGGCCAGGCGGACGGCATGATCGCCGGCGCCTCCATCACCGACGAGCGCAAGGCCAGCGGCTGGATCTTCTCTGACGGCTACTTCGACGCGACCCAGTGCATGACCGTTGCTGCGGGCAGCGACATCGCCTCCTTTGACGACCTGGCGGGCAAGAACGTCGCCGTCAAGACCGGCACGCAGGGCGCTTCTTACGCTGAGAGCCTCAAGGATCAGTATGGCTTCACCATCACCTACTTCGAGGATTCCCCGACCATGTATCAGGCGGTCATCGGCGGCCAGACCGTTGCCTGCTTTGAGGATACTCCGATCATGGCGGCGACCATCAAGGAGAATGGCCTCCCGCTTCAGATTGTCGAGGGTTCCGAGAACGCCGGCTCTCCCTATGGCTTCGCGATCTTCAGCGCCGACAAGCAGGAGCTGGTCGACAAGTTCAACGCCGGCCTCGCCAATATCAAGGCGAATGGCAAATATGACGAGATCCTCGCCAAGTATCTCGACTGATCGCGCCCATCCGCAAATCTGACGAGAGCAAACGGAGGGGGCACTGCAACCGGTGCCCCCTCTTTTTGAGCTTTCGCAGATGCGAGCCGCCCTCCGTCCTGCTCGCGGAGGCCCGGTTTGACCACACGCATTCAAAAGCGGAAGCGGCCTTTGGCCGCTTTCGACGGGAAAGGAGACCTGCTTCGTGGCGAGAATTCTCACCGTCTACGGCGAGCTGCTGCTGCGCGCGATGGGCCAGACGCTGCTTCTGGCGCTGTGCGGCCTGTTCTTCGCGTGCATCATCGGTCTGATCGTCGGCCTGATGAGCGTGATCAAGAACAGGGCCTGCCGCGTCGTTGCGGCGGTGTTCGTGGACGTCATCCGCGGCGTGCCGATGATCGTTCTGGCGTATTTCGTGTTCTTCGGCGTTCCCTATCTGTTCAATACGATCCTCGGGGTCGGCGGCGTGACGCTCTCGGCGCTTCAGGCCGGCACGATCTGCCTCGCGCTCAATTGCGGCGCCTACATGGCCGAAATCATCCGCGCGGGCATTGAGTCCGTCGACAGGGGGCAGATGGAGGCGGCGCGCAGCCTTGGCCTGCCCTACTGGCGCGCCATGTACCGCGTCGTGCTGCCCCAGGCGATTCGCACGATGATCCCCAGCATCATCAACCAGTTTATCATCACACTCAAGGATACGTCGATTCTTTCAGTCATCGGCTTCCCGGAGCTCGTCAACACCGCGAAAAACGTCGTGGCGAACACGTTCATGTCCTTTCAGACCTGGGCGATCGTCGCCGTCATGTATCTGATCGTCATCACCGCACTGTCCCGCGTGGCGAAGGTGCTGGAGAGGAGGATGAGCCGTGGCCGCTAAGACGGACAAGGTTAAGGTTCACGTCAGTCATCTCAAAAAGAGCTTTGGCAGGCTCGAGGTGCTCAAGGATGTCTCCACAGACGTCTATGAGGGAGAGGTTGTCGTCATCATCGGCCCCTCCGGCAGCGGCAAATCGACCTTCCTGCGCTGCATGAACCGGCTGGAGGAGATCACGGCGGGCGAGGTCGTCGTCGACGGCGTGAACATCACGGACAGGCATACGGATATCAACAGGGTGCGCGAGAACGTCGGCATGGTGTTTCAGCATTTCAATCTCTTTGCCAACATGAACGTCCTGCGCAACCTGATGCTCGCGCCGGTCGATCTCAAGAAGGCGGACAAGGATACGGCCCGTGAGCGGGCGCTGCAAATGCTTGACCGCGTCGGCCTGCGCGACAAGGCGGAGGCGTATCCCTCCCAGCTCTCCGGCGGACAGAAGCAGCGCGTCGCCATCGCGCGCGCGCTGTGCATGAAGCCGGACATCATGCTCTTTGATGAGCCGACCTCTGCGCTCGACCCGGAGATGGTCGGCGAGGTGCTCGAGGTCATGAAGGAGCTTGCCCGCGAGGGCATGACGATGATCATCGTCACGCACGAGATGGGCTTTGCGCGCGAGGTCGCCGACCGCGTGCTCTTCATGGACGGCGGCTATATCGTCGAGGAGGGGACGCCGGCGGAGGTTTTCGGCAGCCCGAAGAACGCGCGGACCCGAGACTTTCTCAACAAGGTGCTTTAAGCAAAGACAAGCAGCCGGCCCGGGCAGAAGCCCGGGCCGGCTGCTTTGGAGAAAGGAAAGGGAAGAAAAGAGGAAGGGTCAGTTCTGGTCGTACTGCTTGACCTCGACGGACTGCCTGTCAAAGTCGATGAAGATCTGATAGGCGTAGTTGTCCTCGCTGGTGTCCCAGATTTCCACGAACTTGGGCGTGACCTCGATGATGATCTCGGTGTCCTCGTGGGAATACTTGTTGTAGCTGCCCCAGAGGAATTTCTTGTAGAGCGTTTCAAACCGGCGGCCGGGCTCCTCCACGACGAGCCCCTTGTTCAGCGCGAGGCCCTCAATCTGCACGCCGCTCCAGCACAGCGCGACGTGGGGATTTTCAAAGAGCTGCTGCGTCTTGCGAAAGTTCTTGTCGGTCTTGAAGTAGACCTTGTTGTCATAGAACAGGCAGCTCACGTTGCGCACCATGACATAGTCGTTGACCGAGCTGGCCAGCGCCATAATCTTGGAATCGCCAAGCTTTTCAAACATGATCGTCACGGCCTGCTCGAACGTGAGATGCTTGTCCACACTGAATTTCATCGGGAAACAGCCTCCTGTCGGTTTGATGGATGGGGATTGATCAGGCGGTCATCATGGCCGCGGGAATCACTGAATAAGCTTCTTGAGCGGTACGCTGATCTTCTTGTAGACCAGCATGGTGATGACGGACGTGACCGCGCGAGAGATCACGTTGAACGGCACGACGGAGAACGCGGCGAAGGTCGGAACGTCAGTGATCCAGGGATTCGCGGCGCTGCAGATCTCGATGATGGAATCCCAGCTCATGCCGTAGAGGTAGATGTAGGCGGGGAAGATGAGGTAGAGGTTGGTGAAGATGGCGACGATGACGCTGAGCACGGAGCCCAGCGCCAGGCCGATGGCCGCGCCCTTCTTCGTCCTGTGCTTTCTGTAATAGAGGACGGCGGGCAGCACGTATGCCAGGCTCAGCAGGAAGTTCTGCACCTCGCCGGTGAACATGGAGCTGGTGCCCTTGAAGACGAGAATCAGCAGGATCTTGACAGCGATGATCTCCACCGCGCCGGCCGGGCCGAGGATGAAGCCGCCGATCATCTCCGGCAGCGCGGAGAGATCGAACTCCGCGAACGGGGAGAGGAAGGGAACGCCGAAGTTCAGGTACATGAGGATGAAGGCGATGGCGCCCATCAGGGCAGCCATGGTGAGGCGGCGAACCTTGGTTCTGTTCATAAGAGAAACCTCCCAAATAAAAATTCCCGAAGCCAAAGCTAAGCGTGGCCTCAGGAAATTCCTTGTGCAGCAGCCGGTACGCGCAGAAGGCGCACACGACGCATTCAGGAGGAATCAGTCTTTTCCCATCCGGACTGTACCGTCGGTTCTGGAATCTCACCAGATCGGCCTCCCCTCAAGGAGAGGTTCATGGACTTTACCATCGGTCGGGATTTGCACCCTGCCCCAAAGACCATTCAGTTTTAACTTCGCATACACTTTATGCCATTGCGGCGGTTTTGTCAAGGGGTTTCGCCCAAAAAGGGCGGGGCGTTTTTTACAGGGGAGAATCAGGGCTCGTCCCGGCCGGCCTGCCGCCTGTCCCACAGGCCGTATTGCTCGCTGTTTTTGAGCGCGCTCAGCGTGTATTCCCGCAGGCGGGGATAGTCTTTGGAGAGCGTTTTGAGCAGATCCTTGATTTCCTGCCTGCGGGAATGGCCGTCCTGCGGACAGGGATTGTGCACGACCGGCAGGGAGAGACCTTTGGCGACGTGGAGGATGTGCTTCTCGGGGACGTAGACCATCGGTCGGATGACGGCGAGGCTGCGGTTAGGCAGAAAGGTGTTGGGATGGAACGTGTGCAGCCGTCCCTCGTAGATCAGCGACATGAACAGCGTCTCCACGGCGTCCTCGCGGTGGTGGCCGAGGGCGACCTTCGTGCAGCCGGCGGCCTGCGCGGCGTCGAGCAGCGCGCCGCGGCGCATTCTTGCGCAGAGCGCGCAGGGGTTTGCCTCCCGGCGCAGCTCGAAGATGATCTTCGCGATATCGGTGTCAAGCACGGTGTAGGGGATCTCCAGCTCGTCGCACAGCGCGCGGATGGGCGCAAGATCAAACGGCTCAAGCCCCATGTCCACCGTGATGGCGTGAAGGGAAAAGTCCTTGCCGGGGAAGCGGCGGTAGCGCGCGAGGGCCTCGAGCAGCAGCAGGCTGTCCTTGCCGCCGGAGACGCCGACGGCGACGCGGTCGCCGGGCGCGATCAGATCAAAATCCGCATCCGCCCTGCGGATGCAGCCGAGCACGGTCTTCATAAAGGCGGTCGTCCCCTTTGTTTATCTTCGGTCAGTATACGCGCGCATGAAGATTCTGTCAAGTTGTGCCGTCAGGGCTTGACGCGGCAGGAAAAGACTGATAAAATATCCGTTGATTTGCCAAATCGGATGCTCTTTTCCAGGCGTCCCGGCAGGAAAACGTGATGGAACCCGAAATACCCGGGAACATAGAAGGAGAATATGGAATGAAAACAATCGTGGAGATTCTGCGCGGCGTGCTCATCGGCCTGGCGAACATCATTCCCGGTGTGAGCGGCGGCACGATGATGGTCTCGATGGGCATCTATGACACGATCATCGGCTGCATCAACACGCTGTTCAAGGACTTCAAGCGCTGCGTAAAAATCCTCTGGCCGTATCTGGTGGGCATGGTGCTGGGCATTCTTGGCCTGGCGAAGCTGATCACCTACCTGCTGGGGACGTTCCCGCTGCAAACCAACCTGACCTTTATTGGCCTGATCTTCGGCGGCCTGCCGGTCATCCTCAAAAAGACGAAGGACGAAAAGAAGGGCGCTCCCGGGCTGATCGCGTTTCTCGCGGCCTTTGCGCTGGTGATCGTGCTGCAAATCCTGGGTGAGGGCAACGGGCAGGACGCGGCGCTCAGCTTCAGCATCGGACAGATTCTGATCCTGTTCATCATGGGCGTGATTGCCTCGGCGACGATGGTCATCCCGGGTGTGAGCGGCTCGATGATGCTGATGCTGCTGGGCTATTACAACCCTGTCGTCGGCTCGGTCAGCCGGATGGTTGACGCGCTGCTGCATGTCAACATGGGGGAAATCCTCGCCTGCTGCGGCGTGCTGGTGCCGTTCGGCATCGGCGTGGTCGTCGGCATCTTCGCGATTGCCAAGTTGATCGAAATGCTGCTCTCCCGCTATCCGGGTCCGACCTACTGCGCGATCCTCGGTCTCGTCGCGGCCTCGCCGGTCGCTATTCTGATGGCGATGGATTATGCCGGCGTGACGCTGATCAGCTGGGTGATTGGCGTGGTGCTGTTTGCAGCGGGCTTTGCCGCGGCCTACAGGCTCGGCGGCGAATAAGCGAAAAAAAGCAAAAAACGGTTGACAAAGCCGTCTGTGTCTGATACCATAATCAAGTTCATAAAACCTTATCCAGAGTGGTGGAGGGAATGGGCCCTGTGAAACCCGGCAACCGGACTAGATCCGGTGCCAAATCCCACGACAGCGATGTCGGCAGATGAGGTGTGGTCAAGATGTTTGCCGCCCGATTTGCGAAGATCGGGCGGTTTTTCTGTTCCCCGCAGGCCGGCACACAATAACAAGGAGGATATAAGTTGGAAACCCGAAACAGAAAGCTCTTCACGTCCGAATCCGTCACGGAGGGACATCCCGACAAGATCTGTGATCAAATCAGCGACGCCGTGCTCGACGAGATCCTCGCGCAGGACCCGTATGCGCGCGTGGCCTGCGAGACCTGTACGACGACCGGCATCGTCATGGTGATGGGCGAGGTCACGACGACGGCGCGCTACGCGGTGGACGACATCGTCCGCAGGGTGGTCTGCGACATCGGCTATGATCGCGCGAAATACGGCTTTGACGGCCATACCTGCGCCGTGCTGACCGCGCTGCATGGGCAGAGCCCGGATATCGCGCAAGGCGTCGACGCGGCGCTCGAGGGCCGCGAGGCGGGCGAGAGCGACATCGGCGCCGGCGATCAGGGCATGATGTTCGGCTTCGCCTGCGACGAGACGCCGGAATACATGCCCATGCCCATCGCGCTGGCGCACAGGATCACGCGCCGTCTCTCGCAGGCGCGCCGCAGCGGCGAGCTGCCCTGGCTGCGTCCGGACGGCAAGAGCCAGGTGACGGTCGAATACGAGGGGGATACGCCCGTGCGCGTGCATACGGTAGTCGTCTCGACCCAGCATGCGCCGGAGATCGACCACGCGACGCTCAGCGCCGAGGTCATCGAAAAGATCATCAAGACCTCAATTCCCGCGGCGCTCATCGACACCGAGACCCGCTTCCTCATCAACCCGACAGGCAAGTTCGTCGTCGGAGGTCCGATGGGCGACAGCGGCCTGACCGGGCGCAAGATCATCGTGGACACCTACGGCGGCTATGCGCGCCACGGCGGCGGCGCGTTCTCGGGCAAGGACCCGACGAAGGTCGACCGCAGCGCCGCCTATGCGGGGCGCTATGTCGCCAAGAACCTCGTCGCGGCGGGGCTGGCGAAGCGCTGCGAGATCGAGCTGGCTTATGCTATCGGCGTGGCGCGGCCTGTCTCGCTGCTGGTGGATACGCAGGGCACCGGCGCGCTGCCGGATGAAAAGCTCGCGGAGCTGGTTGGCCGCTGCTTTGACCTGCGCCCGGCGGGCATCATTGAGATGCTTGACCTGCGCCGCCCGATCTACCGCCAGACGGCGGCCTTCGGACACTTTGGCCGCACGGATATCGACCTGCCGTGGGAGCGGACGGACAGGGTAGAGCAGCTGCGCGCGGAGGCGGCGAAGCTGTGATCCTCATGGAAACGAGCCGAAGCGAGGAAGGAGTTTGGGGATTTGTCCCTCAGACTCCTTTCCTCGCTTCGCGCTTGTGAAAGCATTTCAGAAAGGAAACAAATTTAAGTGCCGCCGGCCCTTACTGCTGCGCGAACTTCTGGCGAACCTGCGCGATTTGCTGGGCGTCCGCCTGCTGCGCGGGATACCAGCCCTTGGCGGCCATCGTCTTGTAGATGTCGCCCTGCATCGCGAGACTGTCGCAAAGCGCCTGGTCAAACGCCTGGTGGACGCCCTCGGTGTTGGATTCGATGGCGCCGTGCATGTACAGATCGCAGACACCCTTTGTCGTCAGCAGCAGGTTTTCCATGATGGCCTGATCGTTCATGACCATTCCTCCTTAAATCAGCTGATAGAACTGGTTGAAAAGCTCCTGATGCGCGGCGCGCATCTGCTGCACGCAGCTGCGAAGCTGCGGATCGGTCAGGCTGCTTATGGCCTGCTGGCACTGATTCATCAGAATCTGCTCATGGCCGAGGGCATCCTCGATGTAAAGAAGCTCCTTGGGACTCATACGACAATCACCTCCGGCTCTAGCATGCCCGCCGGAGGTGATTTCATGCTCATTTGGCATTTTTTCCAAACAAATCCGACACTTCCGTGATCGAGATGAACGCGCTGTCGTCGATGTCGTGGATGATCGCGCGCATGCGGGCGATCTGGAAGCGGTTGACGACGAAATAGACCATCGTCTTTTCCTCGCTCGAGTAGTAGCCGCGCGCAGGGATGAGCGTGATGCCCGAGCCGAAGGCTGCGGAAAGCTCCCGACAGACGGCATCCGGGTGGCTGGTGATGATGGCGGCGGCCTTTGTCTTGTCAAGGCCCTCGACGATGAAGTCGACGGCCTTGATGCCGGCCATGTAGGTCACGATGGAGTAGAGCGGAAGCGTCCAGCTGCCCACGAGCGCGCCCGCGATGATGTAGAGAATCGCGTTGTAGATCATCACGAACGTGCCGACGGTGATATTGAGCCCGCGCGCGAAGATCACGGCGAGCACCTCCATGCCGTCGATCGCGCCGCCAAAGCGGATGGTGGTGCCACTGCCGACGCCCGAGATGATGCCGCCGAAGAGCGCGCAGAGCAGCAGGTCGCTGCCCGCGATAGGGGAAGCGGGCGCGTCTGTCAAAAAGCGGGAGAAGACCAGCGAGGCCACGGAATAGACGAACACGGCGTAGATGGAGCGCACGGTAAAGGTCATGCCCTGGCGCCTGAGCCCGTAGAGAAAGAGCGGCACGTTGAGGACGATCAGGAAGAAGCTGAGGGGAACGGCGCCGCCCGTGAGCTGGGAGAGCAGCATCGAGGTGCCGGAAAGCCCGCTGTCATACAGGCGGACGGGAGAGAGAAACAGGATGACGCCGAAGGCGTTGACGGTACCTGCGAGCGTCAGCATGAGCAGCGAAAGCGGATCAAGGCTGCTTTGGATGCGCGACAGGGCGTGGGCAGAAGGAGGATGGCTTTTCTCTTTGGACATGGATCTCACCTCTTGATGATTCTATGTCCATCATACCATGAATCCGGCCGCGCTGCGTTAAGATACCGTGAAAAAGGGATGGCGGCGTGGAGGCGGTCAATCGCAGGCGGCGATTGGCAGAAGAGCTTTTTCCACCAGAGATTTACGTCTGACGCCGAACGTGCCATGATGACTGACAAAGGGGTGTGACAAAGGGTGAAATTCCCTTTTTGTAAAAAAGCATTCAGGATACCGGTCGAGGGGGAAAATGAAAACGGCAATACTCCGGTTCCGATGGGAAAAAGAGCTGAAAACACCATCGCCAGAGAATGAAACTACCCCATTCCCGAAAAGGCAAAAGGCCCAGAAGCCCTGTGAATACAAGGTTTCTGAGCCTTTGAGACACAAAAAATCATCACCCAGTTTATCTCAAAAACTGGGTGATGATGTGGTCGAGGTGACAGGATTTGAACCTGCGACCTTTTGGTCCCGAACCAAACGCGCTACCAAACTGCGCTACACCTCGACATGGAGCCAATGAAGGGACTCGAACCCTTGACCTGCTGATTACGAATCAGCTGCTCTACCAACTGAGCCACATTGGCGTTAGGGTCCGTTCGTCACGAATCACCTGACAAGAAAGGATTATATCAGAATGAGGCCGGAAAGTCAACCCCTTTTTTTTCTTTTTTTGATTTTTTCCCGGAGAATCGTCAAAAGCCGCTTTCCTCTGTTTTACAAACGGGAAACGGTCATGTATAATGAAGAGGCAAATAAACGGGACGGCCGGATGGCCGCCGCGGAGAGGAGAACCTGCTTTGGATGCTTTGACGACGTTTCTGGAAGGGCTGATGTCCTTTGTATCGCCTTGCGTACTGCCGATGCTGCCCGTCTATGTGCTCTATTTCACAGGCGGGGAGGGCGAAACGCGCCGGGGGAGGACGCTGCTGCGCGCAGTATGCTTTGTGCTCGGCTTTACGCTGGTGTTCGTGCTTCTGGGCGTGTTCGCGGGGACGCTTGGCGCGCTGCTCATGCGCTGGCAACGGGGGGTCTCGGTCATCACCGGCGTGATCATCGTGCTCCTTGGCCTGCATTTCGCCGGAATTGTGCACATCGCCGCGCTGGACAAAACGCTCCATCCTGCGGCGCGTTTGCAGCCGACAGGTTGTGTCTCCTGCCTGCTGCTGGGCGCGCTGTTCTCCGTCGGCTGGACGCCGTGCACGGGGCCGATGCTCGGCGCAGCAATGATGCTTGCCGCGAATCAGGGCAGCGCGGGCGCCGGCGCATTCCTGCTGCTTTGCTATGGGCTGGGCCTGGGTGTGCCGTTCGTGCTCTGCGCGCTGGCGATTGACGCCCTCAAGGGCGCGCTTGACTGGGTCAAGCGCCACTATGGCGTGATCAACCGCGTCTGCGGCGTGTTTCTGATTGTGGTTGGCGTACTGATGGCGACAGGGCTGTACGCGCGTCTGCCGCTGCTGCTCACTGCCGCGCAGACGGAGACGCCCGAAGCGGCGGTTCAGACGCCCGCACCGCAGGAGAAAGCGGCGGCGCCTGCGACGACGCAGGCTGCTGCGCAGACGCCGACAACCGCCCCGACCGAATCGCCTGCGACTGTGCAGAATGCTGAGGCAGCCGGGCCGGTGCAAAAGAACATGGCGCCGGATTTCGTCGCCTTTGACGCGGCGGGAGAAACTGTCAGCCTGAGCGGGATGCGCGGCAGACCCGTGGTCGTCAACTTCTTCGCGAGCTGGTGCGGCCCCTGCCAGCGGGAGATGCCGCTTTTTGAGGCGGTCTGGCAGGAATACGGCGAGAGGATCGAATTCATGATGGTCGACCTTTGCGGCGCCGGTTTTGATGACAAGGAGGCTGCAAAGGCGCTCGTCGAGCAGGCGGGCTATACGTTCCCCGTCTATTTCGACGATGGGAGCCAGGCGGCGGCCCATTATGCCATCCGCAGCATTCCGACCTCGGTCTTCGTCGCGGCGGACGGCGAGTTGATTGGCAAATGGGTCGGCATGATTGACGAGCAGTCGCTGCGGGGATATCTGGACATGCTGCTTGGAGAATAAGTCATTCGCGGTAGGCGGTCATGGCGCGGAAGCGGCTGCTGACGAGCGAAAAGAGCGCTTCGGCTGCCGGGGAGGGCGTCTCCTCTGCGGCATGCGCCATGAAGAGAGGCGGAAGAAAGGGCTTGGCGTAGAGATGATAATGCGCGAGCTTGGGCATCAGTCCGCTGTCACACAGCAGCGTCAGGAACGGGCTGAGCATCACCAGGCCGTCACTGATGCAGCAATGCCGCGCAGTTTCGAGCAGGTCACAGACGACGCTGACCTGCGGCGTGAAGCCCTCCTGGCTGATGAGACCGGCGTAGAGCGTGTGCAGCGGGTTGCTCTCGGGCGGCATGACGAAGCGCTCTGCCTTCGCCTCGGAGAGACGGATGGTGGAACCGGAGAAGATGCGCTGCGCGAGCGCCGTCTGCCGTCCCGCAAGCAGGACAACCTCCTCGGAGGCGATCTGCCGGTAAGATAGCGAGCTGCGCTGGAATTCACAGGAGACAAACGCCATATCCAGCTCCCGGCGCTCGAGCATCCCGCTGAGCGATTCCTCTGTGCCCGAGGTCACATGCAGGACGATATCCGGATAGGAACGCCTGAAATCGGCGAGCACCTGCGGCAGCAGTCCTCCGGCGCGATGGGGCATCATGCCGATGTGCAGGGCAGCCTGCGAAGCACCGTGAAGCTGGCGGATGGCATCGTCGAGCTGCGTCTCGATGCGCAGGATGCGCCGGGCCGCCTGCGCGTACAGCTCGCCCGCGGGCGTCAGCGTCAGCGGCGACCGGCCCCGCACAAAGATCGGCTCGCCAAGCTGGCCTTCGATCTGCTTGACGGTCTGGGAGAGCGTGGGCTGGGTGATATACAGCGCACGGGCGGCGGATGTAAAGCTGCCCTCGCGCAGGATGGTCAGGATGATCTGGGCATGGCGCGTATTCATGCTTGTTCCTCCGTGGACGGTTGATCGGGATGGTCTGTCTCTATTGTAGGGGATGGAGGGGCGTTTGTCCATGAAAACCGCAAAAAAGGGATAGACGGGGGATTGAGCGCCCGCCGCCGGCGATGTATAATAGGGACGGATTTTGGCAAAGGAGGATTTTTCCATGAACATACAGGAGCGCATCGCCGCTTTCCGGCGGAAGATGGCGGAGGAAGACTTCGAGGCTGTGATCGTGCCGACGGCGGACAGTCACGCTTCCGAATACATTGCGGACCATTGCAAGACCCGGGAGTGGCTCTGCGGGTTTACCGGCTCGGCCGGCACGCTGGTCGTCGCGCGCAAGGAGGCGGCGCTCTTTGCCGACGGACGATACTTCATTCAGGCGGAGCGCCAGCTCGAGGGCAGCGGCGTCACGCTGATGCGCATGGGCACGGCGGGCGTGCCGACGATGGAGGAATATGTGCTGGGGCTGGCGTCGAAGGGCGGCAGGATCGGCGTGGATTTCGCCGTCGTCAGCGCAAAATTTGCCAGTGAGCTGGGCGGCAGGCTCGAAAAGGAGGGCGCCTCGCTCGCGGATACGGGCGACTGGTTTGACGAGATCTGGACGGATCGGCCCCCGATGCCGCAGAAAAAGGCCTATGCGCTTGACGTGCGCTATGCGGGACGCAGCGCGCAGGAGAAGCTCGAAGCGATTCGCCGGGAGATGCGCAAGGCGGGCGCGGACGCGCACGTGTGCAACGTGCTCGACGACATCGCATGGACGCTCAACGTGCGCGGCGGCGACGTGCTCAACACGCCGGTGGTCATGAGCTACCTCATCGTCACGGCGGACGACGCCACCTGGTTTGTCGATCCCGCCAAGGCGGACGGCGCGCTGCGCGATGCGCTTGCGCAGGCGGGCGTGCGCGTCTGCGCATACGACGAGATCGGCGCAGAGCTGGCCAAGCTCCCGGCGGGCACGCGCGTGATGGCGGACGAGAGCAAGCTGACCGCCGGCCTGCGCGCGGCGCTTTCGCAGGCGGAGATCGTCCAGCATGAAAACCCGGCCTTCCGGATGAAGGCGATCAAGAACGAGACGGAGCTTGCCAACCTCCGCCTGGCGCATCTGCGCGACGGCGCGGCCGTCACCCGGCTGATGTACTGGCTCAAGACCAACGTGGGCCGCATCCCGATGAGCGAGATCAGCGTTAGCGACCATCTGCTTGCACTTCGTCAGGAGCAGGAGGGCTTCATCTCCCCGAGCTTCAACACGATCTGCGCCTATCGCGCCAACGCGGCGATGATGCATTACAGCGCCACGCCCGAGACGGATGCCGTGCTCGAGCCGCGCGACCTGCTGCTCATCGACTCCGGCGGGCAGTATTACGAGGGCACGACGGACATCACCCGCACGTTCGCGCTGGGCGAGGTCGCGCCGGAGCAGAAGAAGCATTTTACCGCCGTGCTTTGCAGCATGATCAACCTCGCGAGCGCGAAGTTCCTGCATGGCTGCAGCGGCATTGCGCTCGACATCCTCGCGCGCGGGCCGGTCTGGGATATGGGCATCGACTACCGCTGCGGCACGGGCCACGGCGTCGGCTACCTGCTCAGCGTCCACGAGGGGCCCAACAGCTTCCGCTGGCACAAGTCCGCGACGCGCAGCGAGGATACTGTGCTGGAAAAGGGCATGGTTACAACCGACGAGCCGGGCATTTACATCGAGGGAAGCCACGGCATTCGCACGGAGAACGAGCTGGTCTGCCGCGAGCTGGAAAGCAACGAATATGGCCAGTTCATGGGCTTTGAGACGATCACCTGCTGCCCGATCGACCTGGATGCCGTGCTGCCGGAGCAGATGACGGCCAGGCAGCGCGAATGGCTCAACGAGTATCACGCCTTTGTGCGGGAAGCGCTCCTTGAGCGGATGGACAATGACGCAGAGCGCGAATGGCTCAGGCAGGCGACGCGGGCAATCTGACCCTGTAATGCACAAAGAAGCGCATAAAGCTCAAGGGGCTTCCGGTTTGGAAGCCCCTTTTGCATGCATAAAAGCCGTTTACTCGCTGACCGGCAGGATCAGCTCGGAATAATGGCGCAGCCGGTCGCGCTCATCCCGAAACCAGGCGTACTGGCGCGTATATCCGGCGCAGACGGGCGTGAGCCCCTGCTCGCGGATGAACGCGAGCGCCGCATCGATGGCGGGCTGGATGGAACTGATTTCGGGCGGGCAGAGCTCAAAGACGACGCGCACAGCGCGCGGCCCGGCCAAGAGGGACATGCGCGAAAAGTCGGCTCGGATCGCAGTCAGATATTCCACCGGGGCACAGACGCCCGTG
Source organism: Clostridiales bacterium (assembly GCA_022787165.1). GTDB lineage: Bacteria > Bacillota > Clostridia > Christensenellales > Aristaeellaceae > Ventricola. Next base: position 29,206 of record JALFVL010000017.1, read on the forward strand.
CGCAGCGGCACGCTCCTGCCGCGCAGCAGGTCGAGCGGGACAACCGTGCAATAGCTCGTCAGCGGCAGGGCGTCGATCAGATCCCGGAGCAGAGGCATTGCCGGCACACTGGTCCACAGCGCAGCGACGGAGTCAAAATCCACCAGGTAGGCAGCGCAGCCGGCGGTCAGTTGCGGCTTCAGGCAGACGAGCGGGCTGTCGCGCAGCACGTCGGTCGCCGCGCTCAGGCGGTTGTAGATGGCGCGCGTAAACTCGATCTGCATCCTAAGCTTGCGGCGCTGCTCGTCCATCATGGCGATCAGCTCCTCAAGGGTGCAGCTCGTCATGATTTTGCGCACCTCGTCGAGCGAAAAGCCGAGCTTTTGCAGGCTCTTGATGATGCCAAGACGCTGCACATCCTGAATGGAAAACCGGCGAAAGCCGCTGGAGGACGTCCTGTCCGGGGTGAGGAGCCCCTTTTCCTCGTAATAGCGGAGCGCTTCCGGCGTCAGGCCATAGGCAATGGAGAGCGCGCTGATGGATACCTTCATGGAGAGCCTCCTGTGTATCATGCGAAATTGACAGTTCCATCACAAAATCGAAAAAGCCACTTGATTCTCAAGCTGCTTGAGATTGTATAATTGGGACAAAGGAAGAGACGAGTTTCGGGAAAACTATATAAAACAGTTTACCTGAATGCGTACAAAAAATCAATCCCTTCTTGCGGGGCAGGGGGAGAAGATTTTGTGCGCGGTCACTTCCGGGGAGCTGCACAGGAAGAGCGACAGAAAAGGAAGGAGAACAACCATGAAGAAGAGCGTATTTGCCATGCTGCTGGCGATGCTGATGCTGCTGTCTGCGGGTGCGCTGGCCATGACGCCGGGCGTCTATGAGGGCGAGGGCACGGGCATCGGCGGCGCGCTGAAGGTCGCCGTGACCGTCAGCGAGACGGAGATTGAGCAGGTGGAGGTCGTCTCCCACGGGGAGACGGCGGGCATCAGCGACCCGGCGATTGAGCGCATTCCCGCGTCGATCGTGGAGAAGCAGAGCCTGGCGGTGGATACCGTGACGGGCGCGACCGTGACCTCCGGGGCGATTCTCGAGGCGGCGGAACAGGCGCTTGAGGCGGCCGGCGCGGATATCGAGGCGCTCAAGAAGCCCCTTGAGACCGAGGCTGTCGAGGGCAGGACGATTGAGCTGAACGCGGATGTCGTCGTCATCGGCGCGGGCGGCGCGGGCGTCGCTGCGGCGGTTGAGGCGGCGGACGATGGCGCGAAGGTCATCCTGCTGGAGAAGCTGGCCACCATCGGCGGCACCACGGCGACCAGTCAGGGCCTTGTCGGCGGCTACGAGAGCCAGTTCACCAAGGCACTCGACGTGCACTACACGTTTGAAGAGATGTATCAGAATCTGATGAGCAACGCCTCCTACCGTCTGGATCCGGCGCTGACGACGATCACCGTCGAAAAGTCCGGCGAGACGATCGACTGGATGGCGAACCGCCTGGGCATGGGCTTCTCCAGCGACGTGCTGGTCGGCTATGGCCCGCTGCAGATGATGCACGTCGTCGAGGGCGCCGGTCCGGCGATGGCGGTGGCCATGCAGGCCACGCTGGACGCGACGGACGTCGAGCTGATGCTTGAGACCCGCGCGACCGAGATCCTCATGAATGAGGATGGCTCTGTGAAGGGCGTCATCGCGACGGCGGGCGCGGACACCGTCTGCATCCTGGCGGACAGCGTTGTCGTCGCCACCGGCGGCTATTCCTACAATCCGGAGCTGACCGTCCGCCTGGATCCTGAGAAGGCGGGCACGATGGGCATCGGCTTCCCGGGCGCGACCGGCGACGGCCTGATCATGGCCAGCAACGTTGGCGCGGCGCTGACCCACACCGGTGACATGATGTGCGTGCTCAAGGACTACGAGATCATGTCGGAGCACAACGGCACGTCCGCGACCGCGAATGTCTCCAGCTTCATCAGCCGCGACAACACCGTGCTCGTCGGCGCAAACGGCAAGCGCTTCACCGACGAGAAGGACATCGGCTACATGACCCAGAAGCTCAACACCCCGGTGTTCGATCAGATGCACAAGGACGGCCTGGGCTATGTCTGGGCGATCAGCGATCAGGCTTCCCTGGAGGCGAAGGGCGTCAAGCGCGGCCTCGAGATGGAGTTTGTGACCGCCGACACCTTCGAGGAGCTCGCGCAGAAGATGGGCCTTGATCCCGCCGCGCTCAGCGAGACGCTCACCAACTACAACAGCTACTGCGAGACCGGCCATGATCCGGAGTTCGGCCGTCTGCTGCTCGCGCCGCTGACCGCGCCGTACTGCGCCGTGCGCGTCATGCCCTGCGAGATCATCACCTATGGCGGCATTGCCCGCAACGAGGCGGCAGAGGTCATCCGCGCGGACGGCACGGCCATCCCGGGCCTCTATACCGCCGGCGAGGCCAGCGCCAACAGCGCGTACATGGGCTTCACCATCTCCAACGCCTTCACCTGGGGCCGCATCGCGGGCTCCGGCGCCGCGGCGTTCGCACTGGCGAAGTAAATTCCCCAAAAGCATAAACAGAGCGGACATGCCCGAGGCATGTCCGCTCTGTATTTGGATCAGGGGCTTATACGAGCTCCCGCAGGCGTTTGGAGAGGCGCAGGTTCTCACTGTAATCGACAGGGCATTCAATGATGGCGGGCACATCTTGCGCGAAGGCCTCCTCGAGCGTGGGCAGCAGTTCCTCTGCGGCGCAGATGCGGTAGCCCTTGCAATGCATCGCCTCGGCATAACGGACGAAGTCCGGGTTGGTGAAGTCGCAGGCGTGCGTCTCGCCGAAGTTGTCCATGCCCTTCCATTTGATGAGGCCGTAGCCGTTGTCCACGAACACGAGCACGACGAAGGGCAGATGCTCGCGCACGGCGGTTTCCAACTCCTGGCTGTTCATCAGGAAGCCGCCGTCGCCCGTGACGACGAGCACGCGCTTGTCGGGATGAACGAGCTTGGCGGCCAGGGCGCCCGGCAGAGAGAAGCCCATCGTCGCAAAGCCGTTGGAGACGAGGCAGGTTCTGGGCCTGTAGCAGTTGTAATGGCGGGCGATCCACATCTTGTGCGCGCCGACGTCGGAAAGGAGAATATCGCCCGGACGCATGGCCTTGCGCACGTCGATCAGGATGCGCTGGGGCTTCATCGGAAAGGCGCTGTCGGCGGTGTAGCTCTCGTGCTCGGCGACAAGCTTCTCCCGGATGGCGAGCGCGGCCTCCGGCTCCTGCGTGCGATGGGTGCGCAGCGTGATGCGGTGCAGCGAGTCGCTGATGTCGCCGACGACCTCGCAGGCGGTCTGGTAGTATTTGTTGATGTGCGCCGGCGTCGTGTTGATGTGCAGAATCGGCGTCCTGCGCGTCGGGTTGATGCGCTGGGGCGCGTATTCGACGATGTCATAGCCCACGCAGATCAGCAGGTCGGCGCTCTCAAGCAGCTTGTTGGCATAGTCGCGCTGGGGGATGCCGACCGTCCAGAGCGAATAACGGCTCGTATAGGGGATCATGCCCTTGGCCATCATCGTGTTGACGACGGGGATGTGCAGCGTTTCGGCCATCTCGGTCAGCGCGGCGCTGGCGTTTTCCCGCACGGCGTCGTAGCCCACGAGGATCACCGGGTTCTGCGCGCGGAAGATCATCCCGGCAGCGATTTCGATGTGCTCCAGCGACGCGGTTTCCGGGTTGGGCGCGCTGCGATGAATCGGCGCCTCGCCCTCCGGCACGCTCTGCAAAGAGACGTCCACGGGCAGATCGATATGCGTCGCGCCGGGCTTTCCCTCGCCCTCGGCGTATTTAAAGGCCAGACGGGCGATTTCGGCGGCAGAATCCGGGCGCATGACGAGCTTGGTCCGCTTGGTAACGGGCTCGAACATCTTCGTCAGATCGAGGTACTGATGGGCGGTCAGGTGGATCTTGTCGGTTGAGACCTGGCCCGTGATGCACACCAGCGGCGCGCCGTCGGAATTGGCGTCGGCGACGCCCGTGATCAGGTTGGTCGCGCCGGGGCCGAGCGTCGCCAGGCAGACGCCCGCATGGCCGGTCAGGCGGCCATAGACGTCAGCCATGAACGCCGCGCCCTGCTCATGGCGCACAGTGATGAAGCGGATGGAGGAACGCGACAATGCGTTCATCATCGCGAGGTTTTCCTCGCCGGGGATGCCGAAGACGACGGAAACGCCCTCGTTTTCCAAGCACTTGACGAGGAGCTCTGCTGTATTCATGAGATGCCTCCAAACTTCCTGGGGAATAAAAGAAGGGAGAGACGGACACCGTGTCCGTCTGCTCCCTTGCAGACAATACATCTTAACATACAGAAAGCCGGAAATCAACCATTTTCAGTCGGTCAATGGGACGTATTTTGCCCCTGTGAGCGAGGCGAGCGCGTCCGGCGAAAGCTCGACCTGTGCGCCGATTTTCCCGGCGCTGACGCAGATGGCGTCAAAGAGCTGGGCAGTCTCGTCGATAAAGGTCGGCAGAGCCTTCTTCATGCCGATGGGGCTGCATCCGCCATGGATGTAGCCCGTGCTGGGCAAGAGCGCCTTTTGGGGAATCATTTCGACCGCCTTTTCGCCGCAGGCCGATGCGGCCATGCGCAGGTTCAGCGTCTGAGCGACAGGGATGACGAAGACATAGAGCGCGCGGCTTTTTCCCTGTGTGACCAGGGTTTTGAAGACGGCCTGGGGATCCTGACCAAGCGCCCTGGCGACAGAAACACCGTCGATGCCGGTGTCGGGGGAATAGGTGTGGACACGGTAGGGCACGCCCGCCTTGTCGAGAATGCGCATGACGTTGGTCTTGACGTCGGCCATGAGGAAGGCTCCTTTCGCGAATGCTCTGCTTATTGTAGCACGAATCGGGGAAAATGCAAGCGGCTCGTGATTTCTGCGATTGAAGATCGGGCGCGCTCATGGTATACTGTAGCCAAACAGATTAGACTGCTGCTGCACCGACAAGATGCAAAAATAGGGGGACTGACGATGATTCATTCCAATCCGCTGCTCAAGGACAACAAGAGCGACAAGAAGTTCATCACCATGGGCGAGATCATGCTGCGGCTGACCCCGCCGAACTATGAGAAGATCCGCATGGCCTCGAGCTTTGAGGCCAGCTATGGCGGCAGCGAGGCGAACATCGCTTTGGCGCTTGCGAATCTGGGTGTAGACAGCACGTTTTTCTCCGTTGTGCCCAACAACAGCTTGGGAAAGAGCGCCGTGCGCATGCTGCGCTCCAACGACGTCCACTGCACGCCGATGATCCTCTCCACGCCTGAGGAGACGCCTTCTCATCGTCTGGGCACATACTATCTGGAGACCGGTTACGGCATCCGTCCCAGCAAGGTCATCTACGACCGCAAGCACAGCGCGCTAACCGAGTATGACTTCAGCGGCTACGACCTTGACTCCCTGCTGGAGGGCTTTGACTGGCTGCATCTGAGCGGCATCACCCCGGCGCTGGGCGAGAACTGCCGGGAGCTGATCATGAACATGCTGCGCGTCGCCAAGGAGAAGGGCCTGACCGTCAGCTTCGACGGCAACTTCCGCAGCAAGCTCTGGACCTGGGAGCAGGCGCGCGACTTCTGCACGCAGTGCCTGCCCTATGTCGACATCCTGCTGGGTATCGAGCCGTATCACCTGTGGAAGGACGAAAGCGACCACAGCAAGGGCGACTGGAAGGACGGCGTGCCGATGCAGCCCTCCTATGAGCAGCAGGACGAGGTTTTCCGGCAGTTTGTCGAGCGCTATCCGAACCTCAAATGCATCGCGCGTCATGTGCGCTATGCGCATTCCGGCAGTGAAAACAGCCTCAAGGCGTTTATGTGGTATGAGGGACACACGTTCGAGAGCCGGCTGTATACCTTCACGATCCTCGACCGCGTCGGCGGCGGCGATGCCTTCGCCAGCGGATTGATCTACGCGATGCTTCACGACTACCGCCCGATGGACATGATCAACTTCGCGGTCGCCTCCAGCGTCATCAAGCACACGATCCACGGCGACGCGAACATCACCGACGATGTCAGCAGCATCAAAAACCTGATGAACATGAACTACGATATCAAGCGCTAAGCAAAAGGCGGCTTTTCTGCAGGGGAGGCTGCGTCCGTGACGCCATCATCCCGAAGGGCGCGGACAGAGGGAGCGCCCTCTTTAACAAGGCGAAACAATCAAGGCGTTGGAGCATGACTCCAACGCCTGAACTATGCCTTTGCGAAGACTTGAAGGGATGCGCCTGACGGACGGAAACGGCAGAAATCAGTACGCAATGACAATGCCGCCGTCATAGGCATACATGGAGGAGAGCGCGGAGGTCGGCGTCATCACGATTTCGCCGATTGCCGGGCATTTCTCACGGATCATCTGCTGTACCTGCTGCGCGCGCTCCAGACAGTTGCAGTAGGAGAGGACGAGGCGCTGCGAGCCGGCGGAAAGGCCCTCAGTGTGCTTGCGGCAGGTGTCGACCATCTGCGCGAGCGCGGCCTTGATCCCGCGCGCCTTGCCGACCTGCTTGATCGCGCCGTGGCCGTCATCGCTCATCACCAGGCGGATGGAGAGCACGCCAGCAATCAACGCGACGGCCTTGCTCACGCGCCCGTTCTTGACGAGGTTATCCAGCGAATCGAGCACGAACAGCGTATGCAGCGAGCGGATCTTTGCCTCGACAGCGGAGACAATCTCCTCAAAGGAATGGCCCGCGTCGATGAGGTCGCGCAGCATCAGCGCCAGATAGGTCTCGCCCGCGCTGGCGCTCTCGCTGTCAAAGATGTGAATCCTTTTTTCGGGCTCGGCCTCCAGGGCAAGCTCGCGGCCCAGCGAAGCGGCGTTGTGCGAGCCGGAGAGCTTGCTGGAGAGCGTCACGACGAAGCAGTCGCCTGCGCTGCGGCGCATGTCCTCCGAGTAGAGATTGGGGGAGGGGCAGGCGGAGCGCGCGGGGGCTTCGGAGGAGGCCATCGCCTTGAGGTAGGCGGGAATATCGACCGTGCCGTCGTCGACATAGTGGACGCCGTCTATGGTGATCGTCAGCGGCGCGACGGAGGCGCCGGTTTTTTTGAGAAGCTCAGGAGACAGATCGCAGCAGCTGTCCACGAGGATATTCATGAAAAGACCTCCCAATTGGCCGGGCGGACGGCCCGGATTCATTCTTATTTCTTACATTATAATGGCTCCGCATGGCAAAGTCAACCCAAAAACGGCGGGATCTGGTTTTCAATACTAGATTCGGCCGCAAAGCGCAGGAATGCGTCGGAAGATGGGCGAAACGGCTTGACAACGCAGGCGAAACGCGGATAATGGAAGGGGAAACGGGGCGGAGGCCCCGTGCGGAACACAGAAGGAGAGAGTGACATGGAAACGTATGATTACCCGATTCGCGTCGCCATCTGCGGCATGGGCGGGCGCGGCAAGGACGCTTATGCGCCGATTGCCGAATATGAGCCGGACAGGATGCGCATCGTCGCCATCGCGGAGCCGGATACGGCCAAGCGGGAGGAGTGTCGCGAGCGCTACGGCATCGCGCCTGAAAACTGCTTTGAGACCGGCGAGGCGATGTTTGCCCGCGAGCGCCTTGCGGACGTCGCCTTCATCTGCACCCAGGATCAGCAGCATGTGATTCACGCAGTGGCGGCGCTGCAAAGGGGCTATCATCTGCTGCTGGAAAAGCCAATCGCGACGAGCCTTGAGGACGTGCGGCGCATTGAGGAGGCGGCGAAGGCGGCGAACCGCCGCGTGGTCGTTTGCCATGTGCTGCGCTATGCGCCGTTCTTTGAGGAGATCAAGGCGGCCATTGAGCGCGGAGACGTGGGCGACGTCGTCTGCATTCAGGCGCTGGAGAATGTCGGCTACTGGCATCAGGCGCACAGCTTTGTGCGCGGCAACTGGCGCAACGAGGGAGAGAGCACGTTCATGCTGCTGGCCAAGTGCTGCCACGACATCGACTACCTTGTCTGGCTCTGCGGCGGCGGAAGGTGCGCGCGCGTCTCCTCGTTCGGCAGCCTGCGCCATTTCAGGCCCGAGTGCGCGCCGGAGGGCGCGGCGAAGCGCTGCACGGCCGGCTGCAAAGCGAAGGAAAACTGCCCCTATGACGCGGAGAAAATTTATCTGACGAACAGGGAGACCGGCGTGCTTAACGGACATACCGATTGGCCCTGCAACATCCTTGCGCTGCATCCGACGCAGGAGACGATCCGCGAGGCGATTGAAAAGGGCCCCTATGGCCGCTGCGTTTACGCCTGCGACAACGACGTGGTCGATAACCAGATCGTCAACATGGAGTTTGAAAACGGCGCGCATTGCCAGCTGATGATGACGGCGTTCACCGCGCACGGCGGGCGCACGATCCGCGTGCTGGGCACCATGGGCGCCATCGAGGCGGAGATGGACAAAAACCTCATCGAGATTCAGCCCTTCGGCGGGGAGAAGCGGGTGATCGACGTCAGCCTGCTGGGGCGCGATCTGGCCGGACATGGCGGCGGCGACACGCGAATGGTCGACGAATATCTGACCCTTTTGCACGAGGGCAGCGAGCCGTCCGGCCGCATGACGACGCTCTCCGCTTCGGCAGAGAGCCACTATATCGCCTTTGCGGCGGAGCGCTCCCGCCGAAGCGGCGGCGCGGCCGTGGAGGTCGCAAGCCTGCGCGGCGAGGCGTGAGCGCGCGCCCGGATGGGAAAGAGCATGAAGGCAAGCCGGGACAATTGTGAAAAGTTTCCGAATTTTACCTTAGAGATATTGATTTTATTGCGGCTCTAGTGTATCATGTGTACCATAAGGACAATAGGTTCTTACTTATGCAGGCCATAAGCGGCCTGCGACCATATGACGCATTCGAATCAGACAAGAAAGAGGTTGTTGCACATGGCAGAGATCAATCTGAGCAAGTACGGCATCACCGGTACCACCGAGATCGTACACAATCCTTCTTACGAAATGCTGTTTGAGGAAGAGACCAAGCCGGAGCTGGAGGGCTTTGACAAGGGTCAGGTGACCGAGCTGGACACCGTCAACGTCATGACCGGCATCTACACCGGCCGCTCCCCCAA
>JALFVL010000023.1 GCA_022787165.1 Clostridiales bacterium
TGCTCCGCCGCGGCAAGGTTCGCCGTGCGAAGCTGTACTATCTGCGTAATCTGTCCGGCAAGGCCGCCAAGATTCGCGAGAGGTAATTGTGCGAATAACCGCCGGAGGTTTCCGGCGGTTCTTTTTTCTTTATCCTGTAAAACCCAAATGCCCCGTTATGGAGGTTCCTGATGAACGACGAGACGATGCTGCGCGCTGAAGAGAAAACGATCAACTGGTATCCCGGCCACATGGCGCGGGCAAAGCGCCTGCTTGCCGAGCAGCTCTCCCGCGTCGATGTGGTGATCGAGCTGTGCGACGCGCGCATTCCGCGCGCCAGCCGCAACCCCGACCTCGCGGAGCTGGTCAAGGGCAAGCGACGCCTGCTCGTGCTGGGCAAGGCGGACCTGGCCGAGGAGGCGCAGACGCGCGCCTGGCTCAAATACTATCGCGCGCAGGGGCTGGAGGCGATGAGCTTTGACAGCGTGCGCGGGCGCGCGAAGGACGTGCTTGCGCGCGTGGAGCGGCTATCTGCCGATCTGGTCGAGCGCATGGCGGCGCGCGGCGTCAAAAAGACCGTGCGCGTGATGATCGTCGGCGTGCCCAATGTCGGCAAATCGACCTTCACCAACCGCCTGAACGGCGCGGCCACCGCCAAAACCGGCGACCGGCCGGGCGTCACCCGCAGCAACCAGTGGGTGCGCGTCACGCCGTATCTGGAGCTGCTGGACACGCCGGGCCTGCTCTGGCCGAAGCTCGAAAATCAGGCCGACGCGCGCGCGCTCGCGTTTGTCGGCACGATCAACGACCAGATCATGGATCAGCAGATGCTCGCCATCCGCCTGCTCACCTGGCTGATGGAAAACAAGCGGGAGGATGCGGTGGGGCGCTTTCGCCTCAAGGAGCCGGACGCGGAGGGGCTGGCGCTGCTGGAGGCCGTCTGCCGCGGGCGCGGCTGGCTGCTGCCGGGCGGCGTCTGCGATACGGACCGCGGCGCGGCGGTCGTGCTCGACGAATTCCGCGCGGGCAAGCTGGGCCGCGTGACGCTTCAGCGCGCGCCGGAGGTGCAGGCATGAGAAAGGACTGGAACGCGCGGCTTGAGGAGATCACGCAGACCGACCGGGCGCTCTGGGCGCAGGGCACGGTCTTCGCGGGCATCGATGAGGCCGGGCGCGGGCCGCTCTGCGGGCCCGTCGCGGCGGCCTGCGTCGTCATGCCGCCGGAGCCGCTGCTGCTCTACGTGGACGACAGCAAGAAGCTGACCGAGAAGCGGCGCGAGGCGCTCTACGACAAGATCCTCGAGACGGCGGTTTACGCGCGCGTGGCGCTGGCCTCGCCGGAGGAGATCGACCGCGTCAACATTCTGGAGGCGACCAGGCGGGCGATGGCCGAGGCCGCGAAGGACGCGCCCTGCGCCCTCTTCCTCGTGGACGCGGTCAGCCGGCTCGACGTGGCGGGCGAGGTGCGCGGCATCATCCATGGCGACGCGCTGTGCTACTCCATCGCGGCGGCGTCGATTCTGGCGAAGGTGACGAGGGACCGGCTCATGCGCGAGCTGGACGAGCAGTATCCGCAGTATGGCCTCGCGAAGAACAAGGGCTACGGCACGGCGGAGCACATCGCGGCGCTCAAACAATATGGCCCCTGCCCGGCGCACCGGCGCACGTTCATCGGCCATTTCGTGGCCGTTTGACGGGGGCGGGCATGGACAGGGACGCGGGCGCTTCCCGCAGAAGCGGCGCGCTGGGCGAGGTGCGCGCCGAGCAGCTGCTGCGGGACAAGGGATACGACATCCTCGCGCACAACTACGTCGCGCCCGGCGCGGAGATCGACCTCATCGCGCAGGATGGCGCGGTGATCGTCTTCGTCGAGGTCAAGACGCGCACGAAAAGCGGCGCGTCGGGGCGCGAGTCGGTCACGCGGGAGAAGCAGCGGCGCATCTGCCGCGGCGCGATCCACTATATGATGAAGCACGGCCTGATGGGCAGGCAAGCCCGGTTTGACGTGATCGAGATTCAGGGAACGCGCGTCACGCATATCGTGAACGCTTTCCCTTATCAGGGCCCGATGGTGTGACACGGGCGAAGATTCGGAGGCTGATTCATGAAAAACGGGAAGCAAGGGCGCGCGATCCCCGCGCTGCTGCTGCTGCTGGCGGCTGTGCTGGCCGTGCTGGCATTTTTGGCGATGGGCGGGCGAGAGGATGAGCCGGTCGCGCAGGGCAACCTGCTCACAAACGGCGACTTTTCCGCCGTGACCGGGGATATGCCCGACGGCTGGGAAAAGGGCATGTGGGTGACGAGCGCCGGCGCGTCGTATCTGGAGGCCGTGACGCTTGAGGACGGGACGCGCGCCGTGCTCATCGAGAACGCGGCGGCAAACGACGCGCGCTTTGAGCAGACCGTCGCCGTGCGCCCCAACGCGACCTACAGGCTGACCGCGCGCGTGCGCGCGGAGGGCATCGACCCGGCGAAGACCGGCGCGAACGTCTCATTCCTGAACATCTACGGCACGAGCGAGAGCGTCTACGACACGGACGGGGCATGGACGACGGTCACGCTCTACGCGCAGACGGGCAAGGATCAGCGCGAGGCGACCGTCTGCCTGCGCCTGGGCGGCTACGGCGCGGAGAACACGGGCCGCGCCTGGTTTGCGGACGCCTGCCTGGAGCAGGTGGAGACCGTTCCCGTTGGAGAAACCGTGCTGGACATCGCGACGCCCGCGCCGCAAAAGGAGCAGAAGGCGCAGAGCGGCTCCGCCTCGCCGATCCCCGCGCAGGCGGGTATCGCGGCGCTCTACCTGCTTGCGGCGCTGCTCATCGCGCGCTGGGTGATCGCGGATGGTCGAAGGATGCGCCGGGTCTATCCGGCGTTGGCCGCGCTGATCGCCGCGGCGGCCGTGCTGCGGCTCGTGCTGGCAGCGGTCGTGCCGGGGTATGACGTCGACATGGGCTGCTACGGCGCGTGGGCGGGGAAGATGGCCGCCTCCGGCCCGGCGAGCTTCTATGAAGAGGGCTATTTCTGCGACTACCCGCCGGCCTATCTGCTCGTGCTGGGCGCGCAGGGGCTGCTTGCCCGGCTGCTGGGTATTTCGCTTGGCAGCATGGAGGGGCAGTTCCTGCTCAAGACGGCGCCCATCGCCTGCGACATTGCGCTTGCGCTTTTGGTGTTCGCGGCGTCCAAAGGGAAGCTCGGCGGGCGCGCCGCGCTGGGCGTCGCCGCGCTGATCGCGCTGAACCCGGCGTTCGTGCTGACCGGCGCCTGCTGGGGGCAGATCGACGCCGTGCTCGCGCTGCTGCTGGTGCTGATGCTGCTTGCGGCGAAGGAGGGCAGATGGACGGCGGCCATCGCGCTGTTTGCGCTGGCCGTGCTGACCAAGCCGCAGGCGGGCCTGCTCGTGCCGCTGGGCATCGCGGCGCTTGCGCGCGACGTCATCGGCCGGGGCATGGAGGCGCAGGAGAAAAGCAGGACGCGCCGCAGCGCGTTGCTGGGCCTGCTGGCGGGCGCGGGCGTGACGCTGGCCATCGCGCTGCCGTTCTCCGCCAATCAGGCCTCGCCGCTGTGGCTTGTTGACAAATACGTTGAGACGCTGAGCAGCTACGACTACGCGACGCTCTCGACCGGCAACCTCATGTACCTGCTGGGCGGCAACTGGGCGGAGAACGCGGAGACCGTGCTCGGCCCCATCACCTACGGGCAACTGGGCATCGCGCTGATGATGCTCGCCTTTGCGGCCGGCATCGCGGTCTACCTGCGCGGCCAGGGACGCAGCCGGCTGATGCTCGCCAGCGCGCTGACCTTGCAGCTCGTCTTCGCGCTGGGCACGAAGATGCACGAGCGATACATTCTGCCCGCGCTGGCGTTGCTGCTGCTTGCCCATGTCGAGACGGGGGACGCGCGGCTGCTGCTCTCCGCCGCGCTCTCGAGCGCGGCCTCGGCGGTCAACATCGGCGTCGTGCTCGCGCTCAAATACCTGATCGCGCCCAACGAATGGCTGGGCATGCTGCTGGGCGCTGTGCAGCTCCTTGCGGCGGGGCTGACGGCCTTTACGGCCGCCTCGCTCTCGCTGGGGCATGCCCCCGTGCCGCTGCCCGCGCCGCGCGCGCGGGAGACGGCGGCGCAGGCGGATGGCGAACCCAGCTTCGCGGCAGACCGGCGGATGCGCGAGGAGCTGCTGCGTCAACGGGATTACCGGCTGCACCTGACGCGCAGGGACGCGGCGATTCTGCTCGCCATCACGGCGGCGTATGCGGCGGTCGGCTTCTGGCATCTGGGCGCGACGAGTGCGCCGCAGACCGGCTATGTCTCCACGGCGGCGGGAGAGAGCGCCGTCTTCGACCTCGGGCAGACGCGGGAGGACTTCCACATCTACTATTACGGCGGCATCTCGGACACGCAGTTCTCCTTCGCGGTATCGCAGGATGGCGTGACCTACGGGCCGGAGACGGACGCCTTCTTTGACCGGGGCGAGTGCTTCAAATGGCTCGCGCTGCGCACGCCGCAGACCGACGAGAGCGGCGTCGTCACGGGGGCGAGCGGCGGCATGCTCTCCTTCACGGGGCGCTATCTGCGCGTGACGTTCAAGGGCGCGGGCTCCGCGCTCTGGGAGATCGCCGCGGTTGACGGGGAGGGGAACGCCCTGCCCATGACGCTTACGAGCGCGCAGGGCGCGCTCGAGGGGCGCGGCGACGACGCGGAAAAGCTCATCGACGAGCGGGACACCGTGCCGGAGGTTCCCTCCTACTACAACAGCATGTACTTTGACGAGATCTACCACGCGCGCACGGGCTACGAGCACGCGCACGGCCTGGCGACCTACGAGACGACGCACCCGCCGCTTGGCAAGGTGTTCATGAGCTGGTGCATCCGCCTGATGGGCATGACGCCGTTCGCGTGGCGGTTTGCGGGCGCGCTGTGCGGCGTGCTGATGATTCCGGCGATCTATCTGCTGGCGATGCAGCTGTTTCACAGGACGCGCTGGGCGGCGCTATGCGCCCTGCTGCTCGCGCTTGACTGCATGCACTTCACGCAGACGCGCATCGCGACGATCGACTCCTTCCCGGTGCTGTTCATGATGCTGATGTTCATGCTGATGGCGCGCTGGATGCAGATGAGCTTTTACCATCAGCGGCTGCGGGATACGCTCGTGCCGCTGGCGCTCTCGGGCGCCTGCATGGGGCTGGCGATCGCGAGCAAATGGATCGGCTGCTACGGCGCGGTGGGGCTGGCGATTCTCTTCTTTGCGCGGTTTTATTCGCTCTGGCGTCAGAGCGTCTATGCCGGGGCGCACAGGGACGAGCATCCGGCGTTCGCGCGCGCGGCGAATCTCTTCGCGCGAAACGGCGCGCTGACGATCGCGGCCTGCTGCGTGTTCTTTGTGGCCGTGCCGGTGGTCATCTACGTGCTCAGCTACATCCCGTATCTGCGCTATTACGGCGAGATCAAGTGGAACCTGCGGACGTTTGAGCGGATATGGAGCGCGCAGGTGACGATGTTTGAATACCACAAGAACCTCGTCGCGGAGCATTACTTCGCCTCGCCCTGGTACGAATGGCCGCTGATTGTGAAGCCGATGTGGTATTACAGCGCGGACTTCAAGGGCGCGGGCATGGCCTCCTCGATCATGGCGTTTGGCAACCCGGCCGTCTGGTGGACGGGGCTGGCGGCCATCCTCTTCGTGCTTTTTTACAGCGTCTGGCGCAACGCGCTGCCGGCGCTGCGGGCGATTCCCGGGCGGGAGGACGAATACGACCGCGCGATGCCGGTCATCGCAGTGGCGTTCCTCTCGGGCTATGTGCCGTGGATGCTCGTCTCGCGGCTCACGTTTATCTATCACTACTTCGCCAGCGTGCCCTGGATCATCGCGGCGACGGCGCAGGCGCTTCGCTATCTGGAGCGGCGCCGTCCGCGCATGGCGCATGTGCTGGCCGTGCTGCTGGTGATCCTTGCCGCCGTGCTGTTTGTCGGCTTTTATCCGCTGGCCTCCGGGCTGGAGGTGCCGCGCGCGTGGTGCGACGCGATGAGCTGGTTTAAAAACTGGATGTGGTACTGAGGGTCAGGAGCCGTCCCGCTGGGGGCGGCTTCTTTTTTGCGGCCGCCCCCGGCCGCCGTTTGGCGCTTTTCTTTATACGGGGGTTGTGGTATAATAAACTGATTCTTTCCGATTATTCCGATAAAGTGGGGAACAGAGCATGCAGCTGCCTTTCATTTCGGTCATTCTGCCCGTGCGCAACGAGGAAAAATACATTGAGGCGTGTGTGGCGTCCATCTTCGCGCAGGACTACCCGGCGGAGCAGATGGAGGTTCTGTTTGTGGACGGCCGCTCGGAGGATCGCACGGTGGCGCTGCTGCACGAGATGCAGAAGGCGCACCCGCAGATCGTCGTGCTCGACAACCCGAACCGAACGGTGCCCTATGCGATGAACATCGGCATCCGCGAGAGCCGGGGCGAGGTCATCGTCCGGCTGGACGCGCACGCGGAATACCCGGAGGACTACGTCCGATTGTCGGTGGAGACGCTGCTTTCGCGGGACTGCGACAACGCCGGCGGCGTATTTGAGACGCGCGGGCGCGGCTTCATGGGCGAGGCCATCGCCGAGATGCTGCGCACGCCGCTGGGCGTGGGCAACGCGACCTACCGCCTGACCACGGAAGACGGCTACGTCGACACCGTGCCCTTCGGCTGCTTCAGGCGCGCGCTGTTTGACCGCATCGGCGGCTTTGACGAGCGCATGACGCGCAACCAGGACAACGAGCTCAACTTCCGCATCCGCAAAAGCGGCGGGAAGATCTACCTCAACCACAACATCCGCGTGCTCTATTACTGCCGGGATACGATGCGCGGCATCATGAAGATGGGCTACATGAACGGCAAGTGGAACGTGATCACGATGACGCTGGTGCCCGGCTCGATGGGCGTGCGGCATTTTGTGCCGCTGGCGTTCGTGCTTTCGACGATTCTGCTCGTGCTGCTGACGCTGCTCACGCGCAGCATGCTCTTTGGCGGGCTGCTGGCGCTCGAATGGGGCGCGTATCTGCTGCTCGACTTCTTCTATGCCTATACCATCGCCAGGGAAAGGGGCTGGCGGTTTTTCCCGGTGGAGGTCATCCTCTATCCGGCATTCCACTTTGCCTACGGCTTCGGCTCGCTGCGCGGCATCACGGCGCTGCCCGCCTTCCTGCGCGAGGATCGCTCGCGCGACACGACGGGAGGGATCAAGAAGGAGCAGAGGACATGAAGATCCTGCACATCTGCTGCAACCTGGCGGGCTCGACGGTCTTCCCGCAGCTCTTTGAGGCGCTCAAGCGTGAGGGCATAGAGCAGACGGTCTTCGTGCCGGAAAAGAGCGCCGCGAACCTTGGCAAAAACCAGCCCGCGGGCGTTGAGACGCACGCCGCGCTGACGGTTCATCAAAGCGACGCGCTGCTGTTTTTCCGCAAGGCGCAGCGAAGCGTTCCCGAAATCGAGAGGAGCATCGACCTGAGCGGCGTGACGCTCATCCACGCACACACGCTCTTTACGGACGGCTCCATCGCCAGGCGGCTGAGCGCGCGAACGGGCATCCCCTACATCGTGACGCTGCGATACAGCGACATCGAGGTCATCTACAGATACGAGCCGCATCTGCGCCCGCTGGCGCGCGCCATCCTGCGCGGGGCGAGACACGTCGTCTTTCTGAGCGGGGCGGGGCGGGAGAAGGTGCTCGCCGGCTGGCTTGGCGGCAGGGACAGGGCGGCGATCGAAGGGAAGACGGCGGTCATTCCCAACGGCATCGACCCCGCCTGGCTGACGGGCAGCGCGCGCGGGCCGCTTGGTGAGACGGTGCGCGTCGGCTTTGCGGGTCTTTACAACCGCAGAAAGCGGCCGCTCGACGCGATTGCCGCCGTACACGAGGCGGCGGACAGGAGCGGCAGGCCGCATGTCTTCAGGGGCTGCGGCAGCGGCCCGCTCGAGGAGGCGCTCAAGGCGCAGCTGCGCGAGGGCGATTGCCTCTGCGGGCGCATCGAGGGGCGCGAGGCGATGAAGCGCTTCTATGCGGACTGCGATCTGCTGCTCGTTCCCTCCAGCGCGGAGACGTTTGGCATGGTGTATCTGGAGGCGATGAGCCAGGGCGTGCCGGTGCTCTATACGCGCGGACAGGGCTTTGACGGGCAGTTTGAAGAGGGCGAGGCCGGCTTTTCCGTCGCCTGCGGCGACGTGGGCGAGCAGGCCGCGCGATTGATCGACGCCGCGCAGGACTACGAGGCGCGCTCGGCGCGCTGCGTCG
Source organism: Clostridiales bacterium (assembly GCA_022787165.1). Lineage (GTDB taxonomy): Bacteria > Bacillota > Clostridia > Christensenellales > Aristaeellaceae > Ventricola. The sequence continues at coordinate 8,246 of JALFVL010000023.1, forward strand.
CGCTGGCGGCGCAATACGCATGGCCGCGCGTGGCGGCGCAATGGAAGGCGCTGTATCAGGGGATTTGAGAAACCGACAGAAAGGGGGCTTTCCCGTGGCGGGGCTTCGCATATTGATGATGATCCACCGGCAGGCGGACAATTCCCCTTACTGCTTTTATGTGCATGAGCAGGCGAAGGCGCTGCGCGCGCGGGGACACGAGGTCGTCGTGATCGCCTGCGTGGGGGTCATGCCGATGATGGCGCGGCTTCGCCCGGCGCAGGCGGCCGTCGCCGCCGCGACGCCCGGGGAGGCCGTGATCGACGGCATACCGGTATACTATCCGCGCTGCCTGACGCTGGGCAACGCGGGGGAGCGTCTTTTGGGCGGTCGTCTGCTGGCGCGCGCGGCGCTGCCCGTCGCCAGACGGCTGCACAGGGAGAAGCCCTTTGACCTCGTCCACGCGCACATGCTGCCGCGGGACGGGCACGCGGGGCTGCTCGTCGCGCGGGCGCTGGGCATTCCGATGGCGCTGACGGTACATGGCACGGACATCTTTGCTTATTTCAAGCCCGGGGAGACGCCCTGGAGGCGCAACGCGCGCATCGCGCGGGAGGCGGACGCGCTGATGGCGGTGTCAGGCCTGCTGCTCTCGCGGGTCGCGCCCTACCGCGGCGAGGGAAAGCTGACGCGGGTCGTGCCAAACGGCGTCGACCTCTCGCTGATTCCGGAAAAGACGCGCAACCGGCCGCGCGCGGTGATCTCCGTGGGGACGCTCAAGGCGCGCAAATGCATGGACAGGACGCTGGAGGCCTTTGCGGGCCTGGCGGGCGAATTCCCGGACGCGACGCTCACGATCGTCGGCATCGGCGAAATGGAGGCGCAGCTGCGCGCGAGAATCGGCGAGCTGGGGCTTGAGGGCCGCGTCACGCTGACGGGCGGCTTGCCGCACGGGGAGGTGCTTTCGCGGATGGCGCAAAGCGACCTCTTTGTGCTCCCGAGCTGGGGAGAGGGCTACGGCATCGTCTACATCGAGGCGATGGCGGCGGGCTGCATCGCCGTGGGCGCCCGGGGCGAGGGCATCGAGGACACGATCACGGACGGACAGAACGGCTTTCTCGTCCCCGCCGGGGATATCGAGGAGACGCGCCGCGTCATGCGCGCCGTCTTTGAGGACAGAGAGGCCTATGCCGCGCTGCGCGAGCGCGGACGGCAGGACGCCCGGGCGCTGACATGGGAGAGGAACGCGGAGAGAACTGAGCAGGTTTACCGGGAGATGCTTGGCAGACAAAGCCCGTTTCAATCGTAGGATGCTTCGCATCCTGCTCTGAAACGGAGATCTTTGATCAATATGGGGAACGTTGGGCTGCCGATCCGGGGAACTCGCATGGTCGCGCCATAGGCGCTTCCTTCGATTCACAACGCTCCGCCCGCCTGTTTCCGCCACAGGCGGCGGCAGGCTTCGGTCCCCTCAGACTCCCTTCTCCGCTTCGCGGCGATACAAGATAATTGGAGGCAAACACATGCGCAGAAAAGGCATTGACGGCACGGGGCTGCTTCGGCTCTACGACCGGGTGACGGGCATTTTCAACGAGATCTTCGATTCGCGGCTGCTGACCACGGCACTCTTTGCGCTCATCGGCTACTGTGTGCTCTTTACGCAGCGCAAATTCCCAATGCGCTGGATGATCTTCGTGCTCTTCGGCATGATTTTGCTTGCCTTTGCGACGCTGACGGCGCGCACGGGCAGCAAGGCGCGGGTGCGCTTCCATCGCGGCATGGCGGGGCTGTGGTTCGCGCTGCACGGGATGATGGTCATTTCCGGGCTGTTTTACCAGGACTGGCTGCCCGAGAGCGTGCCGCTGCTGATCTGCTATCCCGTGATGTTCTCGGTCTTCGCCTCACGCGAGGATGCGTCGACCTTCCGCTCGATTCTGCGCGGCGCGGTCTTCGCCGTGCTGCCGTTCCTCATCTGGTCGTACATCGCCGTGCCGGTGACGCTGGGCTATCCGGGCTACAAGGGTGTGTTCTACGACGCGAACTGCCTGTCGATGTGCTGCATCGTCATGACGGCGAGCGCGCTCGTGCTCGCCTACGCGAGCTTTGTGGGTGGGCATCGCGGCGCGGCGGCCGCCTATGCGCTCTGCGCGCTGCTGGGCGCGGCGACGCTGGCGCTGACGCTCTCGCGCTCGGGCCTGCTGGCGCTGGCGGGCGTCGTCGTGATCCTTGCGGTGGCGGTCATCGCGGGGACGGCGAAGCATCCCGCGCGGCTGCTGGCGCTGGTCGCCGCAGGGGTCGTGCTGCTGGGCGCGGCCGGCATCAAAATCACGAAGGACAAGATCTACGAGGCGGCGGTCGAGGATTACAACCTCGCCGTCTACAACCACGAGACCTACGGCAACCCGATTACCGTGCCGCGCCCGGAGGAGCGGACGATCTCCATGGACGATCTGACCAGCGACCGCTGGGGCATCTGGATGACGATTCTTGACAACCTGACCTGGAACGGCCATGAGTCGAGCGTCGTGCAGGAATGGGTCGCGCAGGACGGCGCGGGCGACCGCCATTTCAACGCGCACAACGCATTCCTCGGCGTGACCTACAACAACGGCTTTATCGCGGGCGCGCTGCTTTGCGCCTACACGCTGCTCTCGCTGATTCGCGCCGTGCAGTATTACCGCATCCACAGGAAGAGCAGCCCCTACGCGGCGACGCCGCTGGCGTTTTGCGCGGTGTTCATCCTCGTGGGCCTGTTTGAGTCGGTCTACGCGCCGTTCTCGGTGATCGGCTGCGTCTATCTGCTGGTGCAGGCGCCGCTGTGGCGCGCTGACCTGACGCGCAGCGCGGCGGAGGGGATCGAGGAATGATCCGTGTTTCTGTGGTCGTGCCGGTCTACGGCTGTGAGGCGTTTTTGCCGGACTGCATTGCGTCGCTGCGCGCGCAGACGCTTCGCGATCTCGAGCTGATCTTCGTATGCGACGCCAGCCCGGACGGCTCGCTTGAGCTGCTGCGGCAGGCGGAGCGGGAGGACGCGCGCATCCGCGTGATCGCCTTTGAGGAAAACCGGGGCGTCTCCGCGGCGCGCAACGCGGGCATCGAGGCCGCGCGGGGCGAATACATCGGCTTTTGCGACGGGGACGACTGGGTGGAGCCGCAGATGTTTGAGCGGCTTTACGCGCTGGCGCAGGAAAAGCAGGCGGACGCCGTCTTCTGCCGCGTCTTCAAGGACCGCGAGGACGAAAAGGGCGTCGTCACCAGGCGCGAAAACGTGCCGCTGGGCTTTGAGACGGGGACGCGCTTTGACCGCGCGGCGATCCGGGAGACGCTGATTCCCGCGATGCTCTCGCGGGAGACGGACAGCGACGAGCTGCCGCTCTCCGGCTACACGCCGCGCAACCTGTTTCGCGCTTCGCTGGCAAAGGGGCGCCGCTTCCGCGAGGATATCCGCTACGCGGAGGATCTGCTCTATATCGTCGAATGCATGCTCCATGCGGACGCGGCGGCGGCGCTTGACGAGGCACTCTACCACTACCGCTTCCACGCCGGGAGTGTCACCAAGCGATATAGCCCCCATGTGCCGGATTCCTACGACCGCTCCAACGACGCGCTGGAGGCGCTGCTGGGGGAATACCCGGAGTGCGTGCGCAGGATGATGATCCGCCGCCGCAAGATGGCCGTGACGAGCGTTCGCAACCTTTGCTACCCGGGGACGCCCTACGGCTTCTGGGAGCGCGTGCGCCGCGCCCGGCAGTACATGAAGCGGGAGGACGTGCGCGCGTGGTTCGCGCCCGTCAGGCCGTTTCAGTTCAACAAAGCGCTGGCTGTGCGGCTCTTCCTGATGAAGCACGGGATGGCGCTGACGATGTGCCTGCTGTTTTCCTATGTGTTTGACCGCGTGTGAGGGATGACCATGACAGAAGAGCAAAGGATGGACATTGCTGACGTTCTGAAGCGGCGCAGAGGGCGGCTCGCGCTCAAACGCGCGATGGATATCGCGATCTCCGGCGCGGCGCTGTGCGTGCTCTGGCCGGTGCTGCTGCTCATCGCGCTGGCGATTGTGATCGACGATCCCGGCCCCGTGTTTTACAGGCAGGTGCGCGTCGGGCGCGGCGGGAAGGAATTCCGCATCTTCAAGTTCCGCACGATGGTCGTCGATGCGGACAGGAAGGGCCTTCAAATCACCGTCGGGCGCGACAGCCGCATCACGCGCATGGGCGCGCTGCTGAGAAAGACGAAGCTCGACGAGCTGGCGCAGCTGCTCAATGTCTTCCTGGGACAGATGAGCTTTGTCGGGCCGAGGCCGGAGGTGCCGCGCTATGTCGCGATGTACACGCCGTACCAGCGGCAGGTGCTGCTCGTGCGCCCGGGCATCACGGACTACGCCTCCATCGCCTACCGCAACGAGAACGACCTGCTCGCCGGCGCGGAGGATCCCGAGCGGATGTATGTGGAGGAGATCATGCCCGCCAAGCTCGAGCTGAACATGAAATACCTGCGGCGCGTCTCGCCGCTGGAGGATATCCGGCTGATCTTCATGACGATCGCCGCCGTGATCCGGGGATAGACAGACAACGAGGACGGAGGAAACGACATGCTGAGCAAATACAGGGTTTACCGCTATGACCGCCTGGATTCTCCCGCCGTGACGGCGGGCAGCGCCGCCGTGCTCATCGGCGCGCAGAGCGGCCTTTTCCCGGACATGGGCTACGCCGTGCCGGGCGAGATGGGCGGCCTTTGGGCCGGAGAGAGGAAGGTCTGCGACGGCTTCTTCCTGGCCATCGACGACGTGCCGCTGCGCGCGGCGGACGCCTGCGAGGCGAACCCCGTCTCCACGGCGTTCCACTACCGCATGCAGCAGGAGGGGCTGCACATCGTGCGCCGCCAGACGATTCCCGACGGGGTGGCCGGCTGCATCGTCGAGCTGACGGTGGAAAACCTGCGCGACGTGCCGCGGCTGGTCGAGATCTCCTTCACCGTGCGCACGGACATCCTGACCGTCGCCGCCGCGCGCGGCGAGGACGGGCTCGAGCTGGGGCGCGATGTCGGCGAATACGACGAGCGGACGCAGGCGTTCTACGCGCGCGACAGCCGCAATCCCTGGCACGCCGTCTGGGGCGCGGACAGCCGCAGCCGTGTGCTGCAAAGCGACCTGCCGGCCTCGGTCTATGGCTTTGGCAACACGCAGGGCAAGGGCATCAACGGCCGCCTGTTCTACCGGCTGCGCGTGGGCGCGCGCGGCCAGGCGTCGATGAAGCTCTTCATCGCGGGCGGCTTCGCCTCCCGCAGCAAGGCGGAGGACGCGCTGGCGCTGCTGCGCGGGCAGGCGGACGCGCTGATTGAAGAGAAGACAGCGCGGCTGGAGGCGCTGATGCAGGAGAGCGAGGCGACGCTGCCCGATCCGCTGCTGGCGCGCTGCTTCAACTGGACGAGGATTTACAGCGACTGGCTCACGCGCGCGCTGCCGCGCGGAGGCTGCGCGCTGTGCGAGGATCTGCCGGAGCATCCGGCGCTCTTCGGGCAGGACTGGGCGCGGGCGATTTCCGCGCTGCTGCCGCTGGGCGGCGCGCAGCGGGCGCAGGAGATGCTCAGAACGCTGGTGCGCGCGAGCGAGGAGGCGCAGCTCGCCCCGGGGCGGCTGGCGATGTGCATGACGCCCGGCGGGCGGGTCACGCGCGTGGGCAGCCTGCGGGAGAGCGCGCAGTTCGTCGCGCTCGTACACAGAACGCTTTTGTGGAGCGGCGACCGCGATTTCGCGCAGGAGATGCTGCCGGAGACGGGGCTTTGCATCAGCTACCTGCGCCGCGGGACGCGCGGCTTTTCGGACGTGGGCGAGGAGCTGGCACAGGACATCCGCCGGGCGCTTGAGGGACAGGCCTACATCCTGCGCCTGACGGGCGAGGACGACGCGGCCTGCCTGAACGAGCTGGCGCTGCTGCCGCCCGAGCGGAAGGAGACGCTGCCCGAGGGCGCGCCGCCGGAGACGGCGGCCCGCTGGCACGGACGTCAGGGCCACGTCGAGCAGATGCTCGGCTGTCTGACGCAGATGGCGGGTGCGGGCCTGCCCGGCCTGCCGGGCGCGCTGCGCGGCCGCGACGCGGAGCCGGGCTCGCTGCTCTGCGCGCGCGCGGCGGCAGACCTCATCTGGCCGATGACGGAGGATCTCTTCGGCCTGCGCCCGGACGCGGGGGCAAAGACGATCGCCCTTGCGCCGCACACGCCCATCGGCTGGGACGGCTGGGCGCTTGACCATGTGAAGATCGGAACGGCGCGCGTGAGCGTGCGCAGCGAGCGCGTCTCGCCCAGCCAGGCGCGCTACACGCTGACGGTGAGCGAGCCGGGCTACACGCTGCTTGCCGATGGACGGAGTTACCCGATTGACGGGTCGGTCTCGCTGATTCTGGGGGACTGAGGAGAGCATGATGAAAAGAAGCATTCTGGCGGCGCTGTGCGCGCTGCTGATCGCGGCGGGCGGCCTTTGCGAGGAGCTGCCCAAGGCGCCGGTCAACATGGAGATTCCGCCGCAGGCGATTCCCACGCAGGCGGAGGGTGAGCTGGAGACCTATGGCCTGACCTTCCCCGAGGAGATGCCGCTGGCGGCGCGCAACTTCGTGCTGACGGCGCGCGCGCAGTTCGAGCTGCATCCGTTTGAAAAGCTGCCCAAGGCGAACGAATACACCCAGTGGTACTACCGCGACAAGCGGGAGATCGGCTGGTGCTCCGTGTTCCAGATCTGGTGCGCCTACCACAGCGGCTTGCAGCTCATCCGCTACAAGCAGGACGTCGAGGTCGCGCCCGGCGACTGCGTCAGCGCGATGGAGGGCCGCGTGGGCAACGTCTACTACGCCTTTGAGGAGCACGGGCGCTGGCTGCAATGCGACCAGGTCGAGGCGATTCCCAAGCCCGGCTACCTCGTGATCTATGGCGTGCGCGGCTCCACGCCCTACACCCACGTCGCCATCGTGGAGAGCGTTGCGGAGCTGGGCGACGGCCTCTACGAGCTGACGACCGTCGAGGGCAACATCAACTCGACCATCAAGCGCATGAACTACCGCTACGACGCGACGCCGAAGAAGAAATACTACAACATGTCCGTCGTGCCGGAGGGCGAGATCACGCAGGAAAACTGCCAGTATACCCTGCAAAAGGACAGCTGGTACATCACCGGCTTCTGCCAGACGTGGTGAGCCGAAAATCCTGAGCGCGGATAACGAAAACCTGACACAATTAACGCATCCTTTTCAAATGGCGAAGAGGATGCGTTTCTTTTTACACAAATTGAACGGCTTCATGCGCAAAGAACAAACGCAGCGCCTGTATACTTCTTGCCGTACCCAAGGAAAAAGAAGACAAAGAGAGGGAAAAGAAATGAAAAAGCTGCTCCTGATCGTTTTGACGCTCGCGCTGCTCGTGAGCGCCGTGGCGCTGGCGGAGACCGCCGCGCCCAAGTATGTGTTCATGTTCATCGGCGACGGCATGGGCAACCCGCAGGTGGCCGCCACGCAGTACTACCTCGGCTCCATCCAGAACCCGAATTCCGAATTCCCGGTGCCGGCGGATCTGAGCTTCACCACCTTCCCCTACCTGGGCATGGTGACGACCTACGACGCCTCCTCCTTCTGCCCGGACTCCGCCTCGACCGCGACCTCGATGGCCTCGGGCGAGAAGACGCTCTCCGGCGTCATCAACTATGACGTGTCGCTGACGACGCCCTTCAAGCTCGTCACCGAATACGCGAAGGAGGCTGGCAAGAAGGTCGGCGTGATCACGAGCGTGTCGCTCGACCACGCGACCCCGGCGGCCTACTACGCCAAGGTGCCCTCCCGCAAGCAGTACTACGACATCGCGGTGCAGGGCCTGACCGGCACGACGCTTGATTACCTCGCGGGCGGCTCCCTCCTCAAGCCCGACGGCGACGGAACCCAGGAGAACCTCTTTGACATCGCCGCGGCGAACGGCTGGGTGCTGGCCAACACCAACGAGGACATCCGCGCGCTGAACGCGCAGAGCGGCCGTGTGCTGGCGATCGACCCGAACATCGCGGATGCCGAGTCCCTGAACTACGAGATCGACCGTGAGCGCAAGAACGCCGAGGGCGAGGACGTGCTCGCGCTGGCGGACTACGTGAAGGCCGGCATCAGCGTGCTTGACAACGACGCAGGCTTCTTCATGATGTGCGAGGGCGGCAAGGTCGACTGGTCCGGCCACGCGAACGACGCGGCGACCTCCATCCATGAGACGCTGGCCTTTGCCGACGCCGTGCAGGTTGCGGTTGACTTCGCGGCCGAGCATCCGGACGAGACGCTCATCATCGTGACGGCCGACCACGAGACCGGCGGCATGACCATCGGCTTTGCGACGACCGCCTATGACACCCACTTCACCTACCTGACCAACCAGAAGATCTCCTTCACCAACTTTGACCTCGTGATCGACGAGCTGCGCGAGAACGGCGCGAGCTTTGAGGACGCGATGGCGAAGGTCAAGGAATACTACGGCCTGACGACGGAGCCGGATCAGGCGCTGAGCCTGACGCAGAGTGATATCGAAACGCTGCAGGCGGCGTTTGAGCTGAGCATGGTACCGAAGGATCAGCGCGAGCTGGGCGACGAGGAGGCGCTTCTCTACGGCGGCTACGAGCCCTTCTCCATGGCGGTCAGCCACATCATGAACAACAAGGCGGGCCTGTCCTACACCTCCTACGCGCACACCGGCCTGCAGATCCCGGTTTACGCGATGGGCGTGGGCGCGGAGAACTTCTCCGGCCTCTACGACAACACCGACATCTTCAACCGCACGATGGCGGTGATGGGCCTGAGCAAGTAAACATCAAGCGGAAGAAATAAAGCGGAGCCGTTCCAAAGGGGAGCGGCTCCGCCTGTATGCCAGGGGGCAAAGGAAGTATGAAGCGACTCAAACGGTCCAACGTCGTGATGTGCGTCGTGATGCTGCTGCTCTGCGCGGCGCTGTGCCTGCTGCCGGAGCGCTATGAAAACGCCTCGACGCACATCCCCCGCGAGCGCGTGCGCATCGAGGAGGTCGACAACTCGGGGCTTTACCCGATCGGCATCGTGTATTCCGGCGTGCAAAACTGCCGCGTGACGGTGCTCAGCGGCGAGCACGCGGGGGAGAGCGCCATGGCGAGCAACTACCTCAATTCGGCGCTTGACAAGGACAAGCTCTACGCGCCCGGCGACGTGGCGCATGCGATGGTGCAGATGGGCGAGCATCTGACGGTCACGCTCATCGATCATGAGCGCACGGGCACGGAGGCCCTGATCGTTCTTGCGTTGGCGGCCCTGCTGATCCTCTACGGCGGCATCGTCGGCTGCGGCGCGCTGATCTCACTGGCGGCGAGCATCATCATCGTCTGGAAGCTGCTGCTGCCGCTGCTGCTTGAGGGCGTCAGCCCGATCGCGGCGGCGTTTGTGACCGTGACGGCGCTGACGGTGATGATCGACCTGCTGGTCGGCGGGCTGACGCGCAAGACGCTCATCGCCGTGCTCGGCTCGCTGGCCGGTACGCTCATCACGGGCATCCTCTCGATCGTGCTGACGGACGCGCTGAAGCTCGACGGCGGCGACATCCCGTACCTCGTGCCGCTGCTCTCGCAGTCGTTCATGACGCTCGACGCCAAGGCGCTCTACTGCGGCATGATCTTCATCGCCAATTCCGGCGCGCTGATGGACCTGAGCATGGACATTGCGGCGAGCTGCCTGGAGATCGTTCACCACAGGCCGGACGTGCCGCGCCGGGAGCTGATGCGCAGCGGCATGACGATCGGCCGCAGCGTGCTGGGCACGATGACGACGACGCTGATGCTCGCCTACTCGGGCAACTACCTCTCCATGCTCATGTACTTCATGGGGCAGGGCACACCGGTCATCGACATCATCAACCTCAAATACGTCGCCAGCCAGCTGCTCAGCACGCTGGTGGGCAGCTTCGGCCTCGTCGCCGCCGCGCCGCTGACGGCGCTCATCGCGTCGGCGCTGTGCGTGTCGAAGGGAGAGAGCGCGAAAGCGTGACGGCATGCGCATCCGCATGCGTCACGGAAAAGCCCAGACGCCTATGCAGAGAAAGCGAGGCGGCGTTCTGCGGCGCAACCTGAACGACGGCGCGCGTAAAGCCGCGCGCGGCCATGCGCGCAAAGAGCAGAGGCAGCGCGGTCTTCGCCACGCCGCGCTTTCGCATCGCGGGCGCGACGGCAATGCCATAGGAAAAGGACGTGCCCTGCACGCTGTGGACGGAGATGCCACCCGCGTGTACGCCGTCCAGCAGAATGAAAAAGCGCAGGTCGTCTGCGCTTTTTCCGATATATTGAAGGGAAATCATGCCTTGGGCAGCGCCGCCTCGGGGGCGAAGCCGCTGTCGATGCACAGCTGCGCGCGCTGGGCGCTCTTGCCGCCGGCGGCGAGCTCCCCGGCGAGGAAATCCGGATGGGCGAGCAGGAAGTCGCGCAGGAAGGCGTCGGGATCGGCGATGAAGGAGAGCACGAGGTCGAGCTGCTTGTCCGTGATGCGGCCCATCGCGCGCGCCTGCTCAAAGAGCTCCGGCTTGATGACGACGAGCGTCGTCAGCGGGCAGCCGGCGTCAGCGAGGATCTTTGCGCCGCCCTGGTCGCGGTCGACGACGGCGAGGGAATGGGCGATTTTCGCGCCCAGCGCCTCGACGGCGGGAATCCACGCGCGGACATAGGAGGAGGCGACGGTGATCAGGTCGGCGATATGGATGGAGCGCTTGCCGGCAAGGCCCGCCTGGCCGGAGGGCATGCTCACGCCCTGGGCGTTTGTATAGACGGTCGAAAGATCCTTGAAGATGGAGAGATGGCCCAGGCCGAGCTTGCGCGCGACGGGCATGGAGAAGAAGAAATCCCTGCGCTCGCCGCCGGAGACGAAGTCCGCATCCATTTGGGAGGCGGCGTCCGCGAGCAGATCGATCAGCTGCGCATAGATCGGGCAGGAGGCGAGCTGCGCCTCGATGCGCGCCCAGACCTTGTCATAGAAGGCGAGCCTGTCGCCCGCGCAGGCCTCCTCGATCACGGCAAGCAGCTCGAGCGCGGCCTGCTCGCTGCCAAAGAGGAACTGGGTGTTGATGTAGAACGGGCCGAGCTTGCCGGACGTATACCAGAACGGCCGGCCCTCGGGGCACACGCGCACGGCGTCGGTTTCAAAGAGCCAAGAGATGACGGGATTATCCATGAGTCCTATCCTCCGCTTTTGAGTTGTATTCCCCCGCATTATACGATAACGGCGGCCAAAATGGAAGTGGTTTGCGCAGTTTTCAGGCGGGCGGGGCGATTGACCCTGAGAAGGGGGCGTGCTATAATAAGCCGTAAACTGGGCTTTTGTTCCCCGGCGGCGGATGCGTGCGCGGGGAAGGCGGCGGTCCGGGACAACCCTGAATTGAGAAAGAGAATCTGTGCTTATGAAAAAGCTGTGTGCCCTCCTCTGGCGGGGGATTGACGCGCTGGCGCGCGCTGTCATCAAACTGATCGGTAAGGTGTCGCCCAAGCTGGGCGGATTGTGCGAGTCGCTCTGGAACAACACGGAGCTGGTGAGCTATCTGTTCGTCGGCGTGGCGACGACGCTGGTCAACTACGTCGTCTACTACATCGCCACGCGCATGCTGGGCATGACGACCGTGCCCGGCACCTGGACGGCCTGGGTCGCGGCGGTGGCCTTTGGCTACGTGGCCAACAAGGCCTTCGTCTTCAAGACGCATTGCGACAGCGCGCTGGCGCTTGCGCGCGAGGCGGCGGGCTTCTTCGCGATGCGCCTCATCTCCCTGGGCATGGAGACCGTGCTCATGCTGCTGCTGGTTGACGTGCTCCACTTCAACGATCTGGCGATGAAGCTGCTGGTCAACATTCTGGTGATCATCGCGAACTACATCTTCTCCAAGCTGTTCATCTTTAAAAAGAAATGAGGAATACCCGTATGAAAAAGCATCTGCCCCTGCTGGCGGCGCTCCTTTGCCTGCTGCTGGCCTTCGCTTCCGCCGCGCAGGCGGACGGCGGCATCGTTGTGGACAAGAAGGACCTTTCTGCCAACGAGACGCTTGACAAGAACGTGACCAACATCATCTTCCTGTTCAAGGACGGTGATGTGACCGACACGATGCTGCTCGCCTCGATCAACTCGCAGACGGGCCGCGCCGTGATGACGAGCCTTGACTGCGCGGCGGTCGTCAGCGTGCCCGGCGCCGGGGAAGCGAAGCTTGCCGACGTCTACGCGATGGGCGATGAGGCGAGCAAGAGCGGCGGGCCGCTGGTCGAGAAGACGCTCAACGAATGGCTCTCGCTGAACATCGCCACCTACATCGTGCTGGACGTCGCGCAGCTGCCCGCAATCGTCGACGCCGTCGGCACGATCACGCTCGACATTTCGGCGCGGGAGCGGGAAGCGCTGGGCATCGAGGGCTCGGAGCTGGGCGGCGAGGAGACGCTCGCCTATGTCCGGCTCAAGCTGGAGGACGACGAGCCCGGCACGAGCCGCGCCTATCACGCGCTGATGCAGCTGCTGTATCAGGGTGTCAAGGGCGGGGACATGATGAGCATGCTCTCGATGGGCACGAAGCTGCTCTCCTCCGTCGATTCGAACCTCAACCCGCTGACGGCGGTGACGCTGGTCACGGCGGTGATGTCCGGCGAGGACAGGCGTGAGCTGCATCTGCCGCAGGCGGAGCAGATTCTCACGCAGGATCCGCTGACGGTCGATGCGCAGGCGCTGCGCGAGCGCCTGTTCGCGGAGGTGTATGAGTGAAGCGGGCGCGGCGCAGGCCGCGAAAAACGCCCGGGCGGCGAGCTTCGCTTTGGCTGCCTCGGACGCACAGACGAGAAACCGCGCGCTGACCGCCATTGCGGAGGCGCTGCAAAAAAACAGGGAGGCTCTCTTTGCCGCCAATGCGCTCGATCTCGCGGCGGCGGAGGCGGAGGGGCTGGCCGCGCCGCTCAAAAAGCGGCTGCGCTTTGACGAGCACAAGCTCGCGGACGTCTGCGACGGGCTTTGCCAGCTCGCGGCGATGGAGGACCCCATCGGCCACGAGCAGCTGCGCACGGAGCTGGCCGACGGACTCGTGCTCTCGCGCGTCTCCTGCCCCATCGGCGTGATCGGCGTGATCTTCGAATCCAGGCCGGACGCGCTCGTGCAGATCGCGGCGCTGTGCCTTAAGAGCGGCAACGCCGTGCTGCTCAAGGGCGGGCGAGAGGCCCTGCACACGAACGAGGCGCTCTACGAGACGCTGCGCGCCGCGAGCGAAGGCGCGGGCGTGCCGGCGGGCTGGGCGGGGCTGCTCACCACCCGCGAGGACGTCGGGCAGATGCTCAAAATGGACGCAGAGATCGACCTGATCATCCCGCGCGGCTCGAACGCCTTTGTCCGCTCCATCATGGAAAACAGCCGCATCCCCGTGCTCGGGCACAGCGACGGCGTCTGCCACCTGTACCTGCACGAGGGCTGCGACGCGCAGATGGCGGCGCGCCTCGCCGTCGACGCGAAGACGCAGTATCCCGCGGCCTGCAACGCCGCGGAGACGCTGCTCGTGCACAGCGCGGAGCTGCACCGCGCGCTGCCCGTCGTCGCGCAGGCGCTGCTTGACGCGGGCGTGACCCTGCGCGCGGATGAACGGGCGCGCGCGGCGATCGGCGAAGACCGCTGCGAGGCGGCCAACGAGGCGGACTGGAGGACGGAATACCTGAGCAATGTGCTCAGCATCCGCACGGTCGACTCGCTCCCGGAGGCCATCGCGCACATCAACCGCTACGGCTCCCACCACACGGATGTCATTGTGACGGACGACGACGCGGCGGCGGCGACGTTCTTTTCGCTCGTCGACTCGGCGGGCGTCTACCAGAATTGCTCCTCGCGCTTTGCCGACGGTTATCGCTATGGCTTTGGCGCGGAGGTCGGCATTTCCACCGGAAAGATCCATGCGCGCGGCCCGATGGGGCTGGAGGGGCTTTGCACCTACAAATACATCCTGCGCGGCCACGGCGACATCGTCGCGGACTTCGCGCAGGGACGGCGCGCGTTCACGCACAGGCGCCTGATCTGACCGGAGGCATGGGCCGCATGAAGGCGGCACGGGAGGGAACACCATGAGATGCGGATGTCCGCAATGCGGAACGTACATGATTCAATCGGAAAGCCTCGATCTGGGCTGCGTCTGCCCGCAGTGCCTCTACCGATGCAGCGCCTGCATGGGCACGAACACGGTCGTGCGCCGGGAGGACCTGCACAAGCTCGTCTTCACCGACCATACGGCGGAGCAGCTGGCGCAGGAGGAGACGGGCGACGGGCGGCGCGAGCCGCTGCGGCCGGAGGACTTTGTCGACTGAACCGGCATGATGCCGGTGGCATTTCCGACGAAGTGATGGTTGTCCAGTTGCTTTGTGCCCGAGACCCGAGCCTTGCAGATGAACGTACAGAGCAATACGGTTTCGCAGCTCAAAGATCGAGTGTTCGCGCGAAGCGATGATGGGGTTTGGGGATGAAATCCCCAAGCAGGTTTGGGCGGCAGCCCAACGCAGCTCAAAAATGAAAAAGGAAGCAGTTTCAGAGCAGGCCGCAAAGCGGCCTACGATTGAAACGGGTTTGCTTTGCAAAGCGGGAATTCAGACAAAAATCAGACGACCAAATAGAATGGGGAGAAAACGAACATGATAGCTCTTGGATCGGATCACGCGGGTCTGCCGCTCAAGCGCGAGATCATCGCGCTGCTGGAGCGGATGAACCTGCCGTACCACGACTACGGCACCTACACGGAGGACAGCTGCGACTATGCCGTCTTTGCCCAGCGCGCGGCGCAGGCCGTCGCCAGCGGCGAATGCGACCGCGGCATTCTCTGCTGCGGCACGGGCATCGGCATCTCCATCGCCGCCAACAAGGTGAAGGGCATTCGCTGCGCCGCCTGCTCGGACTGCTACTCCGCGAAGATGACGCGCAAGCACAACGACGCGAACATGCTCGCGATGGGCTCGCGCGTGGTTGGCAGCGAGCTCGGCCAGATGATCGCCGAGATCTTCCTGACGACGGAGTTCGAGGGCGGCCGGCATCAGCGCCGCATCGACCAGATCGCCGCGATCGAGCGCGGAGAGACGCTGTAAGCGCAGCGGATCATTCGAAAACAGCAGACAAACAATCGCCCGGCAGCAGAAAAGGCTGCCGGGCGATTTGTCTCGCGCAAAATCTGCACAATAGACTTTGACCAACTTTGACCAAAATTGACAAATCGTTTTGATTTCAGAATATTTTAGCACTCACCACTTGACAGTGCTAACAACCGGTGGTAGAATATGCGCGTAAACGGAACGAGGCCCCGACGTATGGAGCCTCCGGCAACCGTTCAGAATAAGGGTATCAAATGAATGGAGGAATGACCTATGCTGCTTTCCAATGTGTTTTCCGATATGTTTGACGATATGTTCCCGACGACCACCGCGCGCCAGGCCAATGGCCTGATGAGCTGCGACATCAAGGAGTATGGCGACCACTATGAGCTGGATATGGAGCTGGCGGGCTTCCGCAAGGAGGATATCAAGGCGGAGCTGAAGGACGGCTATCTGACCATCAAGGCAGAGCGTCACGCCGACAACAACCAGAGCGACGCAAGCGGCCGCGTCATCCGCAGTGAGCGCTTCGCGGGCACCTGCCAGCGCACCTTCTACGTCGGCGACCACGTCAAGCGCGAGAGCGTCAGCGCGGCCTACGAGGACGGCGTGCTCAAGCTGAGCATCCCCAAGAAGGTCGAGCAGCCGAAGGTGGATGAGAGCCACTTCATCGACATCCAGTAAACCCGGGGAACAACAATCCGGACGCAGCCGGGAGACGGGAAACCGCCTCCCGGTTTTTATGTTGCAGAAAGGGCCCGGCTGCTGCCCGCCCTCTTGCCCAAAGGGCGCGGGTGGCGTATAATAGATTTGTATGCGAACCGGAGAACGGAGGGGTAGGAATGGAAAGACTTCACGTGCTGGGCACCGGCTACGCGCTGGCAACCCGCTGCTACAATACCTGCTTTGCCCTGGAAAACGGGGAAGGGCTGCTGCTGGTCGACGCGGGCGGCGGGAACGGCATTTTGCGGCAGATGGAGGACGCGGGCCTGGGGTTTGAGCGCGTCCACGACTTTTTCATCACGCATGCCCACCCCGACCATCTGAACGGGGCCGTCTGGGTGCTGCGCAAGATCATGACGATGATGCGCGCGGGCAAGTACGAGGGCGAGCTGCACGTCTACTGCCACGAGACCGTTCGCAAGGGGCTCGAGATGATCGGCGAGCTGATGCTTCAAAAGAAGTTCCTCAGGCTCATCGGCGAGCGCATCTTCTACCACGACATCGAGGATGGCATGACGGCGCGGCTGTGCGGCGATGACGTGACGTTCTTTGACATCCACTCGACCAAGCTGCTGCAGTTTGGCTTCACCACCAGGCTGCACAATGGAAAAAAGCTGACCTGCCTGGGTGACGAGCCCTTCAACCCGGCTTGCCGGGGCATCGTCGAGGGGACGGACTGGCTGCTGTGCGAGGCCTTCTGCCTGCTTGAGCAGGCGGACATCTTCAAGCCCTACGAAAAGCACCACAGCACCGTCGCCGACGCGGCAAGGCTGGCCAATGAGCTTGGCGTGCCGCATCTCGTCCTCTGGCATACCGAGGACAAAAGCTACGCGCAGCGCAAGGCGCTTTACAGCGCGGAGGCGCGAAAGCACTATGGCGGCGACCTGCATGTGCCGGACGACCTCGACGTGATTGAGCTGTAAAGGAAAGGACAGGTATGACTGATTTCAGCGCCCTGCTCGCGCAGGAATTTGCCGTCTCTGCGGCTATCGCGAAAAACATCGTCGAGATGATCGACGAGGGCTGCACGATTCCGTTCATCGCGCGCTACCGCAAGGAGCGCACGAACGCCATGGATGACCAGAAGCTGCGCGAATTCAGCGAGCGGCTGACCTACCTGCGCGGGCTTGACAAGCGGCGCGAGCAGATTGAGACGTCCATTGAAGAGCAGGGCAGGCTCGACGACGCGCTGAGAAAGAAGCTCTCCGGCGCCGCGACGCTGGCCGAGCTGGAGGATCTCTACCGGCCCTTCAGGCCCAAGCGCCGTACGCGCGCGATGATTGCGCGGGAGAAGGGCGTCGAGCCGCTCGCGCAGGCGATTGTTGCCCAGCGGCGCGGCGAGGAGCCGCTTGCGCTGGCCGCGCCCTACATTGACGCGGAAAAGGGCGTGCCGGATGCGCAGACGGCGGTCGCGCTGGCCAGGGACATCATCGCCGAGCAGATCAGCGACGACGCGGCGATCCGCGCCAGCCTGCGCGCGCTCATCCGCCGCAGCGGCATGCTGCGCAGCGTGGCGGCGAAGGAGGGCGAGAGCGTTTACGCGCCCTACTACGACTACAGGGAGCCGGTGCTGCGGGCGGCGGGGCATCGCGTGCTGGCGATCAACCGCGGCGAGCGGGAGGAATGGCTGAAGGTGGGCGTCGAGATAGACGGCGCGCTGGCGAATCAGACGATCTGCCGCGCGGTCATCCGGCCGGGCAGCCCCTGCTGCGACACCGTGCGCGAGGCGGCGGCGGACGCCTGGAGCCGCCTGATTGGGCCGTCGCTGGAGAGGGAGATCCGAAACGAGCTGACCGACCGCGCCAACGAGGGCGCCATCCGCGTATTCGGCGACAACCTGCATCAGCTGCTGATGCAGCCACCCATCCGCGGTCGCGTGACGCTGGGCGTCGATCCGGGCTTCCGCACGGGCTGCAAGCTCGCCGTCGTCGACGAGAGCGGCAAGGTGCTCGAGACGGGCGTGGGCTACTTCACGCTGCCCGCGCACGAGGCGCAGAAATCGCGCGCGAAGGCGCAGATACTCTCGATGATCCGCCGCCACGGCGTGACGGCCATCGCCATCGGCAACGGCACGGCCTCCCGCGAGAGCGAGCAGTTCATCGCGGAGTTGATTCGCGAGACACCGGGCGTGCAGTACATGATTGTCAGCGAGGCGGGCGCGAGCGTCTACTCCGCCTCCAAGCTCGCGGCGAAGGAATTCCCGGAATACGACGTCTCCCTGCGCAGCGCCGTCTCGATTGCGCGCAGGATGCAGGACCCGCTCGCCGAGCTGGTGAAGATCGATCCCAAGGCGATCGGCGTGGGGCAGTATCAGCACGACCTCAAGCAGGCGGAGCTGGAGAGCGCGCTTGACGGCGTCGTGGAGAGCTGCGTCTCCAGCGTCGGCGTCGACGTGGAGACGGCCTCCGCGCAGCTGCTGACGCATGTCGCGGGCATTGGCGAGGCGTTGGCGGGCAACATCGTCGCCTACCGCGACGAAAATGGCATCGCGTCGCGCGCGCAGCTCAAGAAGGTGCCCAAGCTGGGGCCAAAGGCGTTTGAGCAATGCGCGGGCTTCCTGCGCGTGCATGGGAGCAACCCGCTCGATGCGACGGCCGTGCATCCGGAGAGCTACCCGGCGGCGAAGGCGCTGCTGGCGCGGCTTGGCTACGACGCAAAGGCGCTTCAAAGCGGCGGCATTCCCGGCATCTGCGCGCGCGTGGAGCAGGAGGGCGCGGAAAAGCTGGCCGCGGAGCTGGGCATCGGTGAGATGACGCTGCGGGACATCGCGGCAGAGCTGCAAAAGCCCGGGCGCGACCCGCGAGAGGACCTGCCAGCGCCCGTGCTGCGCACGGACGTGCTGGAAATCAGCGACTTGAAGCCCGGCATGGAGCTGACGGGCACCGTCCGCAACGTGATCGACTTCGGCGCGTTTGTCGACATCGGCGTACACCAGGACGGCCTCGTTCACATCTCACGCATGGCCGATCGCTTCATCCGCCACCCGAGCGAGGCGGTCAGCGTCGGCGACGTGGTGAAGGTCTGGGTCGTCAGCGTGGACGAGAAGAGAAAGCGGATTGCGCTGACCATGGTGAAGGGAAGAGAGTGAGATGAGAAAGGGGCTCTGCGCGTGCGCGTTGGCGCTGACGCTGCTCTGTCCGCTCCGGGCAACGGCGCTCGAGGGCGAAACCAGCTTCGGCGGAAGCGGCACCGACAGGCTCTTTGAGGCGGTGGCCTGCGAGGGCGGGCTCTTCGCCGTCGGATACACGACCTCTGCGGATGGAAGCCTCTCCTTCCGCGAGCGGACGGGGAAGGCTGGCTGGGCCGTGCGCGTGGACGCGGACGGGCGGCTGCTGTGGAGCGTCTGCACGGCGCATGCCGGGCGCGACGAGATGAAGGCGCCCTTCGCGCACACGGACGGGACGTTTTCCGCCGTGCTCCGGGGCGAGACGACAGGGCAGGAATGGCTGCGCATCAGCGAGCGGGGAAAGGTGACGGCGCGCGTGACCGTGCCGCAGGCCGAAGCCCTCTGCGCGCACACGGACAAGGCATGCGCGATGAGCGCCATCCCCTACGAAAACGAGGATGGAGAGGCGATGCTGGCGGTGATCGTGGGGCACGGGGACGGGAGCTGGTGCCTGCCTGCGATTGGCGGGCAGGGCGAGGTCTTCCCCGGCGCGGCCTACCCGGAGCCGCGGGACATGGTGCGCGTGCTCGTGCGCGGCGGCAGGGGGCTGCTGGCGGAGATCACAACCTCGGAGGCGGGGGAGGCCTCGGTGTACTGGCTGCGCCCGGGCGACGCGCAGGGGCTGACGGTCACGCGGGTGCCGCTGGAGGAGGGCAAGCTGACCACAGCGCTGGATGCAATCTCCTTTGACGACGGCTCGGTGCTCTTCTCGGCCCAGCGCGCGGATGCCTTCGGGATGCTGTTTCGCGTGGGCTGCACGGGTGAGATCATCTACACGGTCGACCTCGAGGACAACGCGATGTCGCTCGCGGAGACGGCGGAGGGCTTTGCCGCGCTTGACAGCGACGACGTGCTCTTCTTTGACGAGGACGGGCATCTGCTTGGCCGGCAGGCCGTCGGCGTGGAGGCAATGAGCGCGGCCAGCACGATGGAGCGCATGGGCGAGGGCGTTGTGCTGCTTGAAAATGAGCTGGCTGGCACGGTCGGCGACACGACGCTGCTGGGCGTGGAGCGCTACGCGCCGCTGACAGCGGGCGAATACGACGGGGCGCTTTACGCGCATCCGGTGAGCGAGGTGCTCGCCGCGCAGGCGCAAGGCGGCGGTGTCGCGCTGCTGCTGCGGGAGACGGGCGGCGGAGAACGGGTGGTCTTTGTCGATGAGGCCGGAGTGGAGGCGGAGACGGACAGTGGCCCGGAGATCACGCAGGCGGGCATGCTGGCGCTATCAGACGGCGCGCTCTGCTGGGCGGAGACGGACGGCGGCTCGCTGGTCACGCGGCAGGGCACGGACGGCGCTGCGCGCTGGCAGACGCGCATCCCGATCCACACGGCGGCGGACAGGCTTGAGTGGCTTTGTGCCGCGCAGACGGCGGACGGCGGCTTCCTGCTCGGCGGGCGTTACCTCTCCGGCGTGGAGACGAGTTCCGACGTGGATGAGGCGTTTTTGCAGCGCTCGCCGGACGGCCTGCGCTGCGAGGCGGTTGTCGCGCAGCTGAGCGCGAGCGGCGTGCTGCGGAGCATCCGGACGGTCGAAAACCTGGGCGGCATCTGCGCCATGCTGCCCGCGCAGGGGGCGCGGGAGACCATGCTGCTGGGGATTCGGGGCGACGTGACGACCAGCGGGGTCTGCATCGCCGCGTCGCTCGAGGGCGGCAGATGGGCCGTGCTGCCCATCGAGCTGCGGCCGGAGGGCGTCTTTCTGCTGCCGGCGGCGGACGGCGGCCTGCTCGCCGTGGGCACCTCCCGCGTGAGCGGACGCTCGAGCGCGATCATCGAGCGCGTGCCGGAATGAGGGCGGCTCAAGAAACGGATATGAGCGGCAGACGGGTCATGAAGGCCGGGCCGCTTGGCCATATCAAATCGCAAAAAGACAGGAGAGATCATCATGAAAAAAGACGTTGTCATCGTCGGCGCAGGGCCTGCGGGCATCTTCACCGCCATCGAAATGATTCGCAAGGGCAGCAAAAAATCCATCGCCATCGTCGAGAAGGGCCAGCCAATCGAGAAGCGGCGCTGCCCGAAATCGGTGACGAACAAATGCGTCAATTGCCGCCCCTACTGCCACATCACGACCGGCTTCTCCGGCGCGGGCGCGTTTTCGGATGGCAAGCTGTCCCTGTCCTGTGAGGTCGGCGGCGACTTCCCGACGCTCATCGGCCCGGACAAGGCGCAGGCGCTGATCGACTACACGGACAAGATCTACCTCGAATTCGGCGCGGACAACCGCGTGGAGGGCGTGGGCAATCCGGACGAGGTGCGCGAGATCCGCAAGCGCGCGATTCAGGCGGGCCTCAAGCTCGTCGACTGCCCGATCCGCCACCTGGGCACGGAGAAGGCGCAGACGCTCTACCTGGCGCTGGAAAACTACCTGCGCGAGCACGACGTCGAGCTGATCTTCGGCTGGGAGTGCGAGGAGCTGATCATGGACGGAGAGACCTGCCTGGGCGTCTCGCTGCGCCGCGGACAGGAGACGCAGGAAATCCGCGCGGAGCACACCGTCGTGGCGACGGGCCGCCGCGGCGCGGACTGGCTCGAGCGCCTCTGCGCCGAGCACGGCATCGCCCATCAGCCCGGCACGGTCGACATCGGCGTGCGCGTCGAATGCCGCAACGAGGTCATGGACGAGGTCAACCGTGTGCTCTATGAGAGCAAGCTGATCGGCTATCCGAAGCCCTTCAAGAACAAGGTGCGCACCTTCTGCCAGAATCCGGGCGGCTTCGTCAGCCAGGAAAACTACGACAACGACCTCGCCGTCGTCAACGGACACTCCTACAAGGACCTCAAGAGCAACAACACGAATGTCTCCGTGCTGTGCAGCCACAACTTCTCCGTGCCCTTCAACCAGCCGATCGCCTACGCGCAGAAGGTCGGCGAGCTGACGAACATGCTCGCCAACGGGCACATCCTCGTGCAGCGCTTCGGCGACATCCTCGACGGCAAGCGCACCTGGCAAAAGGAGCTCGCGCAGTCGAACGTGCGCCCGACGCTGCCCGACGCGGTTGCCGGCGACATCACCGCCGCGATGCCGTACCGCGCGATGATCAACATCATCAACTTCATCCAGGCGGTCGACGTCGTCGTGCCGGGCTTCGCCTCGACCGAGACGCTGCTGTATTCGCCGGAGCTCAAGTTCTACTCCAACCGCGTCAAGATGGACGAGGAGCTGAGCACGAACGTGCATGGACTGTACTGCCTGGGCGATTCCTCCGGCTGGACGCGCGGCCTGATGATGGCCTCCGCGATGGGCGTCATGATGGGCCGCAAGCTGGCGTGAGGACGCGGGTTTTGACCGGACTGGAAAAAGCCGGATGAGAATGGATGAGAAACGTTTTCATTTGGGGCTGAATAAGGTATAATACGCTCAGGCAGGGCCGCCTGAGCGCGGCCGGATCGACCCGGAAAAACAAGACAAATTCGACACGAAAAGGAGAGAAACCTCATGGAGCTCAAGGGCAGCAAGACGGAAAAAAACCTCATGACCGCGTTTGCGGGCGAGTCTGAGGCGCGCAACAAATACACCTACTTCGCCTCCGTCGCCAAGAAGGAGGGCTACGAGCAGATCGCGGCGATCTTCCTCAAGACCGCCGAGAACGAGAAGGAACACGCGAAGATGTGGTTCAAGGAGCTCGGCCTGCTCGGCGACACCGCCGCCAACCTCGAGGCCGCGGCCGCGGGCGAAAACTACGAATGGACCGACATGTACGCGACCTTCGCCAAGGAGGCCGAGGAGGAGGGCTTCACGGCGCTGGCCGCCAAGTTCCGCGGCGTCGCGCTCATCGAGAAGGCGCACGAGGAGCGCTATCGCGCGCTGCTTTCCAACGTGCAGATGCAGAAGGTCTTTGAGAAGGGTGAAATGGCGATGTGGGAGTGCCGCAACTGCGGCCATCTCGTGATGGGCAAGAAGGCGCCGGCTGTCTGCCCGATCTGCCTGCATCCGCAGAGCTACTTCGAGGTCCGCGCGGAGAACTACTGATCCTGTAATCAGCGAGCATACGGGCCTGCCTCCCTCAGGGGGGCAGGCCCTTTGCATCCCCTGTGGAATCCGCGCGGAAAATCGCAAAAAAGCGTTGACAGAGCTTGCTTTTCATGATACAATAGCCGATGTGAATTGAAAAGTTCTGTGCCTAAGACAGCTGGTGACGCGGCTCCGCGTCGTAAAGGTTTTCCGCCAGCCGAGGCGCGAGCGTGCGATCATCCGTGAATACGGTTTTCTGCCCTTGCGCCCAGCGCAGGGGCTTTTCTTTTCCGAAACCTTTCGGGAAGGAGGAAAATGACCATGTCCAAGAATATTGAAGCAAAGAAAGTCGTTGTTTCCGAAATCGAGGAGAAGATCGAGAAGGCGGAGTCCATCGTGATCGTCGAATACAAGGCGCTCACCGTGGAGGCCATCACCGCGCTGCGCGCGAAGTGCCGTGCCGCCGGCGTCGATTACTGCGTGCTCAAGAACACGCTCGTCAAGCGCGCCCTGGAGAACAAGGGCATCAAGCTCGACGACAAGGTGCTCGAGGGCCCGAACGCCTTCGTCTTCAGCAACAACGACCCGGTCTCCGCGCCCAAGCTCATCAAGGAGTTCATCGCGGCGGCCGAGAAGGATAAGAAGACGTCTCCGCTGACCATCAAGGCCGGCATCATGGACGGCGCTGTGCAGAGCGTGGAAGAGGTCAAGGCCCTGGCCGACATCCTGCCGCGCGATCAGCTCATCGCCAAGATCATGGGCTGCCTGAATTCTCAGGCGACCGCGCTCGCCTACGTCATCAAGGCGATCGTGGACAAGCAGAGCGAAGCTGCTGCCGAGTAAACCGCCCGCAAAACACGCCGCACAGACGGCGACACATCAACAAAAAATCAATATGGAGGTAAATACCATGGAAATCAATGAGATCGTTTCCGCTATCGAGAGCCTGACGCTGATCCAGTGCTCCGAGCTTGTGAAGGCCCTTGAGGAGAAGTTCGGCGTGACCGCCGCTGCCCCCGTTGCCGCTGCCGGCGCCGCTGCCCCGGCCGCTGCCGCCGCTGAGGAGAAGACCGAGTTCGACGTCGTGCTCACCGGCTTCGATGCTGCCAAGAAGGTCGCCATCATCAAGGCTGTCCGCGAGGTTGTCCCGGGCCTGGGCCTGAAGGAAGCCAAGGACATCGTCGAGGGCGCTCCCAAGACCCTGAAGGAGGGCGCGACCAAGGAAGAGGCCGAGGCCATGAAGAAGAAGCTGGTCGACGCCGGCGCGACCGTCGAGGTCAAGTAATTCCATTTTCCCGAAAGAAAAGGCTGCCGCAGAGCGAAGCTCTGCGGCGGCTTTTTTGCATGGCCGGAAAACGCGGCGCGGCCGCCTGGGCGGATCAGGCAGCCCGAGGGGATAAATGCGCAATGCCGTATTGAGGGAGAAAACAAAATATGCTATACTCATGAAAGAAAACTATCCGCCGCGGAGGTGCTCGCCCTCCGGACGTGCGCAAAAGCCTGGGAGAGTGAAGACGATGAGAAGGACGGGATGGGTGATCCTCCTGCTGCTCGGGACGCTGCTGCTGCCGCTTGAAACGGCCAGCGCGGAGCACACGGACCACAGGTTCGGCTCCTGGAGAACCAAGAGGAGCGCAACCTGCACGCAGACGGGGCTGCAGTTCCGCTACTGCACGGGCTGCGACCATTGGGAGAAGCGGGAGCTTGACAAGCTGCCGCACACGGCCGACGAATGGGTCGTCGTGCTGGAGCCGATCTGTACGGAGGAGGGACGCATGGAGGCGCACTGCACGGTCTGCGGCACGCTGATGCGCAAGGCGATCGAAAAGGCGCCCCACCAATACGCTGAGGAGGAGGTGCTCAAGGAGCCGGCATGCCTGCAGGAGGGCAAGGGACAGTTCACCTGCGAGATCTGCGGCAAGAAGACGAGCGTCAGGATCGAACCGCTCGGGCACGACTGGAAGAAGACCGGCGTCTCGCAGGCGGCAACCTGCCAGGCATACGGAAGCTATGAGGAGGTCTGTCTGCGCTGCTCAAAGACGCAGACGGAGCGCGTGGACAAGCTGGAGCATTCCTACACCGAATGGACGGTGCTCAAGGAGCCGAGCGGGCAGACGAAGGGCACGCGCGAGCGCGTCTGCACGAGCTGCGGGGAGAAGGTCAGCGAGCGATTTTTCTGGGAGGGGACGCTCTACCAGGACATGGAGCCCTGCGAGGAGGTCATTCATTTGCAGGAAATGCTGCGCGACCTGGGCTACTACTCGGGCAGCATTCGTTCCGGGCAATTCGGCTCGATGACGGGCAGCGCAGTCGCCAAATTCCAGAAGGCAAACGGATTGCAGGCGACGCAGGTGGCCGATCCCGGGACGATTGCGCAGATTGAAACGGCCTGGAAGGCGCTCGGGCAGCAGGCGGCGCAGACTGCGCAGGAGCAGGCGGGAAACTGAGCACGCGCTCAGATCGAGATGGACAATACGCAAAAAAGGGAGCCTGAAGGGTGAGATGCTTCAGGCTCCCTTTTCACTTCTCACGAGGAAATACAATTCAGCGTCACAGATAGTCGATCATATCGCTGAGGCGGCCGAAGATCAGGTCGGGCTTGACCGTGGAGACGGCGACATCGTCCATCGTGGCCTCGCCGGAGAGGACGAGGATGCCAGTCATGCCGTGGTTGACACCCGTGGCGACGTCGGTATACAGCCGGTCGCCGACCATCGCCATCTCGTTTAAGGCAAAGCCCGTGCGGCGCAGCGCCTCCTCGACGATACCCCTGTGCGGCTTGCCGAGAATGACATCCGCCTTGCGGCCCGTGCTCGCCTCGATGAAGGCCATGATCGCGCCCATGTCGGGGATGAAGCCCGTCTCCGTCGGGCAGTTGAAGTCCGGATGGGTCGCGATATAGGGCTTGCCCGCGCGGATGTAATCGCAGACGCGGCACATCTTGGCGTAGTCAAGCGTCGTGTCGAACGCGACGAGGACATAGTCTGCGTCCTCCTCGGTGAGCGCCATGCCCATGGAGAGCAGCTCCTCGCGCAGCATCGGATTGCCCAGCAGATAGCAGCGCTTGCCGGGAAAATGCTCAAGGCAGTAGTGCGCCGCGGCGTGGCCGGAGGTGATGACGTCGCGATAGCGCGCGTCAACGCCCATGCGCTCGAGCTTCTTTTCATAGACGGAGGCGGACTTGCTTGAGTTGTTTGTCAGAAAGCGCGCCGTGCGGCCCGTGCGCTCGAGGGCGGCGAGAAAGTCGAGCGAGCCGTCGATCAGCCTGTCGCCCAGGTAGAAGGTGCCGTCCATATCCAGCAGAAAGCACCTGACGGCGGAGAGCCTCCGGCGAATCTGTTCGGGGGTCGGGGTCATTGCGCAGCACTCCTTTGCTTCTTCTCTGGCAGGGGAGTTACACGTTTCTCGTGCGCACGCTCTGAATATTGGCGAACTCGGAGAGGTGGTTGACGATATCCGTGTAGGAGGTCTTGTTGGGCAGATGCAGCGTGTAGAGGTTGGTATAGAGGTTATAGCTCTCGTGGTTCTCGACATGGAAGTTGACGTCGAGCACCTTGATGTCGGCTTCCTCAAAATAGGCGTTGATGAAGTCGAGCGTCTCCTTGCGATGGACGAACTTGACCTCGACGTTCTTGACGGCGTTGACGTGCACGACGCGCTGCATGAAGGTCAGCGTCACGATGACGACGCCGCAGCCGGCGAGGGCGAGAAAATGATAGCCCATGCCCGCGGCGAGGCCAAGGCAGGCGGCGTTCCACAGCGAGGCGGCTGTCGTCAGGCCGGCGATCTTCTTCTGGGAGACGAAGATCGTGCCGGCGCCGAGAAAGCCGACGCCGCTGACGACCTGGGCGCTGATGCGGCCAACGCTCACGGCGACACCGCTGTGATCGGTGCCGACATTGAGCCTGAGCGTATCCTGCAGGAGCAGGGTTTCAAGGATGGCAATCGTGGCGGCGCCCACGCAGACAAGCACATGCGTGCGCATGCCGGCGGGGCGGTTTTTTCGTTCCCGCTCGATGCCGATGATGCAGCCGACGACGATGGCGACGACCAGGCGGAGCAGGATTTCCCAATGATTCATGGTTGGCATGATCTCCTTTCCCGGAGTTTTGGGGGAAGCGCGGCGCGGACTCAGGCGCCGACGGTCTTGGTGGCGATGATATCGACGCCTGTGCCGCAGACGCTATGAAGCACGACGCTGCCCGCCGCGACGGGCGCGGACAGACGGACGGCGGCGAGCTCGGCCATGCAGGCGCGAATCAGCTTCTTGGGGATGGGCGTGCGGGTCTTGACGGAGAGCGGCATGGCGCTGCCTTCGACGGGGATGACGGCGGTCACCATGCGCTGGGGATCGACGCACTCCTGACGGGCATAGGTTTCGCCGCGCTTGCAGGTGTTGCCGGTGACGGAGGCGACCTGACCGTCTTTCAGGGTGACGCTCAGGCGGCAGCCCACGGGGCAGTTGATGCAGGTGATTTCCATGGCGGTCAGCTCCTTTCAATGGTCACGGTCACGGGCGCGTCAAGCGAGGCGACGACCTCAGGCGAGAGCTTCACGACGGCCATCTCGCCGGGCGTGAAGATCGGCGCCTTCTTGCGGGCGATCTCACGCTCGCCGCAGCGGACGACGCAGGTCGCGCCGCGGAACACGCCGGAGGGGCGGAACATGAGGTCGACCTCCTGCGCGGCGCCCCTGCGGATGCGCTGGGGCACGGCGCCGCGCACGCCGTCGCCGTCGCGCACGGCGACCGTCTCGCCGCCGGCGAGCTGATCGCGGACATAGGCGGCGGCCGCATGGCCCGCGCGGAAGGACTCATTGGAGACGTGGTCGACCAGGTCATGCACATGCAGCACGTTGCCGCAGGCGAAGATGCCCGGAAGATTGGTTTGCAGGACGTCGTCGACCTCCGCGCCGGAGGTCAGCGGGCTGAGCTTCACGCCTGCGCCCTCGGAGAGATCGTTTTCCGGGATCAGGCCGACGGAGAGGAGCAGCGTATCACAGTCGAACTCAATCTCGCTGCCGGGGATCGGCTGGCGGTTTTCGTCGACCCGGGCGACGGTCACGCCGCTTAGGCGCTCGCGGCCCTTGATGTCGATGACGGTATGGGAGAGGTAGAGCGGAATGTCGAAATCGTTGAGGCACTGGACGATGTTGCGGTTGAGGCCGGAGGAGAAGGGCATCAGCTCGACACAGGCGAGCACCTTCGCGCCCTGGAGCGTCATGCGGCGGGCCATGATCAGGCCGATATCGCCGGAGCCGAGGATGACGACGCGCTTGCCGGGCATATAGCCCTCCAGGTTGACGAACTTCTGCGCGGTACCGGCGGAGTAGATGCCGGCGCAGCGGGTGCCGGGCGTGCCCAGCGCGCCGCGCGGGCGCTCGCGGCAGCCCATCGCCAGGATGATCGCCTTGGCGGTGATGACCTCGACGCCATGGGCGCGGGAGACGCAGGTGACGGCATGCGTCTTTCCATCCACGGAGAGGACGGTGGTGTCGGTCTGGATGTCGATAGCCAGCTCGCGGGCGCGATCGATGTCGCGCTGCGCATATTCGGGGCCGGTCAGCTCCTCCTTGAAGCGATGCAGGCCGAAGCCGTTATGGATGCACTGGCGGAGGATGCCGCCGGGGTTATGCTCGCGCTCGAGCACGAGCAGGCTCTCGATGCCGTCCTCCCGGGCGGCGATGGCGGCGGCGAGGCCGGCAGGGCCTGCGCCGATGACGAGCAGATCCACATGCTTCTGATTCATCTCAGCAGCCCTCCTTCATCGCGTCGTGAATGGTGCCGACGAGCAGGCGGCTCGCGCCGCCGCACTTGGTGACCTCGGTCATGGGGATATGCAGCTCCTCGGCGAGAATCTCCGCGACGCGCGGGCTGCAGAAGCCGCCCTGGCAGCGGCCCATGCCGGCGCGCGTGCGGCGCTTGACGCCGTCGATGCTCGTCGCGCCGACGGGACGGCGGATCGCCTCGCGGATTTCCGCCTCGGTCACGACCTCGCAGCGGCAGACGAGATTGCCGTAGAGCGGATTCTCCTCGACGGCCGCGGCGCGCTCCGAGGGGGTCATGGCGTGGAAGGGCTTTTTGCGAGCGACGGGCGGGACGATTTCGGCCTTGGGCGTGAGGCCCTGCTCTTTGGCGATCTGCGCGCCGAGCATCTCGCCGATGGCCGGCGCGGCGGACAGGCCCGGGCTCTCGATGCCGACGGTCTCATAGGCGTTCTGCTGACCGCCGACCGCGCCGATGACGAAGTCACCCTTCGCCTCATGCGCGCGGATGCCGGAGAAATTGGTGATGGTGCCGCGGGTTGTGGCCTTCGGCCAGGTCAGGCGGCAGGTTTTGAGGACGAACTCCAGGCCCTCGGCGGTCGTGGAGGTGTCCAGCTCGTCCTCGATATCCTCGGCGGAGGGGCCCAGCAGCAGGTTGCCATGCACCGTCGGGGAGACGAGCACGCCCTTGCCCATCTTCGTGGGGCACTGGAACATGGTCATTTTGAAGGGCAGGGTCTGCATGCGGTCGAGCAGGTAATACTGGCCGCGGCGGTCGATGATATGCAGCAGGTCGCCGCTCATCATATTATGCAGCGTGGCGGCGCCGACGCCTGCGCAGTTGACCAGAATTTTGCAGGTATGCTCGCCCTTGTCGGTCGTCACATGCCACAGGCCGTCCTGCGCCTTGATCAGGCCTTCGACCTCCTCGCCGAGCATGAAGCGCACGCCGTTGACGGCGGCATGGTCGGCGAGGGCGTAGGTCATCTCGTACGGGCTGGTCAGGCCGGAGGTCGGCGCATGGAGCGCGCAGAGGACGTCCGGATTGGTATTCGGCTCCAGCGCAAGCACCTCGTCGCGCTCGATGAGGCGAACGCCGGGGACGCCGTTTTCGACGCCCTGGGCGACGAGGGCCGTCAGGGTCGCGCGGTCTGCCTCGGAAAAGCCCAGGACGAGCGCGCCGGGCTGACTGTAGGGCACGCCAAGCTGGGCGCAGAGGGACGGATACATCTTCGCGCCCTCGACGTTGAGCTTTGCCTTGAGGGTGCCGGGATGGGCGTCAAAGCCCGCGTGGACGATGCCGCTGTTGGCCTTGGAGGCGCCCTCGGCGACATCCGCGCCGCGGTCGACAACCGCGATGCTCGCTTCGTACCGGCTCAGCACGCGCGCGACGGAACAGCCCGTGACGCCCGCGCCGATGATCAGAATGTCTGTGTACATGGCTGTATCTCCTGTTTCAGCTTATGTTGATGGAAGGAAAACCTGCAGGGGACCGATGGAACCGGGAATGCTGCGGATGAGATGGCCAACGCCCCGGGCACGCGGGCCCTGACTGTGTCCCGCATGGGCATCATCCTCTCTATCTGATCAAAGTCAATCATTCTTCTTCGCCCAAACCGGCATGATTCTGCGCACGACGGAGCGGAACGCACGACGGGGAGAGGACGAAGCAAGGGAAACAGACAGCATTCTTGACAGATTTGTCACCAAATACTATAATAAAAATCGGATAAAATGGCAATAAGTTTCGCGAAGGTTGCCAAAACATCATGCAGATGACACAAGGATGATCATGAATGATCAGATTTGATCATTTCCGTGTGACGGGAAGAGAACCGGGCATCTGAGGCGGGCGGAAACGGAGGCGGGCGGCATGCTCAAAACCCAGCGGCTGGACGAGATTCTTAACATCGTGCAAAAGATCCGGCATGTCACGGTGGCGGAGCTGGCCGAACAGCTCTATGCCAGCCCGGCAACCATTCGCCGGGACATCGCGCTGCTGGAAAAAAGCGAGCTGATCGTCAAGAGCCACGGCGGCATCTCGCTGGCAGGCGGGCACAACCGCTTTGTCGAGCTTGACCAGCGCGCGGAGGCACACAGGACGGAAAAGCTGCAGATTGGCCGGACGGCGGCAGCGCTCGTACACCCGGGGGATGCGCTGTTCATGGATGCCTCCTCGACGGTCATCAGCATGATTCCGTTTTTGCAGCAGAAGAACCTGACGGTCATCACCAACAGCCTGCGGGTGGCTGACCGCATGGGCCAGAGCGGCGCGCGCGTCTTCATCACGGGCGGAGAGCTGCACGAAAACTCGAAATCCTTCGGCGGGAGCATCGCCGAGCGCACGGTGCGCTCCTTCCATGCGGACAAGCTGTTCTTCTCCGCGGCGGGCGTGAGCGCGAGCGGCATCATTTCGGACTTTTACGAGGAGGACATTGCCGTGCGCCAGGCGATGATCGCCTGCTCGACGGAGCAATACTTTCTCTGCGACTCGAGCAAATACGGCAAGAGCTATCTCTTCCGCGTCAGCAGCGTCGAGCGGCTCACGCGGGTCATCTCAGACAGAGAGCTGACCTTTTCAGGCGGGCAGGGCGCCGCCGGGCGTAGGGGGAAGGAGGGCTGAATGCCCGAAAAGCAAAAAAACTCCCATCGCAGCGGTTTGGGCTGCGACGGGAGACCCTTTTTGCCTGTCTGAGGCGCTTACTTTCTTCTCCACAGCGGACGATACTTGATCTCGTCGTTTTTGTGGTACAGGCCGATGCCCGTGAAGTTATGGATCAGCGCGATGATCGGGCAGAGCATGGGCAGGAAGGTGTAGGGGATAAACTGCTGCACCGTCACGCCGCCCAGCACGACGCCATAGCCCATGACCCACGCGCTCCAGGGAATGATGGCTGCGACCATGGTGCCGACATCCTCCAGCGTGCGGGAGAGCACCGCGCGATGGATATCCATGTCGTCGCAGGCATCCTTGAAGGCAACCGCCGGAATCGCGATGGCCGGATACTGGCCGCCGATCAGGCAGATGATCAGGCTGGACGCCCAGGCGCCGAAGAGGATCGTGCCGGGCGTATTCAGCTTCTTGGAGAGGCTGCTGACCAGGACGTTGAGCACGCCGGACTTGGAGAACAGACCGCTGAGCATGCCCAGCACGATCAGGATGCCCACCAGAGAGAGCATGCTGGAGAAGCCGCCGCGGTTGACCAGCGCATCCACCGCGGACACGCCGCTCTCGATCGAGAAGCCGTTCATGATGTAGCCGAGATTCTCAACAAAGCCGCGGCCCTGGAAGACCATGGCCCAGAGGATGCCGCTGCCGATGCCCGCGCCGAAGGCGATGAACGCGGGAACGCGCATCACGGAGAGCGCCAGCACCAGCACGACCGGAACGACATGCAGCAGGCTGATGTTGAAGCTGGAGGCGAGGCCGCCCGAGAGCTCGCTGACGGCCGCAACGTCGATGCTGCCGGAGGCATTCAGGCCCAGGAGGGTATAGACCACAAGGCAGATGATCGTGCCCGGAATGGTGGTATACCACATGGACTTGATATGGGTGAACAGCGGCACCTCGCAGGAGGAGGCGGCCAGCAGCGTCGTATCGGACAGCGGGCTCATCTTGTCGCCGAAGAAAGCGCCGGAAATCACCGCGCCGGCGGCCATCGCCACCGGAATGCCCAGGCCCTCCGCCATGCCGCACAGCACGACGCCGATGGTGCTGATCGCGCCCCAGCTGGTGCCTGCGCACACCGCCATGAAGGCGGGCAGGATGAAGCAGATCGGCAGGAACAGCTTCGGCGTGATGATCTTCATGCCATAGTAGAGCAGCGTCGGAATCGTGCCGGCGGCCATCCATACGGCGACCATGCAGCCGACCAGAAGCATGATGACGGCGGCCGTCGCGATCTGGCGAACGCCCTCGGACATCGCGCTGTCAATGCTGTTCCAGCTGTAGCCCATGTAGGCGCAGAAGCCGATCATGACAAACAGGGCAGCCAGCGCCGCGATGGTCACATCTGCGCCGACGGCAATCAGGACGATGAGAACCAGGATCGGCGCAAAGAATCCGCACAATGCGCGCCCGGTCGTCATGTCCTTCGGTTCACGGGAAGCTTTTGTACTCATTTTTTGTCCTCCATTCCGCAGGCGAAGCGAGCGGGGCCTGGCATCCTCCTTGGAGCATGCCGCACCCGGGGCCTGTGTGCCTGCCGCACAGGCCGGCGGTCAAGGGGCGGGGACGAGCCGCGCCCCGGGCCGCTTCTTTCAGGATTGGGTGTTTATGTCATCAAAAGCGGTGCGGATTCTCTCCAGCGCCTCTTTCAATGTCCGGTTGGTCACGGCGAAGTTGATCCGCACGAATCCCCTGCCCTCGGAGCCGAAGTTTTCCTCTCCGTCATCCAGGTGGATATGCGCCTTTTCAAGGAAGAAGCGATCCAGGTGCTCATGGCCGATGCCTGCATGGCGGCAGTCGAGCCAGAGCAGGAACCCGCCCTCCGGCACATACGGCGTCAGCGGCAGACGGTTGTCCCGGATGAAATCGAGCGTCTCCTGCAGGTTGGCGCGCAGATAGGCCGTCATCTCCTGCATCCATTCATCCGCTTCGCCCTTCATGATCGATGTCACCGCCGCGATGGCAAAGCTGTTGACGGCGTATCCGAACGAATAGGCCTGAATCTGCTTCATCCATGCCTGGCGCATCTGCGGCTCGGCCACCGTGACGATCGCATGCGGCAGGCTCATGATGTTGTAGCCCTTGCTCAGGCTGACGATCTGGATGCTGATTTCCTTCGCCCGTTCGCTGACCGCCAGAATCGGAATGTGGTGGCGGCCTTCATAGAGGATCAGGCAGTGCACCTCGTCGGAGATCACCCGCACATGGTTGGCATAGCAGATGTCGACCAGGCGATTGAGCTCCTCCTGCGTGTAGACGCGGCCGGTCGGGTTATGGGGATTGACCAGCAGGAAGACCGACGGACGATGCGCCCGGATTTTCGCCTCGAAATCCTCCAGGTCGAGCTCGTAACGCCCGTTTACCGCCTTCATCGGGTTTTCAATCAGCCGGACGCCTGCGCCCTCCGCCGCCCAGCGCAGCGGGCCGAACAGCGGCGTCTGCGCGATGACCGCATCGCCGGGCTTCGTGAAGATGCCCAGCGCCATGCGAACGGCGCCGATGGTGCTGGGCACATTGCTCAGCCACTCCTGCTTGACCTCCAAAGCATAATTCCTGCGGTACCAGCCCGTCACGGCATCGTAGTATTCCTGCGTATGCTGCCGGTAGTTGTAGCAGTTTTCCTCCGCGATCGGCACGAGGGCCTTGCGGATACAGGGAGCGCAGGTATAGTCCAGATCCGCCGTGCCCATGCCGATCACATCCTGCGGCATGTCCGGCATGCCCCAGCGGTAGGACGCGTTTTTGCGATGATCCAGCGTCGAATCAAAATTGTACTTCATCGTTTTCCTCCGTTTCGCGGCATGGCTGCCGCGGTGATTTGTCATGGGAGACGGGGAGCGGGCTGCCCGGACAGGTCAGGCAGATCGGAGATGCCGCGCGCAGAAGCGAAGCAGCCGGTCTGTCCCCTCCAGGACGTTTTCCTGCGAGGTGGCCAGATTGAAGCGGATGAACCCGGCGCCGCCCTTTCCCAGCGGATACCCGTTTTCCACGATGATATGCTCCTCCTGCTCCAGAAGATAGCTCAGCATCTGCGGCCTCACCTTGAGCGCGCGCAGGTCGATCCAGGCGAAATAGCCCGCCTCGGCCGGCAGCACCCGGCAGGACGGCGTATGCGTCGCAAAGCGCTCCGCCATCATCCGGTGGCTTTGCGCAACGCCTTCCATGACGGAGCGTACCCAATCGCCGCACGCGTTCAGCGCCGCCGTTGTGGCGGCGATGCCCATCAGGTTCTGCCCGTAATGCAGGTTCATCGATGTCAGCAGCTCCGTATACTGCTTGAAAAACTCCGGGTTTTCCGCGACGATGAACGCATGGCGCAGCCCGGCCGTGTTGAAGGTCTTGCTCACGGAATACAGCGTCACCGTCCGATAGGAGATCTCTTTGGAGAGGGAGGCCACCGGCACATAGCGCCTGCCCGGGAACATGAGTCCGCAGTACACGTCGTCCGAGAGAATCCACACCCGGTATTTCAGGCACAGCGCGGCCACGCGCTCAAGCTCCTCCCGCGTCCAGGCCCGGCCGACGGGATTATGCGGATTGCACAGCCAGAGCACCCGGGAGCCGCTCGCCAGACAGGCCTCCAGGGAGGCAAAGTCGATTTCATAGCCGCCATTTTTCAGGAGCAGCGGGCTTTCGAGCACCATCCGCCCGTTCAGTCGCAGGATTTCCTGGAAACAGAAATGAACCGGTGTCATGACCGTCACGCGATCGCCCGGCCTGGTCAGAATCTGAAGCGCGCTCCACGCCGCCATGTATACGCCGGCGTTCTGCGCCACGCAGACGCGGGCATCCACATCCCAGGAGGCCGTTTGCATCAGCCAGCCGTGAATCGCTTCATAGTAGGCGTCCGGAACCATCGGATAGCCCAGATGGCCCCTGTCGAGCACGGCACGCAGCGCATCCAGGATGGGCTCCGGCGAGCGATAATCCATATCCGCCGTGCCGAAGCAGAGCAGATCCGAATAGGCCAGCTTCTCCTGATTGTATTCCCATTTCAATCTGGAAAGCCCCTCGCCTGTCGCAAGGGCAGGTTTCTGAATGTCCATTTTCGCCTCCATGCCGGCGCAGCGCCCAGATTCCGTACATTTTTTTAGAAATGCCGAAAATCGAACGGGTTTTACGCCCCCTATTATACGGAGTAAACAAGATTCATGTCAATATGAAATAATTCAGTCAAAACGCGCCGCGAATTTCATTGTCAAATCCCAGCGGACGTGATAAAGTAGCAATATCCAGGTTTGGCTTCCATCCCGCATGAACGGAGGTTATCATGAAGCTTTCCAAAACAGACCGGCAGATTCTCCATTCGTATGCCTCCATGATCGAGGGCCTTTCCGCCTATCTCGGCTCTGCATACGAGATCAGCCTGCACAGCCTTGAAGACTACAACCATTCCGTCGTGAAGATCATGAACGGGTATCATTCCGGCCGCTCTGTCGGCGCGCCGCT
Organism: Clostridiales bacterium; assembly: GCA_022787165.1. GTDB lineage: Bacteria > Bacillota > Clostridia > Christensenellales > Aristaeellaceae > Ventricola. The sequence continues at coordinate 44,055 of JALFVL010000023.1, forward strand.
GACGGATCTTGCGCTGAACATGCTCAAGCGGATACAGGATCAGGGGCTTTCCTCCACGGAGGAATTCACCGCCTACAACGCCATCAATCCCGTCGGGGAGCACCTGAAATCCTCGACCATTCCGGTTCTGGGGGAGAACAACCGCGTGATCGGTATCCTGTGCATCAACCTGTATCTCGACTCGCCGCTGTCGGAGATTCTTGAATCCCTGACGGAGACAAGGCGCGAGGCGCCCGAGCAGGAATACTTCGCCAGCGACATGTCCGACGCGATTGCAAAGGCCGTCAGCGACGCCCGCGCGCAGGTGCTTTTCAACAGCAGCATCGCCGCCGTGAACAAAAACAAGGAGTTGATCCGCATCCTCCATGAGAAGGGAATCTTCAACATCAAGAACTCCGTCTCCCAGGTAGCGGACGCGCTGAACCTCTCCAAAAACACCGTCTACCTGCACCTGAGGAGCATCACGCAGGGGAATTCCGGCGCAGAGGAATCCGAAGGGCTGTAAAAAACAGACGGTAGAAAACGCGGGAGTTCATTTGGAGGACATACGGCGCCAATACGGCACAAGATGAAAAAGCGGGCATGACCCGCTTTTTCACTTTGGACAAATCAAAAGGGATGCGCACGAGCGCTCAGCCCCAGTTGACGGGCAGCGGCACGCCCTCGAGGCGGACGGGCTCGCCATAGGCTTCCCCGAAGGTCTGAAGCTCGACGCGGACGATGACCGGCGGCGCGACGGGCGCCGTGATGACGACAGCAGGATCGAGGGGAAAATCGACGCGGCGAACGGGCAGCGTATTCCAGCGCATGACCTCGTCAAGCCCCTCGACGACGCGGCCGAAGGCGGGATAATGCCACTTGATATGCGGCTTTTCGACAAAGGGGAAGAAAAACTCGCCGCCGGCAGCGCCCTGCTCGTAGCCGCCCATGACGATGGCGCCGGGAACGGCGGGCAGCGGATTGGGAAAGCCCGCGTCGCGCGTCTCGTAGGGGATGAGGTATTTGGCGAAGGGCTTGCCGAAGGCCGTATAGCTCATGTCGGCGACGAAATCCGGCGCGATGCGCTCAATGGCGTGACCGTCGTAGCAGCCCAGGCGGGCGAGATAGAGAAAGCTGCGCACCGTGTTGGGCGCGGCGTCGGGGTCGAGCTCGCAGACGATGCGGCGGCCGCTGTCCATGACGAGGGCGGCGAGGGGGTGACGCATGGCAAGGACTCCTTCCATCCGGGAATTGGGGGGATGGATTCATCTTACCACGCGGAGCCGTTTTGTCAAGATCGGGGACGAAAAACAGAGGGAAGACCAAAATCGATGCGGAAACGATGTTTACATTCTGTCAAGCCGGTGGTATAATGAGCGGGATTCTCATTATCGATCGAAATTGATCGCGACATGTCGGAAGAGGGCGGACCCATGCTCAGGTTTATCGCAAAGCGGATTGTGACGATGCTGCTGACGCTGTTTGTCATCATGACGCTGACGTTTTTCATCATGCACGCCATTCCGGGCGGGCCGTACAGCGCGGGCAAGCGGCTGCCCGAGGAGATTCAGGCGGCGCTTGACGAAAAATACAAGCTCAACGACCCGCTCTACGTACAGTTTTTCGACTATATGAACGGCGTGCTGCACCTGGACCTGGGGCCGTCGTTCAAATACGAGGGGATGTCGGTCAACGACCTGATCGCGCAGGGCTTCCCGACCTCGGCGACGCTGGGCCTGCTCTCGATGCTCTTCACGCTGGCGCTGAGCATTCCGCTGGGCATACTGGCGGCGCTCAAGCGGGGCAAATGGCAGGACACGTTTGTGAGCGTCATCACGACCTTCGGCGTGACGATTCCCTCCTTTGTGGTGGCAACGCTGCTTGAATACTTCCTGGCCTACAGGGCGCGGCTGTTCCCGATCTACGGCGTGGCGGAATGGAAGGGCTATGTGCTGCCGATGATCGCGCTGTCGGGCTATTCGCTGGCGTTCATCACGCGGCTGATGCGCTCGAGCCTGATGGAGGTCATGCGCAGCGACTACATCCGCATGGCCCGGGTCAAGGGACTCAGCGAGCGGCAGATCGTCTTGCGGCATGGGCTGCGCAACTCGCTCATCCCGGTCATCACCGTGCTGGGGCCGACGCTGGCGGGCCTGCTGATGGGCTCCTTTGTTGTGGAGAAGATCTTTGCGCTGCCGGGCATGGGGCGCTTCTTCGTGCAGAGCATCACCAACCGCGATTACACCGCCATCATGGGCTTTACGCTGTTTTACGCGGCTGTGCTGATCGTGCTGGTCTTCCTGGTGGACATCGTCTACTGCATCGTGGATCCGCGCATCCAGCTGACGGAATGAACGGACGGAGAGAAGAGCCATGAATCAGATTTCACAGTCGGACTGGGCGCCGCTGACGGCGCAGGAGCAGCAGAGCGAGACCCTCGCATCCAAGCCGGTTTCCCAGCTGCGGGAGACGCTTTACCAGTTCAGCCGCAGGAAGACGGCGATTCTGGGCGTCGTGCTGGTCGTGCTGACGATCCTGTTCGCGGTTGCAGGGCCGTCATTGTGCGCGCACACCTACGACGAGCAGCAGCTCAGCTATGTGAGCGTCGCGCCGGTTCTGCGGGTATACGAGGTCGGAGAAAAGCTCTATTATGTGCCCACGAACGGCAAGCTGATCGAGGTGGAGGATGGCTGCCTGACCAACGCCGTGCGCAGCAAGCGCGAGGACGGAAAGAACAAGCGATTTGTCTTTGAGCTGGAGGGCGAGACCTACTACCTCAATTACCGCAACAGCCCCTTCACCCTCGAGGACACCGAGGGCAACGAGCTGCCCACGCGCAGGGTCCTCAACAAAACATATCCGCTGGGCACGGACGGCCTGGGGCGCGACATCCTCGTGCGGCTGATGTACGGCGCGCGGATCTCGCTGACGGTCGCGTTTGTCGCGACGCTGGTGACGCTGATCATCGGCATCCTCTACGGCAGCATTTCGGGCTACCTGGGCGGGACGGTCGACCTGGTGATGATGCGTATCGTCGACATCATCAGCTCGATTCCGCTGACGATGTACGTCATTTTGATCATGGTGCTCTTTGGCAACGGCGGCCTGAAAAGCATCATCATCGCGCTGGGCTCGGTCTACTGGGTCGATATGGCGCGCGTTGTGCGCGGCGAGATTCTGACGCTCAAGAAGCGCGAATACGTGGCGGCTGCGCACACGATGGGCAGCAGCACCTGGTACATCCTCAGAAAGCACCTGATCCCCAACGCCATCGGGCCGATCATCGTGACGGCGACGATGCAGATTCCCTCGGCGATCTTTACGGAGGCCTTCATGAGCTTCATTGGCCTGGGCGTCTCCGCGCCGATGGCCTCCTGGGGCATGATGTGCAACGACGCGCTGGAGACGATGCAGCTTGCGCCGTATCAGCTGGCCTTTCCGGCGGGCGCGATCTGCCTGGCGATGTTCGCGTTCAACTTCATCGGCGACGGGCTGCGCGACGCCTTTGACCCCCAGATGAGAAAGTGAGGCGGAGGACGATGAATGAGCCGATTCTGCGGCTTGACAATCTGCACACCGCCTTTCACACGAAGGCGGGGGAGGTGCAGGCCGTGCGCGGCGTCTCCTTTGACGTGGCGCAGGGGGAAATCGTCGGCGTGGTTGGCGAATCCGGCTGCGGCAAGAGCGTGACGGCGGCGTCGATTCTCCGGGTGCTGCCGGAAAATGCCTGGCACAGCGAGGGCAAAATCCTCTTTTTGGGCGAGGATCTGCTTTCGCTGTCGAAGAGCCGGATGCGCGCCGTGCGCGGGCGGCAGATCTCCATGATCTTTCAGGACCCGATGACCTCGCTCAGCCCGCTGATGCGCATCGGGCGGCAGATCGAGGAGGCCATTTTGCAAAGCGGCGACGGCGTCACCCGGGCGCAGGCCCGGGAGCGGGCGCTGGAGATGCTGCACAGGGTACACATCCCCGACCCGGAGAGCCGCTACAACTGCTACCCGCATGAACTCTCCGGCGGCATGCGTCAGCGCGTGATGATCGCGATTGCGCTCTCCTGCCGGCCGAGGCTGGTCATTGCGGACGAGCCGACGACGGCGCTGGATGTGACCGTGCAGGCGCAGGTGCTGGAACTTCTGCAGGAATTGCAGGAAGAACTGGACACTTCCATCCTGCTGATTACACATAACCTGGGTGTCGTGTGGAAAATGTGCGACTATGTCATGGTTATGTACGCGGGAAAGACGGTGGAGTACGCGGATGCGAAGAGGCTGTACGACAATCCGCTTCACCCGTACACATGGGGACTGCTGGACTCCATGCCGAAACTGAGCG
>JALFVL010000007.1 GCA_022787165.1 Clostridiales bacterium
GCTCGGGTATCCTAACCGACGGATTACAGCAGCTATTGATCCCAGCCGCTCGTATTCTCTTAGTGCGATTTCTTCCTGCTCTTTTGTATACATTCAGTTCCCTCCTTTTGGAGTCCAACTTTTTGTCCGCAGGCCCCTCCCGAACTCATCAATACATGTGTATTGATACCATTTATAACCAGCTTCTTGCCCTACAAGGCGGCGGTGTTGGTTGGTTTGCTAATGACCTGCACACTTTGGTCAATATAAATGTATTGTTCTTTATTCCTGCAACAGCCAATCCGCTATATCGTGAATTTCAATTCCTTCATAGCTATACTTCGGATGCCGGGTTCGGGCGATGACCATCTTCGGATAAGCATCCCGAATCTGAAGCAGTGGAGATACTTCCCGTTCAAAAGTCTCCTGCCCGGAAATGTTGTCACTCACCTGAAGATAGATTTTCTCACTGCCCCTTTGTGCAACAAAGTCAATTTCTTTCTGATACAGCTTTCCCACATAAACATCGTATCCACGGCGGAGCAACTCGATACAAACCATATTTTCATAAACCCTGCCGTAATCCATATTTCTGCTTCCGAGGATTGCATAACGAATACCGCTGTCGCAGAGGTAAAACTTTTCAGAGCTCTCCAGATATTTTTTCCCCCGAATATCATAACGTTTCACATCATAAAACACGAACGCATTACACAGATATTTCATGTATCTGCCAATCGTTACATGATTTGTTGGGGTGTCGTTCGCTGTCAGCAGCTGACTGATCTTATTGGGAGAGGTCAGGTTGCTGATATTATCCATAAGGAACTCACCCAGACGCTGCAAAACCAGAGTATCCGGCAGAGAATATTTCTGTACAAGATCTCTTGTCACAATGGTTTCATATACCTCTTTGATATAATTGGTTCTGTCTTTCTCCGTTCTGTAAGCATAAGAGCCAGACAAACCGCCTTTTATCGCGTATTCATCAAAAAGTTTATCTTTATCGCCGACACCATCATAATACTGCAATACTCCTGGAAACTAAACGGAAAAACATGAATCTCAATGTAGCGTCCGGTAAAAAGGGTTGCCAGATCTGCACTCAGCAAAAAAGCATTGGAGCCGGTCACATAGATGTCATATTTGCCCTTCGAGTAAAGGCTGTTGATTGCCAGCTCAAACTTGGGACACATCTGAACCTCATCTACAAAAAGATAGTTGGTTTTCCCGGCTTGATAATGATCTTCTACATAAGCGTGTAATGCATGGTATTCCTTAATCTCTTCATACGCCAAATCCATGTAGTCAATGAAGATGATGTTGATGCTTTCAAAATGACTTTTCAGATACTCGATATATGCCTGCATCAATTTTGATTTACCGGAACGACGAATGCCTGTAATAATCTTGATGTCGGGAGTGCCGTTCAGTTCAATGATCCGATCGAGATATTTGGTCCTCGTAATTGTTTTCATATAGCCGCCCGCTTTCAAAACTTAAATTTTTTTTCGGTTTTTGAAACCGCTCTGCTGTAGCTATTATACTGTCTGCAAAGAGTATATGCAAGATGCCGGTTTCAAAATCGTAAATTTTTTTATTTTTTGAAACTGTGTCTATGGAACGATTACTTCTCGGGACAGCATAATGAGTCGGTTAATGAACTCTGATGACTATTGAATGGGCAGCCTAACTTATTACGAAAATCATTGTATTTGCACCTGATTTCGTAATAGGAATCTTCAGCCACCCCGTCAAAACAAAATCGGGCTGTTATTCCAAGACTTCTTTCACACGGCTTGCGAAGGCTGATATGTTCCCCCATACATAAGGAGTAGATTTATTCCCGTGTACTGTGGACATTCAAGCCATTGTCTCGTGGCATGTTGAGACCGTAGTTCTTCTGTCACGAAACAAGTAAAAAAGTTCTGAAAAGCCCAGAAATAAAGGGATTTCGAGAGATTGCCGTATTTGGCAGTTTCCCGGAATCCCTTTTCTTTTTGCTTTGACAATCGTTCTATCGCCTGGGTTTTGGCAGGGTTGAGACAATAAACTACTTTTTTCGCTGTTGAGACGATAGGACTATTGTCAGCGTGATGAGCTTAAAAACCGGTAGAATTCTACACAGTTTTTGACGCACATTCTTGTGACAATTATGTGGTCAGATTGACTTGCTATTCTCTCCCGTCAGAGCCAATATACTGGAATTGTCAAGAAAAGTGCAGTCTAAAAACTCACAAATTTTAAGCAGCAGATGAATGGTCAGCTCTCTGGAGGCGAAGCGGAATCAGGGGCGTGGTCAGTATTACGACCGGGCGATTCAGAATCAGATCACAAAACAACAGGCCATGGCTTTGCTCTATTATCAGCAGCACGGCTTTACCGGTGTGGAGGACTTGAAACTTGCGAGGACGAGCGTCGCCGAAGGTGCAATCTTCGTTCATAAGGGGATTGGGGGCGCCGGTCTCCGGTGGAGACCGTTTAGCGCGGATCGAGTCGGGAGACGAGGCTGCCCCAACAAGCATAAACAGAAAGTTCCGCCTACGGGCGGAATCTTTTTGTTTGGGCCTTCCTGATCAGGAAGGAATTGCTTGCACAAGAAGTAGGCTCCTCAAGAAGTCGGGTCCAGATAGGATTTGATTGAAAAAAATAAATCATTTAGAGTGCTTGACAAGGTTCTAAATCGAGCCTATAATATAAATCAAATTATATAAAATAATTTATGCAATTAGGGGGAGGAAACTAAAATGGCAAGAAAAACGCAGATTTCCAAAGAAGTTATTTTGGAAGCGGCATTGAAAATGCTGATCCGTGATGGGTATTCCGCAATCAATATCAAGACCTTATCAAAGGCAATCGGCTGCTCTACGCAGCCCCTGGTATGGCACTTTGATAACATGGAGGGACTCCGCAAGGCGTTAGCCGATCACGCGCTGAAATACGCGAACAGCAAAATGCGCCCCTCAGCCAGTGAGTCAGTCAATGCTTTTGAGCAGGTAGGACAAGCCTATATAAAAATGGCGTTGTATGAACCTAATCTCTTTCAATTTGTATTTCTGAATGGAAGTGACTGCTATCCTGTGGGAGATACTGATGTGATTCTTGACGATCAAGATAACCGTGAGCTGATCAAGATGATAGCGGCGGAATTTCAGATATCAGAGAAAAGCGCAGAGCAGTATGTTCAAAACACTGTAATCTATACACATGGGATTGCTTCCTTTTTGGCAACCGGTATGATGCGCTTATCGGAAGAAGAAATCATGAGCATGATACATCAGGCAGGCAATAGTTTCCTCAAGCAGGCAGGGATTCCGGAGGATAGAATTCCGAATCCATGAAGCACAGGGTGCAGTACAATGCGAAAAAGAGCGATTATTTGGAGTGCCTTGTTTGCGGCAGAACTTTTGGCGGTACTGTTCCGTATGAGTATCGGCCGGTATTATTCCGATTTGACAGCGCGGCTGGTGTTTGGGAGCTTGCTGGCAGCAGGGGGCGGAACTGGGCTGCTGCTGGAAGCTTTCAAAAGAGGAAAATGAGCAAAAATGAAGCGGTAGGAGGATACATGATATGAATAAACACATACGGCAATATATGTGGTGATTTCCGATAAAATCGGCGAGCGCTATCCGTCCAAAAGCAGGCTGTGGGATTGGGGCGCTTTCGTCTGCGCGGTCATGTGTATTCTGATACATGGAGCCGTGGGCGTGACGCCGGATGCGGTGGCAGAGATGCTGTGCACTCTCTTTTTGATTTACGGAATGCTGATCGTCCGAAGAGCCACCGGAAACGCTTGGGAATGTATTCTGGTCTTCGTGTTTTATTGGAACGCGCTATAGGAGGTACGAAACAGTGAATTGGACGATTTATGGAATAGAATGTGTTGGGACGCTGATCCTGTTTACCTGCCTGATCATGATCCCGCTGTGCAGAAATCCAGTTTGGTGGATCCACGATTATCCCAAGGACATTCAGGAAAAATATTTTGAAACCCATGAGCGCATTCCCACCGAGGTGCTCAGTGCCTCGGTGTTCTTGAAAAAGGGCTTTGCAGTGTTGCTGGCTTTATCCATTCTGACGGCATTGGCGCTAGCGGCAGGAGCGACGAATTTCAAGACCGGCTTCCTGTACGAATACGGTCTATGGCTGCTGGTGGACTGGTACGACTGCTTTTTCCTGGACTGGGTGCTGTTTGCCAATGTAAAGCGCATCCGTCTGCCGGGAACGGAGCACATGGACAAGGCGTATCACCAGAAGAAGTATCATGTGGTGCGCTCGGTGATCGGCATGGTGCTTGGTCTCGTTCCCTGCTTGCTGTGCGCCCTGATTGTGGCGGTGCTGGGATAGAGAACGAACCGGGCTTTCTGTTTGTCGGATGAGACTGGAGAAATAGCTTTGATGGTTTAACGGGAGGTGACAATATGGGGCAGACAGCAAATCGGATGTAAGATGAACGGCTCGCCGTAAAAACTGGATTTCCAGCTTTATATGATGAGGAAATGATTATGAAAAAAACAAAATTAACAGTCATAGTGGATAACATTCCACAGGGCGATATCAAAGGGGAATGGGGACTTTCGATATTGGTGGAATATGAAGATAAAAAAATATTGGTCGATACAGGGGCATCCGGTTTGTTTGCCGAGAATATGAAAAAACTCGGGTTTTGCATGGAGGATGTGGATTATGCGACGCTTAGCCATGCTCATTACGATCATGCAAACGGTATGGTGCGCTTTTTCAAAGAAAACAGGAAAGCAAAATTCTATCTCAGAGAAGGAGCAAAAGAAAACTGTTATGTCAAGAAATTCTTTTTCAGAAAGTATATCGGGCTTCCGAGAAATGTATTAACGGATTATGCTGACAGAATTGAATTTGCAACCGGTGATTACAGGCTGTGCGATGGTGTGTATCTGATTCCACACAAAACGCCGGGGTTGCAGAAAATCGGTAAGCGCGAAATGATGTATCTGAAAACTCCGCAGGGATTTGCACCGGACAATTTTTCGCATGAACAAAGCCTGGTACTTGATACGGACAAGGGGCTGGTCATTATAAATTGCTGCTCACATGGCGGTACGGTCAATATCATTCAGGAAGTAATGGCTACATTTCCAGATAAAAAGGTCTATGGCCTAATCGGTGGTTTTCATCTATTCAATAAGAGTGAAGCAGAAATAAGGGAGGTTGCACGAAGGATAAAAAGTACGGGAATAAGCTATGTTTGTACCGGGCATTGTACGAAGGAGAGAGCGTATAACATATTGAAAGAGGAATTGACAGATATGTTGGAGCAGCTTCATGTGGGACTTAAAATGGAGTTTTAAATAGCATGTTCAGGATTGTGGAGGAAAGAACTTACACATTTCATGTGACAAAATTGAATTTCGAGTGTTGACATGATAGAACTGCAAATTTCAGTTTATACGACAATGACTTACGATATAAGCAGGTACTAAACTTCCCCGGCGAGAACGGCGGGGAGAAGACCTGCTGGAGCTGCGTCTACGACCAGCGGAAAGTGACCGCCGCCTTCTACGACACCGAGGACTGGGCGCAGCCCTATGCCCTCTCCTTGGGAGAAAAGGATTGGTGCAAAAAGGGAGAGTGAAGTATGAACGAGAGAACATATTCGACACCATTGGGCAAAATCCATTATTGGGTGCATCTGATTTCACCGGACGCAATAACGCTGGTGTTCCTGCCCGGTCTGACGGCGGATCACCGGTTGTTTGATAAACAGATCGCGTATTTTGAGGGGAAATACAATGTGCTTGTGTGGGACGCCCCCGGCCACGCCGCCTCCTGGCCTTTCTCCTTTGACTTCGATTTGATGGACAAGGCCAGGTGGCTGAACGGAATTCTGGAACAGGAAGGGGTCACAAAGCCCGTCATCGTGGGGCAGTCTATGGGCGGCTATGTGGGACAGGCTTATGCGCAGTTTTTCCCCGAAAAGCTGAAGGGCTTTGTATCCATCGACTCCGCGCCGCTGCAACGAAAGTATATGACAAAGGCTGAACTTTGGCTGCTGAAACGAATGGAGCCGGTCTACCGCCACTATCCGTGGAAGGCCCTCTTAAAGTCTGGGACAAAGGGCGTTGCCCTGTCGGAATACGGAAGGAACCTGATGCGGGACATGATGCTGGTCTATGACGGCGACCAGGAGCGCTACGCAAAGATTTCCGGCCACGGCTTCCGAATCCTGGCCGAGGCGGTAGAAAAGGATATGCCCTATGAGATCAAATGCTCCGCCTTGCTCATCTGCGGCGAACAGGACAAGGCGGGATCCTGCGTCCGATACAATAAGGCGTGGCATAAAAATACGGGCATACCGCTGGAATGGATCAAAGACGCCGGGCATAACGCCAACACCGACCAGCCAGAGACCGTGAACCGGCTGATCGAACGGCTGGCCCAGCGGGCAGAGCGTCAGGAGGCTCTGATTTGATGAAATCCGTGACTGCAAAGTGAAGGTGCAAGCGAATGTGGATTTACATAGCAGGGGGAGTATTCCTTGCCCTGGCAAGTTATTTCCTTGTTCAGGGGATACGATGCGCCGCGGCGGTAAGGGAAAGCAAAGCCCGTCTTGCCGCTTACAATGCCCGGACGGCGGCATTAAGCTACGGCGATATGGTCTATGTGGATTCGGGCGAGGGCGAGGTGATTGTATCCGTCCACGGCATTTTCGGCGGCTATGACCAGGCTTATGACACCTGTAAAGATTTTTGCTCTGATTATCGAATCATCGCTCCATCCCGGTTCGGTTATTTGGGGAGCGACATTTCCGGCGACGGAACGCCCGCCGAGCAGGCGGCGGCCTATGTGGAGCTGCTTAACAAGCTGGGCATTGACAAGGCGTACCTGCTGGCCACATCGGCAGGCGGAAGCGTCGCGATCCGATTTGCCCTTCGCCTTCTTGTCAAAAGACTTGGAGAGGATGATGGTCTTGGTGGTGTGGTTGAAGGTGTAGTTCTTAGTCATAGTGGTGTACTTCCTTTCTTTTCTTGTCTTTTTTGTTTTTGTGTTTCAGGTGTTCCGTTCCTTACCTTGTGACTACAGTATATAAAAACAGGTGTCAAATAATCTCGACACCTGTAAACGATTTTGAAAGTTTTTTGACTCTTTTTGAAAGGAAGGAAATGGGGACAGAAAAAGAATGGTTAGGTTGAATATTACCTATTTATTGTGCTATAATACTGCTGGAGGGATGCCGTATGATGATAAACACGAACACCATTGTTTCTGCTACGGAAGCTAATCAGAACTTTTCCCGCGTGACGCGTATTGCCGATACGAACGGGCAGGCGGTCATCTTCAAGAACAACAAGCCGAAGTATCTGCTGATCGATATGGAGAGTACGCCGTATTTCGATATGACGGATGACGAGAAGATTGATGTCATCGCACGGCGCGTGCTAAATAAGTATCGCCCGGCGTTTGAGGAGCTGGCAAAATGATCAAGTTCTCACAGGAAAAGGTGTTGCTGCTCCATTAACTGTTGATTCAGGAGACGGGCGGTGCTGACCATATCCGGGACTTTGCACTGCTGGATAGTGCGCTGGAGGGTGCGTTTGCCACATTCGGCGGCGAAGAACTCTATCCATCCAAAGAAGAAAAGGGCGCGCGTCTGGGTTTCTCGCTCATCAGTAACCATGCCTTTGTGGATGGCAATAAGCGGATCGGCATGTATGTGATGCTGACATTCCTTGAGGTGAACGGCATTCACATGGACTGCACCAACGAGGATGTTATTGAGGCCGGTCTGGGTGTCGCCAGCGGTGCGATGAAGTATGAAGCGTTGCTTGAGTGGGTCAGAAAGCATAGAATGTAATTGTGAGCCGGGGAGAGATTCCCGGCTTTTCATATGCAAAAATATAGGGATGATGTAGGCTTGCTGTAGGTTTTTATAGGCCCAATGTAGGTTTGCTGTAGATTTTTACAGACAAGATCCAGGTTTGCTGTAAATGAAAGCAGATTGACGCTCAAAACTGCGACACCTATAATGAATTTACCTTGAAAGCTTCATACTCATTTTTATTTCGGAAAGAGAGCATACATGGCAAAACGTATTTGTGAACGCGTACAGATTGGAACAGATGTCAATGGAAAGCCGATTTATGAGTGGGTGACAGGATATTCGCGGCAAGAGGTATTCTTGAATGCTGCTGCTATTTTGCAGAAGTATGGTCAGATTGAAGGCGGGCCGCAGAAGGAACCGCCGAAGACGCCATACTTTGAGGCGTATATGGAAGAGTGGTGGAAGCTATACAAACTGCCAAAGCTCAGACACACGACCAGAACGACATATCGTAATCTTCTGGATCGTCATATTCTCCCTTTTTTCAAGGGAAAACGGCTGGAGGAAATCACAACCAGCACGATTCAGGAGTTTTACAATGCCAATTCTGGGAAGTCGCTTGCTTCTGTGCGTCAGATGTCAGTGATCTTGCATGACAATGGACAGATATGCCCATCACAGGGAAGAAAAAGTTATTGAAGCGAGAGAGAAGATCGGCGGCTTTTTTTCTGCCTTGTGACAGTTGTGTGACAGCGTGGATGTGCGAAAAAACAAGGCAGCATAAAGAAAAAACAGACGTGGTAAAGTCGATCTTGTGACAGATGATGTGACAAAACGCCCGAAAAACCAAAAACTACCTGAAATTAAGATATATCTACATAATAAAAATCCCACACCCAAACCTCCATCATGGAAGACCAAGCGTGGGAACAACTCTTCAAAAACCCAACAATACTTAGAAAAAACGGACAAAAAGAAAAACCGCCAACGGCGCGAAGCACGTCAACGGTTTGTGGTGCACCCAACAGGATTCGAACCTGTGGCCTTTTGATTCGTAGTCAAACGCTCTATCCAGCTGAGCTATGGGTGCGTGCTCATCAGGAACGAAAATGATTATAGCGCAATTTCGGGGGATTGTCAACACCTTTTTTCAAGTTTCTGTATTTTCTTTTCACCGGCCGCTGCGGTGAGGAGATCGGCAAAAACCGGGAGGTCTACGGCTTGCATTCATAAGCGGTTTCAGGTATAATACACACAGACTGAACACCATGATCCGACAGAATGAAAGGATGCTTCAAGATGAAGTCTGTCAATATCCGCCTGACGATGATGACCGATCATGTCAAGAATTTCGTGAGCCTCGTCAACCGCTATCCGTATGATATGGATCTGCGTTCCGGCCGTTATGTGGTCGATGCCAAATCCATCCTCGGCATTTTCTCCATCGACCTCTCGCGGCCGATTCGCATGGATATTTACAGCGACGACTGCGACGACCTGCTCAAGGCGCTGGACGGCTATATCGTCAAGGACGAGCCGGCGGAGGAGTGATCCGCCCAGAAGGGAGGAGCGTCTGTGTTTGACGCGCACGCCACCGAAGAAGAGGATAAGCTCGTGCTGCTCAGCGCGCTCCATCGCCTGGGCGGATGCACGCAGGAGCAGCTGCTTCGCTTTGTGGTGGAAACGTCGCTGCAAAGCCAGTTCCAGTTCTTTCTGGCGCTGGGGGGGCTCAAGGAGGCTGCGCTCGTGCGCGAATCCCGGCGTCTGGAGGGGATGCTCCTGTTTCTGACGCCGGAGGGGCGGCAAAGCCTGGAGCTGTTCGGCGGGCGCATCCGCGCCTCCCAGCAGGAGAAGCTCGACGCCGCCTGCCCCGTCTGGCGCAGACGGATTCAGGATGAATTGCAGATGCCCGCCGACTGGAAGGAGACCGATACCGGCTTTTCCGTCACGCTGCGCGCGCTTGAGTCGGGCGCGGAGATTTTCAGCATGACGCTGACGGCGGCGACCAAGGCGCAGGCCAAGCGGTTTTGTGAGCGATGGCCCAGATGCGCGCCTGAGCTGTATCAGACGATCATGGCCCAGCTGGGCGAAATGGAAAACGAACCGAAGGACGGCGAAAACCGCGAATGACGCGGCTCGCCGTTTTTTCGTAGCGCGCCTTGGAAGTGGGCACGGCACATCCCCGACGGGAAGGAAGAAATAAGAAAAAGCTGCTTGCGGCGAGCAGAGAACAGCGAGATGAGCAAAAGCCGTTCGGAAGTGGGTGCGGGCACAGCCCGCCGGGATGGAAAACGCCGCATCCGTCGTGGGGGCGACAGAGCGGCGCTTTCCGTTGGAAGGGAAATAAGAGGAAGGGGAAGAAAAAGGAAGATAGTTGCCTTCGCGTGTGGAGGGGGAGATAGAGCGAAGGCTGTAAAGGAAGCGTCCGCTTAACCTTTACGAGATGGATTATAGCGCCGGAATGTGACGGAAATATGTTAAAAAGGAAAAAGAAATCGGGTTATTCAATTATTCCATTAGTTACTTAAAACTAACAGCTTAAAATGGAGACCGCCCGGAGACCGCCTCTCAGGGAAGGGATTGAGCTTTTGGCGCGCCTGTGTTACACTAACACAGGGAAACGGGTGTGAAGGAGGCGGGAATATGGATGGCGGAAGGGCGCGAAAACGCGTGACGGCGCTGACCGGCGGCGCGCTGTTTGCGCTGTTTGCGTCGTTTGGCTGGCAGATCGAGCATGGCGGCGAGAGCCGCCCGCTGACGGCGCTGCTGACTGCGGCGCTGCTGACCCTGCCCGCCGCGGCCCTGCTGACCGCGCTGTATGAGGGAAACTGGCGAAGGCTCCTGCCCCGGAGGGCGGAAGCGCCGCGGGGCGGGCGGCCCTTCCCGGCGCGCCGGGCGGCGCTGCTGCTCGCCGCCTGCTATACGCCGATGTTTTTGATCACCTGTCCCGGCTCGTTTGCCTATGACGTGCCGTTTCAGCTGCGCCAGGTCTTTACCGGCGCGTATTCGACGCATCATCCGCTGATCCATACGCTGCTGCTGGGCGGATGCGTCGCGCTTGGACGCGCGCTGGGGAGCATTGATCTGGGCGCGGCGCTGTATACGCTCGTGCAGATGGCGCTGCTGGCGTCGTGCTTTGCACTCGCCTGCGCGAGCATCGCGCGGCGCTGTGGTGCTCGCGCAGCGCGGCGGAGCCTCGCGTTCTTTGCACTCTATCCGCTGCACATGCTCTTTTCGGTCAACGCGACCAAGGACGTGCTCTTCGGCGGATGCTTCGCGCTGACGCTGGCGCTGGCCCTTGAGCTGGCGCAGGCGCCGCAGGAGCGCACGGACGGGCGGCTCGTCGCTGGCCTGGCGGCGGTGGGTGCGCTGATGATGCTGCTGCGCAACAACGCGGTCTATGCCGCGGCGGTCTGGCTGCTGGCGCTGATTCCGGCGGGCCTGCGCCGGCGCGGGCTGCTCAAAGGCGCGCTTCTTGCTATCGCGCTCTCGTTGGCGGTGAACGGCGCGCTGACAGCGGCGACGGGCGCGGTCAGGGGCGACTTGAGCGAGATGCTCTCCTGGCCGATTCAGCAGCTGGCGCGCGCGCGGCTGACGCAGAGCGAGCGGCTGAGCGAGGAGGAATGCGCGGAAATCGACGCGCTCATGCCGGGCGAGGCCTGGCGGGAATACGATCCGACAATCTCCGATCCGGTCAAATTCGCGTTTGATACGGAGCGGATGAAGGCCGATCCGGGCGGCTTTTTGCGGCTGTATGTGCGCGTGGGGCTCAAATGCCCGAAGGCGTATCTCGACGCCGTGCTCGCGCTGACGATGCCGTTTTATTATCCATACAGCCGCTACATGACCTCGGGCTACTATTTACAGATGGGCATCAGCACGGAGCAGATCGGGCAGTGGTGCGGCTTTGATTGGATCGCCTCGCACAGCCTGTTCCCGCGCGTGCTCGCGTCGCTCTCCTGGCGCTTTGGCGCGCAGGGCGCGATGCAGATTCCCGTCGTCGGCTGGCTGTTCAACACGGGCGTCATCGTCTGGGTCATGCTCGCGCTCGTGCTGCGGGAGGCGTATTTTGGGCGCTGGCGGCGGTTCGCCGTCGCGCTGCTGCCCGTGCTGCTGTGGGGAACATACCTGCTCGGCCCCGTGATGGCCGGGCGATATGCCTATCCGTTCGTCTGCGTGCTGCCCGTGCTGGCGGCAGGGCCGGGCGCTGATCGGGAAAAGACGCCCTGAAGCGGGCCATGAGGACAGAGAGAATCATCGGAGGAATGAATATGAGGCTGGATAAGTATTTGAAGGTTTCGCGCATCATCAAGCGGCGCACAGTCGCCAAGGAGGCGTCCGAGGGCGGGCGCGTGACGATCAACGGCAAGACGGCCAAGCCGTCGAGCGAGGTCAAAGAGGGCGATGTGCTCGAAATTCGCTTCGGCGACAAGATGGCGCGCTTCCGCATTCTCGCCGTCGCGGAGACGGTGCGCAAGAGCGACGCGGGCGCGATGTATGAGCTGCTCGAGGGCGAGGGGGATCTGTGATGAACGCGGCGGTGATCGTGGCGGCGGGCCGGGGCAGCCGCATGGGCCTGGGGCGCAACAAGGTGCTCGCCCCGCTGGCGGGCGTGCCGGTGATCGTGCGGACAGTGCGCGCGTTTGAGGCGATCGGCCTGTTTGACGGCGGCATCGTCGTCGTCACGGGCGCGGAGGATATCGCGCAGATGCGCGATCTGTTTGCGCGCTTTCATGTCGGCGCGTCGCTCACCCTGGGCGGCGCGGACAGGCAGGAGAGCGTGCATCGCGGGCTGATGGCGACGAATCCTTCGGCGGACGTGATCGCGATTCACGACGGCGCGCGCCCGCTGGTGACGCGTGCGGTCATCGAGCGGACGATTGAGAGCGCGCAGCGCTTCGGTAGCGGCGTGGCGGCGGTCATGCTCAAGGACACGGTCAAGCGCGTGGACGCGGAGGGCGTTGTCATCGACACGCCCCGGCGCGACGCCCTGCGCGCCGTGCAGACGCCGCAGACGTTTGACGCGAGGCTCATTCGCGAGGCGCATGCGCGCTTTGCGCAGGGCGCGGAGCGCGCGACGGACGACGCGATGCTCGCCGAATGGGCCGGGCACCGCGTGCGCCTGACCGAGGGCGACGTGGAGAACATCAAGCTGACGACGCCGGAGGACATGCTGCTGGCGCAGCAGGTGCTCCTGCGGCGCGAGGGCGGGGCGAAGGAGGAGACGAACATGCTGCGCATCGGCCACGGATACGACGTTCACCGGCTCGTCGAGGGAAGAAAGCTCATCCTCTGCGGCGTGGAGGTGCCCTATACGCTGGGGCTTTTGGGGCACAGCGACGCGGATGTCGCGCTGCATGCGCTGATGGACGCGCTGCTGGGCGCGGCGGCGCTGGGCGACATCGGGCGGCATTTTCCGGACACCGATCCCGCCTATGCGGGCGCGGATTCCGGCAGGCTGCTCGACCATGTCGTCTCGCTGCTTGAGCAGAAGGGCTATGCCGTGGGCAATGTCGATGTGACGATCATCTGCCAGCGGCCCAAGCTCAAGGACTACATCGAGCAGATGCGCGAAAACGTCGCCGCGCACCTCAAGGTCGCCCCCGACTGCGTGAACATCAAGGCGACGACGACCGAAAAGCTCGGCTTTGAGGGCGAGGGGCTGGGCATCTCCAGTCACGCGGTCGCCTGCATCGTCAAGGCATAAGAACGGAGCATTGGAGCATTGGCAAAAAGGAAGAAACGGCGCAGCCTGCCCGCTGCGCTGGCGGACGCGCTGTTGACGCTCATTGACGCGCTTTGCGAGGGCGCCGCGTCGCTGTTTATGCTGCTGGGGCGGGGGCTGCTGGCGCTTTTGCGTCTGATCGGGCGAGGGCTGCTCGCGCTCGCGCGGCTGCTTGCGCGCGCGCTGGCCTTTCCGTTTGTGCGCCTTTCGCGCCTGCGCGGCGGGAGACACCGACGCGCCGCGCAATGCCTGCGCCTGACGGGCGAGGAATTCGAGGCGTATCTGGCGCAGGTGCTTCGCGACAACGGCTTTCGCGAGATCGAGCTGACGCGGGCCAGCGGCGACCAGGGCGTCGATATTCTCGCGACGCGCAACGGGCGCAGCTACGCCATCCAGTGCAAGAACTACGAGGGGGCGGTCGGCAATTTCGCCGTTCAGGAGGCCTACGCCGGGGCGCAATTCTACGGCTGCGACGAGGCGGCCGTCGTCTGTCCGGGGACGTTTACGCGCGCGGCCAAAGAGCTCGCTGCCTCCACCGGCGTGCGCCTGTGGGATGGCGTCTGGCTCTCGCGCATGATGAAGCGCAGCGGAAGAAAGCCAAGACATCGGGAAAACGCTTGACAAAACCGCGTTTCTCTAGTATCATAGCGGTGCAATCGCGTCGATGGGGTTGGCATCCCGGAGCGGCAAAAACGGCATACAAAAAGAGGACGCGCCCTGAGCGCGCCAACAAGGGTGGAACCGCGGAAGACATCTTTCGTCCCTTGAATCCAGCGAAGGCGAGGATTCGGGGCGGCGTCTTCGCGCGGTTCTTTGCGTTCCCCGATGCGAGAAAAAGGAGAGGGATTCTCATGGCAAAGGTGCAAAACGACATGATGGACAAGCTGGTTGCCCTGTGCAAGGGGCGCGGCTTCATCTTCCCGGGCAGCGAGATCTACGGCGGCCTGGCCAACAGCTGGGACTACGGCCCGCTGGGCGTGGAATTCAAGAACAACGTCAAGCGCGCCTGGTGGAAAAAGTTCGTGCAGGAGAACAAGTATAACGTCGGTCTTGACTGCGCGATCCTGATGAATCGTCAGGTCTGGGTGGCCTCCGGCCACGTCGGCAACTTCAACGACCCGCTGATGGATTGCAAGGCCTGCAAGGCCCGCTTCCGCGCGGACAAGCTCATCGAGGATTGGGCGGCGGCCAACAATCAGGAGATTGAGGCCGACGGCTGGAGCAACGAGCAGCTCGAGGCCTTCATCGAGGAGAAGAACATCCCCTGCCCGACCTGCGGCAAGCACGATTTCACCGGCATCCGCAAGTTCAACATGATGTTCAAGACCCATCAGGGCGTGACCGAGGACGCGAGCAACGAGATCTATCTGCGCCCGGAGACCGCGCAGGGCATCTTCGTCAACTTCCCCAATGTCGCGCGCACGACGCGCCGCAAGCTGCCCTTCGGCGTCTGCCAGGTGGGCAAGAGCTTCCGCAACGAGATCACGCCGGGCAACTTCATCTTCCGCATCCGCGAGTTTGAGCAGATGGAGCTGGAGTTCTTCTGCATGCCGGGCACGGATCTCGAGTGGTTCGCCTATTGGCGCGAATACTGCCACAACTGGCTGCTCGGTCTGGGCATCAGCGAGGAGCACCTGCGCCTGCGCGACCACAAGCCCGAGGAGCTGGCGCATTACTCCAAGGCGACGACGGACTTTGAGTATCTCTTCCCGTTCGGCTGGGGCGAGCTCTGGGGCGTTGCCGACCGCACGGATTTCGACCTCAAGGCGCATCAGACGACCTCCGGCAAGAGCATGGAATATCTCAACCCGACCACGGGCGAGAAGGTCATCCCCTATGTCATCGAGCCGTCGCTGGGCGCGGACCGCGCGACGCTCGCGTTCCTGTGCGAGGCCTACGAGGAGCAGCAGCTTGAGGGCGGCGACATGCGCGTCGTCATGCACTTCCACCCGGCGCTGGCGCCGTACAAGTGCGCGGTGCTGCCGCTGCAGAAGAACAAGCTGGGCGAGAAGGCCGGCGAGGTCTACGACATGCTCAGCAAGCACTTCATGGTCGATTACGACGAGACCGGCTCCATCGGCAAGCGTTACCGCCGCCAGGACGAGATCGGCACGCCGATGTGCGTGACCGTCGATTTCGACACGCTGGAGACCGGTATCGTCACCGTCCGCGACCGCGACACGATGGAGCAGGACAAGGTGCATATCGACGACCTGGTCGCCTACATCCAGAAGAAGATCGAGTATTGATCGCCAGGGAAAACCGAAAAATCAGGCAGGGGACGGCGCGAAGAGCGCCGTCCTTTGATGTTTGCGCTGTAAAGCTTCGGGCATGATCGCAAGGCAATGGGGTGTACAACAGCATGCCGGTTTGGGAGTAAAAGAATTATACCATCAGGAAAGATATTCTTTTCCAAAATAGAAAACCGGTGCATTGAACGGGGCGCGCCGCTCCTGTATAATGCAGGCAAGGAGGGGAGAGGCGCATGAAGATTCATCTGGGAGAGCGCATTCAGGCGCTGCGCAAGGCGCGCGGCCTGACGCAGGAGCAGCTTGCGCAGGCGATGGGCGTGACGGTCGGCGCGGTCAGCAAGTGGGAGAAGGGCGGCTGCTGCCCTGACATGCAGCTGCTGCCGGAGCTGGCGGAGTTCTTCGGCACGTCGGTTGACGTGCTGCTGGACTATGGCTGGGAGAAGCGCGGCATGGGCGAATCTGCGGCGCGCATCAAGGCGATGGGCAAGGAAAAGCGCTACGACGAGGCGATGGACGAGGCGGAGCGCGCGCTGCGCCACTATCCGAATGCCTTTGCCGTCGTCTTTGAGAGCGCGGCAGTCTTTATGCACGCCGGCTTTGAGCGCGGCGACCACGCGCGCATCCGCCGCGCACAGGCGCTGTATACGCGCGCGCTGGCGCTGATGGAGCAGAACACTGACGAGGAGATCAGCGAGGTCTTCATCCGCTGCGAAATTGCGCGCAGCCACCTCATCCTGGGAGAGTATGAGACGGCGGTCGCGCTGCTGCGCCGGGACAACGTCCTGCACGTCAACGACCGGGAGATCGGCTTCTGCCTGCGGGAGCTCGGGCGGCAAGAGGAGGCGCGGGAATACACCGCCAAGGCGTTTCTCCATGCGCTGTTCAGCCTGTTCAACGCCTCTGCCGACGTGCTGAACCTCCTGAATGGTCAGGGGGAGCGCGGCGAAAAGCTGGCGATGTGCGACTGGCTGCTGAGCCTATACGGCGGTCTGCTGCCCGAAACGGGGGAAAGCTATGCCGTCAAGCTGCTGGCGCTGCTGCACGCGGTCAAGGCGGCCGTTCTGCATGAAGACGGCCGGGCAGAGGAAGCCGAAGGGGCGCTTGCGCAGGCGCTTGACTGCGCGCGGCGCTTTGACGCCTCGCCAGCCGGGGCAGAAAGCGGCATCCGCTTTGCGCCGATTCGGGGCTATCAGTTCTATGACGATACCGGGGAGACCGCTGAAGAGGGCGTGCGGGACATCGTGCGCCAGCAAAACAGCGACGCGCTCACAGCCATGCTGGAGCGCGTCGGGAGGGAGAAATAAATGAAAAAGGGGAAAACGGACGCTCGCCGCGCGCTGACGGCGCAGTTCTACGCCGGCAACCGGCTCAATTTCGTCATGACGGCGGCCTCCTCACTGCTGCTGACGTGCGTCAATCTGGTCATTTCGTTTGTCATGCAGCAGCTCATCGACACCATGTCCGGCGCGGCGGGTGCGTGGCCGCTCGCCAAGAGCGCGGCCATGACGCTGGCCGTGCTCGCCGCGCTGGTGCTGATGCTCGTGGTCAACTGGTTTTTCGAGCCGCGGTTTATGGAGCGGGCCATGCGCCAGTACCGGGAGTACGCCTTTGAGCGCCTGACGCAAAAGGGCATGGCGGCGTTCCGCGAGGAGGGGGCCTCCACCTATATCTCGGCCTTTTCCAACGACGCGGCGGTGATCGAGGAAAACTACCTGCGCAGGCAGTTCAAGCTGATCAACAATGTCGTGCTCTTTGTGGGCGCGCTCACCATGATGCTGGCCTACAGCCCGCTGCTCACGGCCGTCGCCGTCGGCCTTTCGGCGCTGCCGTTTGCCGCCTCGCTGCTGGCGGGCGGCCGCCTCTCCCGCGCGGAGGAGGCTGTCTCCCGGCGCAACGCAGAGCTGCTGGCGATGCTCAAGGACTGCCTGACGGGCTTCTCCGTGATCAAGGGCTTCCGTGCGGAGCGGGCGATGAGCGCGCTCTTTGCCCGCTGCTGCGGGGAAACCGAGGCGGAAAAATGCCGCCGCAGCCGGATTCAGACGGCCGTGTCGGGCCTGGGCTCGCTGGCGGGCTTCGTGGCGCAGTTCGGCGTATTCCTGGCGGGCGCGTGGCTGGCGCTGCGGGGGGAGCAGATCACGGCGGGCGTTGTGCTGATGTTCGTGAACCTGATGAACTTCGTCATCTCGCCGATTGCCGAGATTCCGGGCATTCTCGCGGGGCGGAAGGCTGCGCTGACGCTGATGGATAAGCTGGGCAGCGCCCTGGCGCAGAGCCGGCGCGACGAGGGCGAGCCCATCGGGCGCGCGCTTTATCAGGGCATCGAGGTGAGGCATCTGTCCTTCGGGTATGAGCCGGGGCAGAACGTGCTTTCGGATATCGACCTGCGCTTTGCGGCAGGCGGCTGCTATGCGGTGGTCGGCGGCTCGGGCAGCGGCAAATCGACGCTGCTGAGCCTGCTGCTGGGCGCGCACGGCGGCTATGCGGGCGACATCCTTTACGACGGGCGCGAGCTGCGCGGCATCGCGAGCGACTCGCTCTACGACCTCATCTCCAGCGTCGAGCAGAGCGTCTTCGTCTTCAACGCCTCCATCCGTGACAACATCACGATGTTCTCGGAGTTTCCCAGGGAGGCTGTCGACCGGGCGATTGCGCTCTCCGGCCTGACGGAGCTGGTCGCGCGGCGCGGGGAGGATATGCTCTGCGGCGAAAATGGCAGCGAGCTCTCCGGCGGCGAGCGCCAGCGCATCAGCATCGCGCGCAGCCTGCTGCGCAAGAGCGCCGTGCTTCTGGCGGACGAGGCGACGGCGGCGCTGGATGCGCAGACCGCCCAGGCTGTCTCCGACGCGATTCTGCGCGCAGAGGGCCTGACGCGCATCGTCGTGACGCACAGGCTGGAGGAGAGCCTCCTTCGCCGCTACGATGGCATCGTCGTCCTGCGCCACGGGCGCGTGGAGGAGACGGGCAGCTATGACGAGCTGATGGCGCGGCGCGGGTACTTTTACTCGCTCTGCGTGGCGGCGGCCTGAGCGGGCAGCGCGAGGCGCACATCCTCCCGGCGCACGAGGCTCCAGGAGAAGCCCGCGACCAGCTCGGGCAGCGAAGCGGGGCGGTTTTCGGGGATCAGCCCCAGCGAAAAGGCGAGCATGCCCAGAATCTGCTGCGGGGTCATCGAGCGGGCGAGCGCGCTCAGGTCGAGGTCGCGGTCGCGCTTGGCGAGGCGGCGGCCCTGCGCATCCTGCATCAGCGGGATGTGCAGATACTGCGGCGTGGGCAGGCCGAGCAGGCGCTGCAAATAGATCTGACGGGGCGTGGAGGAGAGGATGTCCCGCCCGCGCACGACCTGCGTCACGCCGCTGGCCGCGTCGTCGAGGACGACGGCGAGCTGATAGCCGAAGAGCCCGTCGGAGCGGCGGATGACGAAGTCGCCGCAGTCGCGCGCGAGGTTTTCGCAAAACGGGCCGCAGAGCCCGTCCTCAAAGGAAAGAGCTTCATCAGGAACGCGCAGCCGGATGGCCGGTCTGCGCGTTTTTGCGCGCTCGAGGCGCTCGGCGGGGGTCAATCGCGCGCAGGCGCCGTCGTAGACGAACTGCGTGTCGCCCGCGTTGGGCGCGGCGGCGGCGTGCAGCTGCGCGCGCGTGCAGAAGCAGGGATAGACCGCGTCCATCGCCTCGAGCCGGGCGAGGGCCGCCTCGTAGACGGCTGTTCGCTCGCTTTGAAAGAGGGGCGGCTCGTCCCAGTCAAAGCCCAGAAAGCGCAGGTCGTCGATGATCTGCATCGACAGCGCGCGCGGGCAGCGCGGCACGTCGAGATCCTCGATGCGCAGAAGAAAGCGCCCGCCCTCGCTGCGCACGGAGAGATAGGCGAGCAGCGCGCAGGCGATGTTGCCCAGGTGCAGCCGTCCGCTAGGCGTCGGGGCGAAGCGGCCCGTCGGGGCGGTGCTCATGCGTCCATCAGCGGCGTGCGGGGGCCGCCGCCCTTCTTTTCCCCGTCGGGCAGGATCAGCTCGATCTCCAGCCGGTCAAAGGCGATGGCCTCGGTGAAATGCTCGCGGGTATAGGCGGTACGGCCGAATTTCTCGAACTCGCGGTTGTGCTTGGGCAGCTGCAAGGGGCGCTGCACGTCAAAGCGGCGGCAGAGCTCAAGAAACGCGGCCTCCATCCCTTCCTCCGTGATGTCGACGGTTTCATTTTGGACGATCCGGTGATTCTTGATGATCCGGCCCCAGAGGCGGTGGTTTTTCATGGCGTTCTCCTTTACGAAGCGCAAAAAATGCGGTATAATGTGATTTGACTTGCCAACAGACGCAGGCGCTCAGGGAATCGGTATTTGGGAGGGTTTTCTCCCCCTTCCGGGGGAAGAAAGCCCTTTTGTCGGCGGTTCGGGCCCGTGCCCGCGGGCGTTTTGCCTATGATTGTAACGGATAGAGAGGGATTTGTAAAGCCATGCGACTCACAGTTTGTCCGCTGTTTTCCGGCTCCTCGGGCAACAGCATCTACGTCTCCTGCGGCGGCGTGCGCCTGCTGGTGGACGCGGGCGTCAGCGCGGCGCGGGTGGAGGCAAACCTTGCCGAAATCGGGGTGAACATCGGTCAGATCGACGCGATTCTCGTCACCCATGAGCATATCGACCATGTGCGCGCTCTGGGCGTGCTCTGCCGCAAGCATGGCCTGCCGGTCTACGCCAACGAGGGCACCTGGAACGGCATCCTGCAAAAGGAGTCGGGCATTCCGCAGCGCTGCAGGCGGGTGTTTTATACCGGAGAGGACTTCTACATCGGCGCGATGAGCGTGCATCCCTTCCCGATTCCCCATGACGCGCTGGAGCCGGTCGGCTACACGCTCTCCTGCCAGGGGCTTTCCTGCGGCATCGCGACGGATATCGGCCACATCGAGGAGGGATGGGTGCGCGCGGTTTCCGGCTGCCAGGCGCTGGTGCTGGAGGCGAACCACGACGTGGAGATGGTCGAGCGCGGGCCATATCCCCAGCGCCTCAAAAAGCGCATCCTGAGCCGGAATGGGCATCTCAATAATGCGGACTGCGCGAAGGCGCTTGTGAAGCTGGCCGGCGCCGGCACGCGCGCAGCGTTTTTGGCGCATCTTTCCGCTGACAATAATTTACCGGAATTGGCATATAATACGGTATGCGGGGCGCTGACGGAGGCGGGCTATGACGTGGGCGGCGCGATTTCTGTCAGCGTCGCGCGCCGCGACCGCGTGTCGGATATGGCGGTGCTTGAGGACGCGTGCAGAAGCGCGATCTGACAGCATCCGCGGAGAGAGGGCAGAGACGGAGGAGGAGACGCATGCGCACGGAGCTCATGCTGGAGCTGACGCAGGACACCTGTGAGGAGCTCGATTATCTGGCGGATTCCCTTGGCTACTCGCGCGAGATGGCGGTGGTCTACGCCGTGCGGCTGGTCAGCGCCTGCGTGCGCGAGGGCCTGCTGCGGGATGTGCCGGCGCGCGCGTGGCCCCGGGAGGCGCGCCTGACCGGGACGGGCGGCAAGGTGCTCGCCTTTCCGGCGAAAAACGACGCGAAAACCACTCAAAACGGAGATTAGCGCATAGACCGGCCCCTTTCTGCGCAGACTGCGTGCAGAAAGGAGTGGATTTCATGGACAAGCTGTCCCTTTTGCTGGTGATCATCGGCGCGATCAACTGGGGGCTGGTCGGCCTGTTTCAGTTCGACCTGATCGCCTTCCTCTTTGGCGGGCAGGCCGCGATGGTCTCCCGCGTGCTTTACACGATCGTGGGCGCTGCCGGCCTTTGGAGCATTTCGCTGCTCTTTACGGGCCATGAGCGCCGCGAGGAGACGACGCATGCCGCCGCGGACGGCGCGGGCGCCTGACGCGAGACAAAAAGCGCGGCTTTTCTGAGGCCGCAAGAGCAAAAAACCATCCGATAGAATGCCCCGCGCTGCTGCTTTTCATGCCGGCGCGGGGTAAAATTTTACATAAATAACAACCGATTTCCTCTGTCATCCCGCAACACGATGGTGTATAATAAGAACATATGATGCGGGTAAAGGCGGTTTTCCCGGCAGCCTGACGGGCCTGTTCCGCCGCCCGCGCAGGGCATGCTTGAAAGGAGGCGGCGCAGTGAGTGGGATCAGCGGGCAGCTTTCCGCGATTGTGTGGAATCTGTTCAATCGGCCGCGGGTGATCGACTTTATCGACATCTTTCTGCTGACCGTCATCATCTACGAGCTGCTGGTGCATGTGCGCCAGACGCGCGTCTCCCAGACGATCAAGGGCATCGTCATCCTGCTGCTGGCGACGTGGCTGAGCGACGTGGTGGGCATGCGCACGATTCACGCGCTGCTCTCCTGGGCCATCAACGCGGGGCCGGTGCTGCTGATCGTGCTCTTTCAGCCGGAGATCCGGCGCATTCTGGAGGAGCTGGGCAACAACTCCGTCTTCGACGCCGCGGGGCGATTGCAGAAGAGCAACAATATCGAGCTGATCATCGACGAGATGATCCTCGCCTTTGAGCACATGGCGCGCCGGCGCGTGGGCGCGCTGGTCGTCGTGGAAAACAAGATCCGCCTGAACGACGTCATCGCCACGGGCACGCGCGTCGACGGCCTGATCTCCCAGCCGCTTTTGGAAAACATCTTTGAGCCCAACACGCCGCTGCACGACGGCGCTGTTGTCATCCGGGGAGACCGGGTGATCTCCGCCGCCTGCCTGCTGCGCCTGTCGGATACGACCGGCGTGGGCCGTGATCTGGGCACGCGCCATCGCGCGGGCCTGGGCGTGAGCGAGGTCTCCGACGCGACGGTCTTCATCGTCTCCGAGGAGACGGGCATCATTTCCATGGCCGAAGGCGGCCGCCTCGTCCGCCATCTGGACGAGACGTCGCTGCGGCAGATTCTTCACCGCATCTATGACGCAGAGGAGGAAAAGGAAAGCCGCCTGAACGTGCCGCTGCCCCATTTCCTGCAAAGGAGGCGAGTCGCGCATGATGAACAGCAGACCGACAAAAAGGCCTGAGGGCCAGCGTGGGCCGTTCAAGGGTCTGCGCAAGGGCATCGCGCGCATTGTCGCGAGCCGGGCGTTTCTGCGCGTCGTTTCGCTGCTGGCCGCTGTGGTGATCTGGTGCATCCTCGTCACGTCGGATGGTTCGCTGACCATGCAGCGGGTCTTTCCCAATGTCGCCGTGAGCGTGACGGGCGAGGCCACGCTCAAGAGCCGCGGCTATATTGTGATGGACGATCTGAGCGAGCTGCTGCCCGCCGTGAAGATGACCGTCGAGGTCACACAGGCAAATTACAACCGGGTGAGCGGCACGGCCTATAACCCCCATCTTGACCTCACGCAGGTGACGGGAGAGGGAGAAAATACGCTTGACGTGCTCTTTTCCTCCCAGCTGTATGGCCCCGTGACGGCCTGTGAGCCTGCGAGCGTGACGGTCAGCGTCGAGCGCTACATGACGCGGCGCATTCCCGTGATCCTCGAGCAGACCGGCAGCATGCCCCAGGGCGTCTATCTGGACAGCGTCAAGACCGACCCGACGATGCTCTCCGTCTCCGGCCCACAGTCCCTGGTCTCCTCGGTGGCCCGGGCTGTCGCCAAGCTCGACCTGAGCACGCTCACCCTCGCGCGCGCCAGCGACCGCGCGGCGCTGGATATCGAGCTGCAGGACGCGTCCGGCAAGGCGATCGTCTCTGACAAGCTGGAGATCACCAACCAGACCGTGATCACGAATACCATCATCGCGGAGACGGAGGTTCTGCCGATGCGCAGCATCCCGCTGGACATCGAGGGCTTTGTGACCGGCAAGCCGGCGGAGGGCTATGAGCTCATCGGCATCGTGACCCGGGAGGACGCGGTGGATGTCGCTGCGAGCGGCGATATCCTCGAGGCGCTGACCGTGCTGACGACCGATCAGCCGCTGAATATCGACGGCGCGACGGAGAGCGTCAGCGGCTATGTCAAGCTCAAGCGGCCGACGGGCATTGAGAACACCGTGCCCACCGATGTGGGCGTGACCGCGCAGATCGCTGAGAGGATGATCGAGAGGACATTCCGCAAGGTTGCCATTGAGATGGAGGGCAGGAATCCGGAGACCACCGTCGTGCTCTCCGAGGTGAGCGCGACCGTCCAGCTCACGGGCGGCTACAATTTCCTGCATGCGCTGACCAACGATGACATCCGGCTGTATGTGGATCTGAGCGGCCTGGAGCCGGGCAGCCATACGCTGCCGGTTCAGATTCACATCGACGATGCGCAGGATTTTACCTGCGCGCTGAGTTCGCCGGAAATCACCGTGACGATCAAAGGCAAGTGATCCCCTTTTCCGGCCGCAGCCAGCGACCGGATTTTTGTACTTTTTTAGCCCGGCACGGGAAGGCGCCCGACAGGCCGGTGACCGACGGGAGGTATGGCCATGGGAGGCATCGCAGATTCGCTCTTTACGCTGTTGATGGGCTGGGTGCGCGCGCTGGTGAGCGGCATCTGGGCGCTGTTCAGCGCGGATCATACGACAATCCTCGAGTTTTTGGGCAAGCACTGGTTGAGCATTGCCGGGGTGCTGATTGCGGCGGGCCTTGTGATCGACTGGCTGGTTTGGCTGGTGCGCTGGCAGCCGTATCATCTCTGGGCGAGGCGCGTGCGCAGGCTGCTGCATCTGCCGGAGCCGGAAGAGGAAGAGGAGATTTCCGTCCGTCCCGCGAGAAAGCCTGCCGCGGCGACGACGCCGCAGAAGCCGGCCGGGAAGCCGGATGCGCAGGAGATGGATTGGCTGCCGCTGGAGCAGCCCGCTCTTGCACAGGAGGACGAGCAGCGCGCGATGCAGCAGGCGCAGAGCGTACCCGACGAGGCGCTGGGCGCGTATCCGGGCATGCGCTATGGCGCGATGGGCGCGGCCGTGCCGGATATGAATGACACGCAGCGCTACGCCGCCGTACACAGCGAGGGGCCTGGCGCCGCCGAGGTTGCGCGCAGGCGTGCCGAGATTGACGCCTGGCAGCAGCAGATGCAGGAGGAGGCGCGCCAGCAGGCTCAGGCCCAGGCGCGCCAGGCCTACGAGGCGGAGCAGGCGCGGCTCGCGCAGGAGGCCTATGAGGCAGAGCAGGCGCGGCTCGCGCAGGAGGCCTACGAGGCAGAGCAGGCACGGCTTGCGCAGGAGGCCCATGAGGCGGAGCAGGCGCGGCTTGCGCAGGAGGAATACGAGCGTCAGCTCGCGCAGTACGAGCGTCAGCAGGCGCAGTATGAGCGGGACATGGTAGAATACGAGCGGCAAAAGGCTGCCTATGACGCAGAAATCGCGCGCCAGCAGGCGCAGGCCGCGTTTGAGGCTGGACAGCGGGAGGAGGAGCTCTCGCCCGCCCGGCGGCGTCGTGCCGTCCGAAGCGGCGCAACCTACAGCGACTATGTCGCCGGGGACGCCGTGGGCGAGCTGCCCGATCCGCCCGCGTGGCCGCAGGCGGAGCCTCCTGCGCCGCAGGAGCCTGTCGCGCCCATCCGAGAGAAGAAGGCGGCGAAGGACGGCGGCCTGATGGCGAAAATGGCCCGGATGATCGAGCCGGAGGAGGAGGAGATCACCGGACTGAGGGCGTTGCCGCCGCGCGTTGACATGCACGACGCCTATAAGCCCGCCAAGAAGCCTCAGAAGCCGGGGAGAAGAGCCAGATGATCGAAACGCTACGCGCGTGGCTACCCGACGCGGCGGCCCTTCTATCGATTGCGCTAATGGCCGTATGTGCTCTGCGGCTGCTCGTGCGATTGACCCGCGTGCTGCGCGGGCAGGAGGATGCCTTCATGCCGGCGAAAGCAACAGACGGACGTGCGACGACTGCGGGTCGTGCGACGACTGCGGGTCGAGCGACGACTGCGGGTCGTGCGACGACTGCGGGTCGTGCGCCGGCGCGCGTGCTGCTGGCTGCGGCCGGGGCCGCGCTGCTCAGCCGGGCGCTGGTCTATCTGATCGCCTACGCGATGCGCCGGGGGATGGGAGGAACGGGCGGTTTTTTCCAGACGCTGCCCACGCTGTGGGTGCATTGGGATACCCGGCACTACACAGGCATCGCGCTGGAGGGCTACACGGCGGTTGGCGATGAGCGGCTCAGGCTCGTCTTCTTCCCGCTCTATCCGCTGCTGATGCGCGCACTCTCGCCGCTGACAGGCGGAAATGTCTTTGCCTCCGGGGTGCTCATCTCGCTGGCCTGCTCGGCGGCGGCCTCCGCGATGCTCTGCAGCCTGGCGTATGAGACGTATGGCGCGCGGACGGCGAGGCTCTCCGTCGCGTATCTGCTGCTCAGCCCGATGAGCGTGTTCCTGAATTGCTGCTATACGGAGGCACTCTTTCTCTGCCTGACGCTCGGCACGATGCTGCTGCTGCGCCGGGGGAGGCCCTGGCTGGCAGCGCTTTGCGGCATGGGCGCGGCGCTGACGCGGATGCCCGGCGTGATCATCGCGGGGCTGTTTCTCATCGGGCTGCTCGCGGAGATCCCGAAGGGGCGATTTGGCGCGCGCGCCGTGCTGCGCTGCGCGGGGCAGATGCTGGTCGTATTCTCCGGGCTTTTTGTCTACTGGGCGATCAACTGGATCGTCACCGGCGATCCGATGATGTACATGACCTATCAGCGGGAGAACTGGTTCCAGGAGCCCGGCACCTTCTGGGGCTCCGTCTCCAACACCGTGTATTACCTGCTGGGCAGCCTGGAGGAGGGAGACTGGTTCTTCTCCTGGGGCGCGCAGCTGGCGGCGATGGCCTTCGTCTTCTTGCTGCTGGCGCTGCGCCCGGACGCGCTGCCGTTTGACTGGGCGGCATACAGCTTTGTCTATGTCGCCGTCGTGCTTGCGCCGACCTGGCTGCTCTCAGGCCCGCGCTATCTGTTTGCGCTCGCGCCGCTGCCCATGCTCAAGGCGAGGATGTTCAGCGGGAGGGGAGCCCATGCGGCGGCCCTGGCGCTGAGCGCGGCGCTGCTCGTGCTCTTCACCTTCGGCTATACCATCGCCGTCGAGGTGCTCTGAGCCGGGCACAGGAGATTTGCATTCAATAAGGAAGGAAATCATGAAACCAAACGACAGACGCGGGAAGCGGGCGCGCAGGGTGCTGCTGGCTTTCGCGGTGCTGGCGGTGCTCGCGGCTGCGCTGCTTGCGCTCTGGCGCGGAGGCTGGTTTGCAAGGCTCGGCTCCGTGGAGGAGTTGCGCGCGCTCATTGACCGCACGGGCGCCTGGGCGTGCGTCGTGTATTTTCTGCTTCAGATGATGACTGTTATCGTCGCGCCGATTCCCAGCAACGTGACGATGATGGCAGGCGCGCTGGCGCTCGGCTTTTGGGAAGCGGTCTTTCTGGGCGTGCTGGCGGTGCTCGCGGGCTCGCTGATCATGTTCGGCGCGGCCAGAAGGCTTGGGCGGGACGCCGTGCAGCGCTTTGTCGACCGGAGCGTCATGGAAAAATACCTGCCCGTCATCGAGGAAAAGCAGGACATGTTCCTCTTTTTGACGCTGCTTTTCCCGTTTTTTCCCGACGACATGCTCTGCATTCTCGCCGGGCTGACGACGATCCCGCTGCGGCGCTTCGCCGCGATCATGGCGCTGGCCAGGCCGTGGGGCCTTGTCTTTGCTGCGCTCGTGGGCAGCGGCGCGATTGCGATGCCCGCCTGGGCCTGGGCCGCTCTGGCCGTGCCGATGGCCGCTGTTTTCTATCTGATGATGAAGCACAGCGCGGCGATTGAGGACAGGCTCTTTCGCACCTGCCGGCGCATCAGCGGGCGCAGGAGGAAGAAGCGGTCCGCTTCCTCCGGGACGCCCTCTGCGGAGGGCAAGGCCTGAGCCGCAAAAAACGACAACCCATGCTTACCCGTGACAACCCATAAGGAGGAAACGACATGCTGACCGTCACCTATGAGCAGGCCGTCGAAGCCATGGAGCGCGGGCTCCTTCGCTATATGCCCCAGGACAAGGCCCATCGCTTTGCCGAGATCTTTGCGGGAAATTCCTGCGACGGCGTCCACAGCCACGGCATGAACCGCTATCCGCGCTATCTGAGCGATATGGACAGCGGCCTTTGCGACCGCAGCGTCACCGAGGCGGAGCGCGTGTCCGGCATCGGCGGTCTGGAGGTCTGGGACGCGCATTTCGGCGTCGGCCCGCTGATCGCCGAGCAGGTCACGCGCCGGGCCATCGAGCTGGCGAAGACGCATGGCGTTGCCTGCATCGCGCTGCGCAACAACAGTCACTGGCTGCGCGCCGGCCGCTACGGCCTGATGATGGCCGACGCGGGCATGGCCGGATTGTGCTTCACGAACACCTGCATGAACCTGACGGCCTACGGCGCCAAGCAGCCCTCCGTGGGCAACAACCCCGTGACCATTGCGCTGCCGCGCAAGAAGGGGAGCCTTGTCATGGACATGGCCGTCAGCCAGTATGCCTATGGCAAGCTCGAGATCATGGCGCAGAAGGGCGAGATGCTCGACAGCCCCATTGGCTACGACACTCGGGGCGAGCTGACCTGCGACCCGGGCGAGATCTGCAAAAGCGGCCTGATGCTGCCGATGGCCCAGTGGAAGGGCAGCGCGCTCTCGATCATGCTCGACATGCTCGCCTCGACGCTCTCCCTGGGGCGCACGGCGCTTGAGATCGGCAAGCCGGAGGACGGCGAGCGCGGCATGAGCCAGGTGTTCATCTGCATCAACTACGCGGCGCTGGTTGACGCGGACAGGGCCGACGCGCAGATCGAGGAGACGATCGCGTTCCTCGCCAGCCTCAAGCCCGTGCAGGGCGGAAAGGGCGTGCATGCGCCGGGCGAAAATCTGCCCGCCGTGCGCGCGCGGAGCCTGCGCGAGGGCATCCCCGTCACGGAGGAGACCTGGGAGAAGATTCTGGCGGCGGGCAGGTAACGCCCGACGTCCGTCTCGGGCATCCGCCAGTTTATACCAATTGTTAAAAAAAGGATTTCAGACTTGACAGCCTGTGTAAAAGCATGTATGATGTAATGGTTAATCCGCTTAACCGAATGCGGCATGTCGGTTAATTCACTTAACCACTGGGGGGGCGAAATGGAGGGGCCATGAGACACACGAGCGAGATCACGCCGTTCGGGCGCAGGGTGAAAATCCGCCTGCTCGAAATGAACATGGATGCGCGAGAACTCGCCCGCCGCGTTGGCACGAGCCCTGTTCAGATCAGCCGCATTCTCCATGGCAAGCGCCCCGGGCGCGAGCAGATTCCCCGCATCGCGCAGGTGCTGGGCATCGAGGTGGATGACACGGAAAAGGATGAGGAGAAGAACGCCTGAAGCATTCCGGGAGACCGGGACTGCCGGGGGCATTCTTTGTCAAGGGGTATATTTTGATGCGGGGTCCGTCCCGCGGATAGATATAAATTATTATAAGGAGGGTTTTTTCCATGAAGAAGATTCTTTCTCTGGTTCTGGCTGTCGCCATGCTCCTGTCTGTGGGCGTCGTGGCGTTTGCCGAGGACACCATCGAGAAAGGCACCATCGTCTACGGTGCTTCCACCGAGATCGGCGGCGACTTCGCGCCGAGCGCCTGGTGGACCAACAATGCTACGGACAACATGATCCGTAAGATGATCAACGATTATTCGCCGATTACCACCAACCAGGGCGGCGAATACGTTCTCAACGAGACCGTCGCCGAGTCTGTCACCGGCGAGATGAATCCCGACGGCAGCAAGACGTTCACCGTCAAGATCAACGAGGGTCTCGTTTATAACAACGGCGAGCCGATCACCGCGAAGGACTTCGTCTGGGCGAGCGTCTTCTCCTGCTCCCAGACCGCGACCGATCTGGGCACCATGCTCACCGGCTATCAGACCTATGTCGGCGGCCAGGCGTATCATGACGGCGAGGCGGCCTGTGTTTCCGGCATCCGTCTGATCGACGATTACACCTACTCCGTCACCATCGTGGCCGACAAGATCCCCTACTTCTTCGACATCGCCTATGTGGCCGACCTCGCCCTGAACATGAACTACTGGCTGGGCGACGCCGTCGAGCTCAAGGACGACGGCGAGGGCTGCTACATCGAGGGCCTGAGCAAGGAAGCTGTCGAGAAGCAGCTCGAGTATGCCCGCTTCGACGGCAGCGAGACCCGCGTCTCCGCCGGCCCGTACAACCTGGTCAACTTTGACAAGGGCGCGCTTCAGGCGACCTTCGTCAAGAACGAGAACTACGCCGGCAACTTCGAGGGCCAGATCCCTGAGATCGAGAAGATCGTCATCGTGAAGGCGGAGGACGCGACCTGGGCCGACCAGATCAAGACCGGCGCGTTCAACTTCTACGATCAGATTATCGATGGCAGCCAGATCAACACCGCGATGGATATCATCGAAGAGGGCGGCTTTGACTACGTCCAGTTCGACCGCGCGGGCTACGGCAAGATTCAGTTCCAGTGCGACTTCGGCCCGACCCAGTTCAAGGCTGTCCGTCAGGCGATCGCCATGCTGCTGGATCGCAATGAGTTTGCGAACACCTTCTGCCAGGGCTGGGGCGGCGTCGTCAATGGCCCGTATGGCACCGGCCTTTGGCAGTATGAGGAGGCCGAGGAGTGGCTCGACGAGACCCTGAACACCTATGACTACGATCCGGAAGGCGCTGTGGAGCTGCTGATCGCCGACGGCTGGATCTATGACGAGACCGGCGCCGAGTGGACCGAGGGCCACATCCGTCACAAGAAGGTCGAGGTCAGCGAGGCAGGCTCCTATGCGCACAACGTGACGCTCGACGACGGCACCATCCTGATGCCGCTGATCATCGAGTGGTCTTCCTCCGAGGGCAACCCGGTGTCCGAGCTGCTGAGCGTCATGCTGGCCCAGGGCGAGCAGACCGCGGCCGCGGGCATCAAGATCAACCAGAACGTCATGACCTTCACTGAGCTGATCAACTACCTCTATCGTGACGCGTCCCAGGGCGACAAGTACGCCGTGCCGACCTACGGCATGTTCAACCTCGCCTCCGCCTTCCCGGTTGGCTACACCCCGGCTTATGAGTGGACCACCGATCCGGATCTGGTTGCGGCTGGCTGGAACACCAACTTCCTCTTCAACAACACGCTCGATACCCTCTCCATGGACATGACCTACGACGTCGAAGCCGGCGACAACGAGCTGTTCATGACCTATTGGAAGGCGTACCAGATGGTCTGGAACGAGCTGCTGCCGGATATTCCGCTGTATGCGAACGTGCTCATCACGATGTATCCGGATTGGCTGGAGGGCTACGAGCAGACCGCTCTGTGGGACTTCAACCAGGCGATCCTCTACTGCACCGTCGCTGAGTAAGCACAGACCCTAAACCGGCATGATGCCGGTGGCATTTCCGACGAAGTGATGGTTGTCCATTTGCTTTGTGCCCGAGACCGGAGCCTTGCAGATGAACTTACAGAGTAAAGACAGCTTGAGGGCGGGCGCTGCGCCCGCCCTCTCTGCTTTTTCAGCTGTTCCCGTGGCCTGAGGTCAACGGGACAAGGGCTGTGCCCTTGTCAAGGGGCGTGTTCTGCCGCGCGAAGAAAGGCAGAGCCCTTGTTCCAAAGGGGGAACGAAAAAGAACGGCCCAAAGGGCAGAATCTACCGAAAAAGAGAGGATGGATGAGATGGGCAAATATATCGCCAAGCGCATCGGATACATGGCGCTGGTGTTTCTCATCGTATCGTTTTTGATGTTCGCGCTCTACAATCTGATCCCGTCGGATCCGGCGCGCGCGCAGCTGGAGGCGCAGAAGACGAGCCTCAAGCCGGATCAGTATGAAGAGATGTATCAGCAGCTGCGCAAGCAGATGGGTCTGGACGATCCGCTGCTGATCCGCTACGCCCGCTGGATGGGCCTGTGGCCGGATGTGGGTGACGAGGGCTTCAATGGACTGCTTCAGGGCAACTTCGGCTATTCCCAGTTCTTCAAGCAGGAGGTGACCGCCGTCATCTCCGCGCCGATGAAGAACACGATCTTCATCAATATCTTTTCGACGATCCTCGCGCTGGGCATCACGATCCCGCTGGGCATCTACTGCGCCGTGCACAAGGGGCGCAAGATTGACAACGGCGTGCAGGTCGTCACGATGCTGGGTTATAGCCTGCCGATCTATATCATTTCGCTGATCTTCATGTATTTCTTCTGCGTGCACTGGCGCATCTTCCCGATCTCCGGTACGAAGACGGCCGGCGCGATCTACGCGACACGCTGGGATGAATTCATCGACATGCTCTATCACGTCACGCTGCCGGTCATCGTCATGACGTTCGCCTCGCTGGGCGGCATGACGCGCTACGTCCGCAGCGCGATGATCGACGCGCTGAGCATGGATTACATCCGCACGGCGCGCGCCAAGGGCCTGCGCGAGAAGGTTGTGATCTATTCCCATGCCTGGCGCAACGCGCTGCTGCCGGTTATCACCTCGATCATCGGCTGGTTCATCAGCATCTTCTCCGGCTCCGTCATCATCGAGAACACCTTCTCCCTCAACGGCATGGGCAAGCTCTATTGGACGGGCCTCAACAACCTCGACTTTGAGCTGGTGCTCGCCATTCAGATGTTCTATACGGTCGTTTCGCTCATCGGCTCCCTGCTGATGGACATCAGCTATGGCCTGGTCGATCCGCGCGTGCGTGTGGACAAGTAAGGAGGAAGAGACATGAGCAATAAGAAAAAGGAATTCTTCCTCGTCCGCTGGTTCAAACGCTGCGTTTTGGGCGACCGAGCGGAGGTCTCCTTTGAAGACGAAGAGAAGATTCAGACGCCGATGCGCGCGATGGTGTCGAGTTTTGTGCATAAGCCGCTGGCGATGATGGGCCTGATCGTCTTCCTGGCGATCTTCGTGTTCGTGATCGTCGGCCCGCATTACTGGCCGCTCGATCTCTCCGACCAGGACAGCTCGCTGACCAACCTGCCGCCTTCCAATGACATGATGGCCGTGCCGGACGCGCTGCTCAAGGCGGGCATCGCGGATATCACCGCAGGCAACACCTACGGCATTGGCATCGCCGAGGACGGCGAGCTCTACATCTGGGGACATACCAAGATCACCGACAAGATCGACATGGCCGACATCCCGCAGGAGGTGCTGGATGCGGACATTGTCGCCGTCGCCGCGGGTACGGATCATGCCGTCGCGCTCGCTGAGGACGGGCAGGTCTATGTCTGGGGCAACACGAGGCTCCAGCAGGACAAGTTCTCCTCCGATATGACGAAGGCGATGAAGAAGGGCGGCGACGCCTGGGAGGTCGTCCAGCTGGAGGCGAGCAACCAGTTCTCCGCGATTGTGACCTCCGACGGCAACCTCTATCTCTGGGGCAACGGCAACATGGCCGACATCAAGCTGCGCTCCAAATACGAGGGCAAGATCGCCAAGGTCGCGCTGACCGACAACGAATACATCGCCTTGCTGACGGATGGCACCGTCGCCTACACCGGCTACAAGGACAAGAATTCCCCCTTCGCCAAGATTCCGGCGGAGCTCAAGGGCAAGACCGTCGTGGACATCGCCTCGACGAGCAAGAGCGTCGCAGCCATCACGGAGGACGGGCAGATCGTTGTCTGGGGCAACGCGACCAAGGGCGAGGCCGATGTACCGGAGCTCTCCAGTAAGCCGGTGCACCTCTACGGCGGCCGCTACCACTATACGGCGCTGCTGGAAAACGGCGACGTCGTCTCCTGGGGCAACAACAAGTATCACCAGATTGACGTGCCGGACGCCGTCAACAGCGCCGACAACATCGAGCGCATCTTCGTGAGCAACTATCAGAACTATGCGCTGGGCAGCGACGGCAAGCTCTACACCTGGGGCCTGAAGGGCTTCACGCTGGGCACCGACAGCCTCGGCCGCGACATGCTCACGCGCATCGTCAACGGCGGCCGCGTGACGATGACCGTCGGCGCGATCTCCGTCGTCATCGCGACGATCCTGGGCGTGCTCTTCGGCGGCCTGGCCGGATACTTCGGCGGCCATCTGGATATCATCATCATGCGTATCGCGGAGATCGTCGGCGGCCTGCCGTTCATCCCGTTCGCGATGATCCTCTCCGCCGTCATCGGCACAAGGCTCGACCCGACGCAGCGCATGTATCTGATCATGGTCGTGCTGGGCGTGCTCTCCTGGGTGCCGACCTGCCGCCTCGTGCGCGCGCAGATTCTGGCCCAGCGCGAGATGGAATACGTCACTGCCGCCAAGGCGATGGGTATCCGCGAGGGAACGATCGTCTTCAGGCACATCCTGCCCAACGTCGTCTCCCTGCTGATCGTCTCCATGACGCTCGACTTTGCGACCTGCATGCTGACGGAATCGACGCTATCCTACCTGGGCTTCGGCATTCCGCTGCCCACGCCGACGTGGGGCAACCTTTTGAACGGCGCAAACAACTCCATCGTCATCCAGCAGTACTGGTGGCAGTGGGTGTTCCCGGCGCTGATCTTCGGTATCTGCACCATCTGCATCAACCTGATCGGCGACGGGCTGCGCGACGCGCTCGACCCGAAGGCGCTTGAACGATAAGGAGGGGAAGAAGCAACATGGAACTGCTTGAAATGCGTGATTTGAAGACCTTCTTCACCACCAAGCGCGGCGTGGTCAAGGCGGTCAACGGCGTTTCCTATTCGGTCGAGCCGGGCAAGACGCTCGGCGTCGTCGGCGAGAGCGGCTCGGGCAAGAGCGTTTCTGCGATGAGCATGCTCAAGCTGCTCGACGGCAACGGCTATATCGCGGGCGGCAGCATCGTCTTTGACGGCAAGGAGCTCACGAAGCTCTCCATCGCGGAGATGCAGAAGATTCGCGGCAACGACATCTCCGTCATCTTCCAGGAGCCCATGACGAGCCTCAACCCGGTGTTCACCATCGAGCGCCAGGTCGCGGAGCCGTTCATCATCCACCAGGGCCTCTCCAAGGAGGAGGCCAAGAAAAAGGTCATCGAGATGCTCGCGGACGTGAAGATCCCCAATCCGGAGGTCGTCGCCAAGCAGTATCCGCATCAGCTCTCCGGCGGCATGCGCCAGAGGGTCATGATCGCGATGGCGCTGGCCTGCAAGCCGAAGCTGCTCATCGCGGACGAGCCGACCACCGCGCTGGACGTGACGATTCAGGCGCAGATCCTCAAGCTGATGAACGACCTCAAGCGCGAGCATGGCACCAGCATCCTCTTCATCACGCATGACCTCGGCGTCATCGCGCAGATGGCGGATGACGTCGCCGTCATGTACTGCGGCCAGGTCGTCGAGATGGCGCCGGCGCGCACGATCTTCAGCGAGAGCGAATTCTCCCATCCCTACACCGAGGGGCTGATGGTCTCCATCCCGAGGCTCGACACCCCGGCGAACACGCGGCTGGAGTCGATCCCCGGCGCCGTGCCGCATCCGCTGAACCTGCCCAAGGGCTGCAAGTTCGCCCCGCGCTGCAAGTATTGCCAGCAGCGCTGCCTGGAGGAGGAGCCGGAGCTTGTAAACGTGAGCGAGAATCAGCAGGTTCGCTGCTTCTACGCCAGAAAGGAGGAGCGCCGTGCAAACCTCAAATGAGTCCGGGAAGAGGGTGCTGCTTCGCGTCAGCAACCTCAAGCAGTATTTCCCGCTGAAGAAGAAGGGCCTGTTTGTCCGGGCGAACGACGGCATCACGCTGGATATCTACGAGGGCGAGACCTTCGGCCTCGTCGGCGAGAGCGGCTGCGGCAAGTCGACCCTGGGCCGTACGCTGCTGCAGCTCTACCGCCAGACCGACGGCCGCA
The DNA here is from genome assembly GCA_022787165.1 of Clostridiales bacterium. GTDB lineage: Bacteria > Bacillota > Clostridia > Christensenellales > Aristaeellaceae > Ventricola. Next base: position 35,428 of record JALFVL010000007.1, read on the forward strand.
CGATGTACTATGGCCGCGCGCTTGACGAAATCGCGCCGGTGTACGTCAAAAAGACGCTGGAGACGATCGACAGGCGCCGCGCGAAGTGGCGCGAGCTCACGAAGACCTACGAGACCGTCAAGAGGGAATACGACGCCCTGCCGGACGGTGAAGAAAAGTATAAGAAGAGCAACGACGTCGGCAAGGCCTACAAGGACATGAATGACGCGCTGCTGGATATGGCCAATCTCATCGGCGGCTTCGTCGCCGTGGAGGATATCAGGGAGCCTGTCGCGCTCTTCCTCAGGGAGTATCATCTCGCGAGCCAGCGCTGCAAGGCGCGCGCGAAGCGAAGCGCCGTGCAGCTGGATATCGACGACGAGACCTTCTACGCCGAAAAGGCGGAGAAGGCCGGCCAGAAGGCCGACAGCCGCCGCAAAAAGATCGGGACGCTGCGCCAGAAGGCCGCCATCATCGACGGGGCGATCGAGGAGCTGAACAGCCAGATTGCCGCCGTGCGCGAGCAGCTGGACGCGCTGCGCAAGCCGCATGAAGGCGAGGAGGCCTTCGCCCAATACGAGGCGCTGCGCGATGAGGGCATCGACCTGGCCCGCCTCAACTACAGCGAGATCCGCCAGCTTCGGCGCGACCTGCAGCTCATCTTCCAGGACCCGTATTCCTCGCTCAACCCGCGCATGACCGTGGGCAACATCATCGGCGAGGGCCTGCTGGCGCACGGCTTTTTCAAGAAGAACGACGAGCGCATGCAGCAGTACATCGTCAAGGTCATGGAAGAGGCGGGCCTGGCGAGCTACTTCCTGCACAGATTCCCGCATCAGTTTTCCGGCGGCCAGCGCCAGCGCATCGGCATTGCCCGGAGCCTGGCCGTGCAGCCGAAGTTCGTCGTCTGCGACGAGGCGGTTTCCGCGCTGGATGTGTCGATTCAGTCCCAGATCATCAACCTGCTCTACGACCTCAAGCAGCAGAGCAACCTGACCTATCTCTTCATCACGCACGACCTCTCCGTGGTCAAGTACATCTCCGACCGCATTGGCGTCATGTACCTGGGCAACATGGTCGAGCTTGCCGAGACGCAGGAGATCTTCGACCATCCGCTGCATCCCTACACCGAGGCGCTCATGGCGGCCATTCCGACGACCGACATCGACGCGAACAAGGAGCTGCGCATTCTGGAGGGCGACATTCCCAGCCCCGTGCATCCGCCGGAGGGCTGCAAGTTCCACACGCGCTGCAGCCGCTGCACGGAGATTTGCAAGCATGCCGTGCCGCAGTGGACGCAGATGGCCCCGGGCCACTTCGTCGCCTGCCATCATCCGCTTGGCAGCGAGGAGAGCTGAGAAGGAGGAGGGAACGTCGTGCGCCTTCCGTTTCACGGGCGCTATGAGCGCTTTCGCGAGCTCGAGAGGGAGAAGCGCGAGGCGATGCCCTTGGGCAGGGACGAGACGCCGCCCATCGACGTGATGGAGAAGGGCGACATGGCCGCCATGCTCATCGCCGCGCTGATCACGATCGTGCCCGTCTGCCTGCTGGTGCTGGCCGTGCTGGCGCTGGCCGGATACTTCTTCATCGTATAACAAAGCAAGGAGCGCCGCGGGGAAGGCCTGCGGCGCGCCTTGCTTTTCCTTTGGAAAATGTGGGAAAAAAGGCGGCAGAAATTTGAAGGGATTCAGTTATCTTTCTTTTCTTCTCCCGAAGGACTTGAAAAATAGGGTAGAAAGTGGTATCCTCTTTCGTAAATAAATTCCTTCCACCCGTATGCCGAGCGAGAATGGCTTGAACAAGAAAACGGAGAGCTTTCATGGATAATATCGATCGCCGCATTTTGACCATTTTGCAGGAAAACGCGAGAACGCCGCTCAAGGTGATTGCCGAACAGGTCTTTCTCTCTTCACCGGCCGTCAGCGCGCGCATTGAGCGCCTCGAATCCTCCGGCTATATTACGGGCTATCAGGCGCAGCTTTCCAGCGCGGCGATGGGCTATCAGATCAAGGCCTTCATCAACCTGGAGGTCGAGCCGAGCCAGAAGCCGGAATTCTATCCCTATATCGAGAGCGTGCCCAACGTCATGGAGTGCAACTGCGTCACGGGCGATTATTCGATGCTCATCAAGGTCTGTTTCCATACGACGCAGGAGCTCGATCAGTTCATCAACCAGCTGCACCGCTTCGGGCGCACGCGCACGCAGATCGTCTTCTCCACCCCGGTCGAGCACAGGGGCATTCCGGCGATCGAGAACGGTACGGAGGGCTGAGCGCCTGGCCGTTTTCCTTTCTTCCATCAAAGGAGCGCCGCCGCAGGGAAACCTGCGGCGGCGATTTTATACGATCTCCGATAGAAACGAGCCATAAGCGCGGAGCGAAGAAGGGAGTCCGAGGGACAATGTCCCTCGGGCAGGTTTGGGCGGCAGCCCAACGCAGTCCAATGCTTGATAAAAAACGTAGTTTCAGAGCAGGATGCGTAGCATCCTACGATTGAAACGGGTTTGATTCTGGAAAGCCAGAACTTGGATGCAAAGCAGAATCAATTCCTGTTTGGCGGGATCAGCTCCGTCTCAATCGTAGGCTGCCTTGCAGCCTGCTCTGAAACGGCGTTCTCCGCTGGGATTTTGGGGCGCTGCCCCAAGCCCCGCAAGGGATTTCATCCCTTGACCCTTCTTCGCTTCGCGTCGCATGAAGCTGTTTTGAGGGGGAGGTTTGATCAGCGCGTGCTGTCGATGGCGAGCTTGGCCGTGCCATAGATGCCGGCGTCATTGCCCAGCTCGGCCAGCACGATGCGGGCCTTCTGCTCGCTGAGCGTGGCGTATTCGTCGTAGTGGCGCGTCACCAGGTCGATCAGGTACGCACCGGCCTTGGAGACGCCGCCGCCGATGATGAACAGCTCCGGGTCGATCACACAGCTGAGCATGGAGAGGCTCTTCGCCAGGAAATCCATGCAGATGTCCGCGACCTGCGCGGCGAGCGCATCGCCGGCCTTCGCGGCGTCAAAGACGTCCCGCGCCGTGATGCGCTCGAGGCTGCGCAGCGCGCTGGGCGCGTCGCAGGCGGCGAGCATGCGCTCCGCCCGGCGGACGATGCCGGTCGCCGAGGCAATCTGGTCAAGACAGCCGATGTGGCCGCAGTTGCAGGGCAGCGGCTCGTCCGGGTCGCAGAGCGTGTGGCCGACCTCGCCGCCCAGGCCGTGCGCGCCGTAGACGACCTTGCCATCGAGGATGATGCCGCTGCCCACGCCGGTGCCCAGCGTGATGAGAATGACGCTGTTTGCGCCCCGGCCGCCGCCCTGCCAGTATTCGCCCATCGCCGCCATGTTCGCGTCGTTGCCCGCGAAGCAGGGCACGCCGCCCAGCAGCGCGGAGAGCTCGCGCGCGGGGTTGAAGTCGCTCCAGTGCAGGTTGACGCAGCGCTCGACGCGGCCGTTGCGCAGCACGGGGCCGGGAATGCCGACGCCGACGCCCGCGACACGGCTCAGGTCGTTTTCCGCATAGCGGCGGATTTCGGAGGCGACGGTGGGCAGAATGCGGGCCCCCTGCTCCGCTGTGTCTGTGGGAATCTCCCATTGGGCGAGCCTGGCACCCTCGGCCGAGAACGCGCCGAACTTGGTGGCCGTTCCGCCGATGTCGACGCCGAAGTAGAGGCTATCCATAGACATGCTCCTTTCTGAACATGGGATGACGGAAGGGCCTTAGTCCACGCCGTCGAGCTCCTCCGGCGCGGCGGGGCCGACGGCAAGCCCCTGAGGCGTCGTGCGCGCGGCGCACAGATAGGCGCCCTGCGCGCTGCCCACGGCAAACGGGAAGAGGGGCAGCGTGGTTGCCGCGCCAAAGCCGCCCTGCGCGGAGAGGGCGATCAGGCTGATGCTGCCCGCCTCCTCGCCGAGGCGGCGATGGGTGTCGCTGAGGCCACGAAGCGCCTCCTCGCAGGCTTCCTGCGCGCTCGCGCCCCGGCGCATCAGCGAGACAGCCTCATAGGACAGGCAGCCGCGCATGATGTCCTCGCCCAGGCCGGTCGCTGCCGCGCCGCCATATCGGGCGTCGCAGTAGAAGCCGGAGCCGACGAGCGGCGAATCGCCGACGCGCCCCGGCTCCTTGAGGAACAGACCGGAGGTCGACGTGCCGGCGACCATCCGCCCCTGCGCGTCCAGACCGATGACGCAGACGGTGTCGTGGCCGCGGTAGGCCGTCAACGGCTCCTCGTCGGCAAGCGCCTGCATGGCCTCGCGCCAGCGGGCCTGCGAGCCCTGCGTGCGCATGTCGCGCAGGGGAAGCCCCGCGCTGACGGCGAACTGCTCCGCGCCGCGGCCGGCAAGCAGGCAGTTGGTCTCCCGCCCGCAGAGCAGACGCGCCGCGCGGATGGGATTGCGCAGGTTCTCGGCAGCCATGACGCCGCCGACGCGCAGCGTCTGTCCGTCCATCCAGCCTGCGTCGAGCAGCACGCGCCCGTCCCGGGCGGGCAGCGCGCCGTAGCCGACCGAAACATAGGCCGGATTATCCTCCACGCACATGATCGCGCGCTCGACGGCGTCTGCGGCGTTCCTGCCGCAGGCGAGCATGTCGCGGGCCTCCGTCAGCCCCTGAAGGGACATTTTCCATGTGCCGATGATCGCGTACATGTCCAAGACCTCCTGATACTTATCGGTCGAGCGTCTCCCGCATCGCGCGGAAGCGGGCGGCGTCCGTGACCTTGTAGCTGTCCTCCGGCGGATAGAGCGCGCCGCCAAAGTGAATGTCGGGGTGGGCGAGGGTCGAGGGATCGGCGACGCTCCGGCGCTGGGAGAGATGCACCTGCGTGCAGCCGGTGAGCTCAAGCAGGCGGCGCACGTTCTGCGGCGTGATGCCTCCGCCCGGCAGGATCTCGATAGCCCCCTGCGCGTGGCGGCGCATCTGCGCGATCACGTCCGCGCCGTAGAACGCCGCGGGCGCCTGACCGCTGGTGAGCACGCGCGTTACGCCCAGGCGGATGAGCGTATCCAGCGCGGCGCGCCAGTCGGGTACGACATCGATGGCCCGGTGGAAGACCGTCTCCCGACCTTCGGCGAGCGCCACGAGCTCGCGCACGCGATCCTCGTCGACCGTCCCGTCCGCGTGCAGGCAGCCAAAGACGAGACCGTTCGCCCCGGACTCAAGCAGAAGCCGCCCGTCGGCGAGCATGGAGCGGAATTCAAGCGTCGTGTAGCAGAAGCCGCCCTCCCGCGGGCGCAGCATCGCCATGACGGGAATGTCCGTCCGCTCGCGCAGAGCCTTCAGAGAACCGGCGCTGGGTGTCAGCCCGCCCAGAAAGAGCGCGCTGCAAAGCTCGACGCGGTCCGCGCCGCCGCGCGCCGCCTCGAGCGCGTCGTCGGCAGAGCCGCAGCAGGCCTCCACGAGAATGCGCGCCATGAGATGATGCCTCCTCATACGTTTGTATCTGAGACGATTATAACAGCCCGCGAAGCGGATTGCAAGGCTGCGCCGCATGCTCCTTGACAGGCCGTCTGCATTCCCCTATAATTCGTCTTATCAGAGAAAACCAAAGCGGGGCAGAGCGAACGCCGGTCTGCCCGGCCTGAGGGACGAATCAAACCGGAGCGCCGGCGACAGACCGGGCGTGTGCCGCGCGCCTTCGTGACAAACGGAAGGGGATGTTTGAATGGACAGAAGAGCGGGCGTGCTGCTCTCCGTGACCAGCCTGCCGGGGAAATATGGTATCGGCAGCTTTTCAAAAAGCGCCTACGACTTTGTGGATTGGCTCGCGGAGGCGGGCCAGAGCTACTGGCAGATTCTGCCGCTGGGGCCGACGAGCTACGGCGAATCCGGAGATTCGCCCTACCAGGCGTATTCCGCCTTTGCGGGCAATCCCTACCTGATCAGCCTGGAGGCGCTGGTCGAGGAGGGCGTGCTGACGCAGGCGGAATGCGACGCGGCGGACTTTGGCGACAGGGAGGAACGCGTGGACTTTGACAAGCTCCACGAAAGCCGCTTCGCGCTGCTGCATCTGGCCTATGAGCGCAGTGACATCAGCCATAATCCGGCGTATCAGCGCTTCGTGCAGGAGAATGGATGGTGGCTGTCCGATTACGCGCTGTTCATGGCCGTCAAGTCCTTCTTCGGCGGCGCGCCCTATCAGGAATGGCCACAGGATATCCGCATGCATTGGGGCTTTGCGCTTGACTACTACCGCCGGGAGCTCTACTTCGACGTGGAATTCCAGCAGTACATGCAGTTCAAATTCTTCGAGCAATGGAAGAAGCTGCGCGCGTATGCCAACAGCCGGCATATCCGGATCGTCGGCGACATGCCGATCTACGTCTCGCCGGACAGCGCGGATGTCTGGGCGCACAGCGAGCTGTTCCAGATGGACGCGGACGGGCGTCCTGAGGCCATCGCGGGCTGCCCGCCGGATGCCTTCTCCGCGACGGGGCAGATCTGGAAGAATCCGCTCTACCGCTGGGAGGCGCACAGGCACAGCGGCTTCTCCTGGTGGATGTCGCGGATCTGGCAGAGCTTTGAGATGTATGACGTCGTGCGCATCGACCACTTCCGCGGGTTTGACGAGTATTATTCGATCCCTAACGGCAGCGATTCCGCGCTCAATGGCCATTGGGAGAAGGGCCCGGGCATGGAGCTGTTCCGCGCGATGCAGCAGAATCTCGGCCCCCGGGAGGTCATCGCGGAGGATCTCGGGCTGATGACGGAGACCGTGCGCCAGCTCGTGCGCGAGAGCGGCTTCCCCAACATGAAGGTGCTCCAGTTCGCCTTTGACGTTGGCGACAAGGGCGCGGCGAACGACTATCTGCCCCACAATTACGACCGCAATTGCGTCGTCTACACCGGCACGCACGACAACGAGACGATCGCAGGCTGGTTTGTGGGCCTCTCGCAGGCGGAAAAGAAGCTCGTGCGCGACTATCTCTGCGTGCCGGACGCCAGCGACAGGGAGATGCCGGTCATCCTCATCGCCGCGGCGATGCGCAGCTGCGCGCAGACCTGCATCATCCCGGTGCAGGATTACCTCGGCCTGGGGAACGACTGCCGCATGAACCAGCCCTCGACCGTCGGGGAGAACTGGCGCTGGCGCCTCAGGCCCGGCCAGCTCACTCAGGAAGCCGGGGCGCTGGCGCGGGAGCTGACGATGCGCTACGGGCGCATGAACTGGGCAAATGAGAAAAAGGCCTGAGACAGGACACATGGCTTGCAGGCGCGCGAAGGCCGAAAAGAACGGAGAAACCGGGCCGGAGGGCACGACGCCTTCCGGCCTGCCTTTTGGGCAGGGGAGTGAGGAGGACGAAAACAAAAAATCGAAAAAGTTCGAAAAACCCCTTGATTTTTCCACGCATTTGATGTATACTATATCTCGTGCTTGGGGTCGTAGCTCAGCTGGTCAGAGCGCCACGTTGACATCGTGGAGGTCGTAGGTTCGAGCCCTATCGACCCCACCAGTACAGCCGGACTTGTCACCCGGCAAAGGAAGATCGGAAAACTCCGGTCTTTTTTTATGCCCGTTCAGGGGTCGATTGGGCGAGAATGGGGCGGGAGTGAACAGGCCACAGTGTGGCCTGAGAGCCGCCCTGACCGAAGCGGCGTCGAGCCGCAGGAAAGAGCCCTATCGACCCCACCAGCATCGTCGGATTTGTCACCCGGCAAAGGAAGATCGGAAAACTCCGGTCTTATTTTTTTATGCCCGTTCGGGGACGAGCAGCCGGGAGCGGGCAGGAAACGGGGTATTGCTGAAGCGGAGGAAGGGAAGTATATAACATATTCTTTACAAAAAACAGGCCGGACAAATCCGATGGAATAAAAAACGCACTATTTATGTTATAAATAGAGCAAAAAAATGGATTCCATCATTGACAAAATTGCATAAATCGAATAAAATATTCTTAACATAACTATACTGGCGGTCGAGCCGGTATAGGACACAACCGACAAAAGGAGAGCTGTACCATGAAGAAAATCTTCGCGCTGCTGCTTGCCCTCGCGCTGACGCTGTCTCTGAGCGTCTGCATGGCGGAGGAGAACCCCGACGACTTCTACCTCGAGATCAAGTTCTCGAACGTGTTCCAGCCTACGGAGTGGAACTACAAGGCCTCCCAGAAGCTGGCCGACATGATCACCGAGCGGACCGAGGGCCATATCTCGGTCACCTATTACGGCCAGAATGAGCTCGACTGCTACGGCGATTCCGTCACGCAGGCGGCCAACGGCTCGCTGTGGATGGGCCTTGAGGAGCCGTCCCTGTTCGCGGACTACGTCGGCGACGCCGCCGTGCTGATCGGCCCGATGCTCTACAGCAGCGACGACGAATACAACTACATCATGGCCTCCGATGTCGTCGCGGACGTCATCGCCCGCCTCGCCGAGGAGAATATCCACATTCTGGATACGCATTATTCCTTCGGCTTCCGCTCCGTCGTCACCAACCGCGACATCACGAAGCCCGATGATCTCGCCGGCGTGAAGCTGCGCGCGACCTCTTCCGCCATGTTCACCAAGACCGTCGAGTGCCTGGGCGCGATCCCGACCCCGATGTCCTTCACCGAGTGCCTCTCCGCCATCTCCTCCGGCGTCGTCGAGGGCTTTGAGGGCTCGACCTCCACGCTGGCCGGCGCGGGCGCGCCGTATGAGCTCGTCAAGAAGGTCGCGCTGACCAACCACCTGATCGCGACCCGCTGGCTGTTCATGCCGGAGAACGTCTATCAGTCCATCCCCGAGAAGTGGCGCACGATCATCGACGAGTGCGCTGTCGAGTGCGGCAAGTGGGAGCAGGAGATGTGCGCGGCGGACGAGGATACCCAGAAGGCCATGCTCGCCGAGCAGGGCGTCACCTGGAACGAGGTGGACCTCGACGCGTTCACCGCGGCCTGCGCGCCTGTCTATGACTGGATTGTCGAAGAGTACGGCGCGGATCCGGAGCTCAAGGATAAGCTGGTCGCTCTGATTCAGGAGTATCGTGCCTCCAAGTAACCGCTTTCCCATGCGCATTTGCAGGACTGCCCGGGGCCGCTCCTCGGGCAGTCCGTCTTCCTGCTTCAAGCGGGCGGCTCCGCCCGCCCGACGCTCTGTAAGGATGTATGCCGATGAAAAAAAAGATTACGCCCAAGCTCATCTTTCAAAATCTTGACGCAATCATCACCGGTGTGACGCTTACGATCTGCGTGATTCTCGTCAATGCCAACGTGCTCATGCGATACTTCTTCAACAGCCCGATCCGTTGGGCGGAGGAGGTCGTGACCAGCCTGTTTGTCTGGACCGTTTTCATTGGCAGCGCATTCGCATACCGCAGGCATTCCCATCTGGGTGTTGATATCCTCGTCAACCTGCTCCCGGGCAAGGCCAAGCCCGCCGTCAAAGCCATCGTCTCCGTGCTGGAGCTGCTCGTGCTGATCATGCTGACAGTCATCAGCTCGCAGTACGTCTATCATCTGATCGTTTCGCCTGCCGGAAAGATCAAAATCGTCATGACCGACATGCTGCGCGTGCCCAAGTGGTGGACTGGCATCGCCGTGCCGATCGGCTTCGGCCTTTCGACGATCTATTCCATCTACTTCATGGGCCAGAAGCTCTGCGCCGGTCTCAAGGAAAGGGCGCAGAAGAGGAAGGAGGGCGAGAACGCATGACGCTGGGCTTTCTGGATATCGTCCCGATCATTCTCGTGTTCGCCTTCTATTTCCTGGGCATGCCGATCGTGTATTCCCTCTTCGGCGCGACGTTCTTCTATTTCCTGTTCATTGACACGACCTCGGCCCCGTGGCTGATCCTGCAAAAGGTCATGAACTCCACGCAGTCGTTCTCGATGCTCGCGATTCCGTTCTTCATCATGTCCGGCTCGGTCATGAATTTCGGCGGCATCAGCGACAAGCTGATGGACTTCTGCGAATGCGTCACCGGCCACATGCGCGGCGGTCTGGCGCAGGTCAACGTCCTGCTGAGCATGCTGATGGGCGGCTGCTCCGGCTCCGCGAACGCGGACTGCGCGATGCAGTCGAAGATGCTCGTGCCGGAGATGGAGAAGCGCGGCTACTCGAAGGCCTTCTCCGCGGCCATCACGGCGGCCTCCTCGGCGGCGACGCCCGTCATTCCGCCCGGAGTCAACCTGATCGTCTTCACGCTGATCGCGCAGGCCTCCCTGGGCCGCACGTTCGCCGCGGGCTATATCCCGGGCTTCCTCATGTCCATCGCGATGATGATCACCGTGGCGATCATCGCCAAGAAGCGCAACTATCCGACGACCCGCGACAAATTCCCGCCGGTCAGACATGTGCTCAAGCAGGCGTTCATCTCCTTCTGGGGGCTGTTCTTCCCGTTCGGCATCATCCTGGGCATGCGCTTTGGCATGTTCACGCCCTCCGAGGGCGGCGCGGTGGCCGTGCTCTACTGCTTCATCATCGGCCGCTTCGTTTACAGGAAGCTCAGTTTCCGCAAGCATTTCATCCCGATCCTGATGGACACGATCGCCGGCACGTCGAGCGTTGTGCTGATCATGGTCTCGGCGAATGTCTTTGGCAACTACATGTCCTGGGTCAACCTGCCCAAGATTGTCGCCAAGGCTGTGCTCGATCTGACGACGAACAAGTATATCTTCCTGATGCTGTGCAACGTGATCCTGCTGATCATGGGCATGTTCCTGGAGGGCGGCGCCGCGCTGATGATCATCACGCCGCTGCTGCTGCCGGTCGCCCTGCAGCTGGGCATCAACGTCTACCACTTCGGCCTCGTCGCACTGGTCAACATCATGATCGGCGGCATCACGCCCCCGTTTGGCTCCATGATGTTCACGACCTGCGGCATCACAGGCTGTAAGATATCGGACTTCCTCAAAGAGGTATGGCCGTTTATCATCTGCCTGTTCGCCGTGCTGCTGCTGCTGACGTTCTGCCCGACGCTCATCACCTTTGTGCCTGATCTGCTCTACGGGCCAGGCTGATTGGACCTTCAAGGGCCCGGGAGGCTTGCCTTCCGGGCCCTTCATCCCTTTGACAGGAGCGCTTGCCATGGATTACAGCGTCACCATGCGCCACGACGAAAAGAGCCTGGAGGCTCTTGCGCACATGCAGTATGATCTCTTCTGCCGGGGCAACCGGATTGCCCGCTCCGCGCTCAGCGTGATTGCGGTCTTCGCGGGCATCCTCCGCTTTCAGGATTGGTGGGGCATCCTGCTGATCGCCTATGGCTGCTATCTGGTCACGAGCACCTACAGCGCTGCCAACCACACCGCGCACAAGCTGGCCAAACAGATCCGGGATTCGGGCATGCCCTTTCCCGCGTCGCGCTACACGTTCGGCGAGCGGGCGATGCAGATTGACGCGCTGGAGGGAAATGGAGAATCCCCGGCGCCGCTTGCCTATGCGCAGGTCTGCCGCCTGGGCGAGGACGCGGGCTACTTTTATCTGTTCCGTGACCAGTATGGCGGCTACATGATCCCCAAGGAGCAGCTCGGCGAGCGCGCAGAGCGCTTCCGCGCCTTCGTGGAGGGCAGGACGGGGCAGCGCTTCCGCTCGAGGATGGCGCCCGTGCTCAGGCTGATGCGCAGGCTCGGGGCAAAAAGGGGATAGTTTTGAGAGTCGCGAAGCGAACATGGGGTCAAGGGGCGAAGTCCCTTGGCGGGTTTGGGCGGCAGCCCAACGTAGTGATAGAAATCAAAAAGAAAGCAGTTTCAGAGCAGGATGCGAAGCATCCTACGATTGGAACGGCTCTGATCCTGTAAAGTCAGGGTTTAACCCAAAATAGACAACAAGGGTTCTTCCTCCTCTTTGGGATGAAGAACCCTTGTTGCCATGTGTACTTACAGCTCCTCGTAGCGCAGAATGCGGCTGTCCGTCTCATACTCGTCATCGTCGAGCGCGCGGTGCAGCGATTCAATTTCGCCATTCTGGTTGTCGTAGGGGTCGCGCCGCAGGAAGCGCTTGGGCGGGTTGAATTCCTGCTGGAAGTCGCTGCACAGCGGCAGACGCCAGGGCTCGAGGTTGCCGAAGTAGAAATTCCAGCGCTCCGTATTGCCCGCGCGATAGGCCGAGCCGCCAAACGAGCAATCCGCGAACAGCCAGCCGTAGGGCGCGACGTAGAAGCGGGCCCAGTCGTGGTTGCCGGTGGATTCGGGCGTCGTGTACAGACCGGCCTGCCAGCGCGCGGGAATACCGCACAGGCGGCAGAGCGTGATGAACGTGATCGCCTGCACGCCGCAGTCGCCGCGCTGCCCGCTGAGGAAATACTCGGGGATGTTCGTGACCGTCAGATAGGGCGGCATGAAGCGGTAGACTGCCTGCGTCGTGATGAAATCGTAGATCCGGCGGGCCTTGAGCAGCGGATTGGTCTCCTCGCCGACGATCTCCTTGGCCAGCGCGCGCAGATAGGGCGTGAAGACGACGTGCGGCTCCTGCTCCTGCGTGTCAAAGGCGGGCTGCTGTGCGCAGACGGCCTCAGGCTGCGGTTCGACGTATTTGGCGTCGATCTCGTAGGCAAGGTCGGCGCTGACGGTCATGCCCGGCTCGTAGGGCAGCTCGAAATACGCCGAGCGGTGCGGCTCATCCTCCGGCGCGATGAACGCAGCGGGATGGGACGAGGAGAGCAGGGACGCGCGCGTCACCTGCGCGCCCACGACGGGCAGCGGCAGATGGATGCGCAGCGTCTCGCCGGGCGTCAGGCGGTCGCTTTTGACCGTCATCTGCTCATGCACCTCAAAGCGCGCGCGGACGCCGCCCTGGGCCTTCATCTTCGCGATCACCGCGTCGAGCGCCTTGCTCCGGCGCGCGGCGCCCGAGCGGACCTCGGGGTTGAGCGCGCGGGCAGCATAGGCCGGGCGCGTCTTGAGCAGGTTGGAGACGCAGTTGTCCTTGAAGCGAACCTCGCCGCTCAAATAGCGCCAGTCGAGGGTGCCGTCGTCGCGCAGGGCCTCGAGCTCATCCTCGCTGAAATCGCGCACGGCGGATTGAAGCTCGCGAAGCGCCGCCTCCTGCGTCAGCGGATAGGAGGCCGGCAGCGCGCGGGCGATTTCGAGCTGGAAGCGCAAGCGATCCTTGAGGCATTCGGGCGTGCGCGGATCCGCAAGGCGCAGCGCGATGACGCGCTCCATGCGCGCAAGGTCGCCGGCCTCAAAGAGCCGCTGCACATCCGGCGGCAGGGGATAGCGCAGATAGGACAGATTGAGCAGCATCAGGCCAGCAGCTCCTTTACATAGGCGATGATCGCCTCGTCCTTGGCGTGGGCAAAGAACAGCTCGCTGAATTTTTCGCCTGCGATGGCGCCGCGCACGAGCTCCTGGTCGATGCCCTTGAGGCAGGTGATCAGATCCTTGAGCGTATGCGCGCGCACGGCGTCGAGGATCTTCTTGTTGCGCTGCTCCGGCACGACGCGGTCCGCCGGGTAGCCGTTGCCGCTGCCAAAGCCGAAGAGCTTCTCAAAGGTATATTCGAGGTTCAGCTCCGCGCCCCAGCCGAAGCCCTTGGCAAAGGGCATCGAGACGGCGTTGCCGTCGTTGATCTGCGCGAACATGTAGCCGTCGGAGGGATCGACGACGTGGCCGCAGAGCACGCCCGGGAAGCTGTTGAGCGCGAGCATCGCGCCCTCGCCGGTGCCGCAGCCGGTGACGACGTAGTCTGCCGCGCCGGAGTTGAGCAGGATGGCGGCGAGGATGCCGTTCTGTACATAGGTCAGGGACGGCTCACCGGCGACGCCGTACATGCCGTAGTTGTCGACCTCGTGGCCCATCGGGGTGACGACCTTTTTGAGCGCGGCTTCGATGGTCGCGTTCTTGGCGGCCTGGCTGTTTTCGTTGATCAGAGCGATGCGCATAATGGATTCCTCCTGACTGGATTGATGGCATGAAAAAAGTGTCCGTACAAATGCGTACAGACACACAGAGCGTCGACAAAAGGGCTTTTTCCCCCGGAGGGGGAGAAAGCAATCCCCATGATTCTTTGAAAAGGGGATGCCAGACGAGAAATACTGGCAGATATCGACAAGCTGAGTGCCTATACAATGCGTACAGACACAGAGTAGCGCGCGACGGCGCGATTGTCAAGAACTTGCGGAAAAAACAGGCTCAGGCGAGGTATTTGGCCGGAATGCGGCGCATCGCGCGGATGAGCAGCGGGCCGACGATCAGGCAGGCGACAGCCTCGCCGGCGGCGACGAAGAGCATGCACAGCGGCAGCGCGAGCACCGGCGCATAGCAGAAATGGATGACGGCGCCGACGATCACGCCGTTGAAGAGTACGGGCATGATGGCGGCGAGCCAGAAGCGCTCGCGCAGGCGGCGCGTGCACAGCGCGGCCAGCAGCGTGGCGAGCGTGCCGAAGACGATGTCAAAGATCGTGCAGCCGCCGAGAATGTTGGAGAGCAGGCAGCCGATCGCCAGCGCGGGAACGGCCTCGGGCATCAGGATGGGCAGCAGGGTCATCGCCTCGGAGAAGCGGATTTGCACCTCGCCGTAGCTGAGCGGGGCGAGCAGCAGCGTCAGCACGGTGTAGAGCGCCGCGATGATCGCGCCGCGCGCGAGGACGCGGACGGCCGTGCGGTTTCCTGCGGGGACAGTGGTGTTCATGGGAAAGTCTCCTTTGTCATTTTGCTCAACCGCGGCAAAACAGACAAGCCAAAGAAAAAAGCGGCACAAGGCCGCATGGGAAGGCGCCGCGCGCATTCCCGGCCCATAGTTTTGTTTAAGGACTGGATGGTTTCGAACAGTCCATTCGGTTGTCGCCTATCATTATAGCAGAGATGGACAAATTGCGCAAGGGCAGGAGCGGCACGCCGAAGGACGGAAAAATTTTTGAAAGAGCTATTGACAGAAATGCCGGATTGCGCTATAATAGCTCTTGTCGTTAGAGCGATGTTTCATCGCGGGATGGAGCAGTCTGGCAGCTCGTCGGGCTCATAACCCGAAGGTCGTAGGTTCAAATCCTACTCCCGCAACCATTTGGCGGCATAGCTCAGCTGGCCAGAGCATTCGGTTCATACCCGAAGTGTCATGTGTTCGAATCACATTGCCGCTACCAAAGAAAAGGCCCGGATTTTATCCGGGCTTTCTTTTTTTCTGCATATCCTTCTTCCGTCACCGGTCGCCAAGCAACGGGATTTGCAAACCTTTGGCGGCGATGCCGCGGGCGGCATCGCCGGTGAGGCTTGCTCATTCCATGCATGCATGAATATCATGGTTGCTGATCTTCTGCCCGATTTCGCAAGCGAAAAGGAACTGCCCAAGCAGGAAGGTTCTGCGCTTCGTATTCTGTACTCCGGCATTCTTGACAGAGACAAGATATTATGGTATAAAAAACCCGACAAACAGAACGCCCGGAGCATGGGCAAGATGGGGACAAGGAGCAAGATCATCGGGAGAAACGGAAATGAAGGGGGAGGAGCGTCATGAAAAAGCGGATTCTGACAGTCCTGCTGGGCCTTCTGCTGCTGACGGCGGCCTGTGCGCGGGCAGAGTACTTTGGGGTGGGGGACGACGCCCGAAAGAGCGTCAACATCTTCCTGTCGAACTTCACCGAGCAGGGCATTTGGAATTTTGACGCGGAACAGGCGACGGATGCCGAGCTGTGCGAGTTTGCCGCGCGGCATATCGCGATCAACCGCCCGCAATGGGTGGAGCGCGGTAGCTGGTCCTGCGAAGGGGAATACCTGAACGCTCGCGTGTCAGATGCGCATGTGCCACAGATCGCGCAGGCGTATACGGGGCGGACGCCCGGGCAGATGACCTCGCAAAATACAATTCATGTGGGCAGTTACTATTACTTTGCGGAGGGCGCGCCGGTGGACATCGGCTTTGCCTGCATGAGCGCCGCGCAGACGGTTTTAAACGGACGCATCGGCGTCTATTTCGGCTGCTACGGTCAGGGATGGGGCTGGAGCAACGACGACTGCGCTCTGCGGCCGGAGGAGGCCGCTGCCCGGTACCCGGACTGCCCGGTCTACACGGGCTATGCCGTCATCGACCTGGGAGAGGCCTGGCTGGGGGCGGACAGGAGCACCTGGCGCCTGGTCAGCCTGCACATCAACCCATGACGGCGGTCAGCTTTTGTGGAAAAACTAATTTTCGAAGGAAAAAAAGGCTTGACAAGCACGCGCCCTCCGTTTGGAGGGCGCGTGCGCGCTTTGAAAAACCCGCTGACGTCTCAAAAAAACAGGAAACGGGGGATAACCATATCCTGTATTTTGCTTCCCTTGACAGGCACAAGATGTTGTGGTATAAAAGAACCCGGCAACGAAAATGCCCAGGGATTGGGGCAAAATGAGAAAGAGCGGGGATACAGTTGAAGATCATCAAGAGAAATAAGGCTGAGGTGGATTTTGACCGCAGCAAGATCGAAATCGCCGTCAGCAAGGCCAACAATGCCGTGCCGGAAAACGAGCGGATGACGCGGGTGCAGATTGAGCGTATTGCCGATTCCGTCCAGAAGACCTGCGAGAGCATGGGCCGCGCGCTCTCCGTCGAGGAGATTCAGGACCTGGTGGAAAAGCAGATCATGGCGCACGGCGCGTTTGAGGTGGCCAAGCACTATATCACCTATCGCTATACGCGCAGCCTCGTGCGCCGCGCGAATACGACGGATGACCGGATTCTGTCGCTGATCGAATGCAACAACGAAGAGGTCAAGCAGGAGAACGCGAACAAGGATCCCAGCGTCAACAGCGTCCAGCGCGACTACATGGCCGGCGAGGTCAGCCGGGATCTCACGATGCGCCTGCTGCTGCCCGAGGAGATCGTCGCGGCGCATGAGCAGGGCATTCTGCACTTCCATGACACGGACTATTACGCCCAGCACATGCACAACTGCGACCTGGTCAACCTGGAGGACATGCTCCAGAACGGCACGGTCATCTCTGGGACGATGATCGAGAAGCCGCACAGCTTCTCCACCGCCTGCAACATCGCGACGCAGATCATCGCGCAGGTCGCCTCCAACCAGTATGGCGGACAGTCGATCTCCCTGACGCATCTGGCGCCGTTCGTGCAGGTCTCACGCGAAAAGATCACGGCGAGCGTCCGCAGGGAATTCGAGCTGCTGGGCATGGAGCCGGACGACGCGCGCGTCAGCCAGATCGTCGAGGGCCGGCTGCGCGAGGAGATCGAGCGCGGCGTGCAGACGATCCAGTATCAGGTTGTGACGCTGATGACGACCAACGGCCAGGCGCCGTTTGTGACCGTGTTCATGTATCTGGGCGAGGCGAAGGAGCCGCAGCTCAAGCATGACCTTGCGCTGATCATCGAGGAGGTGCTCCGCCAGCGCTACGAGGGCGTCAAGAACGAGGCGGGCGTCTATGTCACGCCGGCGTTCCCGAAGCTGATCTATGTGCTGGAGGAGGACAACATCAGCGAGGACGCGCCCTACTGGTATCTGACGAAGCTGGCGGCGCAATGCACCGCGCGCCGCATGGTGCCCGATTACATCTCCGAGAAGATCATGCTTCAGCTCAAGGTCGACAAGACGGGCCGCGGCAACTGCTACACCTGCATGGGCTGCCGCAGCTTCCTGACGCCCTATGTCGACGAAAACGGCAACCCGAAATACTACGGGCGCTTCAATCAGGGCGTCGTGACGATCAACCTGGTGGACGTCGCCTGCACGGCCTGCCAGAATGGCAAGGACGAGGCGGCCTTCTGGCGCGTGCTCGAGGAGCGGCTGGAGCTTTGCCACCGCGCGCTGCAATTCCGCCATGAGCGTCTGGAGGGCACGCTCTCCGACGCCGCGCCGATCCTCTGGCAGTACGGCGCGCTGGCGCGCCTCAAGAAGGGCGAGCCGATCACGAAGCTGCTCCACGGCGGCTACTCGACGCTCTCGCTGGGCTACGCGGGCCTCTGGGAATGCGTCTTCGAGGTCACGGGCAGGAAGCTGACCGAGCCGGAGGGCGAGGCCTTTGGTCTGCGCGTCATGCAGGCGCTCAACGATGCCTGCGCGAAGTGGAAGGCCGCGGAGAATATCGACTATTCGCTCTACGGCACGCCGCTGGAGTCGACGACCTACAAGTTCGCCAAGTGCCTGCAGCGCCGCTTCGGGCGCATCCCGGGCGTGACGGACAGAAACTACATCACCAACAGCTACCACGTCCACGTGACCGAGCCGATCGATGCCTTTGCCAAGCTGACGCTGGAGGCGAAGTTCCAAAAGCTCTCCCCGGGCGGCGCGATCAGCTACGTCGAGGTGCCGGACATGCAAAACAACCTCGACGCGGTGCTCAGCGTCATGAAGTTCATCTACGACAACATCATGTACGCCGAGCTGAACACGAAGTCGGATTACTGCCAGGTCTGCGGCTGGGACGGCGAGATTGAGATCGTCGAGGACGAGGGCAAGCTGATCTGGAAATGCCCGAACTGCGGCAACACCGACCAGAACAAGATGAATGTCGCCCGCCGCACCTGCGGCTATATCGGCACGCAGTTCTGGAACCAGGGCCGCACGCAGGAGATCCGGGAGCGGGTGCTGCACCTGTGAATTACGCCGAAATCAAGCCCTGCGACATCGCCGACGGCCCGGGCGTGCGCGTGACGCTCTTCGTCTCGGGCTGCACGAACCACTGCAAGGGCTGCTTTCAGCCGCAGACGTGGGATTTTGACTATGGCAGGCCGTTTACGCAGGAGACGGAGCAGCAGCTGCTCGCGCTCCTCGCGCCGGATTACATCGCCGGGCTGACGCTGCTGGGCGGCGAGCCGTTTGAGCCCTGCAACCAGCGGGCGCTGCTGCCGTTTGTGCGGCGCGTGCGGGCGGCGTATCCGAAAAAGACGGTCTGGGCCTTTTCCGGCTTTCGCCTGGAGGAGGAGCTGCTCTGTCCGGGCGCGCATCCCTGCTGCGAGGCGACGCGCGAGCTGCTTTCGCTGATCGACGTGCTGGTGGATGGGCGCTTTGAGGAGGACAAGAAGGATATCTCCCTGCGCTTTCGCGGCTCGCGCAACCAGCGGATCATCGACCTGAACGCGACCCGGCGGGCAGGAGAAACCGTCCTCTGCGCCGAATACATGCAGGCGAGAAGGGGTGCTCTTTGAGCGCGGGCGGGGAGGAAACGGCTGATGACGGGCATGCATCTTTGGACCGGGGCGCTCTCGCTGGGCGTCTCGGTCTTCCTTTTTGGGACGGGATACCGCCTTGTGCAGGGCGGGCAGATCGGGCGTCGGGCGCTTTGCCGCGCGCTGGCGGCGATGCTGCTGTACTGGGCGGTCTTTCTTCCGCGCCTTTTCTGGCTGCGGCGCATGGGCCTTTGCGACCTGGGGCGCACGCGGATTCTGCGCGAGCTGCTGACGCTTGGCTCGAGCGTCGTGCCGTTTGCGGGCTGGGTGGGCTGCTATGTGCTGGGCGTGCTGCTGCTGGCGCTGCTCTCGCGCGTGAGGCGGCCGCATCCGGCGTTTACGGTGTTTCTCGATCTGATCCTCCCCGTGACGCTAGCGCAGGTGATCGAGTATTACACGCCGTCGCTTCCGCGCGTTCAGGTTGCGATGCAGCATCTGCTCCCGGGCGTCGCGCTGCTGGGCATGGGCAGCGTCTGCGCGCGCACGGCGCTCTTTTCCCGGATGGATGGCGCGACCGGCAAGCGCGAACATTCCCGCGCTGTCTGGCTGCTGCCCGTGCTGCTGGCGGCGGCGCTTCACGCGCTGCTGCCGGATTGCACGGTGGGCGCCTTGCAGCTCGTGGGCAACCGCGTGAGCTTCACGTTCAGCCGGGATATCCTCTGCGCGCCGCTGCTGTGCTGGGGCGCGATGCATCTGCTGGGCCATCAGGCGGCTGCGCCGCAGGTGCAGGAAGAGCGCCTGCCCGATGCGCAGGAGCGCGGGATGCGCCGCGAGATCAGCGAGGCGATCAAGGGTGTGGCGCTGATCCTGATGTTCGTTCATCACTTCTTCACCTTTCCGGAGTGGTATATCGGCGAAGGCGCCTATCCCGCCTCGGCGGAGTTTGCGTCGCTTTTCCGCCTGCCGCTGGCGATGTGCGTGCCGGTATTCGCTTTTCTGACCGGATATTTTTACGCCCTGCGCCCGAAGGACAAGCGGACGATGGCCTATTCCCTGCATAAAATCGGCGGGCTGCTCGCGGATTATGCGCCTGTGCTGCTCGTGCTCTTCGCGCTCTCGGCGCTCTGCGGCGCGCGCGTGACGGCGATGGACTTTCTGCTCGAGCTCGTGGGCCTGCGCAGCGAGGTCGCGCTGTTCAACTGGTACATCTGCTTCTACATCCTGGCGATGCTGGCGCTGCCGCTGCTTTCGCGCGTGCCGCAGGGGAATCTCCTTTCCGGGTTTCTGGTGATGATCGCGCTGCCGGTCTGCGCGGCGACGGCGGTCAAGGGCCTTTGGCCGGGAACGCTGGCGGCTGTGGCGGCGCAGAATGTGCTCGACGGCTGGTGCGGCCTGGGCGCGGGCGTGCTGACAGCGTCGTTTTCGCTCTGGACACGGGGGCTTGACGTCGTGCTGGGCCGGGGAAAAAGGCCCAGGGCGGCGTATCTGTGCGCCTGCGCGGCGCTGCTGGCGCTTGCGTTCTTCGGGCGGCATTTCGCGCCACGCTTTATCGTCAGCCTGCCCTTTGGCGGGGAGGCGGGGCAGCTGCGCCTGAGCATGGATGTCCTCTATGCGCCGGTGTTTGTCTACGCCCTCGCGGCGCTGCTTGAGGCGCTGTCCGCGCGCGTGCTGGCCCGCATCGGCCGCCGGTCGATGCAGCTGTGGCTGCTCTCCTGCGCGTTCTTCGGCGCGGCAAAGCCGCTCTGCCAGCCGCTGCTCTACGCGCCGGAGGTTCCCGCGCTCATCTTGCTGTGGGGGCTGGAGCTGTGCGATCTGGCGGCGTGGGGAATCGACGCGCTTTTGCGCGCGGCGAAGAAAATTTGCGCCATCCCTTTACAAAAGGGGAAAAATCGGGTATGATAAAGTCGATATGAAACGCGATTGAGGCAGGACGCAGGCGTTTTTTCCCGCAAAGAGAGCCGGAGCTGGGTGCGATTCCGGACGGGAGGGGCGCTTTGGAATCACCTGCCGAGCGGCCCCGCCGAACGCGAGCCTCAGGCGGGGACGGATTGCCCCGTTACGGCGCAATGAAGAGGGCGCAGCTTTGCGCCAAATTGGGTGGTACCGCGAGCAGCCTCGTCCCAAACGGATGAGGCTGCTTGTTTATTTTCCCGGAATGTTCCCGAAAGATGGAGGAGGAAAACCCATGTATCAGAAGGTTTCGACCGACATGAACTTTGTCGCGCGCGAGGAAGAGGTTTTAAAGTTCTGGCGCGATGAGGACATCTTCAAAAAGACGGTGAAGCTCCGCGAGGGCGCGCCGGCGTTCACGTTCTTCGACGGCCCGCCCACGGCCAACGGCAAGCCGCACATCGGCCACGTTGAGACCCGCGCGATCAAGGACATCATCCCGCGCTACCGCACGATGAAGGGCTTCGACGTGCTGCGCAAGGCCGGCTGGGATACCCACGGCCTGCCGGTCGAGCTGGAGGTCGAGAAGATGCTCGGCCTGGACGGCAAGCCGCAGATTGAGCAGTACGGCATCGAGCCGTTCATCAAGGAATGCAAGAAGTCGGTCTGGAAATACAAGACCGAGTGGGAGCAGATGAGCGAGCGCGTGGGCTACTGGGCGGACATGGAGAATCCGTATATCACCTACGACGACAACTACATCGAGTCCGAGTGGTGGAGCCTCAAGCAGATCTACGAGAAGGGCCTGCTCTACAAGGGCCACAAGATCGTGCCCTACTGCCCGCGCTGCGGCACCGCGCTCTCCAGCCATGAGGTTGCGCAGGGCTACAAGCGCGTGGAGGAGACCTCCGCGGTCGTGCGCTTCAAGGTCGTGGGCAGGGAGAATACCTATCTCGTCGCCTGGACGACAACGCCCTGGACGCTGCCCAGCAACGTTGCGCTGTGCGTCAACCCGGACGACGACTACGTCGAGCTGACCCTCGAGGGCGCGACCTATTACATGGCCGGCGCGCTGGTGGAGAGCATCTTCGGCGGCAGGGAGGAAGAGCCGGTCATCGTGCGCACGATGAAGGGCAGCGAGCTGGAGTACATGGAGTATGAGCCGCTCTACCCGGTTGAGCGCGAGGGCGCGAAGTTCCACTACGTCGTCTGCGACAGCTATGTCACCATGAGCGACGGCACCGGCATCGTCCACATCGCGCCGGCCTTCGGCGAGGACGACGCGCGCGTGGGCCGCAAGTACAACCTGCCGTTCGTGCAGCTCGTCGACGCGCAGGGCTGCCTGACGGAGGAGACGAAGTGGCCGGGCACGTTTGTCAAGGACGCGGACAAGCTCGTCCTCGCGGACCTCAAGGAGCGCGGTCTGCTGGTCAAGGCGCCGAAGTTTGAGCATGACTATCCCTTCTGCTGGCGCTGCGATACGCCGCTGATCTATTACGCCCGCCAGAGCTGGTTCGTGAAGATGACCGCCGTGCGCGACAGGCTGATCGCCAACAACCGCGCCGTCAACTGGATGCCGGAGAACATCAAGGAAGGCCGCATGGGCAACTTCCTTGAGAACGTCATCGACTGGGGCCTCTCCCGCGAGCGCTACTGGGGCACGCCGCTGCCGGTGTGGACCTGCAAGTGCGGCCATGTGCACGTCATCGGCAGCCGTCAGGAGCTGTGCGAGCTGGGCAGGGACGTCGACCCCAATATCGAGCTGCATCGCCCGTACATCGACGGCGTCGTGCTGACCTGCCCCAAGTGCGGCGGCGAGATGCACCGCGAGAAGGAGGTCATCGACTGCTGGTACGACTCCGGCTCGATGCCGTTTGCGCAGTGGCATTATCCGTTTGAAAACAAGGAGCAGTTCGAGCGCCGCTTCCCGGCGAATTTCATCTCCGAGGCCATCGACCAGACGCGCGGCTGGTTCTACACGCTGCTGGCGATCTCGACCTGCCTGTTTGATACCAATCCGTTCGAAAACTGCATCGTCATGGGCCATGTCCAGGACAAGGACGGCCAGAAGATGAGCAAGCACAAGGGCAACACCGTCGACCCCTGGACCGTGCTCAACACGCAGGGTGCGGACGCCGTGCGCTGGTTCTTCTACAACAACGCCGCGCCGTGGCTGCCCAACCGCTTCCACGCCAAGGCGATCGACGAGACGACCCGCAAGTACATGGGCACGCTCTGGAACACCTACGCCTTCTTCATCCTCTATGCGGAGATCGACCAGTTCGACCCGAAGGCGCATCCGCTTGACAGGGTGTCCCTCACGCTGATGGACAAGTGGGCGCTCTCCCGCCTGAACACGCTGGTGCGCGACGTGGACGAGCATCTTAATCACTACCGCATCTTCGAGGCCTCCCGCGAGATGGCGGACTTCGTCGACGATCTCTCCAACTGGTATGTCCGCCGCAGCCGCGAGCGCTTCTGGGGCAAGGGCATGGCCGGCGACAAGGAGGCCGCGTTCGCGACGCTGTATCACATTCTGGAGACGATGAGCCGCCTGACCGCGCCGTTCACGCCGTTTATGGCTGAGAGCATGTACCGCAACCTCGTCTGCTCCGTCGATCCCGCCGCGCCGATCTCCGTACACATGACGGACTTCCCGGTCTGCGACGCCTCCATGATCGACGAGGCGCTGGAGAGCCACATGAAGGACCTGCTGGAGGTCGTCGTGCTGGGCCGCTCCTGCCGCAACGAATCCGGCCTCAAGGTGCGCCAGCCGCTGCCGCGCATGATCGTCAGCGGCGTCACGCTGCCGCAGGATCTGTGCGCGCTGGCGGAGGACGAGCTCAACGTCAAGGACGCCGCCTTCACCGACGATACGACCGCGTTCATGACCTACCAGCTCAAGCCGCAGATGCGCACGCTGGGCAAGAAGTACGGCAAGCTGCTCAAGGCGATCGGCGAGAAGCTGACGACGCTTGACGGCAACGAGGTCGTCGCGAACTTCGAGGCGGGCAGGACGCTCTGCTTTGAGATTGACGGCACGCCGGTGGAGCTTGAAAAGGACGACGTGCTGACCGCGCCGGTGAAGAAGCCGGGCTACGTCGTGGCGACCGACCGCGGATTGACCGTGGCGCTGGATACGAACCTGACGGACGAGCTGATCGCCGAGGGCTTTGCGCGCGAGGTCATCTCCAAGCTGCAGACGATGCGCAAGGAGGCCGGCTTTGAGGTCACCGACCGCATTCTCGTGACGGTGGCCACCGCGGACGAGAAGCTCGCCGCCATCGTCGCGCAGAACGAAGAGACGATCAAGCGCGGCGTGCTGGCGCTCGAGGTGACGGCCGCAAGCGCGCCGGAGGGCGCCTACGCCAAGGACTGGAGCATCAACGGCGTCGAGGCGAGCCTCTCCGTGCGCAAGGCCTGAAGCGGGCCTGAGCGCGCCAAGAAAGGATTACCCGATGATTAAGCTGAAGATGGCCGCGCTGGTGATGATCCTGCTCGGCCCGTCTGCCGCTGCGTATGTGTCAAGGGGATGGAGGGTGGAGCGCACGCTCCCCCCTGTCCTTTGCGCGCAGAGCCTGCTGTTGATTCTGGTGGGCTATTTCTTCCCCTTTTCCTGGGGCGTGGGTCTCGTGGCGGCGCTTAGCGTGGCGGCATGGCTGTGGGCGCTGATCCATGTGGGGAGCGTGAGGAAGGCGGCCGGCTTTTTCAGCCTGCCGTGCCTGCTGTTTCTGCTCAGCGTGCCGCTCTTCTACTATGCCTGCAGCAAGCGCGTCTATTATTCCTATGATGAGCACAGCCATTGGGGGCTGATCGTCAAGCTGATCGCGCAGTACAACGAGCTGCCCCGTGCGGGGCGGGGCGCGCCGCTGCTCATGTTCACCTACCCGCCTGCCGGCGCGATGCTTCCTTCGCTCGCCTGCGCGCTGTTTTCCTATCGGGAGGGCATCGCCTATTTCGGCTATGGCCTGCTGACGTTCGGGCTGATGCTGGGCCTGACGCCGGAAAACGGCAAGGGCGCGCAGCGCCTGGGCGTCCCGCTCCTCTTTCTGTGCATGATGGTGTTTTTCCCGCTGAGCTTTCTGCGGCTCTTCTCGGAGCCGGTTATCGGACTGCTGGCGGCGATGCTCGTCGTGCGGCGCAGCGGGGAGCGCGCGTGGATCGACGATGCCGGCGATTGTCTGGCGGCGGTCATGCTCGCGATGATGAAGAATACGGGCATCGTGATTCTCGCGCTGATGCTCCTCGCGCGCCTGATCGCCAGCCGGGAGCGGGGAGAGGCGCGCCGCTGCGCGCGCATGCTGCTGCTGGCGGCGGCGGCCTGCGCGTCCTACGCGGTCTATTGCCGCGTGCAGGGAATTCAGGCGACGGCGTCGCCCTCCTATGTCATGCAAAACCTCAAGGCGTTGCTGGACGGCACGATCAGCGAGAATTACAAGACGATTCCCGCCCGGTTTGTCGAGTTCTTCTTCGGCTTTCATCTCTCGCAGGCGGGCGTGTATACCGCCTATGGCTTTGGCACCTGCGCGACGGTCTACGCCTTTTTGCTGCTGCTGGGCGGCGTGCAGATCGCCGTCGCCGGAGACAGGCGCGCTGCGCTTCGTACATGGGCCGGCATCTGGACGGCGAACGTGCTCTACGTTCTGATGATCGTGCTCTCGTATTTCTTCTTCTTTGAGGAATGGGAGGTCATCCGGCTCAACGAGGCGGACCGGTACATGATCCTGCCTGCGCTCTGGACGGGCCTGATGGCCTGCTCGATGCTGATGAGCGGGCAGGAGATGAGCCGCAGGCGGCTGCGCAGCGCAGCGATCTGCGCGACAGCCGTCGTCTTTTTGCCGCTCAGCCACATGGACATGACGTATCACACGTTCATCACGCGGAACTACGCCTATCGGACGATCTGGGCGCGGGATATGACCGACCGGCAGGCAGCGTTCCTCAAGGGCGAGCTGGCCGGTCAGGCGCAGCCGAAGCTGCTGTGCATGGGCACCTACGACTTCATGTCGCTGCGCTATGCGATGGCGGATGTGCTCAATCTGGGTCTGCTGCAGGAGAGATGGGCGCAGGCGCCGTGGATGGGCGACTGCGAAGCCGTGCGCGCGGAGCTTGAGCGCGGTGGATATACCCATGTGTTTGTGGCGGCGCTTGAGCCTGTGGAGGAGCAGGACGCCCCGGCGGTCATCGACGGCCGCTACGCCCCGCTGACGCAGGACGGCGCGCTGCTGCGCGAAAATTCCCTGTACCGCGTAGAGCGCGGTGAGCAGGGAGGCGTATCGCTTGTGTACGTGGCGACGATGCCCGAGGAAGTATATTGAAGATGAGAAAAATTGTCGTAGCTGGCGCGGGGGCATATCATTTTGCCCCCGCCATTTTCGAGGATCTGTTTGTGCGCTACCGCATGCCTGTGGAGATCTGGATGGTTGACGCCGATCTGGACATGGCGGAGCTCTCCGCCCGGGGCGCGCAGGCGCTGGCCAAATGCTTTGGCGTGGAGGCGCGGTTTTATTACACGACCCAGCTGCACAAGGCGGTCTTTTCCGCCGACGCGGTGATCGTCTGCTCGGATTTTCTTGACGAGGCGGCCTGGAAGAAGGACTTTGAGGCGCTGGATGCCGTCGGCCTGGGCAAGCAGGTTCGCCTGCGCGGCGGGATCGGCGGCGCGATGCAGACGCTGCGCGCACTCGACTTCATCGCGGATCTGGCGGAGCAGATGACGCAGGAATGCCCGGACGCGCTGCTGATCCTCTGCGGCAACGGTTACTCCGGGCTGCCGCTGGCGCGCGCCTGCGAATGCGCGCAGCGCTTTTTCGGCGTGCGCACGCTCGGCGTCAGCGCGACGGCGGAGCAGACCAAACGGCGTCTGGCGCTCTATCTGGGCCTGGCGGAGGACAACGTGCGCATTACCTGCGCGGGCCTGCCGGACTTTGCCTGGGTGACGCAGCTGCGCGACACGGCGCGCGGCGTCGATCTGATCCCCCGCTGCATGGAGGAGATGAAGCGCGACAGCCGCGAGGAGCTCAGCGCGCAGTATATCGACTGGTACGGCGCGATTCCAGCGGGCGACCGCGTCACGCAGAATGAATTTCTCGCGGATACCGACCTGAGTCCGCGTCGCACGGTGCTGCCCTCCTCGGGCGTCGGTCTGGCGGATTACGAGCTGCGCAAGCGCAGCCTCGCGCTGCTGACCGTGCATGGCCCGATGCGCCCGGAGGGCCTCAAGGCCTGGGATCAGATCCGCCGCAGCGGCCTGACGAGCGTGCGGCCCGTGGAGATTCTGCGCGCGTTGTGGGGCGAGGGCGAATGCCGGGTACAGAGCTTGGCGATGCCCTGCGACGGCGCGCTTGTCTGCGTGACGGAGGGGCGTTTTGTCGAGGGACCTGCGCAGATCGATGCCTCCGGCGCGCAGGGCTACGCCGTCGAGGTGCCCGTCGAGCTGGAGGATGTGCTCGAGCAGCTCAGCCTGTGCAACCTGCTCTACGCGGAGGCCGGCGCGACCGGCAGCCGCAACGCGCTGCGCGAGGCACTTGAATGCGATCCCGCGCTCGCCGGTGTCGATTTGCTCTATACAGAGGGCGTGCTTTCTGATATGATGGAGGGGCAAAGGGAACGGCTCAAGCGGTTCTTTTGACAGTCTATCACGCCGAGCGCCAAACCGGCGAAGCCTGACGGGATGAAAGAATTTGCTCTGCTTCGATACAACCCCGGGTGCAGGGGCGCACCCCTGCTCGTTTCAAGGGGGTGGGGGAGTCCAGAGGGTGGAGGGGGGAAATCGAAATCCCCCCTCCGCTCTCTGGCCCGCGGAGCGCGTTCCCCCTGCTGCAAAGCAGGGCAATAAAACGATAAATGAGGATACAAGATGTTTTTAGCAGACAAGTGGCAGGACTATGAGGTGCTCGACTGCGGCGGCGGTGAAAAGCTGGAGCGCTGGGGCGACGTCTATCTTCGCCGCCCCGATCCGCAGGCGATCTGGCCGGCGCGCGACCCGTCGCTCTGGCGCAAGGCGCAGGCGCATTACCATCGCAGCGAGAAGGGCGGCGGCTCGTGGGAATTCTTCACGAAGCTGCCCGAGCGCTGGGTGATCGGCTATCGCGATCTCAAATTCTACGTCCGGCCGACGGGCTTCAAGCACACGGGCCTCTTCCCGGAGCAGGCCGTCAACTGGGACTGGATGAGCGGCCTCGTGCGCGAGCGGAGGGCCCAGGGGCGCGAGGTACGCGTGCTCAATCTGTTTGCCTATACGGGCGGCGCGACGATGGCCTGCGCGATGGCCGGGGCGCAGGTCTGCCATTGCGACGCGGCGAAGGGGATGATGCAGTGGGCGCGGGAAAACCGCGAGCTCTGCCGCGTGCCGGAGGACAGGACGCGCTGGATTCTTGACGACGCGCTCAAGTTCGTCAGCCGCGAGGCGCGCCGGGGGCACTTCTACGACGGCATCCTGATGGACCCGCCCTCCTATGGGCGTGGCCCGGGCGGCGAGGTTTGGAAGCTCGAAAACGAGCTCTACGGCCTGGTCAAGGCGGCCTCGGAGGCGCTCTCGGACGATCCGCTGTTCTTCCTGATCAACGGATATACGACGGGCTTTCAGGCGAGCGTGCTGGGCAACATGATCGACATGTGCGTCACCCCGCGCTTCGGCGGCCGGATGACGGCCGATGAGGTCGGCCTGCCCGTGACGGCGGGCGGCGTACTGCCTTGCGGCGCAAGCGGTCGGTGGGAACGAATATAAGCGCGAAGCGAACATGGGGTCAAGGGGCGAAGTCCCTTGGCAGGTTTGGGCGGCAGCCCAACGTATCCTGAAAAATCAAAGAAAAGGCCGTCTCAGAGCAGAATGCGATTGAAACGGGTTTGATTCGCAAAGAAAAGATTCAGACACAAATCGGTGCAACGAGATAAAGGAGCGGCAGCTTTGGAATATCACGGCGTTCAAATCCTCTATGAGGACAATCACCTGCTGGTCGTCGTCAAGCCGCCGAACATGCCCACGCAGGCGGATGCCTCCGGCGACCCCGACCTGCACAGCCTGATGAAGGCGTATATCGCCGAGGCCTACCACAAGCCCGGCGCGGTCTACCTGGGGCTTGTACACAGGCTCGACAGGCCGGTCGGCGGGCTGGTCGTGCTGGCGAGGACGAGCAAGGCGGCGGACAGGCTCAGCGCGCAGGTGCGCGAAAAGACGCTCGCGCGGCAGTATGTCGCCGCTGTGCGCGGCGAGGCTCCGGCGGAGGGAGAGCTGTGCGACTGGCTGCTCAAGGATGAGCGAACGAATACCGTGCGCGTCGTGAGGGCGGGCACGCCGGGCGCGAAGGACGCGAGACTGCGCTTTGCCTGCGTCGCGCAGGCGGAGGGGCTCTCACTGCTGCGCGTGAAGCTCTACACCGGGCGCTCCCATCAGATCCGCGTGCAGCTGTCCCATGCCGGCATGCCGATCTGGGGCGACGCGCGCTATGGCGGCGGAAGGCCCGGCGAGCAAATCGCGCTCTGGGGCGCGCATCTGGGGCTTGAGCATCCGACGAAGAAGGAGCTGCTCGAATTGAGCGCCCCGCCGCCCGCGGATGCGGCGCCCTGGCGGGCGTTTTCCGCGGCGCAATGGGCACAGGAGGCTGCCTGCCGCCTGTAATTCTTTGCCCGGGCGGGAAGAAAACGGCGCAGCCCATCGTCTCTTTAAGGAACGCGTGCGCCTGTGGGCGCCCAAATCAGTATCGAACACACACACGATCTCGGGAGGATGTTCATGAAAAGATGGCTGGCTTTGCTGCTCACCCTTCTGCTGCTGGCGATGGGCGCGTGCGCCTTTGCCGACGAGCGGGCGGACGCCTTGCTGGCGGTGGCCGTCAGCGAGCTGGGCTACTCCGCCACGAAGGGCGGCTACAGCAAATACGGCGAGTGGGGCGGCAGCGCCTACGGCGAGTGGTGCTCGGAGTTTGTCTCCTGGTGCGTCAGCCGCGCGGATGAGGTTTACGGCCTGTCGATGCTCGGCAAGGCGTATCCGATGCAGACCTCCTGTGACGAGGGCGCGGCCTGGTTTGCGGAGCAGGGGCGCTACGTCGCCGTGAGCGGCACGCTCAAAAACGCGGGGGAGCAGTTTTACCTGAGCGACGGCGTGCGCGTTGCCGACAGGCCCTATGTGCCCCAGCCGGGCGACCTGATCTACATCGAGTGGTATAAATACAACCGGCTCGACCATGTGGGCATCGTCGAATTTGTGACGCAGGAGGCGGACGGCAGCTACACCGTCCACACCATCGAGGGCAACAACCACATCCTCGGCCCGACGCCGAGCGTTGTCGCGCGCTACAGCTACAAGCTCGACGACCCATCCATCCGCGGCTACGGCATCCTGCGGGAGGGCCTGGTCGGCACGGCGCTCAAGACGGGCTCCTCCGGAGAGGCGGTCGTCGCCTATCAGCAGCGGCTCAAGGAGCTGGGCTATTACGACGGAGACTGCGCCGGAAAATTCGGCAAGGCGACGGCCACCGCGACGATGGCCTATCAGAAGGACAAGGGCCTGCCGCAGACGGGTGAGGCCGATGCCGCGACGCTTCAGGCGCTCGAGGCGGACGCGGCGGCGCGCGCGCTGGCCGCGGAGATGGCCGCGCAGGCAAAAGCGCAGGCGGCGGCTGCACAGATGATCGAGGACGCGAAGGAGGCTATCGCGTCCTCTTGGTTTGGGGAGTTTGATCCGCTTGACGAGGAGGCCGCCTGGGCGCGGCTGACGGCGGAAATCACCGTGCTCAACGTTGGCAGCAATGAAAAGGTCTACCTCTCCGACGGACCGAACGGCTCGCGCAAGACGACGGACGCGCACAGGGGCTTCTTCTACGGCGAATCGGTTGCCGTGCGCGTGCTGGACGAGCAGGACGGCTGGTCGCTGATCGAAGCCTATAACGATTGCGATGAGCTGGAATCCGGCTGGGTGCGCCCGGGGCGGCTGAAGACCGTCACGCCAAACCAGGAATACGGCATCATTGTGGACAAGATGACCCAGCGGCTCTACCTTTATAAGGAGGGCAAGCTGCTCACGACGCTGCTCATCTCCACCGGCACGACCTCGGGCGTCAACGAGGATTACAACGAGACGGCCTCCGGCGAGTTTTTGCTGTGCAGCGCGACGGGCGGCTTCTGGGCGGGAAACCTCTGGTGTGACCAGGCGATCCGCTTCAACGGCGGCGACCTGCTGCACCTGGTTCCGGCTGTCGCGTCGCCGGATCTGACGCAAAAGGACTATGCCCTCTGCGAGAGCGCGCTGGGCTCAAGGGCCTCACATGGCTGCATTCGTGTGCAGCGCGTGGCCAACGCGGATGGCTATAATCACCAGTGGATCTGGGACAACCTGCGCAACAAGAAGAACATCAAGATCATCGTCTGGGACGACGACGGGCGAAAGCTGACGGAGACGGAGGCGGATGCTCCCGTGTATTACAATCCCACCGGCGGCGTCAAATACCACACGGACGCGCGCTGTCCCAGCGTGCGCAGCACCTATCTGCCGCTGACGGAGATCGCCTATGGCGACCTGAGCAGTTACCCTTACACGAAGCTGATGCCCTGCGGCACCTGCGGCGCGCCGGAGCGGCCGGAGACGGTCAAGGCATGGAACGATGCGATCGACCAGGCCTACGCGGAGCTGGGGCTGACGCCGTAAAACCAAGAAATACAAAAGTGACAAGGAGAAACACCGTACATGAACCGGCATCTTCAGATTCCCGGCGTAGGCATGCGCAACATCAAGACCGCGCTCGCGACGGCCTTCTGCGCGTTGGCCTACTATTACATCGGCCGCAGCCCGGCGTTTGCCTGCATCGGCGCGATCTTCGGCATGGGTTCCGATCTTCACGACGCGCAGAAGAACGGCGGCAACCGCCTCTTCGGGACGCTGATCGGCGGCCTGCTGGGCATTGTCCTCTTTCGCATCTACCTGATCTTCGTGCCGCAGGGCGGGCATTCGCTGCTGCTGGTGCCGCTGATGTTCATCGGTACGGTGCTGCTGATCGTGCTCTGCCAGATGTTTTGGGTCGGCGGCGTGCAGCCCGGCGGCGTTGTGCTCTGCATTCTGCTGTTCAACACGCCGGTTGACACCTATGTCAGCTACGCGATGAACCGCATCCTCGACACCGCTGTGGGCGTGCTTGTCGCGCTGTTTGTCAGCTATGTTTTCCCGCGCGGGTGGATGCAGCTGTGGCCGCAGCGGCTTGAGAGCTGGCGGCGGCATGCGCGCGAGGCCTGGCTGCATACCCATGACAGGCATCTCAGGCACCGCCCCCGCTTCTGAGCGGATCACAACAAAAGACGCGCTCCACCGGACAGTCTGTCTGTGGAGCGCGAATGTTTTGTCGGAAATGCAGCCGGCATCATGCCGGTCAGGCGGTTTTGAGCGCTTCTCCCGCAAGTGGAAAGACGTCCGTCCCGCTGCACAGGGAGAGGCTGATCTGCTCGGGGCTGAGCCAGCCATGCGCCTTGAAGGGCAGGAAGAGGCAACTCATGTTGAGCGAGCCGGAGAGATGCAGCGTACCGTCTGCCTGAATGGTGCCGGACAGGGGAGACCGGGAATCCGGCGTATCGAGCGAACCGTGACAGACGCCGTGATACACCTCAAGGGTCAGAACGGCGGGATATTTGCGCTGGGCCATGTCAATGGCAATGTCGTAGGAGAACTCGAACATCAGGCTTGCACCCCTTTCCCAATTCGTGGTCTTATATTTACTATAACATAAGATGATCCAATTGAAAAGGAAAAATTGAAAAAGAAAGCGTTTTTTTATGCAGTTTTGACGATGCGTCGGAGGAGCTTGCGCTTGATTTTGAAGGTTGGTTGAGGTATACTGATCATGCTTGCCAAGGAGCACCATGAAAAACGGAGGGACAGGACGATGATCATCTGCGATACGCATTGCGATACGCTGTACATGCGCGCGCTCCAGCCTGGGGAAACGCCGTGTGTGACGATGGAGAATATGAAGCGGGGCGGCATGAGCCTGCAGACCTGTACGCTCTTCGCGGGTACCCGGGGCATGAGCGACCATCCGTATGACAAGGCGATGGCCGAATATGCCGCGTTTGAGCGCCTCGCGGCCGAAGAGGGATGGACGCGCGTGGATTCTCCGCTGGAGGCGGAGGAGGGCAGTGTCAAGATCCTGCTGAGCATCGAGGGCGGCGAGATCTTCGAGGGCAGCGTCGAGCGCGTGCGGGAGTTTTATGACCGCGGTATCCGCATGGCGGCGCTGACCTGGAACAACGAAAACGAGATCGGACACTCCGCCAAGAGCGGCTCGAAGGAGGGCATCAAGCCTCGCGGCTGGGAGATTCTGCGCGAGATGGCGTCCCTGAGGATGGCGGCAGACACCAGCCACCTCAACGAGGCGGGCTTTTGGGACCTGATCGACCGGCACAGCCAGCCTCCCATGGCGTCCCATTCCTGTGCGAAGGCGCTCTGCCCGCATTTCCGCAACCTGAGCGACGAGCAGATTCGCGCGATGGCCGCGCGCGGCGGCTGGATTGGCGTCAACTTCTATCCGCGCTTCCTGCGGGAGGACGGCAAGGCCAGCGTCCGGGATATCGCCGACCATATCGACCACATGTGCCAGCTCGGTGCGCAGAAAAACGTCGGCTTCGGCAGCGACTTTGATGGCATCGAGTATACGCCGGTCGACTGCGCGAGCCCGGCAGATATTCCGGCGATCCTGGAGGAGCTGCGCCGCCGCGGCTATGGCGAAGCGGATATTGCGGCTATCGCCGGGGGCAACTTCCTCGATTATTACCGCCGGCTGGGGTGGTAAGACAAATAGGGATAAAAACGCGCGCCGCATGGCCCTGCTCGGGGCTGTGCGGCGCGCGTTGGCGTTTTCTGTCAAAGCGGTAGAAATAGAGAACGGTGTCTCAGCCGTTTTGCTTGTCGCTCTCCGCGACGGCCTGGCAGAGCGTCAGCATCAGCTGGCGCGCCTTGGGCGAGCAACCAGTGGCCAGCTGGGCGATGGACTGACCGAGCGCCTGCGCGCCGCTCCCCGGCGCAAAATCGAAGGCTTCATCCATGATGCAGCCGTTGAGCAGGGAGGCCGTGCTGACCTCCAGCACGCTCGCGATGTGCGCGAGCTGCTCAAGCGAGGCCGGGCGTTCGCCGCGCTCCAGACGTCCGAAGTGGAGCTGAGAGATTTTGAGCCTTTCCGCCGTCTGCTCCTGCGTCAGATTGGCATCGAGCCTCGCGCTGCGGATATTGCGCCCGATGGTCTTGTAGGATACCCGCATAGGAAATCCCCTCCACAATCAACTTTCCCTCATCATATCCTAAAAAAGGCCAAAGGAACATTTCCTATAATATATGATCAATCCAAATATGATAGAATTCGGCAAAAAACCGAAGGATGAAAAAGCGCGGCGGAGAGACTTTCCGCCGCGCCGCGCTCATTTGTGGCAGCCGCACTCGTAGGAGCCGCACATGCTCTCGTCGCACTTGCCGGAATGGCAGTCGCAGTTCGGGCGCACGTTGATGGCATCCAGGCGGCAGGTGTTCCTGTCGCTGTGATGGCGGCAGGTTTCCACAGAGCAATGGATGGTCTGGTTCATGATGATTTCCCTCCGTCCACAAAATTTCTGAGTCC
Source organism: Clostridiales bacterium (assembly GCA_022787165.1). Lineage (GTDB taxonomy): Bacteria > Bacillota > Clostridia > Christensenellales > Aristaeellaceae > Ventricola. The sequence goes on from JALFVL010000007.1 coordinate 69,827, forward strand.
GGGCTCAGCGCTATTGTGTCCGAAGGCGGGAAGAATATGCGCGAGACTCAAACGACGAGCTTGTCGCAGGCGCTTTGAACGAGCACGCGCAGGGCGGGAAAGAACGCTTCGCCGATATCCTGAATGTTCAGGATGGAGAGGTAGAGCACCTGAATGACGGAAAGCACGACGTCATCCGGCGCGGCGAAGCGGATACCGGCGGCGCAGAGCGCCTCAAAGATGCTGCGGGAGGAGGCGAGATAATGCGCCTTGGCCTCCTGCCCGGGGATGATCGCCGCGAGCTGGGGCAGATCCTCGCGCAGAAACCGCGCAATGCCCAGGCGATGGATCTCCTCAAAGCAGGTGACCACCATCGCGGCGGCGCGTTCCTTGCTGCCCGAATCGCTGCGGGAAAGCGCCTCCACGGCCTTTTGCAGCACCTGCTGCTCCCAGCGCGCGGCAATCTCGAGAAAGAGCAGCTCCTTGCTGTCGTAAAACTTGTAGAAGGAGGATTTGGAGATACCGGCCTCAGAGGTCAGCGTATCCAGAGAGGTTCTCTCCGGACCGTCGTCGATGGCATGACGGCAGGCGCTTTCAATGAGCCTGATGCGGATGGCGTCCCGCTGCTGCGCTGTAAAAGGCTGAGCCATAGCGTTACCTTCTTTCCTTTAAAGCATCCGTGCGCGCCGCGGCGCCGGACGCTTCAACGGTTGGCAGCCGTGCCGCTTATGGGAGCGTGACGGTCGCGTTCATGCCCGGCAGGAGCGTCTTGCCGGTGGGCAGCGTGATGCGCACATCGTAGTAGGTGGCGTTCTGGCGGGTGATGCCGATCGGGCGGATTTCGGTGACCGTACCGGAGAATGTCTCGCCCGCGTAGGCGTCAAGCGTGAAGCTGAGCGTCGTGCCCACGGAGATGGCGGAAAAGTCGAGCTCGTCAACCTCGGCGCTGAGCTCAAGCTGCGTCAGGTCGGCGATCTCGCAGAGCAGCTGGCCGCGGTAGACCTGTGCGCCGGAGGCCGTGCTGAGCGCCGTGACCGCGCCGCTCACGGGGGCGGTCAGCGAAAGCGGCGCGTTCTTCGCGCTCTGGCCGTCGATCACCTCAAAGAGCAGGTCGCCGACGGAGACGGTATCGCCCGCCTTGACGTGCACGGCGGCGATGCGGCCCTCCGCCGCGACGCTGATGTCGGGATAGCGCGTCACGCGGCCGCGGCCGGTTTCGCTGTCGGAAGGCGTGCCGCTTTCGCGGTAGCAGCGAACGGTGTCGCCGACGTCAAAGCTGCCGGTCAGGATCTCGACGGTATAGGCATTTCCGGAGACGGAGGTGACCAGGCCGGTGCCCTTTTCGCTGCCGCATTTGAGATAGAGCGTCTCGCCGGCGTGGAGGTAGCGGTTTTCGTCATCGTCGTAGGCCTGAGAATTGTCCGCGGCGACATAGAGCGCGCGCGTCGGCTCGATGACGGCGAGGGAGCCGTAATGCGCGATGACGCCGGAGGCGTCGTCGCCCACGTTGGCAAAGACGGCGGATACCGTGCCGTTCTGCGTGGCGTAGACGGGAACGGTGTCCAGCGTGAAGAGCGTGTCGCCCGCGGCGACCTCATCGCCCGCCGTGAGGTCGAAGGGCAGCAGCGTGCCGGAGAACGGCGCGGTGATCTTGGCGGTCACCGGGGCGACGATGACGGCGTTGGCCGTCGCGCCCAGCGCGCAGGCGGCGCTGAGCGTGAGCATGAGCAGCAGGGCGGCGAAGGAGAGGAGCTTTCTTTTCATGGCGGTTTCCTTTCTTCCATGTCGATGGGACGGTGATTACTCTACAGACTTGAGCGCTTCGACCATGTCGATCTTTCTGACCTTGCGGGTGAGCAGAAGCTGAAGCAGGAAGGAGAAGCAGAACGTGATCGCGCAGGCGATGAGCACGGATTGCAGCGTCGGCGCGCCGGGATAGAAGCCCGTTTCCGGCTCGCAGGAATGCAGGATCACGTCCGTGAGCAGAATGCCGGGCACGATACCCAGCAGCACGCCGAGCGTGGAGATGATGTTGTTCTCCCGCAGGATCAGCTGGCGGATCTCCTTTTGATGATAGCCCAGCACCTTGAGCGTCGCGTATTCGCGCGTGCGCTCGACGAAGTTCATCAGACCCATGTTGTAGCAGATGACGAACGCCAGCGCCAGCGCGATGCCCGTGAGCAGCGTGAAGACGGAGGAGAGCGTGTCGAGCATCCAGAGCATGTCCTGAATCTGGTCGGTGGGGTAGTCGATGCTGTCGACCTCGTCCATGTCCTCAAGCAGCGAGAGACAGCCTTCACTCGGGCCGAGCAGCTGAATCGCCGTGGGCGAGAAATCGCCCTTGCGCTGGGCCTCCCAGGTCGAGCGGTTCAGATAGACGCCCTGGGAGACGTTGTTGTGAACGATCTGCCCCACGACCAGGGTCAGCGGCTCGTCGTCACCGGGCAGGTAGAGGCGGATGGTGTCGCCCAGAGCGATGTTCAGCGTCTTTGTGAGCTTGTAGGTCACGGCGGCGGTGCCGGACTGGATGCTGACAAATGTCTCGTGCTCTCCAAGGCGCTGAAGGGTCTGATCATCCTGGAGCACGTTGAGCCTCACGGTGCGCGTGCCGCCGCGAGCGCGCAGGGAGACGGACTGCTCCATCACGCATTCCACGCGCTCGGCGTCAAGCCGCCGCTCGTAGCTCTCCGCCGTGCCGACTTCGCCCTTGAGATTCGCGCGAACGTCGTAGGAGAGCGTCCCCGTGTAGTAGTTGACGCTCATCGCGGTGACAGAGTCCTGCAGGCCCAGCGAGGTGATGATCAGCATGTTGCAGCACAGCAGGCCGACCAGCGACATCAGCGTGCGCAGCTTGTTGCGCATCAGGTTGCGCGTGATCATCTTCGCGTTGAAGCTGAAGCGCGACCAGAGGAAGGTCATCCGCTCGAGCAGGATGCGCTTGCCGTCCTTGGGCGGCTTGGGCCGAAGCAGCGCGGCGGTCGTTTCCCTTGCGGCCTTGTGATAGGAGAAGAGCATGATGCACACGCTCATGACCACGCTCAGCGCCGTCATGATCCACGCGGGAACGGAGATCGGCGGCACAAGCTGATAGGGCATCTCGTTCTGGCCGATGAGCGCGTCCCAGAGGAAGAAGGGCAGCGTATAGTGGCCGACGAGCGTGCCCAGCACGGCGCCGATCAGGGACGGCGCGATCGCGTAGGAGAGATAGTGATTCTTGATCTGGCGCGAGGAGAAGCCCAGGGCGCTGAGCGTGCCCATCTGAAGGCGCTGGTTGTCGATCATGCGCGAGAGGGTCGTCATGACGATCAGCGCCGCGACGGCGTAGGCCAGAATCGGGAAGATCAGCGTCATGTTTTCAAACATCTGCGCGTCGTTATTGGCGCGCGCGGTGCTCGAATGGGATGCGCGATCCATGACCAGCGCGTCGGGCAGCGCCTCCTCGATGGCGGCGCGCACGCTGTCGCTGTCTGCCCCGGCCTCAAGCGTGGCGACGATCTGCGTCAGCGGCAGCTCGCGCATCGCGCAGGCGTTGACGAGGATGTAGCCGTAGGCGTTCGGGTCGGCGACGATGCCGTCGGAGACGACGATGTATTCCGGGCTGACGGCGATGCCGCGGATGAGGAACGTGTATTCCCGCCCGGCGAGCTTGACGGTGATGCGGTCGCCCAGCGTCAGGCCATGCGCCTGGGCGAAGCGCTCCTCGACGAGGCAGCCGCGCTTGTCGGCGATATCCAGCAGCTCGCCCTCGCGCAGCAGCGGGGTGTTGATATCCATCGCCCCGTCGTAGGCGGTGACGCTCACGGAGACGTCGCCCTCGAGCGTCGTCTCCAGGTCGGCAGTGGCGCGGGCGCGCACGGCGGCAATGCCCGGGACACTTGCTGCCTTGTCCAGGCTGGCACGGTCAACGCCGGCGGGCAGCGTCACCCAGAAATCGGCGAGGCTGTTTTCCTCGTAATAGGTGTTGAGCGTGGTGCGCGTCATGCGCGCCGTGCCGTCGAGCGCGGCGAAGGCGAACGTGCCCAGCGCGCACAGGGCGATGATCGAAAGAAACTGCATCGCCGCCCGGGCCATATCCCGGAAGAGCTTCTTTCGAAGGGTGTTTTTTACCATGCGATGTCCTCCACGCGCGCGGGATGCTCGCATTGCTCGATCGATTCAATCCCGCCGTTTTTGACGCGGATGACCCGGTTGCCCAGCGGCGCGATCATCGCGTTGTGCGTGATGATGACGACGGTCGCGTTGTGCGTGCGGCAGACATCCGTCAGCAGCGAGAGCACCTGCACGCCCGTCTTGCTGTCCAGCGCGCCCGTCGGCTCGTCGCACAAAAGCAGCGCCGGGTTTTTGCACAGCGCGCGGGCGATGGACACGCGCTGCTGCTCGCCGCCGGAGAGCTGGGCCGGGAAGTTGTTCAGCCGCTCGCCCAGGCCGACCTGCTCCATGACCTTGCGCGGGTCGAGCGCGTCCCTGCAAACCTGCCGCGCGAGCTCGACGTTTTCAAGCGCCGTCAGGTTGGGCATCAGGTTGTAGAACTGGAAGACGAAGCCGACGTCTGTGCGGCGGTATTCGGTGAGCTGCGGGCCACGCAGGCCGGTGATCTCCTTGCCGCCGACGGTGATCTTGCCGCTGGTGGCCTTGTCCATGCCGCCCAGCAGGTTGAGGATCGTCGTCTTGCCCGCGCCTGAGGGGCCGAGCACGACGCAGAATTCGCCCTTCTCGATGGAGAAGCTCACGTTATCCACCGCCTTGACCACGGTGTCTCCGGTCGGATAGTATTTGCAGACGTTTTCAAATGTGATGTAGCCCACGGGAAACCTCCTTGTGGCTTGCTCGGTCAAATGTGACCGGAAGGTGAAAACAAAGTGACGATTTTGTTTTTACGATAGGGAGAAGAAAACGGGTAAAAACAAAACCCGGGATTTGTTTTTATTATACGGCGCACCAGAGCCTGCTGTCAATACGGATTGCGCGCAAAAGGACTGACCGGCGGGGATTTGCCCCGGTTGAGCGGGAATCAACCACGGCGCGCTTGTGCGCTGCCCTGCGCCGTGATCAGACGGGGCAGACGCGGGAGATGCGAACATGAGAGGAAATATGCAGGAGTCGCGCGCTGCGCACGGCCCGGCTTGACAGAGGCAGCCTGCCGGCGTATGATGGAACGCGAGAAAACAAAAGCCAACGAAAGGGAAGTATCGCGAAATGATCTGCAAAACCTTCGGGTTCGGCACGCTTGAGCGCTACCGCTATGTCGTCATCCTCTCCTCCTGGCAGGGCCGGACTCTGCTCAGCCGCCACCGCGCGCGCACGACCTGGGAGACGCAGGGCGGGCATATCGAGCCAGGCGAGACGCCGGAGGCCGCCGCGCGGCGCGAGCTGTTTGAGGAGAGCGGCGCGCTCGACTATGTGCTGCGGCCTCTGTGCGATTACTGGGCCGGGGACGAGCGGACGGGCGAGGGCGCAAACGGGCAGGTCTTCGCGGCGGAGATCCGCATGCTGGGGCCGATGCCCGAAAGCGAGATGGCCGAGACGCGCGTCTTTGACGCGCTGCCGGACAACCTGACCTACCCCGCGATCACGCCCGTGCTCTTTGCGCGCCTGACGCATGCGCTGGGTGCCCGGTGATGACCGGCTATGTCGATGGCTTTGCCTTGTACAGCCGGGGAGGATTGCAAAGCATGCAGGCGACGCGCGAGGAGGCGCACGGGGAAGCGTGATCCGCGAGGCACGAGCCTGGGAGAAAATCGGCAGAGGATACAAATCGTGCTGTACAATAAAAGATGCTGCCTCTCCTGACCTCGTTTGGCCATGTTGAGACAGCATCTTTGTTTCATGGACGGATACGCTTTTTCCCTGTCCGTCCCAGGGGCAGACCGGCGTTTCCGTGCTCAAGCCTTCCGGCGCAGGGCGATGCGCTTGACCGCCGGGATGTTGCCCAGCACGACCAGCACCGTGCACACCAGCAGGAGCGCGGTGATCGGATAGCCGAAGAGGGAGAGAAGCGGGTTCTCCGCCACGGCGGCCAGCGCCATCGCGCGGCGGAAGTTGGAATCCATCGTCTTGCCCAGCACCAGCGCGAGCACCATCGGCGCGGCCGGATAGCCACGGCGGCGCATCAGGAAGCCGACCAGGCCGAAGAAGAACATCAGGCCCACGTCAAAGAGCCGGTTGTTGCAGGCGAATGCACCCACGACGCACAGCACGGTGACGACCGGCAGCAGGATGTTCTTGGGTACGGAGATGACCTTGCTGATCCTCGGGGCGACCAGCAGGCCCAGCACCAGCAGCGCGCCGCAGGCGATGAAGCTCGCCAGCAGGATCGCGTGGAAGGAGCTCGCGCTCTCGCGAATGAACATCGGGCCGGGCTTGAGGCCGTGCACATAAAACACGGAGAGGATGATCGCCGTAACGGCGTCGCCCGGCACGGCCAGCGTCAGCATCGGGATCAGCGCGCCGCCGATGCAGGCGTTGTTGGAGGACTCGCTGACCACGATGCCCTCCACAGCGCCCTCGCCGAAGGGCGTTTCGGGATGCTTGACCAGGCGCTTGGCCTCGTTGTAGGAGAGGAATGCCGCCACGGGGCCGCCCGCGCCCGGCAGCGCGCCCACGAGCGTGCCCAACACGGACGCATACAGCGCGAGCTTCCAGTGGCGCAGCACGTCACGCAGGCGGATGCGCTCGCGGCCCATGCGCTCGACCGTCTGGCTCATGTGCCCGTCAAAGATGACGCTGAGCACCTCGGCAAAGCCGAACAGGCCCACCAGCGCGGGTACCGTGCTGACGCCGGCGCGCAGCTGCGAGACGCCGAAGATCAGCCTGGGCGTGCCCACCAACGGATCAAGGCCGATCATGCTGATGATCAGGCCCAGCGCCGCGGAGATCAGGCCCTTGACGTAGTTCTTCGAGGTGACGGAGCCAACCGTCGCCAGACCGAACAGCGAGAGCAGGAAGTAATCCATCGGCCGGAACCTGATCGCCAGATTGGACACCGGCTTGGCCAGCAGCGCCAGCGCCGCCAGGCCGAACACGCTGCCGATGAACGAATAGACCGTCGCGACATACAGCGCCTTGTACGCCTGGCCCTTGCGCGCGAGCGGATAGCCGTCCAGCGTCGTCACGACGGAGGAGGGCGCGCCGGGAATGTTGATCAGGATCGCGGAGACCGCGCCGCTGAACACGCCGACGACGTAGACGCCCATGACCATCGCCAGCGCGTCGTTCGTCTGCCAGGTATAGGTGATGGAGACGAGCAGCGCTGTGGCCATGGAGACGGAGAGCCCGGGAATCGCGCCGACAAACAGGCCGGCGACCGAGCCCAGGAACACGAGAAGAACGAATTTCACGCTCAGAACGGAAAGAATATCGGCCATGGGCTCCTCCTACGGCAGCAAGACGCGCAGCAATGTGCGGAAGATGACGCTCAGAAACACGGTCGTCGCCAGCGGCACGCTTGCCAGCACCTTCCATCTGCGAACGCCCAGGTAGAGCATCAGAACCAGCAGGAACACGAACGTCGCCACCTCAAAGGTGGACAGCGTCAGCGTCAGGGACGACACTGTCAGCGCGAGGTATGGCATTTTGACGAGCGCCAACGCGGCGTAATACGCCAGCGTCAGCAGGAGGACGACCAGCACGCGGCGGCTGTCTCCGCCGGCGGACTGCTGTGCACCCCTATGGCATACGCCCTGCACGAGGAGCATCACCGCCAGCGCGCCCAGCAGCAGCGCGACAATCACCGGAAACAGATACGCGGACTGTGTCCAGTCCTTGTTGAAGGACTTGCTGTGGCTGTCAAGCCCGTAGAAGAGCAGCGCGCCGCCCATCAGCAGAAAGAAGACGCCCTCCTGCAGCGCATGGTTTTGCAAGGCTTTTTGTTTCATGGTTCTCCCTTCGGTTGGCTGTTCAAGGAAACTGCCCGGCGTATTTCAGCCGGGCAGTCGTGGATTGTCGCTGCGCGTTTACGGGCGCTCGATGCCGAAGGTCTCCGGGCTGACGGGGGCCACGCCGGCGTCATACTGCATCCAGCAGACGACGGACTGCCAGTGGTCGTAGAAGGCCTTGATCTCCTCGGCGGTGGTGTACTGCTCAAAGATGCGGTTCGCGGCGTTCGCGCGGACGAACTCCTGCCAGGTCTCGGTGGCGAGCGCCTCCTTCGTCGCGGCCTTCAGCGCCTCGACGACATCATCCGGCGTACCGGCCTTGACGCAGAGGGTCAGCACCGTATACGGGATATCCAGATAGTTCGCGGCCTCCGGCACGACCTCGGTGAATGCCGGGATGTCCGGATAGGCCTCCAGACGCTCGGAGGCGAACACCGCCAGCGGCTTGACCTCTCCGCTCTCGATGTAGCTGCCCAGCGTGGAGATGTTGGGGTTGGTGAAGTCGACCTGGCCGCCGATGACGCCCAGCAGCGCGGCATTGCCGCTGTCGAAGCTGATCATCGCCACGTCATAGCCAAAGACGCCCAGCACGAGGCCCTGGTTGTGGCCGGAGCCGCCGGGGCCGGAGTGCGCCATGGTGACCTTGCCGGGGTTGGCCTTGATTGCGTCAAGCAGCTCCTCCAGCGTGTTGTAGGGGGAGTCCTTGCCCACGACGATGATCTTCGGGTCGCCGACGAGCGGGGAGATGATCGAGAAGTCATCATAGCCCAGGTCGCACACGCCCATGGTCTTGTAGGTGCCCATGGTTTCGGCGGTGACCAGCAGCGTGTAGCCGTCGGCAGCCTGGTCATAGACATACTGGCAGCCGATGCTGCCGGAGGCGCCGCCCTGGTTGACGACGGTGATGGACTGGCCAAGCTGCTCCTCCAGCAGCGCGGCCACCGTGCGGCCATACACGTCGGTCGTGCCGCCGGCAGCGTAGGGGACGATCATCGTGATCGGGCGGTCGGGATACTCGGCCAGCGCCAGCGCGGCGCACAGGCAGAGCACGGCGATCAGAAGAATTGCGCAGAGCTTTTTCATAGAGATTCCTTCTTTCCTCTGTAAAAAATACCAAGTGCGAAAATTATAGCACAGTTTCTCCTGATGTTCAACCACTGTTTGTCAATTATTACGGCTTCTTTTTGGCCGAAATATCGGGATTATTCGATGAATGAATTGATTGTTTTCGTTTTTTCTGCTATACTGGGCTGACAAAATGTTGAAAGGAAGTCTCCCCTGTGAATACGATCAGCAATGTGCCGTCGCTGACGCTGTGCGGTTTCATGGCCTGCGGCAAGACGACGCTGGGCAAGCGCCTCGCCCGGGCGCTGTGTTATGAATATGTGGATACGGACGAGCTGCTCCTGCGCCGCACGGGCATGACCCTTCCCGAGATGTTCGCCATCGGCGGCGAAGCTTACTTTCGCGACCGCGAGCACGAGGTTGTGCGTGAGGCCGCGCAGCTCCCCGGCGCCGTGATCTCGACCGGCGGCGGCGTGCTCACCTTTGAGCGCAACGCGAGCCTGCTTGCGCAGCACACGAAGATCATCCATGTTCGACGCAGCTTTGACGCCTGCTACGCCTCCATCTCCCGCCGGAAAAACCGCCCCATCGCCGGGCAGAAGAGCCGCGAGGAGCTGCTTGTGCTCTACAATGCCCGTCTGCCCGCGTATGCGCGCTACGCCGCGTTTACGCTCGACAACGACGATACGCCGGACCGGGCTGTGGAGCGCGTGCTCGATTGGCTGGGGAGGCAGGGCATGGGCGTATGAAAACAAAAACGACCCGGTTAAAACCGGATCGTTTTTTGTTTGGCAGGGGCAGAAGGACTCTTTCTCCTCGCTCGACGCTCGTCGGTCAGGGCGGCTCTGACATGCCAAAGGGCATGTCATTCACTCCCGCCCCATTCGAGCCCTTCTTCCCCTTGATTGGAAACAAAAACGACCCGGCCGGAGCCAGATCGTTTTTGTTTGGCAGGGGCAGAAGGACTCGAACCCTCAACAAAGGTTTTGGAGACCCACGTGTTACCATTACACCATACCCCTAGGCACCTGTTGAGTATAGCATGGGTTTCGGATTTTGTCAACGGTTTTCGTAAAATTTGACAGAATCGTCAAAGCATGAGCTCCTTCAGGATGTCGTGAAACTGGCCGCCGCAGCGCTCGAGCTCACCGAGCACCGCATCGATGCCCTCCGGCTCGTGCATCCAGGTCTCCCGCGTGACGGGCGTGCCCGGTGCAGGGCAGAGCAGCAACTCCGCATCGGGGTAGAGCGTCTGATAGTACATCTTCGCGCGGCGGGCGTGCTGGGGCATGCAGCACAGCAGCGCGCGGCGGATGGTCAGCCGCGCCGCGTCCGTGCGGCGGCGGGAGAAGATCGCATTCTGATAGGTGTAGGTCGCCTCGTCCTCACGCAGAATGGCGCTTTCCGGTACGCCGTTTTGCACAAGCACATGGCGCATGAACGCCCATTCCGTCTCAAAGCGGCCCGCATAGGTCTGGGCGCCCGAAATCTGCCCGGCGAATTCGCCCCGGCCGATGGCGTATCGCCCGGAGGGAAGCACCCAGGGCGCCAGGCCCTGCGCATAGAGGCGCGCCGCCAGCTCGCTCGGCTCGGCGTGGCCGTTGCCGGGGATGAAGATCACGTCCGCGGGCCGTGGCGTATCCTCCAGAAAGATGAAGTCGGTGATCTCCCGGATCCATTCAAGCATGGGGGACGGCCTCCTTTGCGCCCGGCGTGAACAGGCCGAGCAGCGTGCCCGCGCCGTAGACGATGTGGATGGCGGGGAAGAGGAAGGGCAGCAGGAGCAGCGCGGGCAGTCGGCCCTTTGTCTGGCGCAGGGCGGCCTGCACGCTGAAGAGCAAGTCGCAGGCGATGTAGGCGAGCAGCAAAAGCGCGAGCGGCCAGCGGCAGACAGGCAAAAGCAGCAGACCGCCGAGCAGCGCAAGCACAAAGGCGGCGGGAATCAGATGGCGCGGGGCGAAGCAACGCGGCTGAATGTGCATCGTGCGCCCGATCCAGTAGCCATTGCCCCATTTCTGGCGGAGCTGCCCGCGCAGCGTGGCGCGCGCGGCGTGATAGGAGACGATGTCCGGGGAGAAATAGAAGCGGTAGCCTGCCTGACGCATCCGATAATGCATCTCGTTGTCCTCCGTGCGGCGCAGGCGCTCGTCATAGGGGCCGACGCGCTCGTAGACCTCGCGCCGGTAGAGCGCGTAGGCCAGCGTATCGACGTAGCGCGCCTCGCCGCCGTTGCGGAAGGGCGCCGCGCCGCCGCAGAAGCGGGAGGTATCCAGCGCGCGCATGACGCCCTCCCAGGGCGTGCGGATTTCGGCGCCAGAGACGCAGCCACCGACGATGTCCTCCCCCCGGCTGAGCGCGGCCAGGTTCTTTTCAAGAAAGTCCTCCGGGATGCGGGCGTGCGCGTCCAGGCGGATGACAGCGTCACCTGTGGCTGCGGCGAGCGCAACGTTGATGCCGCTGGCGAGCCAGCGCTTCGGGTTGTCGAGCACGCGGACGGGAAAGGGCGCGGTTTCGGCAAAGGCGGTCATGGCCGCGCGCGTGCCGTCCGTGGAGGCGCTGTCAACCAGCAGCGCCTCGATCTGCCCGGCGGGCAGCGTCTGCGCGCGCAGGTCATCAAGCAGCAGCGGCAGGCTGTCGGCGGCGTTATAGGCCACGACGATAAAGCTGATGGAAATCATGGCATCGTCCATTCTCTCAATCCCTCGATCCGGCGGTTTTTCTCGCGGCGCGGCCGGCGTCAGATTTCGGCATAGGCGCGGCTGCGCTCCCGATAGGTGGCCAGACCGAGCGGAAAGGCAAAGAAGAAGAGCTTGGCGGAGACAAACGCGCGCGGGCGGTTTTTGGCGAGGAGCAGCCCCAGCTGCGCGGCCTGAAGGAAGCAGGCCGCCGCCAGCCCCCGGACGCGAAGCAGCACAAGCAGCAGCACGCAGAGCCAGTCGAGCGCGTAGAAGAAGAATTTCTCCCGCTCAAAGCGGACGTAGCAGCCGCCCTTGCCTAGCGCCATCGCGCAGCGCAGCGCCTGCCCCTCGCCCAGGCGGCGGCGGGAAAAGCACGTGGAGAGGAAGCCGCGGTTGTCCCGCACGGCGTCTGTGTGGACGATCATCGGGACAGGAATTTCGAGAATCCGGCAGCCGGCATCCCGCAGCCGGGCGTGCAGCTCTGCCTCCTCACAGGCGATGGTATCCGGCGACCAGCCGCCGCAGCAGGAAAGCGCGTCGGCAGTGATCATCAGCGCGCCGCCGAATTCCGGGCAGACGCGCTCGCTCGTGCAGCGGTAGTAATTGGGGTTGCGGCCGATGATCTCATCCCCGCGAAGATAGACGTCCTCGCGGATGCCGCAGACGCCGTCGCAGCCGGTTGCGGCCATCCGCATCAGCGCCTTCTCGCAGAAGCCGGGAAGCAGCTGCATGTCGCCGTCCAGGAAGAGCAGGTATTCCCCGCGCGCCTCCTTCGCGCCGGCGAAGCGGCCCAGACCGGCCGTGGTCTGCGGCTCGGCCAGCAGGTAGCAGCGCGCGCCGCAGGCTTTGGCGCGCTTCAGGCTGTCGTCCACGGAGCAGGAGTCGACGTAGAGGATCTCGTGCTCCAGCACGCGCAGGGCGGTTTGAATGCTCTCCAGGCAGGCGCTCAGGCGTGGGCCCTCGTTCTTCCCGATGACGACGACGCTGATCATCCGGTCTTTCCTCCTGTGACAAACCATGGTATAATAGGCCTGAACAGGCGGCGTTCAGGCCGTGGAAACTGTATGTCAACTTATTATCGCATAAAACACAGCGTTACGCAAGGGGCGAGAATTCGGAGGAGATGGGATGCTGCTCAGCGTTGTGATCCCAATCTATCAGGTGGAGGCCTATCTGGACGCGTGTCTCTCTCGCGCGGCCCAGCTCCCGCAGGAGGAATGCGAGCTGCTGCTCGTGGATGACTGCGGAACGGACGGCTCCGCGGCGATCGCGCAGCGTTTTGTCCAGGCGCATGACCATGCGCGGCTGATCCGCCGGGCGCAAAACGGCGGTCTTTCCGCCGCGCGCAACACGGGGCTGGACGCGGCCAGGGGCGACTATGTCTACTTTCTGGACAGCGACGACGAGCCCGTGCCGGAGGCGCTGCTGGCGCTGACGCGCGAGGCTGCCCGGGAGGGGCTGGATGTGGCGAAGGGACGCTTCGTCTTCTTTGACGATGAGACGGGCCGGGAGACGCCCGGGCCCGCGATCACCGCGTCGGATTGCATGAGCGGCGGCGAGCTCTTTGCGTCGCAATGCCGCGCGGGCGTCTATGAGCCGATGGTCTGGCAATGCGTCTACCGGAGCGCATTCCTGATGGAGCATGGGCTGCGGATGGCGGAGGGCCTGCTCTTTGAGGACGAGCTGTTTCAGGCGCCGGCGCTGCTGGCGGCGGCGCGCGCGGCGGCGAGCGAACGCGTGATCCTGCGCTACCGCCAGCGCGCGGGGAGCATCATGACCTCGTTCGCCCGAAGCAGCCGGTGGTGCGCAAGCTATCTGGAGGTCTGCCGGCGGCTGGACGCGCTGGGCAGGACGCTGCCTCCCGGGGCGGCGAAGCGGGCGCTTCAAAGGCGCGTCGGGCAGATCGCCCTGAGCGAGATCAAGAACATCCCGGCCTACGGCCTGCCGCCGGATGTCGCGCGGGAGGCGATGGATTTCGCGCGCGCGCATCTGCGGGAGCTGTCGGGCTATGCGCTGCGCTCCGGCGCTGCGCTCGTGGCGGCGCAGGGGCTGCTCATGCGCCTCTCGCCCGGGGCCTTTGTCCGGCTCTACGGCGGAAACCGGCATGCTGCCGGTGGCAATTCCGACAAAACGCCGTAAATCCACCGGCTTTGTGCCCGAGGCCGCTGCCTTGCAGGGCGGAAGTGTCATAACAAACCGGCATGCTGCCGGTGGCATCGCCGACAAAGGTCTGTAAATCCCGCCGCTTTGTGCCTGAGGCCGCTGCCTTGCAGGGGGAATTTCACAACAAACCGGCATGCTGCCGGTGGCAATTCCGACAAAACGCCGTAAATCCACTGGCTCTGTGTCCGAGGCCGCTGCCTTGCAGGGGGGAAGGTCATAACAAAATGGCGCAAAAAGGCGAAAGCTCACAAAGGGTTCCGCCTCGATTGATTCACTTTTGCTTTTGACAGCGATCGGTTTCTTTCCTATAATCATTCATGTTGGGCGCAGAGCCCGGAACAATCAAATCAAAAGCGTGTTGCCTTGGGCGTAAATCCGGCTTGAGGCAGCGCGCTTTTTTGGTTGCTTGAAGGAGGATCAGTTATGGTACAAAACAAAGAGAACCACAGCGCCCAGCGCGAGCTGGAGACGCTGCCCGTCGGCAGGCTAATGATGCGCTATTCGCTGCCCTGCATCATCTCGCTGCTGGTCGCCGCGCTGTACAACATCGTCGATCAGCTGTTCATTTCCAACGCGTCGTATCTGGGCTCCTACGGCAACGCAGCCAATACGGTCGTCTTCCCGCTGACGGTCGTTGCGCTGGCGCTGGCCGTGATGATCGGCGACGGCTGCTGCGCGTTCGTCTCCATCAGCCTGGGCGCGGGCCGCAAGGAGGACGCGCACAAGAGCATCGGCAGCGCCGTGGTGCTCAGCCTCGCCGTGAGCCTCATCGTGACGGCGGTCTATCTGCTCTTCTCGGATCAGATCGTGACGGCGTTCGGCGGCCGCGTCAACGAGGAGACGTTCCACCATTCCAGAGAGTATTTCTTCTTTATTACGGTGGGCATCCCGTTCTACATGTTTGGCCAGGCGATGAACCCGATCATCCGCTCGGACGGCAGCCCGCGCTTTGCGATGGCCTCGACGCTGGCAGGCGCGGCGGTGAACATCGTGCTGGACCCGATCTTCATCTTCGTGTTCAAGTGGGGCATGATGGGCGCGGCCGTGGCGACGGTGCTGGGCCAGGTGCTCACGGCCGTGCTGGCGGTCTGGTATCTGTGCCACATGAAGGCCGTGAAGCTGGAGCGCGCAAGCTTTGCGCCGCATTTCAAGCTGGCCAGGCGTTATCTCGCGCTGGGCATGACGAGCTTCCTTTCCCAGATTTCGCTGGTGGCCGCGATGGCGGCGATCAACAACATGATCCGCACCTACGGCGCACTGGACGCCATCTTCAGCCAGGCGGAATACGCGCAGATCCCGATGGCTGTGGTCGGCATCGTCATGAAGTTCTTCCAGATCGTGATCTCCATCGCCGTCGGTTTGGCGGCGGGCTGCATTCCGGTCGTCGGCTACAACGTCGGCGCGAACCGCAGGGATCGGGTGCGCGCGCTCTTCACGCGCCTGCTGGCCTGTGAGGCGGCAGTCGGTTTTGTCGCGCTGATGAACGTCGAGCTGCTGCCGAATCAGCTGATCACGCTCTTCGGCGCGGCGAACGAGAGCATCTACTACACGCAGTTCGCGGTCAAGTCCTTCCGCATCTATCTGTGCATGATGCCGCTGGCGACCGTCAACAAGGGTACGTTCATCTACCTGCAGTCCGTCGGCCGCGCGCTCGCGTCCACGGCGATCTCCATGATCCGCGAGGTCGTCTTCGGCGTCGGCTTCGCGCTGCTGCTGCCGGTCTTCTTTGGCCTTGACGGCGTGCTCTACTCGATGCCGGTTTCCGACCTCCTGACGTTTGTCATCGCCGCCGTGGTCATCGCGCAGACCTACAGGATGCTCGCCGGAGAGAAGGCGTAAACCCGGCTCGCTTCAGCGTGGCTTCCATACGCGCGAAGCGAAGAAGGGCGTCTGAGGGATGAAATCCCTCAGGCGGGTTTGGGCGGCAGCCCAACGATTCGATAATCAGGAAAAGCAGTCTCAGAGCAGGCTGCACAGCAGCCTACGATTGAGACGGGTCAGATTGATACAGTGGAGTATAAACTGCAAATCAGGGGGCCGGTTTTTCCGGCCTTCTTTTTTTGCGCCCGGGCGCATACGCTTGCCGGGGTGATGGGGATGAACGCGGTCTTCTGCGGCATGCTGCTTATCGGGCTGCTTCGCGCGGCGGCGACGGGGCAGGCGGAGGCGGCGCAGCAGGCGCTGCTTGGCGGCGCGGGCGAGGCGGTGACGCTCTGCCTGTCGCTGGCCGGGGCGTATGCGTTCTTCGGCGGGCTGCTGGAGGTGCTGCGCGAGAGCGGCGCTGCGCAGGCGCTGGCCGGGGCGATGGAGCGGCCGCTGCGGCGGCTGTTTCCGTTTGCGCCGGGGGAGGAGCGCGCGCTGGGCGACATCTGCATGAACCTCGCCGCGAACATGCTGGGCATGGGCGGCGCTGCCACGCCGGCAGGTCTCTCGGCGATGAAGACGATGGCAGCAGGCGGGGAGGGCCGGGCGAGCGACGCGATGATCCTCTTCCTCGTCGTCAACACGTCGAGCGTACAGCTGCTGCCCACGACGATGATCGCGCTGCGCGCGCAGGCGGGCGCGGCGCATCCGGCGGACATCATCCTGCCGACGCTGCTGGCGACGTCGGTTTCGACGGCCTGCGGCGTCATGCTGTGCCGGTTGTTCGCCGGGCGGAGAGGGGGAGCGCGCGCATGTCCTCGCTGATTCTGCCCGCGCTGCTCGTCGGGGCCCTGCTGGCGGCGCTATGCAGGCATGTCGATGTCTACACGGCGTTTGTGCGCGGGGCGAAGGAGGGGCTTTTGACGCTTGCGAGCATGGCGCCGTATCTGGCGGCGATCCTGACGGTGACAGCGCTCTGGCGGCAGACCGGGCTGACGGCGGCGCTCACACGGGCGCTGGCGCCGCTGCTCACGCGCCTCGGGCTGCCGGCGGAGGTCATCGGCGTCGTGCTGCTGCGCCCACTGTCGGCTTCCGCCGCGCTGGCGGCGGCCAGAGAGGCGCTGACGCTCGTCGGCGCGGACAGCAGGGCAGGGCGGATGGTCTGCGTGATCTGCGGGGCGAGCGAGACGGTCTTCTTTACGGGCGCGCTGTATCTGGGCGCGGCGGGTGTGAGGCGCGGGCGCTACGCGGTGCCGGTGGCGATGCTGGCCTACGCGGCGGGCGTGCTCGCGGCGGCGGCGGTTGCATAAAACCGGCATGCTGCCGGCGGCATCTCCGACAAGGGTTTGCAAGCTCCGCTGCTTTGTGCCCGAGGCCGAAGCTTTGCGGATGGATTTCCATAACGAAAAAAGGTCAGACCGGAAAAAGTCTGACCTTTTTGGGTGCGCTGATTGGCGGGATGAACCCGTCTCAATCGTAGGCTGCTGCGCAGCCTGCTCTGAGACTTCGTTATTGATCGATTGGGGGACGATAGGGCTGCCGCCCTATGACCTGCTTGGGGATTTCATCCCCAACCCCCTTCTTCGCTTCGCGCGGGTGAAAGGGATTTGGAGAGAATCGGGATCAATCCCGGAGCGTAGCGAGCTTCTCGCGATAGCCATCGAGCTCCGGCCGGTTGCCGTAGACGAAATGGCCCGGCTCAAACTCCACGAACTCGGGCAGCTCGGCCGAATAATTGTGTACCGACGGGTCGTAGACGAGCAGCTTCTTGCTGCGCTCGAGCTCCGGGTTGGGCAGGGGCACGGCGGAGAGCAGCGCGCGGGTATAGGGATGCAGCGGGTGGCGGTAGAGCGTTTCCGTGTCGGCCAGCTCGACGATCTTGCCCAAATGGACGACGGCGATGCGGTCGCAGATGAAGCGCATGACGGAGAGGTCGTGCGAGATGAACAGATAGGTCAGCCTGCGCTCGCGCTGGAGCTTGGAGAGCAGGTTGAGCACCTGCGCGCGGATGGAGACATCCAGAGCGGAGATCGGCTCGTCGGCGATGATGAACTCCGGCTGCATGATCAGCGCGCGGGCGATGCCGATGCGCTGGCGCTGGCCGCCGGAGAACTCGTGCGGGAAGCGGCTGGAAAACTCCGGCAGCAGGCCGACATCCTCGAGCGCGCGGGAGACGGCCTCATGGATGTATTCCTTGCTGGCGCGCGTGCCCTTGCTGTACAGGCCCTCGGCGACGATGTATTCGACCTTGGCGCGCTCATTGAGCGAGGCCATCGGGTCCTGGAAGATCATCTGAATCTTGCGGGTCATCTCCCGGTCGAGCGCGCGGGGAATGCTGCCGCTGATGCGCTGGCCGAGGTAGAGGATTTCGCCGGAGGAGACGGGCTGGATGCGCATGATCGCGCGGCCGATGGTCGTCTTGCCGGAGCCGCTCTCGCCGACAACGCCGAAGGTTTCGCCGCGGCGGATGTCGAAGCTGACACCGCGCACGGCCTGAAACGCCTTGCGGCCACGGCCGAAGGTCACGCCGAGATTGCGGACGCTGACAAGCGTTTCCTTCATGGAGGCGTCAAGCGTCTCGCTCATCGCGGGGCGTAGCGTATCGCTGAGCGCTTCGCTGCGGGAATCAGTCATGGATCAGCCCTCCCATCTCGCGGATTCGGCCGAGGATTTCGGGACGCTCGACCTTCGGCGCGCGCGGGTCGAGCAGCCACGTCCGCGCCTTGTGCGTGGGCGAGACGTCGAAATAGGGCGGCCGGTATTGGTAGTCGATCTTGAGCGCATAGGGGTTGCGCGGGGCAAAGGCGTCGCCGTGGATGGGCTTGAAGAGGTTGGGCGGCGTGCCGGCGATGGCGAAGAGATCCTTGCCGCGCTCGCCGAGCTGAGGCAGGGAGGAGAGCAGCGCCCAGGTATAGGGGTGGCGCGCGTCGTAGAAGATCTCCTCGCTCTTGCCGATCTCGACGATATCGCCGGCATACATGACAGCGATGCGGTCGGCGACGCTGGCGACGACACCCAAATCATGCGTGATGTAGATGAGCGTGAGGCCATAGCGGCTTTGCAGGTCGCGCAGCAGGCCGAGAATCTGCGCCTGAATCGTGACGTCGAGCGCGGTCGTCGGCTCGTCGCAGATCAGAATCTCCGGGTTGCAGGCGACGGCGATGGCGATGACGACGCGCTGGCGCATGCCGCCGGAGAACTCGTGCGGATACTGCTTGTAGCGGCGCTCCGGGTCGGTGATGCCCACGTCGCGCAGGATTTCGATCGCGCGCGCCCTGGCCGCCTTGCCGCGCAGACCCTGATGCAGCGCGAGCGTCTCGGCGATCTGCTTGCCCACGGGCATCAGCGGGGAGAGGGCGGTCATCGGGTCCTGGAAGACCATCGCGATGCGCTTGCCGCGCACGCGGAGCCATTCCTTTTCGGTGGTGTATTTGGCGATGTCCTCGCCCTCAAAGAGGATGCTGCCGCCGTCGATGCGGCCGTTGTTGTCGAGCATGCCCATGAAGGACTTGGTGAAGACGCTCTTGCCGGAGCCGCTCTCGCCGACGATGGCGAGGCTCTCGCCGCGGTGCAGGTCGATGGATGCGCCGCGCACGGCGGTCAGCGTCTGGCCGCGCAGCGTGAAGCGGACGACCAGGTCGCGCACGGAGAGCACAACGTCGTTTTCCATGATGCTGCCCTCCTTACTCGATGTGGTTCTTCGGGTCGGCGGCGTCGGAGAAGGCGTTGCCGATCATGTAGAACGCGACAGTGATGATCGAAATGACGATGGCCGGGAAGTAGAGCTGGTAGACCAGCGCCGGGTTGAGCATGACCTGCTTGCCCTCGTTGATGAGGTTGCCCAGCGAGGGGATCGTGACCGGCAGGCCCAGGCCGATATAGGTCAGGAAGACCTCCGTTCCGATGGCGCCCGGCACGGCCAGCGCCATGCGCAGCATGATGACCGAGACCATGTAGGGCAGCAGGTTGCGGGTGATGATGCGGGGCGTGCTTGTGCCCAGGCAGCGCGAGGCGAGATTGTACTCCCGGTCGCGGATGATGACGATCTGGTTGCGGATGAAGCGGGCCATCGAGAACCAGCCGGTCAGGCACATGACGAAGGTGACGGTGAAGAGCGACGGGCGCATCATGTAGGCGAAGAGCATGCGGATGATGGTTGTCGGGATGTTGTCGATGACGTTGTAGATCTCGGTGAACAACCGGTCAAGACGGCGCACATAGCCCCAGATTGCGCCCATGATGATGCCGATGAGCGCCTCGAAGAAGGCGACGACCACGCCGATGAACAGCGAGGTGCGCGTGCCGCTCCAGAGACGGGCCCACAGATCCTGGCCGATGGCGTTGGTGCCGAACCAGAAGGCCGCGGACGGCGGCTGGTTTTTGAGCATGAAGCCCGTCACGGGGTCGTTGTTGATGATGTTGGGGTCGCGCTGGCCGGGCAGCAGCGGCTGGATGAACGTGAACGCCAGCAGAATGACCAGCAGCCAGAGGAAAAAGATCGCCGTTTTGTTCTTGCGGAAGGCGCGAAGCGTCGAGCCCCAGTAGGAGTAGTTCGAGTAGCCGCCCTTTTCGCCTGCGGCGGCGTCATACTCGGCGCGCTCAAAGAGCTCGTCGGGCAGCCTGTCGGGATAGGTGTCAAACATCGAGACGGTGGAGGCGGCGTCCGCCGCGCTCTTTTTCTTGAAGAAAGCCATCAGCGGCTGCCTCCCTTCTTGTCCAGACTGATGCGCGGGTCGCAGATTGCCATCGCGAGATCGCCCAGCAGCAAGCCGAACACGCCCATGACTGCGTAGAGCAGCACGACCGCCTGCACGACCGGGTTGTCCTGCTTCTGAATCGACGTGATCAGCAGGCCGCCCATGCCGGGGATGGAGAAGAGCGCCTCGACGTAGATCGAGCCGGAGATCGTGAAGAGGATCGTGCTGGGCAGGTACTGCGCCAGCGGGATGAACGCGTTGCGCACGACGTGGCGCAGCATGATTTTGTTGTTGGGCATGCCCTTGGCGCGCGCGAGCTTGATGTAGTCGCGGTTGAGCTCGTCGACCATATAGCGGCGAATCCACATGGCGTAGTTGGCCGTCGGCCCCAGCGCCATGCAGACCAGCGGGAGAACGTAGCTCTCCGGCTTGGCGCTGTTGAAGAGCATGGGCAAAGGCGTCGACGCCGTGACGGAAATCTGGATCATCAGGTAATAGACAATCGGCGGCACGGCGTTGATGAAGACGATGTAGCCCGTGCCGAGCTTGTCCCACAGGCCGTGGGGCCTGCGGGCCATGAGCACGCCGAGCGAGCAGCCCAGCACCAGCGAGATCGCGATGGCGCCCAGACCAAAGCCGATGGAATACGGCATCTTCTTGGCGAGAATCTTTGTGACCGGCGTCTTGGGCTGCAGCGTGACGGAGCGGCCGAAATCCAGATGCGCCAGGTCATCATAGAAGCCTGCGAGCTGCTTGTACCAGGGATCGAGCAGACCCAGATTCTCCAGAATCTTCTGCTTGTTTTCCTCGGTCATGGAATCCGCGCGCCCGCCGAAGTAGCCCTCCACCGGCATCAGGCGCATCAGCAGAAAGACGACCGTGATGACGATAAACATGGAGACCAGCGCAGTGGCCAGACGCTTGACGATATATTTGAGCAAGCCGTACACACTCCTTTGTGAGTCGCCGCCATCGAGGAGCGTCTCTTGCGTTCAGGCGCTCTTCGATGGGGGCGGTTCAGAAATGGGAAGGGGGAGCAGGACGCGCAGCGCGTCCTGCTCCCGGGAAGAAGGAAATCACTCGAGGGCGGCCAGGCGCGCGTCGCGCTCGGCTTCCCACTGGGTCAGCAGCTCGGCATATTCCTCCATGCCGAACGGGCTCTCGTAGATCCACTGATACTTGTAGCGGCTCTCGGAGGCGCCGAAGGGCGCGCGCTGAGATTCGAACGGGTTGAGGTAGCTGGCGACATAGCCGCCGCCGTCCATGCAGAACGGGATGACGTAGGCCTCGTCGATCAGCCACGCCTCAGCCTCCGCGAGAATCGCGTAGCGCTTGGCGAGATCCTGCTCGGCGAAGGCCGGCTCGACCATCTGGTCGTAGACCAGGTCGGTCCACCAGCCGCCGACGCGATCCTGCTTGGCGCCGGGGGTGTCCTCCGTCGCCGGGACGCCCAGGCCGTTGCCCATGAAGATATAGGCGTACTTCTGGGAGACGCGGAACGGATCGGTAAAGGTGTAGGGATCGGCGTAGTCCGGGCCCCAGTAGACCTCCATGAAGGAGTAGTTGCCGGCGCGGCGGGTGGTGTTCAGGTAGTCGTCGTCGGAGTAGCCGTCGATGATGATGTCGATGTAGTCGCTGCCCAGCAGCTTTTCGAGCTGCTGCTCGACGACCTGCGCGCGCTGGGTGAGGGCGGCGTCACCGGTGTTGTAGGGCATGTAGAGCTTGACCGGGAAGGTCACGCCCGCGGCGGTCAGCTCCTCGACGGCCTTGGCCTTGTACTCGAGGGCCAGCTCGCTGTTGAAGGAATCGGTGTTGGAGATGGCGGCGAGGCTGCCGGTCCGCGTGTATTCGCCGGCGCCGGTCGCGAAGCCCGGAGGCGTGATCGTGTTGATCATCAGGCTGCGGGCGGATTCCTCGTCGGAGACCTTGGTCATCATGGCAGCGACGCGGTCAAGACCGTGGAAGAGGGACTTGCGGAAGTTCTTGTTCTGCGCGGCGAGGAAGTAGTTCTCCGGGTCATATTCCGCGGGATAGTTGTAGCTGCCGTCCGCGCCCTTGATGTAGTAGTTGAAGGCGTACCAGTAGGAGTAGTTGAAGGCGGCGCGGCTCGGGCGAAGCATCTTGGAGAGCTCCGGGTCGGCGAGCCAGGTCTGCGCTTCGGAGGCGGTCAGCGAGGCGGTCATGATCTCGCCGCGCTTGAAGAGCTCAGCGCTGAGCGTGGAGGCCTCGGAGTTGAACGTCTCGTTGATCTCCTCGATGTGGATATCCTCGATATCCCAGTAGGTAGGATTGCGCTTGAGAACGCGGCGGGCGCTGGGCTCCCAGTCCGTCAGGATAAAGGCGCCGCAGTAGAGGATGGCGTAGTTGCCGGTGCCAAAGTCCTCACCCATCTCCTCGCCGAACTCGCGGTTGCAGGGCATGAAGCAGACGTAGGAGAGCATGGACTCAAAGTAGGCGACCGGCTGCTCGAGCGTGTACTGGAGGGTGTAATCGTCAAGCGCCTTGACGCCGACGTCCTCCCACTCGCACTCACCGTTGAAGTACGCCTCGGCGTTTTTGATGACGTAGAGGATGTCGCTGGTCTTGGAGACCTGCTCCAGCGTGCTGTCAAGCACGCGGCTGGCGGAGTAGACGAAGTCGTCCGCGACGACCTCCGCGCCGTATTCCTCCATGTCGGCGGTCATCCACTTGACGCCCGGACGCAGGTGGAATGTCCAGGTCAGGCCGTCCTCGGAGCACTCCCAGCTCTCCGCCAGGCAGGGCTGCAGGATGCCGTAATTGTCGTATTCCACGAGCGTGTCGATGAAGTTGGCGCTGGACTCGTAGCTCGACTCATACATGTAGTTGAGCGTCGCCCAGTCGGCGGAGTAGACGTCATAGTAGATCTGGGAGGCGGCATGAGCCTTGTCCGTTTCGGCGAGAGAGACGCCGCACAGGAACACAAGGGTCATCGCGAGCAGCGCACAGAGCGTTCTTTTCACTTGGATTCCTTCCTTTCCGGCCGAGAAACGGCCCTGAAGCTGAGAAGACGGCGGAAAAACCGCGCATCCATTCTCTTTTCCTGGGTAGAATATCAAAAAGTGGATAAAATTGCAATATGACACCGAAATAAATTCATTTTCTTTTTTTCTTTTTGGACCTTTTCCAAAGAAACGGAAACGGGAAAGCGCCCTGCTTGCGGTTGCGTCGTGTTTTTTCCAAAAAGCGGGACGGTTTACAATTTCATCCGGGCGCGATATAATCAGAATCGGCGCGCCGCCATTGCGCGCGGCGGCCCACTAAGAAGGAAAGCGGGGGATTCTCTTGACCCTGAAAAGAGACGTATGCTTTACGCCGGCCAACCGGACGCGCACGCTGCACATCTGGCTGCCGGAGGATTATGAACAGTCAAACGAGCGTTATCCGGTGATGTACTTCTTTGACGGGCACAACCTGTTCTACAATTCGGATGCGACCTACGGCAAGAGCTGGGGGCTGCTCGAGTTTATGCAGGGCTGGGAGAAGAAGATGATCATCGTCGGCGTCGAATGCAGCCACGAGGGCGCGAGCCGCCTCGTCGAATACTGCCCGTATCACTTCCGCAAGGGCTTTCTGGGCGAGATCGACGGCACGGGCGACGCGACGCTGCGCTGGATGATCGAGGAGCTCAAGCCGATGATCGACAGCGAATACAGGACGATCCCCTTCAGGGAATGCACGGCCATCGGCGGGGCGAGCATGGGCGGGCTGATGAGCCTCTACGCCGTCATTCGCTACAACCGCTGGTTCTCCAAGGCGGCATGCCTCTCGAGCACCATCGCGCCCTGCATGGAGGAATTCGCGCAGGATATCGCGCGCTGCGAGATCGACCCGGATACGCGGGTGTACCTCGCCTGGGGCTCCGAGGAGGGGCGCGGCACGAAGGAATACCCGCGCAACGACAGCCGCGACGACATGACGCGCCGCAACACGGAGCTGGCCGCGCGCCTGGAGCGCCGCGGCGCGAATACGCGCGTCTACTGCCAGCAGGGCGGACACCACTGCGAGGCCGACTGGGAAAAGCAGGTTCCGGGCTTCATGAACTATCTCTGGCTCGACCGTTAAAAAAAGGAGGCTCTCTCATGACACAAACCGAGGCCATGGCGCTGCTGGTCATGACGCAGGGCCTCTTTTACAAAAGGCGCGAGGCGGCGCTTTCGCGCGCGGGCAGCGCGCTGGCGGTCGTCAGTGAGCCGGCGGCCTGCGCCGCCGAGCTGGGCGCGCAGGGCGTCGCCGCGCTGCGGCGGACGGTGGAGCGCGCGCCGGAGCTGCTCCATGCGCTTACGCAAGCGGGCATTTCCCTGCTTTCGCGCGGGGAGGCTGGCTATCCGCCGCAGCTTTTGGGGACGCACAGGCCGCCGCATCTGCTCTTTTGCCTGGGGCAGCCCGACCTGTCGGACAGGTTTCCCTTCGCCGTCGTCGGCACGCGCCGGGCGAGCGCCTATGGCCTGCGCCAGACGCGCGCGCTCGCGCAGGAGCTGGCGGCCTCGGGCGTGTGCGTCGTTTCCGGGCTGGCCGTGGGCATCGACGCGCAGGCACACAGGGGCGCGCTGGACGCGCGGGGGCGGACGGTCGCCGTGCTGGGCGGTGCGCTGGACCGGTTTTATCCTGAGGAAAACCGGCCGCTGATGGAGGAGATTCTCGCGCGGGGCGGCAGCGTTGTGACGGAATACCCGCCGGGGACGCCGCCCGGGCGCTACACCTTTCTGGAGCGCAACCGGATCATCGCGGGCATGTCCCTGGGCGTGCTCGTCACGGAGGGCGGCGAGCGCAGCGGCGCGCAGAGAACCGTGCGCGAGGCGCTGGAGGAGGGCCGCGAGATCTTCGCGCTGCCGGGCAATGTGGACTGCGCGACGGCCCGCCTGCCCAACAGCCTGATCGCGGAGGGCGCGCACCTGATCACCCGCGGCGCGGACGTGCTGCGTGCGCTGGTCATCGAGCCTGCGCCGCCGCGGCGGATGGAGCCCGCTGCGCAGAGGCAGCCGGAGCAGACGGCCCCGAAAGGGCGCGGCGGATCGCACGCCCGCGCGGCGGAGGCCGCGACTGCGGAGGAGGCCGGGGTGGAAACGACCGCCCAAAGGACCGTGCCGCAGGGGCTTGACGCGGGCGGGCGCGCCGTATGGACGGCACTGCAAACGGGTGAGCAGGATTTTGACGCGCTCTGCGAAGGCACCGGCATCGACGCGCAGGAGCTGGGTGCGCTGCTGACAATGATGGAGATGGAAGGCTGGCTTGAGAGCCGCCCCGGGCTGCGCTACGCGCTCACCGCGCAGGACGAATAAAAAGCAGTAATATGGAAGAAACTTCTTCGGAATTTGAAAACCGCCCTTGACAGATGCGCGAAGGGCTGGTATGCTTTTTTGCGTTTCTTGAAATTCAGGGCGGCAGGGCCGCCAAACCGGAGGAATCGATTTGAGCAGTCATAAGCCGGCGTACAAGCTGGTGATCGTGGAGTCGCCTGCCAAGGCGCGCACCATTTCAAAATTCCTGGGCAGAACGTACAAGGTGGAGGCCTCCAACGGCCATGTCCGCGATCTGCCCAAATCCCAGCTGGGCGTGGACGTCGAGAATGGCTTTGAGCCGAAATATATCACCATCCGCGGGCGCGGCGAGGTGCTCGAGCGCATCCGCAAGGAGGCCAAGGGCGCCAAAACCGTCATCCTCGCGACTGACCCGGACCGCGAGGGCGAGGCCATTTCCTGGCATCTGGCGACCATCCTGGGCATCGACCCGCAGAGCGCCTGCCGCGTCGAGTTCAACGAGATTACGGAAAAGACCGTCAAAAGCGCCATCAAGGAGCCACGGACGATCAACATGAAGCTGGTTGACGCGCAGCAGGCGCGCCGCCTGCTCGACCGCCTGGTCGGCTACAAGATCAGCCCGCTGCTGTGGGTGAAGATCCGCAAGGGCCTCTCCGCGGGCCGTGTGCAGTCCGTCGCCACGCGCATGATCGTCGACCGCGAGCAGGAAATCGAGACCTTTGAGCCTGAGGAATACTGGCATGTGACCGCTGAGCTGGAGGCTTGCGGCCAGAAGCTGACCGCCAGGCTGCACTCGATGGATGGCGCGCGCGTGGCCATCGCCAGCGGCGAGGCGGCTGAGGCGGCGAAGGCGCGCATTCTGCAGGGCGGCTTTTCGATCGCCAGCGTAAAGCGCGGCGAACGCCGCAAGCATCCCGCGCCGCCGTTTACGACCTCCAACCTGCAGCAGGAGGCAAGCCGCAAGCTGGGCTTCACGACGGCCAAGACGATGCAGATCGCCCAGCAGCTCTATGAGGGCGTCGACATCGAGGGCCGGGGCACGCTGGGCCTGATCTCCTACATCCGTACCGACAGCGTCCGCCTCTCCGAGGAGGCCGTCGAGGCTGTCCGCGAGATGATCGGGGAGCGCTACGGCGCGGACTATGTGCCGGAAAAGCCGGTCGTCTACAAGGGCCGCAAGAGCGCGCAGGACGCGCATGAGGCCATCCGTCCGGCCAACCTCGCGCTGCGCCCGGAGGAGATCAAGGCCTCGCTCTCGCGCGACCAGTACAACCTCTACAGGCTGATCTACCTGCGCTTTGTCGCCTGCCAGATGGCGGACGCTGTCTATGAGACGCAGCAGGTCGAGCTTTCCTCCGCCTCCGGCGCCGTGCTGCGCGCCAGCGGCGAGCACATGAAGTTCCCCGGCTTCACCGCGGTCTACGAGGAGGGGCGCGACGATGCCGCCGAGGAGGACGAGGTGCGCGGCACGCTGCTGGATGTGACCGAGGGCGCGCAGGCGAAGGTGCTATCCGCCGAGGGCACGCAGCATTTCACGCAGGCCCCGCCGCGCTACACCGAGGCATCGCTCGTGCGCGCGCTGGAGGAGAAGGGCATCGGCCGGCCGTCGACCTACGCGCCGACGATCTCCACGATCCTCGCGCGTGGCTACGTCATGCGCGAAAAGAAGCAGCTCTTCCCGACCGAGCTGGGCGTGATGATCACCGATATGATGAAGGAATACTTCTCGGATATCGTCGATATCGCGTTCACCGCCGGCATGGAGGCGCAGCTTGACGAGGTCGAGGAGGGCAAGCTCGACTGGCGGCAGGTGCTCGCGGGCTTCTACGGCCCGTTTGAAAAGACGCTCCAAAACGCGGAGCAGAAGATCGAGAAGGTCGAGATCAAGGACGAGGTCTCCGACGTCGTCTGCGACAAGTGCGGCGCGAGGATGGTCTACAAGCTCGGGCGCTTTGGCCGCTTCCTGGCCTGCCCGAATTTCCCGGAATGCCGCAACACGAAGGCGATTCAGGTCGAGATTGAGGCGCCCTGCCCCAAGTGCGGCGGCAAGCTGCTGGAGAAGACCTCGCGCAAGGGCCGCAAGTTCTACGGCTGCGAGCGCTATCCGGAATGCGATTTCGTCTCCTGGGAGATGCCTGTCAAGGAAAAATGTCCCAAGTGCGGCAGCTACATGGTCTTCAAGCGCGGCAAGAAGGAGAACTACTACCTCTGCGCGAACGAGGCCTGCCGCGAGAAGGTCGCCGCGCCCGCGTCGGACGAGGAGGAATAAGCGCCGCCGGGCGGAAAGGCTTGCCTGCAAAACGATTCTCTGTTGTGAATAAGGCAGAGCATTTACCCGCCTCGCGCGTTGCGCGTGGCGGGCTTCGCTTTACATGCGGCGCAAAAGACGCTATAATGAAACCGGCATCAAACGGGCCGCGCGGGGATATCGCGCGGCGGGAGGAAGCATGAAACAGGCAACCGTGATCGGCGCGGGACTGGCCGGATGCGAGGCTGCATGGCAGCTCGCCGTCCGCGGCATCCCCGTGACGCTGATCGAAATGAAACCGGAAAAATTCACGCCCGCGCATCACAGCGCGGGCTTCGCGGAGCTCGTCTGCTCCAATTCGCTGCGCAGCGACCAGCTGACCAACGCGGTTGGCCTGCTCAAGGAAGAGATGCGCCAGCTCGGCAGCCTGATCATGCGCTGCGCGGACGGGACGCGCGTGCCGGCGGGCGGCGCGCTGGCCGTCGACCGGGAGGCCTTTTCCAAAGAGGTGACTGCGGCGATGGAGGCGCATCCGCTGATCACGGTGGAGCGGCGCGAGGTGACGCAGCTGCCGCGGCAGGATGCTGTCATTGCGACAGGGCCGCTGACCAGCGACGCGCTCGCGCGGGAAATCGCCGCGCTGCCGGGGCTTAAGACGCTCAACTTCTACGACGCGGCCGCGCCGATCGTCTCCGGCGAAACACTTGACATGAGCCGGGTGTTCCGCCAGGGGCGCTACGGGCGCGGGGACGATTACCTCAATTGCCCGATGACCCGCGAGGAATACGAGGCCTTCTATAGAGCGCTGCTCACGGCCGAGAAGGCGCAGGTGCATGGCTTTGACGGCACGCAGGTCTTCGAGGGCTGCATGCCCATCGAGGTCATGGCATCGCGCGGCGAGATGGTCATGGCCTTCGGGCCGATGAAGCCCGTCGGGCTGACCGATCCCAGGACGGGGCGCGAGCCCTACGCCGCCGTGCAGCTGCGCGCGGAAAACCGGGAGGGGACGATGTATAACCTCGTCGGCTTCCAGACGCGGCTCAAGTGGGGCGAGCAAAAGCGCGTCTTTTCGATGATTCCCGGGCTTGAGCACGCGGAATTCCTCCGCTACGGCGTGATGCACAGGAATACCTTCCTGCATTCCCCGGGCTTCCTCGATCAAACCTATCAGATGATCGCAAGGCCCGGGCTGTATTTCGCCGGGCAGATGACCGGCGTGGAGGGCTATGTCGAGAGCGCGTCGAGCGGCCTGGTCGCGGGCCTCTCGCTGGCACGCCGGCTGCTTGATCTGCCGCCGGTTGATTTCACGCGCAGGACGGCCATCGGCGCGCTGGCGCATCATGTCAGCGGGGCGACGGGCGATTTCCAGCCGATGAACGCCAACTTCGGGCTGATCGAGCCGTATGAAAAGCGCATCCGCAACAAGCAGGAGCGCTACGGCGCGATTGCCGCGCGCGCGCTTGACACCATCGAGGCGCTGCGCAGCAACCCGCTCGCCTGCGATTTTGACGCGGGGCTGCCGGGCTGACCCGCCGGGACGGGCCTGCACAAGGGCGGCGGGGCATGCTATAATACGCTTGCGGGGCATTTTGCGCCCCGGGGACGGAGGAATATCATGACGCTGAAGGGCACAACGATCTGTGCCGTTTTAAAGGACGGAAAGATTGCCGTCGCGGGAGACGGACAGGTGACGATGGGCGAGAGCACCATCTTCAAGGCGACGGCGCGCAAGGTTCGCCGCATCTACGGCGGCAAGGTCGTCACGGGCTTTGCCGGCACGGTCTCCGACGCCTTTGCGCTCAGCGAGCGCTTTGAGGCGAAGCTGGAGCAATACGGCGGCAATCTCGAGCGCGCGGCGGTCGAGCTGGCGCAGGAGTGGCGCGCGGACAAGGCGATGCGCAAGCTTGAGGCGATGCTCATCGTCGCCAGCGGCGAGACGCTGATGATCCTCTCGGGCACGGGCGAGGTCATCGTCCCGGACGACGGCGTCGCGGCGGTCGGCTCGGGCGGCAACTACGCGATGGCGGCGGCGCGCGCGCTGAAGGAGAATACCGATCTCTCCGCGCACGAGATTGCGGAGAAGGCGCTGCATATCGCCGCGGACATCTGCGTGTTCACCAACCACAACGTGATCGTCGAGGACGCGTAAGCGCAAAGAGGTAAGCTATGGAACTGACACCCAAACAGGTCGTGCGCGAGCTCGACCGTTATATCATCGGCCAGGACGAGGCCAAGCGCGCGGTCGCCGTGGCGCTGCGCAACCGCTACCGCCGCAGCCGCCTGCCGGAGGAGATCCGCGAGGAGATCGTCCCCAAGAACATCCTGATGGTCGGCCCGACCGGCGTGGGCAAGACGGAGATCGCGCGCCGGCTGGCGAAGCTGGTGGACGCGCCGTTTGTCAAGGTCGAGGCGACGAAATTCACCGAGGTCGGCTATGTCGGCCGCGACGTGGAGAGCATCATCCGCGACCTCGTCGAGGCGAGCGTGCGCATCTGCAAGGAGCAGGCCAGCCAAAAGGTCAAGGCGCGGGCGACCGTGCTGGCGGAGGAGCGCATCGTCGATTTGATCCTGCATCCGAACCGCAAGCCGGCCAACCCGATCGACGTGCTGCTGGGGAACAAGCCCAAGGAGCCGGCGGTGCCCGAGGGCGAGCGCCAGCAGATCGCCCGGCGCGCGCAGGAGCTGCGCGGACAGCTCATGCGCGGCGAGCTGGAGGACGTGGAGGTCGAGATCGAGGTCGAGGATGCGCCCAAGGACGTCGAGATCAACGGCGCGAGCGTCAACATCGGCTCCGTGATGGGCGACATGCTGCCCAAGAAGACGAAGATGCGCCGCATGAAGGTCAGCGACGCGCGCCGCGTGCTCGTCGCCGAGGAGGAGAGCAAGCTCATCGACATGGACGCCGTGACCGAGGAGGCCATTCGCCGCGCGGAGCAGGATGGCATCGTCTTCATCGACGAGATCGACAAGGTCGCCGGGCGCGCCGCCAACGGCCCGGATGTCAGCAGAGAGGGCGTGCAGCGGGACATTCTGCCCATCGTCGAGGGCAGCACGGTCAACACGAAATACGGCGTGGTCAAAACGGACTACATGCTCTTTATCGCGGCGGGCGCCTTCCACGTCGCCAAGGTGACGGACCTGATTCCCGAGCTGCAGGGCCGCTTTCCTGTGCGCGTGAACCTCAAGCCGCTGACGCGGGAGGACTTCAAGGCCATCCTCAGCAAGACGGACAACGCGCTCACGCGCCAGTACGAGGCGCTGCTCGCCGTCGACCATGTGCACCTGCACTTTGAGGAATCGGCGCTTGACGCGCTGGCCGAGGCGGCCGAGCAGGCCAACGAGAGCGGCGAGGACATCGGCGCGCGCCGGCTGCACACGCTCTTTGAGCAGATGCTCGAGGATATCTCCTTCAACGCGGGCGGCGACATGCCGGACGTGGACGTCGTCATCAACGGCGAATACGTGCGTGAGCACCTGGGCAGCGACGCCAAAAAGGCCGATATGAAGCGGTATATCCTGTAAGACGGATTCCATTCTGAAATGCTTTCACAGGCGCGAAGCGCAGAAGGGAGTCTGAGGGATGAAGTCCCTCAGGCAGGTTTGGGCGGCAGCCCAACGTTTCCCATAAAAAATCAGAAAAAAGCATAGTTTCAGAGCAGACCGCGCAGCGGTCTACGATTGAAACGGGTTTGATTCGCAAAAGAAGGATTCAGCAGAAGAACATCGGACACCGCGCGAGGGGAGCGTGAAACAACCGTGCAGGCGATGATCATCACGGCGTACAGGGACTACGAGGGCCTCTCCCGGATGCTGGGCGCGCTCAGCACCCGCGCGCTGTGCTTCGTGCACGTGGACCGCAAGAGCGATATCACGCAGGAGCAGACCGCGCGGCTCGACGCGATGGACAACGTGCGCGCGATTCGCCGCTACAGGGTCAACTGGGGCAGCGTGTATCACCTGCACGCGCTGCTCGACCTCTGCCGCATGGCGCTAGAGGATCCGCGCGTGACGCATCTGCACCTGATCTCCGCGCAGGATTTCCCCACGGTTTCAGCGGATGCGTTTGAGCGCTTCTTTGACGGCGATACGCGCATCCACATGCAGAGCCTGCGCACGGCGGACTATCCCGAGCTCGCCCACCGCTATGAGCATTTTCACTTCATGCACTGGCTCAACTACCGCGACATGTCTGAGCGCGCGCAGAACTGGGTCGGGCGCATCGACCGCTGGCAGGACGCGCTGCATGTCAGGCGCAAACTCAGCCTGCCGCGCAAGGGCCTCGTCTGGCTGAGCCTGCCCAGGGAGGCCGCGGAGCACGCCGCTCTCGCGCCGCAGAACAGGCGCCTGCTGCACAGGCTCCGGTATACCTACATTCCCGAGGAATTCTACTTCCAGAACGCCTTTGCCGGCACCCCGTGGGAGGAGAAGATCACGGGCGGCGCGCTGCGCTTTTCCATCTGGGACGAGCCGCAGCGCGGGACGCCGGCGCTGCTGGACGAGCGCGACCTGCCTGCGATTGACGCATCGGGCTGCATGTTTGCGCGCAAGGTCGAGGCGGGCACAGCGCTGTATGAGGCGTTGGAGAGGCGGTGGCTGGGAGATGCCGCCAGCGAACAGAAACCCCATTGACAACCGCATAAAACCGCGATATAATCACGATACATATCCGCTTCCCGTTGAAAAAGAGGAGTACGCGCGAATCACCGGCAGAGAGGGCGGGCCCACAGGCTGCAAGGCCGCCCGGGAAGGAAACGCGCGGAAGGTCGCTTTGGAGGGCGCAGGGGCAGCAACCTGCGCGGGCGCGCCCGATACAGCGCAAAGAGGCGTTCGCCCTGCGGCGGACGTGAATCAAGGTGGTACCACGCAAGCGCTCTTGCGTCCTTCGGGACTGGAGCGCTTGTTTTTTTGTGGAGGGTCGTTCCTTTGGCGGGCACGGTTTCGGGCGCAGGGCTGCGCAATGGCCGCGCCTTTAAAGAAAGCATCCTGCCGGCTTGCAGGGAGGAGGATGACGATGAATCTGAGCGTGGAGATGATCCCGGGCATCTGCGTGCTGCTCTGCGGCGCGGCGACGGTCTATTTTTCCAAATGGCTGTGCCGCAAGCCGCAGAATCTGCCGCAGGTCAGGCTGCTGGGCACGGGCATGGCGATCATCGGCGCGATTCTGATCTTCCTGCCCTGAGGCGGCATTCCCGGGGAACGCATGAACGGATCAAGAAAGGACATGAACATGGAGACGAACAAATCCGCACAGATGGATAAGGTGTATAACCCGCAGGCCATCGAGGGCGAGCTGTATCGCGAGTGGGAGGAGAGCGGCGCGTTCAAGGCGCACCGCGTGGCGGGCAAGAAGCCCTTTACCATCGTGATGCCCCCGCCCAACATCACCGGCCAGCTGCACATGGGCCACGCCATGGACGGCGTGATGCAGGACAGCCTGACCCGCTACCACCGCATGAAGGGCGATCCGACGCTCTGGCTGCCGGGCACAGACCATGCCTCCATCGCCACCGAGGTTAAGATCGTGGAGGCGATGCGCAAGGAGGGCCTGACCAAGGACGACGTGGGCCGCGAGGGCTTCCTTGAGCGCGCCTGGGCCTGGAAGAAGGAATACGGCGGGCGCATCGTGCGCCAGACGCGGCGCATGGGCAACAGCTGCGACTGGAGCCGCGAGCGCTTCACGATGGATGAGGGCTGCTCCAGGGCCGTGACCGAGGTCTTCAACCGCCTGTATGAAAAGGGCCTGATCTATCGCGGCAACCGCATGGTCAACTGGTGCCCCTGCTGCAACACGTCGATCTCCGACGCGGAGGTGGAGTACGAGGAGAAGGAGGGCTCCTTCTGGCATCTGCTCTACCCGGTCAAGGAGACCGGCGAGCTGCTCGAGCTGGCGACGACCCGCCCGGAGACGATGCTGGGCGATACCGCCGTGGCGATCAACGCGGAGGATCCGCGCTACGCCCATCTGCACGGCTGCCATGTGATGCTGCCGCTGGTGAATCGCGAGATCCCGATCGTCTGCGACGAGCATGCCGACATGACCAAGGGCACCGGCGTCGTCAAGATCACCCCGGCGCATGACCCGAACGACTTCGAGGTCGGCCAGCGCCACGATCTGCCGATCATCCGCGTGATGACCTACGACGGCCGCATGACCGGCCCCGCCGAGAAGGCCGAGAACGACGCGATCTTTGACAGCGGCAAGGCGACCGTCGGCGAGCCGCGCGTGATCGACTGCGGCAAATACGCCGGCATGACCGCGCTGGAGGCCCGCAAGGCCGTCGTCGCGGACATGGAGGCGCTGGGGCTCCTCAAGAAGATCGAGCCGCTGCGCCACGAGGTCGGCACCTGCTACCGCTGCCATACGGTCATCGAGCCGATGGTCTCCAAGCAGTGGTTCGTCAAGATGGCGCCGCTGGCCGAGCCGGCGATCGAGTGCGTCAAAAATGGCGAGACGAAGTTCGTGCCGGAGCGCTTTGCCAAGACCTACATGAACTGGATGGAGAACGTGCGCGACTGGTGCATCTCCCGCCAGCTCTGGTGGGGCCACCGCATCCCGGCGTGGTACTGCGACGACTGCGGCGAGACGATCGTCTCGCGCACGGCGCCCTCCGTCTGCCCCAAGTGCGGGGGCGCGCATCTGCATCAGGATGAGGACGTGCTGGATACCTGGTTCTCCTCCGCGCTCTGGCCGTTCTCCACGCTCGGCTGGCCGGACAAGACCGAGGATCTTGAATATTTCTATCCGACGAGCGTGCTCGTCACGGGCTATGACATCATCTTCTTCTGGGTCGCCCGCATGATCTTCTCCGGCTGCGAGCAGATGGGCAAGACCCCGTTCCATACCGTGCTCATCCACGGCCTCGTGCGCGACGCGCAGGGCCGCAAGATGAGCAAGTCGCTCGGCAACGGCGTCGATCCGCTGGAGATCATCGACCAGTACGGCGCGGACGCGCTGCGCTTCTCGCTGGTCATGGGCGTCAGCCCCGGAAACGACATGCGCTTCTCCACCGACAAGGTGGAATCCGCGCGCAATTTCGCCAACAAGATCTGGAACGCGAGCCGCTTCGTGCTCATGAACCTGGGCGATGCCGCCGAGACGATGGAGGGCAAGACCTTCTCCGTGGCGGACAAGTGGATCCTCGCGCGCCTGAACGGGACGATCCGCGAGGTCACGGCGCATTTTGAGGAGTACGACCTCGGCCTGGCCGCGCAGAAGATTTACGACTTCGCCTGGAGCGAGTTCTGCGACTGGTACATCGAGCTCGCGAAGGTGACGCTCAACGGCGAGGATCAGGAGGCCCGCAGGGCGACCTGCGCCGTGCTGCGCCATGTGCTCATCAGCCTGCTCAAGCTGCTGCATCCGTTCATGCCGTTCATCACCGACGTGGTCTACCGCCATATCCCCGGCACGGAGGGCACGATCATGCTCTCTTCCTGGCCGCAGGAGAATGCCGCGGTTGACTTTGACGAGGCGGCGCGTGAGATGGAGGGCATCATGGATGTCATCCGCGCCGTGCGCAACCTGCGCGCGGAGATGAACGTCGCCGTCGGCAAGCGCGCGCATCTGATCGTGCGCCCGAAGGCCGGCTGGGAAGCGGCCATGAGCGGCGCAGATGAATATCTGAAGCGCCTGGCGTGGGTGAGCGAAATGAAGCTCATCGGCGCGGATGAGGCTGCCGGGGGCAAGACGGTCTCCGCCGTCAGCGAGGCGGCCGAGCTGTTCATCCCGCTGGGCGACCTCGTGGACATCGACAAGGAGATCGCGCGCCTTGGCAAGGAGCTGGAGAGCGCGCAGCGCGACATTGCGCGCGCCGAAGGAAAGCTCGGCAATCCTGGCTTCCTCGCCAAAGCGCCGGCGCAGCTCGTCGAGCAGGAGAAGGCCAAGCTCGAGATCACGCGCGACAAGGTCGCCAAGCTCGAGGCGAGAATCGCAGACCTCAAAGCCATGTGAGCCCATGCCCTCTTCGGATCCCGAAGAGGGCGTTTTCAGGGAGCTTGAAAGGGGGGAATCCCCATGACCGAACAGGAGGCCATTGAGCGGATTCACAGCGTCTATCCGACGGGAAGAAAAAACGGCATCGAGAACATGCGCGCGCTGATGGCCCGGCTGGGCAACGTGCAAAGCACGCTGCGCATGGTGCACGTCGCCGGCACGAATGGCAAGGGCTCCTGCTGCGCGATGATCGAGCGCGTGCTGCGCGAGGCGGGCTACAAGACGGGGCTGTATACCTCGCCCTATATCGAGCGCTACAACGAGCGCATCCGCATCAATGGCGTGCCAGTCTGCGGCGAGCGGCTGGCGGCGCTGGTGGAGCGCGTCTGGCCAGCCGTGGAGGCCTGCCGCCGCGACGGCTATCTCATCACGGAATTTGAGCTGGGCACGGCGCTGGCGTTTGTCGATTTCTGGCTCGAGAAGACGGATATCGCGATCATCGAGGTCGGCCTCGGCGGGCGGCTCGACCCGACGAACATCATTACGCCGCAGGTCTGCGTCATCACCGAGGTCGGCATGGATCACATGCAGTACCTCGGCGGGACGATCGAGGAGATTGCGCTGGAGAAGGCCGGCATCATCAAAAAAGGCATCCCCGTCGCGCTCGGGCCGCAGGAGAAGGCGGCGCGCGCCGTGCTGCTGGCGGCGGCGAAGGGGAAGGAAGCGCCGGTCATCGACCCCACCGCGGAGCACGTCACGCAGACGAGCCGAAGCGTCACCTTTGACGTCCGCCTGACCGGGGAGACGATCAAGGGCCTGACGGTCTCGCTCAGCGGCGCGCATCAGGCGGAAAACGCCTGCGCCGCGTTGGGCGCGCTCAGCGCGCTGCGCAAGCGAGGCATGAGCATTCCGCTTGACGCGATTCGCCGGGGCATGGCCAATGTGCGCTGGCCGGGGCGGCTCGAGTATTTTGGGCATGTGCTGCTCGACGGCGCGCACAACGATCCCGGCGTGCGGGCGCTGTGCGCCTACGCCGACGCCTGGCTGCCCAAAGAGAAGACCGTGCTGCTCACCGGCATGCTGCGCGACAAGGAGACGGATAAGATGACCGAGCGGCTGAGCACGCGCGTGCGCTGCGCGGTCTGCGCGACGCCGAAGGTGCCGCGCGCGCTGCCGGCGCAGGAGCTGGCCGCGTCGTTTGAGCGTCTCGGCGTGCGCACATGGGTGGAGCAGGAGGCATCCCGCGCGCTCGAGCGGGCCCGGTCGCTGGCCGGGCCGGAGGGCATCGTGCTCTGCGCGGGCTCGTTGTACCTGATCGGCGAAATCCGGACGCTGCTGCGGCAGGAAAAGGAGTTTTCAGATGTCATTTAACCATGTGAGCGTCATGCTGGGGCCAACGGTCGATCTGCTTGGCGTCCGAGAGGGCGGCGTCTATGTCGACGGCACGCTCGGCGGCGGCGGGCACAGCGCGGAAATCCTGCGCAGGCTGAACGGAACGGGCCATCTCTACGGCATCGACCGGGACAACGACGCGCTCGCCGCCGCGACGGCGCGTCTGGGCGGCGCGGGCAATTTCACCGCGATCAAGGGCAATTTTCACGATGTCCGCGCGCTGCTGGAGGCGCGGGGCGTTTCGCGGATCGACGGCATGATGATCGACCTGGGCGTGAGCAGCTACCAGCTTGACACGGCGGAGCGCGGCTTTTCCTATCATGCCGACGCGCCGCTGGATATGCGCATGGATCAGGATCAGGCGCTGACGGCGGCGGACATCGTCAACACCTGGCCCAGGGAGGAGCTCACGCGCATCCTGCGCGACTACGCGGAGGAAAAATGGGCGGCGCGCATCGCGGAGATCATCCTCGAGCACAGGGCGAAAAAGCCCCTTGAGACGACCGGCGACCTCGTCGCCTGCGTCGACGCGGCCATCCCCAAAAAAATCCGCCAGCAGGACAGCGGCCACAGCGCGCGCAGAACCTTTCAGGCGCTGCGCATCGCCGTCAACGACGAGCTCGACCCGCTGCGCCAGGCGCTGGAGGATATGGTCGGGCTGCTCGCGCCGGGCGGGCATCTGGCCGTGCTGACCTTTCATTCGCTCGAGGACAGGATCGTCAAGCAGACCTTCCGGCGTCTGGCGAATCCCTGCACCTGCCCGCCGAAGATCCCGGTGTGCATCTGCGGGAAGAAGCCGGTCGTGCGCGTGCTCGGGGGCGGCGGCATCAAGCCGGACAGGGAAGAGATCGAGCAGAACCCGAGGTCGCGCAGCGCGATGCTTCGGGGCTGCGAAAAGCTGTGAGTGCGGAGGCATGCGGCATGAGACGAAGGGACAGGGAGATCACAAATCTTGAAGAGATCGGGGCCATCATGGGCGAATGCCTGAACGCGACGATAGCCTTTGGCGGCGACGGCCCGTATGCCGTGCCGATGAGCTTTGGCTTTGAGCGGAAGGATGGGCAATTCTGCCTGTATCTGCATTGCGCGGGGGAGGGCGAGAAGCTCAGGCGGATGGAGCAGGACCCGCGCGCGGCGTTTTCCATGTACACACGCGAGACGCTTCGCCCAAGCGACAACCCTGCCGCCTGTACGATGGACTTTCTGAGCGTCTGCGGCAGCGGCGTGCTTGCGCGGCTTGAGGGCGAGGAGAAGCGCCACGGGCTCGACGTGCTGATGGCGCACTATCAGCCGGGGAAAGTGTTCGTCTATCCGGAGGCGGCGCTTGAGGCCGTGACCGTGCTGCGCCTTGACGTGCAGGCGATCAGCGGGAAGCGGCATGGCATGCCTGCCGCCTGATGCCGATTTACTCTGTAAGTTCCTCTGCAAGGCTCCGGTCTCGGGCACAAAGCAACCGGACAACCATCACTTCGTCGGAAATGCAACCGGCATCATGCCGGTTTGGCTCTATCACGCTTTCAGACACGCGAAGTGAAGAAGGGTCAAGGGGCTGAGCCCCTTGCGGGGTCTGGGGCGGCGCCCCAGGCGGGTTTGGGCGGCAGCCCAACGGTTCCAATCAGCTCAGAAAAAGCAGTTTCAGAGCAGACCGCGCAGCGGCCTGCGATTGAAACGGGTTGGATTCTCAAAGCGGGAATTCAGACACAAAACAGCATCATCGATGGAAAAGGGTATTTTCGCGCTGCGAAGGTACCCTTTTGTCTGCCGGATATGGTATAATCCAAAGGCAATATCCATTGGGAGGAAAAGCACATGCCCCGTCTTTACGTCGTCGCCACGCCGATCGGCAACCTTTCCGACATCAGCCCGCGCGCGCTTGAAACCCTCAAAGGCTGCGACCTGATCGCGGCGGAGGATACGCGCGTGACGCGCGCGCTGCTCAATCACTTTTCCATCGACACGCCCTGCGTCTCCAACCATCAGCACAACGAGGAGCATCGCGCCGCGTCGCTGCCGCAGCGGATGATCGATGAGGACCTGACCGTCGCAGTCGTGACCGACGCGGGAACGCCCGCCATCAGCGACCCGGGCAGTGTGCTCGTGCGCGAGGCCGCGGCGCTGGGCATCGAGGTGCTGGCCGTGCCGGGGCCGACGGCCATGGCGAGCGCGCTCTCCGTCAGCGGGTTTGACACGCGCGAGTTCGCGTTTTACGGCTTCCTCCCGCGCCAGAAGAAGGAGCTGCGCGACAAGCTGACCGCCATGAAGCAGAGCGGCGTGCCCATCGCCGTCGTCCATGAATCGCCGCATCGCGTGATCGACCTCGTGCGCGCCGTCA
This sequence comes from Clostridiales bacterium, assembly GCA_022787165.1. Taxonomy (GTDB): domain Bacteria; phylum Bacillota; class Clostridia; order Christensenellales; family Aristaeellaceae; genus Ventricola. The sequence goes on from JALFVL010000007.1 coordinate 109,330, forward strand.
CAGAGACGCTGCCGGGCTGCCGCATCAGCGCGAGCTGCGATTTGACGAAGCTCTACGAAAAGACCATCCGCGGCACGGCGCAGGAGGTGCTCGAGCAGCTCCTCGCCAACGAGAAGGCCGAGAAGGGCGAATACTGCCTGGTGCTTGACATGAGCGGCGTTACGCAGGAGACGCCGAAGGCCGCGCCGGATGTCAGCCTCGAGGCGCAGCTCTTTGAGGCGCTGATGGAGGGCTGCGACTGGCGCGAGGCGGGCGAGCGCCTGACTGCGAGAGGAGCGAAGCGAAACGACGTCTACCGCGCGCGCACGGCCGTGCAACGCTTTCTTGAAGAGATGACCGGGGAGGATGAGACGGATGAATGAGGAGAACCCAACGATTGGGATGCTGATGGCGCGCAAGAGCGTGCGCGTCTTTGAAAAGGAGCCGATGCCGGAGGGCGATGTGCGCACGATTCTCGAGGCGGCCGTGCAGGCTCCGACGGCCGGCAACATGACGCTCTGGACGGCCATTCGCGTGACCGACCCGCGCAAAAAGCAGGCGCTGGCCGCCTCCTGCGACCATCAGCCGTTTATCGCGACGGCGCCGCTCGTGCTCGTCTTCTGCGCGGACTACAAGCGCTGGTTTGATCTCTTTGAGACGATCGGGGAGGAACAGCTCGGCGAGCCGCTCCGCCGCCCCGGCACGGGCGACTTCTTGCTTGCCGCCGTCGATACGGTCATCGCGGCGCATGCCGCCGTGGTTGCGGCGGACGCGCTGGGCTACGGCTCCTGCTACATCGGCGATATCCTGGAAAACTGCGAGACGCAGAGGGAGATTCTCGGCCTGCCGGCATACGTCAAGCCCGTGTGCATGGCCGTCATCGGCAAGCCGACCCAGCAGCAGCGTGAGCGCCAAAAGCCTGCGCGCTTTGCCGTCGATGACGTCGTCCATGAAAACAGCTATCGTGACTGCGGGGCGGAGGGCATGCGCGCCATGCTGGAGGCGCGGCAGGGCCTCTCCGGCGAGGAGTTTGACCGTTGGCTGCTGGCGTTCACCAGGCGCAAGTGGAACTGCGATTTCAGCCGCGAGATGACGCGCTCCGGCGCACAGATGATCGAGGACTGGAACGAGGGAAGATGAGCCGCAAAGAGGTATGGACGCGCCATAAAGTGAAGAAGGGCCAGGGAGCGCATTCCCTGACCCTTCTTCGTTTTGATCGGCCTTTCCGGTGGCAGAATTACTCCTCCATATTCAGCGCCGGTGTCAGGGCCTGAGCCTCGTCCTCGACGATCTGGATGGATTCGACCATGCCGTCGCCGGCGCGCAGCGTCACGAGCACGCAGGGGGACGGCAGCGTCTGTGTCACGGGCTGCGCATAGCAGCGCACGAAGTAGCGCGCGATGCCGTCCGCGCTGGCGCGCTCGCCATAGAGCGCCGGATAGGCGTAGTGCGTGCCGGTCTCGCCGAGCTGCGCAAAGGTATCGCTCGCCGCCTTCAGAGCGGCGGCCTGCGCGTCCGCGGCGGAGAGCTCGCCGGAGCGGGCCATGCGCAGCGCGGCGCCCTCGTAGCGGCGGGAGAATTCGGCCTGGTTCTCCTGCGACCAGGTGAAGGCGAACGGGCCGAGCTTGTCATACCAGGCCTGCACCTCGGCGGATTCGCCGTTCAGGAAGGTCGGGACGGTCGCCAGCTGCGGCGTGGAGAAGCGCAGCACACCGCCGTTTTGCGCGTCCAGCACGACCGTAAAGAAGCAGCCGTTGTCGTAGATGCTCTGCATGAGCACGGTCATCGATGGAGAGCCGTCCGCCTCTGCCGTCTCCGTCAGGCTGACGGTGTATTCATCAAAGGAGAAGACGCTCGTATCGCATTCCGCCTCGAAGCAGGCGCGCGCGGCGGCGATGGCCTCTGCCTCGCTGAGCGTGTCCTGCGGCTCGGGCTGCGCGGTGGCGAGGGGCGCGTCGGTCGGCGCCGCGTCTGGCAGGACGGATGCGCTGGGCGCAGAGGTGATGGCCCCCGCTGCGACGGTGACGGGCGTCGTCTTGGCGTTTCGGGCGTTGACCGCGAAGAGGGAGACCGGAATGGCGACCATGGCGACAAGCGCCAGAGAAAAGACGAGGTCGAGACGGCGGTGCCTTCCGGCGCGCACAGGCGCTTCCTGCGGCGCCTCCTGCTCGCGCACGGCGCTCAAAACGGCGCGCATGTCCCGCGCGTTGAAGCGGACGCCGGAGAGGCTCTCGTCGATGGCCTCGCGACAGCGTGTTTTGGATTTCATCGAGATCAGCCCCTTTCTAGGAAATATCGCTGAGGGTTTCGTCATCGAGCAGCCTGCGCAGCTTCGCCTGCGCCTGCTGCAATCGTCGGGTCGCGGTGGCGGCGGAGATATGAAGCGCCTGCGCGCAGGCTTTGAGGCTCAAGCCCTGGTAGTAGTGCAGCAGCACGATCTCCTTGAGCTTGACAGGCAGCGCGGCGATGGCCTGGGTGATGGCGAGGCTGTCCTCATGCCCGGGGTAGACGCACAGCGGCAGCTCCTCGATCGCCCTGTGCCGGTCGATGTGGCGCATCCAGGAGGAGCGGAGCGTGTCCTTGCAGGTGTTGATGGCGATGCGCATGAGCCAGGAGCGCTCTGAGCGGATTTCGCCGCTGAGCAGCTGGTCGATATGGCCGTAGGCCTTGATGAAGGTCTCCTGCGACGCGTCCTCCGCCGCGCTCAGGTCGCGCAGATAGACGCAGCACATGCGCTTGATGCCGTCGCCGTATTGCTCCATCAGGCGCACGAGCTCCGCCTCGCGCGCTTCTTCTGTATAGGCAGCCATCGCGCCTGTCACCTCCTCTGATGATATGACGAAGCAGGAAGAGGAAAATTGCGGCAAAGGAAAAAAGTTTTTTGCGCCGGCTGGCGCCGCCTCCGGGCCGCGCGGGGGAAAAGTGGGGAAGGATGATTGACTTCGACGTTTTTTCACAATCCTGCCCTTGTCATGACGCGCTCGGGTGGTTACAATACAAAGGTAAGGCGCAGCAAAGCGGGCTGCGGTTGCCGCGGTGGGCGCTGCGCCGATCAAACGGCATCATAAAGGCAGGTTAGCATAATGGGCAAAGTCATCGGCATCGATCTGGGCACGACCAACAGCTGCGTCGCCGTCATGGAAAACGGCGAGCCGGTCGTCATCCCCAATTCGGAGGGCGGGCGCACGACCCCCTCCGTCGTAAGCTTTACAAGAAGCGGCGAGCGCGTTGTCGGCGAGGCGGCCAAGCGTCAGCAGGCCGCGCTGGCGGACAGAACGGTCGCCTCCATCAAGCGCGAGATGGGCAAGGATACCCGCGTGAAGATCGACGGCAAGGGCTATACGCCGCAGGAGATTTCCGCCATCATCCTGCAAAAGCTGCGCCGGGACGCGGAGGCGTTTCTGGGTGAGCCCGTCTCGCAGGCGGTCATCACCGTGCCGGCCTACTTCACCGACGCTCAGCGCCAGGCGACCAAGGACGCGGGGCGCATCGCGGGGCTGGAGGTGCTGCGCATCATCAACGAGCCGACGGCGGCGGCGTTCGCCTACGGCCTTGACCACGGGCAGGCGCAGAAGATCCTCGTCTACGATCTGGGCGGCGGCACGTTCGACGTCTCGCTCATCGAGATCGGCGACGGCGTGATCGAGGTGCTCGCCACCAGCGGCGACAACCATCTGGGCGGCGACGACTTCGACGCCCGGCTGACCGACTATCTCGTCTCCGAATTCAAGCGGACGGAGAAGGTCGATCTGACGCGCGACGCGGCGGCGATGCTGCGCGTGCGCGAGGCGGCGGAGAAGGCCAAGCGCGAGCTCTCCGGCCAGATGAGCGCGCAGGTCATGCTGCCGTTCCTTGCGCAGGACAGGAACGGCCCGCACCATCTGGATGTGACCGTCACGCGCGCGCAGTTTGAGGGCATGACCCGCGACCTCGTGGAGCGCACCTGCGGCCCCGTCAACCAGGTGATGACCGACGCGGCGCTTGAGATGGGCCAGCTCTCGCAGGTGCTGCTCGTCGGCGGCAGCACGCGCATGCCCGCCGTGCAGGAGATGGTCAAAAAACTGACCGGCAGGACGCCGAGCAAGACGATGAACCCGGACGAATGCGTCGCGATGGGCGCAGCGCTGCAGGGCGGCAAGCTCGCCGGGAGCAGCGCGGGCACGGGCATGACCGTCGCCTCCCCCGCGCAGGACATCATCCTCATGGACGTCACCCCGCTGTCGCTGTCCATCGAGACGGTCGGCGGCGTCGCGACGAAGATCATCGACCGCAACACGACCATCCCCGCCAGGCACAGCCAAATCTTTACGACCGCCGCGCCGTTCCAGACGGCGGTGGACATCAAGGTGCTCCAGGGCGAGCGCCATTTCGCCAGGGACAACAAGCTGCTGGGCAACTTCCGGCTCAAGGGCATCCGCCGCGCGATGGCGGGCGTGCCGCAGATCGAGGTGACGTTTGAGATCGACGCCAACGGCATCGTCAAGGTCTCGGCCAAGGACCTGGGCACCGGCAACTCGCAGGAGATCACGATTTCCTCGACCACGAACATGAGCGAGGACGAAATCAGGCGCGCGATGGAGGACGCCAGGCGCTACGAGGCCTGGGACAAGGAGCGCAAGGACGCGCTCGCCGTGCGCAACGAGGGCGAGCGGCTCGTCTACGAGGCGGAGCAGGCGCTTTCCGGCCACAAGGACATCGACAAGGAAAAGAAGAAGCGCATCAAGGATGACATCGCCGCGCTGCGCAAGGCGATCAACAGGACGAAGCCGGAGGAGATCACGAGCGCGCAGGCCGGAGAGATCCGGGGCCTTATCGATGCGCTGCGCGCCGGCGCGGGCGACATCCTCGCGCCGCGGCAGGAGGGCGAAAACTGAAGGACAAAGCAAACGCCGCTTCCACTTACAGGAAGCGGCGCGTTTTGCGTCATGGAATCAATAGAACAGGCTGGACGCCACATAGGGCAGAATCGCCGTCATCAGCAGCGCGCAGCAGGCCACAATCGCGATCACGCGAACCATCTTCTGCTTGCGCAGCTCGCGGGCGGTCTTCGTATTCTTAGAAGCCATTGGACTCAACCTCCCATATTTCTTTGCTTCATTATAGCACAACCTCGGGGGAACGCATAGAGAAATTTTCTCCCGCGAAGGAATTTGCCCAAATTTCATATTCCGGCAGGAATTGGGCGCCGCCATTCGTCCTGTAGACAGAGACTTCATTCAAAGCGCAGCAGGTCGTGGGCGACGGGCGTTTCAAAGAGCGCGGCGATGGCGGCGGGATTGCGTGTCTGCGGGAGAATCCACATCAGCTTGGCGACAACGGCCTCGACGGTCATCGTCTGCGCCTGAAGAACCCCGGGCAGCCCTGCGGCGCGCGCGCCGACCTGGTAGACCGTCAGGTCGCTGCCTTCGTGGGGCACCTGCGTGGTGATGACGATGGGCTTGCCCGCGTCGCTCCAGGCGCGCACGGCAGCGAGAAAGTCCTCCTGCTCGTAGCAGGGCAGGCCGCCCACGCCGAAGCTCTCGATGACCAGCGCGCTGTAGCGCTCAAGCAGGAGCAGGAGCACATCCGGATTCATGCCCGGGATCAGCCGAAGGACAAAGACCTGTGGGTCGAGCCGGTCAAAAAAACGCGGCGCGCCGGCGGGCTTCTCTTCACGGATGTAGTGCAGGATGCGCCCCTCACGCAGCAGCGCGATGTCAGGATAGTCGATCGAGGAGAAGGCGTTCATCGACTTGGTGCGCGTCTTGCGGGCGCGCGTGCCGGCGATGACGCGGCCGTCAAAGACGAGCAGCACGCCGAAGAGGGCGTCGTCCTGCGCGGCGAGGAAGGCGTCAAAGAGGTTGCGCCGCGCATCGGTATCCTCGGAATAGATCGACTTCTGGGAGCCCGTGAGCACGATCGGCTTGGCGCTGTCCTGAATCAGGTAGGAGAGCGCGGCGGCGGTGTATGCCATCGTATCCGTGCCGTGGGTGAGCACAAAGCCGTCGTAGCGGTCGTAATGCTCGCGGATGCAGGCGGCGATGGCGAGCCAGCAATCGGGCGACATGTTCGTCGAGTCGATGTTCATGAGCTGCAGCGCGTCGATGCGGCAGAGATTGCTCAGCGCAGGCACGCAGCGCAGAATGTCCGCGCCGGAGAGCTGCGGGGCGAGGCCGTCGCGGGTCGGCTGGCTGGCGATGGTGCCGCCGGTGGCGATCATCAGGATGGTCTTCATGCACAAAGGGCCCTTTCCGTAGAGATTCGCTCTCATTATACCACATCCGAACTGCGGGAAAAAGGGCTTTGACGGATGCGCGAAGGAATGCTATAATAGCCCAGGCTCTACGAAGCGGACGAGGAGGATCGCGATGAGGATACTGGTGTACAGCTTTCGTGATTTCGACGAAAAAGAGGCGTTTGATCAGCTCTGCGCGCAGGCGGGCATGGAATATGTGACCTGCCCCGACTATCCCTCGGTTCAAAACGCCGTGCTGGCAAAGGGCTGTGACGCGGTGAGCATCATCGTCTGCGACATGAACGAGGCGCTGCTCACGGCGCTGGCGGCGCAAGGTGTGCGCTACATCTGCACGCGATCCATCGGCACGGAGCATTTTGACATGGAGGCCGTGCGCCGCCTGGGGCTTCGCGTGGCCGGCGCGGCCTATTCGCCCGACTCCGTGGCCAATTACGCGATCATGCTCATGCTCATGGCCTGCCGGAGGTTTCCCTATGTGCTCGAGCGCGCGCGTTTGCAGGATTTTTCGCTTTACGGCAAGCGCGGGCGCGAGCTCTCCAGCATGACGGTCGGCGTGATCGGCCTGGGGCGGATCGGGCGGACGGTGCTTGCGCATCTCTCCGGCTTCGGCTGCCGGCTGCTGGGGTATGACCCGATGCCCGCCCCCGCGGCACAGGGCCTTTGCGAGCAGGTCGACCTTGAGACGATCTACCGCGAGTGCGACGTGATCTCCCTGCATTGCCCCGCGACAAAGGACAATCACCACATGATCGGCGAGGAGGCGCTTTCGGCGATGAAGCCGGGCGTGATTCTCGTCAACACGGCGCGCGGCGGGCTGATTGACACCATGGCGCTGATTGGCGCGCTGGAGTCCGGCCGGGTCGGCGCGGCGGCGCTCGACGTGATCGAGAATGAATACGGCCTCTACTACATCAACCACACCGGCGAAGCGATGAACAACCGCGAGCTGGCGCTGCTCTCGTCCTTCCCCAACGTCATCGTCGCGCCGCACACCGCGTTTTACACGGATGTGTCCATCCGCGACATGGCGCGCTGCACTGTGGAGGCCTGCCAGGCCTTCGAGCGCGGGGAGACGTATACCTTTGAAGTGAAATAACAGGAGGAATGAACCATGAAGAAACTGCTGTGTGCGCTGCTGTTGTGCGCGCTGCTCTGGCCCTGCGCGGCGCTTGGCGACGGCCCGCTGCTGCTGGTTGAGCTGCCGGAGGACGCCGTCTGCGTGGAGAACGTCGAGTTTGAGGACGGCGACTTCATTCAGAGCTATCAGCTCTCGGGCGGCTCGCAGGTGCAGCTGCTGCGCTATTCGAGCTTTGACATGACGCTCGAGGAGCTGGCAAAGAGCGACTGGCCGGATTGCGAGATCGCCCAGACGCTCGACATCCGCCACGTCGGCGGCTGCCCGGCCGGAGGGCTGCGCCTGACGGGCGGGGAGAATGAAGATATCACCGTGACGCTCGTGCTCGTGGATGCGGGCGCCTATACGCTGATCTTCAGCGCCGTGAGCCCGCAGGATGCGGACGCGCAGGCGGTGGAGACGATGCTCTCCACCCTGAACGTGCTGGAGATGGACGGCGCCGATGCCGAGGTCGGCTGATCTTCTCCAGTCAGATAAGAAAAAACACATTGTCAAGTAAAAACACTTGACAGCCTGAGTGCAAGCGCGTATAATAATCAGGCTGTCAGGTGTTTTTGCTTTTCGGAGGTTAGCGTGGATCGCATCGAGACCGGCTGGCTGTATGACTTTTATGGCCCGCTGCTCACGCCGCGCCAGAGGGCGCTGCTCTCGCTCTACTGCGAGGAGGATCTCTCCTTCGCGGAGATCGCGGCGCGGGAGGGGATCTCCCGCCAGGGCGTCTGCGATGCCGTGCATCGCGCAGCGCGCCAGCTTATGGGCTATGAGGCCCAGCTCGGGCTGCTGGCTCGCTACCGCAGGCTGACGCAGGGACTGACACAGAGCCTTGACATGCTCCGGGATGCGCCCGGGGAGCAGGCGCAGCGCGCGAGGGCGCTCCTTACGCGGCTGCTTTCGGAAGAGGAGGAGTAAGATGGCCTTTGAGGGTTTGACGCAGCGGCTGCAGCAGGCGTTTGGCAAAATGCGCGGCAAGGGCAAGCTCACGCAGGAGGACGTCAAGCTCGTCATGCGCGAGGTCCGCATGGCGCTGCTGGAGGCGGACGTCAATTACAAGGTCGTCAAGGACTTCGTCAAGACCTGCACGGAGCGCTGCGTCGGGCAGGAGATTCTCGACAGCCTCAGCGCCCAGCAGCAGGTCGTCAAGATCGTCAATGAGGAGCTCACGAGCCTGATGGGCGGCAGCAACGCCCGCTTGCAGTACAGCTCCTCGCCGGTTTCCGTGTTCATGCTCTGCGGCCTTCAGGGCGCGGGCAAGACGACGATGTCGGCCAAGCTGGCCGGCTGGCTCAAAAAGGACGGCAAGCGCCCGCTGCTCGTCGGCTGCGACATCTATCGCCCGGCCGCCATCAAGCAGCTGCAGGTCGTCGGCGGTCAGGTCGGCGTGCCGGTCTTCGAGCGCGGCACACAGGATCCCGTGCAGACGGCGCGCGAGGCAGTTGAATTCGCCCGCAGCCATCAGCATGACGTCGTGATTCTGGATACCGCCGGCCGGCTGCACATCGACGAGGCGCTCATGGACGAGCTGGGCAGGATCTGCCAGAGCGTCAGGCCCTCCGAAATCCTGCTGACCATCGACGCGATGACCGGTCAGGACGCCGTCAACGTCGCCAGCGCCTTCAACGAGAAGCTGGAGATCACCGGCGTGATCCTCACCAAGCTCGACGGCGATACCCGCGGCGGCGCGGCGCTTTCCGTGCGTGCCGTGACGGGCAAGCCGATCAAGTTCGCGGGCACGGGCGAGAAGCTTGGCGACATCGAGCCGTTCCATCCCGACCGCATGGCCTCCCGCATCCTCGGCATGGGCGACGTGATGACGCTCATCGAAAAGGCGCAGGAGAACATCGAGATCGACCCCGAGCAGGCGACCGACCTCGCCAGACGCATGAAGAATGCGGACTTCACGCTCGACGATTTCCTCAGCCAGATGCAGCAGCTCAAGAAAATGGGCCCGCTTTCCGGCGTGCTCAAGATGCTGCCGGGCATGAGCAATATCGGCGATATCGACATTCCCGACGACGCGATGAAGAAGCCCGAGGCGATCATCCGCTCGATGACGCCCAGGGAACGCCGCCATCCCGAAGTGCTCAACGCCAGCCGCCGCCGCCGCATCGCCGCGGGCAGCGGCACGACCGTGCAGGACGTCAACCAGCTCATCCGCCAGTTCGAGGACGCGAAAAAGCAGATGAAGATGATGATGAATCAGTCCCGCGGCAAGCGCGGCCGCTTCCGCTTCCCGATGCGCTGACACCGATGCCGTCAATCCTAGCGATTGTGGTCATATAAAATTTTGTTCTTTGAATATCAGAGGAGGATACAACCATGGTCAAGATTCGTCTCAAGAGAATGGGCATGAAGAAGAAGCCGTTCTACCGCGTCGTCGTCGCCGACGAGCGCATGTCCCGCGATGGCCGTTTCGTCGACGAGATCGGCTACTACAACCCGGTTTCCAACCCCGTTGAGCTCAAGATTGACGCCGAGAAGGCCCAGAAGTGGATCAAGAACGGCGCTCAGCCGACCGATACCGTCCGCGCGCTGCTCAAGAAGTCCGGCGCGATCGCCTGATTGGCCGGATTGGGGCATTGCCCGGAAAGCTGAGGGCTGATAGATGGAAGAACTGGTTCGCTATATTGCCTCGACGCTCGTGGATCATCCCGAGCAGGTTCAGGTAAAGACTGTGGAAGGCCCGGAGTCGGTCATCATTGAGCTGAGCGTCGGGCCGGAGGACATGGGCAAGGTGATCGGCAAACAGGGCCGAATCGCCAAGTCCATCCGTTCCGTGGTCAAGGCGGCCACCGCCCGAAATGAGAAGCCCGTGTTCGTGGAGATCATGTAACGGATTTCCCCGCTGCGCCGGGCGCAAAGAGGGCAGGCTGCCCACTCAAGCGCATATCGGATGCCGCGCAGCGATGCGCGGCATCCGTGTATCCGCGCAAATGGTGACGAAAAGGAAAACGCATGCAGGCAGAATATATTCAGATTGGCGAGATTGTGAAGCCGCAGGGAATCCGCGGCGAGGTCAAGCTGCGCGCGATGACCAGCGACATGAGCCGCTACGCGCGGCTTGAAACCGTTTTTCTAGAGAAAAAGGGCGTGTATACCGAGACAAAGGTGCGCAAGGGGCGCGTCTACGACGGCTTTGCCTTTTTGCAGCTGGAGGGCGTCGACGACCGCAACGCCGCCGAGGCGCTGCGCGGCTGCGGCGTCTACGTCGACAGGGAGCACGCCATTGAGCTTGGCGAGGACGAAAACTTCGTCTGCGACCTCATCGGCCTGACCGCTGTCGACACGGCGGGCAGGGAGATCGGCCGGTTGACCGATGTGCTGACGCCCAACAGCGTCTGCGACGTCTATGTCTTTTCGACGCCTCGGGGCGAGATGATGCTCCCGGCGCTGCGCCGCGTCGTCCGTTCGGTCGACGTTGCGGCGGGGACGATTGTGCTCGACGAGGCCGTCTTGGACGAGGTCGCGGTCTGGGAGGACGAGCCCGCGGAGCGCGACGAATGATTTTTTCCCGCGGCGGGAAGAAACGCCGCGCGTGATTCGTCAGATGAGTGCCGATGCGGCATGGAGGAAATCATGAAAAAAGGATGCTGTGCGCTGCTGGCGGCGGCGCTGCTCATACTGGCGGCGGGCGCCCTGGCGCAGACGCTGCCCAGCGTGGAATGCTTTTCACCCGGGCTGCTCGCGATGAGCGAGACCGTCGCCTCCGGCGCGCCGGTGCATTTGGAGGCCTCGCTGGACGTGAGCAGTGCGCTCTACGCGCGCGATCTGTCCGTGCTCTCGGCCATGCTCGACGGGACGACGATCGCCTGCGACAGCTCGCCAGATACCGACAGCCTGCGCATTGTGCGCCAGGGCGAGACGCTCTTTTCCGGCGCCGTGACGCGCGGGGAGGATGCCGTCGCCGTCGCAATCGGCGATTCCGTCTTCCGCGCAGCGGACGAGCAGGCGCTGCTTGAGGCGCTGCTGGGCGATGAGGCGGGCGGGCAGAGCGCGTCCGCCCTGATTGGCGCGCTTTCGCCGCTGACGGGCGCGTCGATTCTGGAGCGGGTGCCGCTTGAAAGCGTTGCGCAGTGGTTTGAATCGCTCGAGGCGGGCGCGGCGCTTGATGGCGGCTTTGCCGTGACGCAGGCCTTTGCCGTGGAGCGGACGATGTCTGACGACGGCACGCGCCTGACGCGCATCGACGTGACCGGCGCGCTTGCCCGGGAGGGAGAGGCGCCCTGGACGCTTTGCGGCTGGCTCAAGCAGCCTGCGGGCCGCGCGCCGAAGGACACCTTTGAGCTGACGCTCACGCAGGACGAGAGCAACTTCTTTGAGCTCGCTTACAGCAGCACGCGCCAGAGCAGCGTCACCCGCAAGGACAAGGCGGGCGAAAACAAGGTGGATACGACGCTGAGGGCAGCCGGTGAGCTGGCCGGCAGCAAGCTCTCCTCGCGGCTGACGGTCTACCTGCGCAACAACTGGACGGCGGACGGCGAGAGCCTGACGGAAAAGGTCGTCGTCAATTCGACGCTGACACACGAGGACAAGACGCCCGGCAGGCGCATGCAGCGGCTCAACCTCGTCGAGGCCAGCCTGCGCAACGCCGTGCAGCTGACCACGCGGGAGGGTGACACCACCTTCAGCGCGGCGGACGAGGTGATCTATAGCGTCAAGATGGACAGCAACACCTTCCTGGAGGGCAGCGCCGCGCTGACGCTTCAGGTCGGCGGGGAGGCGGAGCCGGCCGTCGGGCCGATGCCGCCAAGCGAGGCCGCGCCCGGAGAAATCCAAGAGGCGGCGAGGGAGGCCGTCGCGGAGCTGGCAGCGAGGCTGTACGCGCAGCTCGGCGAGGGCACGAAGGAGAAAATTGCCGCCGGGCTTTCCCCAAATGAGTAAAAATCACGCAGATGAACCAAGATGAACTTGCGGTACCGAGAGGGAGGAACACGCATGAACAAAAAAACCAGGCTGACGGCACTGCTGCTGAGCGTGCTGATGCTCGTGATGCCCGTGGCCTCGGTCGCGGAGGAAGACGTCGGCTTTTCCGCGGGCGATCTGACCGGCACGGCGATTGCCGAAAGCTACGCGGCGGGCATGCAGCTCAACGTGAGCGCGGGCTTCGCCATCGAGCTGGAGGAGAGCATGACGGATGCGCGGGCGCAGGCGCTCGCTTCCCTGCTTTCCAAGAGCACGCTGAATCTCTCCTTTTATGACGACTTCGGCACGGCGCGCATCCGCGCGGCGCTGGTGACGGACGGCGTGGAGCTGGCGACGGCGGATGCGCTCGTCTTTGAGGATGGCTCCGCGCAAATCATGACGAGCCTGACGGGCAAGTATGTGATGACCGTGCCAGCGGGCGCCTTTGCCGGGCAGAGCCTGGACGAGCTGATGGGCATCGAGGTGGGCTCGGAGGAGTTCAATGCGCTCGACATCAAGGACAGGCTCAAGATCATGGCGATTGATGCCAACTCGACCTTCCTCAACCTGCTGCTGGGCTGGGTCTCCTCGACGCAGATGGAGACCGGCGAGCTCTACACCTTTGACAACGAGCCGCTCGAGGCGACGCCGACCCGCGATGCCGTGGCGCAGCGGATGATCGGCAAGATCAGCACCTACGACTTCATGTATTTCCTGTGGAATGTGGTTTCCGCGTTCCGCGACGATCAGGGCCCGATGCTCCAGGCGACGGCGGACATTCTGGCGGAGCTGGGCGTGACGCGCTACCAGGCGCGCCAGGTGATCGACGCGCTGCTGACCGAGGAGACGATCGACCCGGCGACGGACTTTGTGCAGACCTCCTGGAGCGTTCAGGACGATGGCAGCCTCTGCGAGCTGGGCGACGTGCAATACTTCATGCGCAAGCTGGAAAAGAGCGTCGACAATCTCTCCTACCTGAGCACGGATTTGCCGATGAGCATGATCGTCAGCTATGACGAAAACGGTCAGATGGTCGGCTTTGACGCGGATGTGCCGCTGATCACGGAGGGCTGGCCTTTTGAGGGCAGCTTCGTCTACTCCATCCGGACGGACGAGCATGCGCAGCGGCTGCATACCTCCCACGGCGAGCTTCAGGTCAGCGAGGAGGATCGCCTCGTCGGCGACCTGAACATCCAGTTCGGTCAGGATATTGGCGGCGTGAAGCAGAGCGGCTTCAGCGGCACGCTTGACTTGAACGGTAAGGATGGCGGGGTCAAGGGCATCGGCATCAGCGCCGGCTTGACCAGCCAGGTGGAGGCTGGCGAGTCGGGCGAGAGCATCGAGACCTTTGAAGGCGAGCTGGCGTTCAGCAGGCATGACGACGGAGAAAATGCGGATGCCCTGACGGCGGTGATCACCGGCGAGACGGTGCTGACCGACGATGCGCTCACGCTGAACGCGGAGGCTTCCCTGCAGGCTGCCGGTCTGGCCGGTGCGCTGGTCAGCCTGACGATGGAGCAGAGCGAGTTTGACGAGGCCGTCTTCGAGGGCGGCGTGGCTGTGGACGTGACGAATCTGTCCGATGAGGAGCTTGGCACGCTCAAGAGCGAGATTGCGCTTCAGGCGGCGAAGGTTTCGCTGGCGCTGATCCCGCATCCGGGTGTTCTGGCCGATCTGATGACCCTCATCGGAAAGTGAGAACGAGATCAAAAAGGGTGTGGTACCGATGGATTTTGCTGAAAAGCTGCAACAGGAGACCATACTGAAGATGTGCGCTTTGGGCGCGGATGTGCTTGCCTCGCCAAAGGTACAGGCGCTGCGCGGATACACACATCATGGCCGGGTGACGCGCTATGAGCACAGTCTCTCGGTCTGCTATATCGCGCTGCGCATTGCCGGACGGCTTCGCCTGCGCGTGGACGAGCAGAGCATGGTGCGCGGCGCGCTGCTGCACGACTACTTCCTCTACGACTGGCATGACCCGGGCCGCCCGCACCTGACGCACGGGTTTACCCATCCGGGCGAAGCGCTGCGGGAGGCAGAGAGGGATTTCCCGCTCAATTGGATTGAGCGCGACGTGATTCACAGGCACATGTTCCCGCTGACGCCGATTCCGCCGCAGACGCGCGAAGGGCGGCTCGTCTCCCTGGCGGACAAGATCAGCGCCGTGCTGGAGACCTTCGGCGTTCCGCAGGAGATGCGCGTCATCCGCCTGTGCAGGGCCGTGCGCTGAGCTGGCGCAAAAAAGGAGCCGAAAGGCTCCTTTCAGTCTGTTGACAGAAACAGATGTTTTTCCTCCGCGATTGATTGTTCGAGGAAGAATTGAGTGCTTTCTCTCCCCCTCGGGGAGAGAAAGCGCTTTTGTCGATAATCTAAAAGGAGCCGAAAGGCTCCTTTTCGTATGTAGCTTGATCTCGCCCACTTCGCGCGGGACAAAGGGCTTGGAGGGAGGACATCAGGCGCTCATGGGCCTGAGCGCGATGCCGGCGGCGGCGAGCGCCTCGCCGATGCGCTGTGTGAAGAGCAGCGCCTTTTCCCCGTCGCCGTGGACGCAGATCGAGTCCGCGCTCAGGCAGACGTCCGTACCCTCGACGCTGCGCACCTTGCCCTCCGTGACCATGCGAACGACGCGGCGGATGGCCTCATTTTCGTCGGTGATCATCGCGCCGGGCTGGCCGCGCGGGACGAGCGTGCCGTCGCTGCGGTAGCCGCGGTCGGCAAAGACCTCGCTTTTGCAGGGGAGGCCGATCGCCTGCGCCGCGGAGAGCATCTCGCTGCCGCTCAGGCCGAGCAGGATGAGCCGGTCGTCAAACTCCGCGACGGCCTCCGCAATGGCGCGGGCGAGCGCACTGTCCTTGGCGGCCATGTTGTACAGCGCGCCGTGCGGCTTGACGTGGCACAGCGGCATCTGCGCTGCGCGGCAGAAGGCGGAGAGCGCGCCGAGCTGATAGAGCATGTAGGCCTTGGCCTCCTTCGGCGTGACGGCAATGCTGCGACGGCCAAAGCCCATCAGATCCGGAAAGCCGGGATGCGCGCCGATGTGGACGCCGTTTTCCCGGCAGAGGGCGACGGTGCGCTGCATGACGAGCGGGTCGCCGGCGTGGCTGCCGCAGGCGACGTTCGCCGAGGTGATCAGCGGGATGACCTGCTCATCCCTGCCGATGGTGTATGCGCCAAAGCTCTCGCCCAGGTCGCAGTTGAGATCCACGGTCTTCATCAGAGGTTTCCTCCTTGTGCGTTCATCACAGCTTGAGCACGGCGTTGGGCACGTCCGTGATGAACATGTACCCGGGGGCGTGGGTGATGACAAACGGCGGGCGGGAATGCATGACGACTGCCTGGGGCGTCACGCCGCAGGGCCAGAAGACGGGCGTCTCCCCGTCGCGGATGGTCACGGCGTCGCCGTAGTCGGGCTGGGCGAGGTTGGCGATGCCGATGGCCTCCGGGCAGCCGATGTGAACGGGCATGCCGTGAACGCGCGGCATCTGCGCCGTAATGGCCACGGCAGCGGGGACGAGCGCATGGGGGATCGGCCGCATGCTGACGACCATGTTGCCCGAGAAGACGCCGGCGCTCTGGCAGGGGATGTTCGTGTTGTACATCGGCACGTTGACGCCCTCCTCGATCTGGCGAACGGGAATGCCCGCCTCGAGCAGGTCGCTCTCAAAGGAGAAGCTGCAGCCGATGAGGAAGCTCACCAGCTCGCGCGAGGGATCGTCAAAGTATTCGGAGACGTCGGTCGTCTCCTTGGTCAGCACGCCGTTTTCGTAGACGCGGTATTTGGGAATATCGCGCGCGATGTCGCTGCCTGCGCCGAACTGCGCAAACGTCCGGCTGCCCGCGTCGGCGACCTCAAGCAGCGGGCAGGACTTGGGGTTGCGCTGGCAGAACAGCAGAAAGTCCCAGGCCAGCTCCTTGGGCAGCACGACGAGGTTGCCCTGTGCGTAGCCGGGGCACATGCCCGTTGTCGGACGGGTGATGGCGCCTTCGCGGATGAGCGCGCGCGCTTCGGCCGGAGTCATGGTTTTCATGGCATTTGCTCCTTCATATAGCTCCATTTGCTGCGTTCAAGCCGGAGAGCCTGCATGCCCCCGGCGGGGGTCACAAAGCGGAAGGCGACGGACGCGCCGGGGCGCGTCTGCGCGAGGACGGGCAGGTCGCAGGGGAGGACGGTCGCGATCTTCGCGTAGCCGCCCGTGGTCTGGTGGTCGGCGAGCATGACGATCGGCTGGCCGTTGGCGGAAATCTGCACGGAGCCCTCGACGATGCCGTCTGAGAGGATGTCCGAGCCGTGGACGGAGGCGACCGTCGGGCCGCTCAGACGCGCGGCCATGCGGCCGGAATCGGGCGAGACGGTGTAGACGCCATGTGTGAACGCTTCGAGCCCTTCCGGGGTGAAGGCGGCATCCTGCGGACCCGGCACGGCGCGCAGCAGCGGCATCACGGCATCGCCCAGAAAGCCCTTTGGGGTGCTGGGGCGAAGCAGCCAGGGCTTTTGCGCCAGCGCGTCCGCCCCGCGCGAGAGCGCCGACAGGCGTCGGGCGGATGTGTCCCCCTTGCCGGTTTGCAGCGTGTCGCCCGCGCGGAGCGCGCGGCCCTCCAAACCGCCGATGTGGGATTTCACGTCCGTGGCGCGGCTGCCGAGCACGGCGGGGACGTCAAAGCCGCCGCTGACGGCGAGATATGCGCGCAGACCGCTTGAAAATGCGCCGACCTCCAGCACGTCGCCCGCTTTCATCAGGAACGGCCTGTTCATCGGCACGCTCTGCCCGTTGAGCGTGGGGGCGGCCTGCGCGCCTGTCAGCGCGGCAAGCATGGAGCGCTGCGCCCGAAGCGTCGCGCCCACGAGCGTCATCTCGAGTACGGCGGTATGCAGGCAATCGCGGTTGCCGCACAGCAGGTTGGAAAGCGCCATCGCGTATTTGTCGCAGGCGCCGCATTCCGGGAAGCCCTCGGCAGCGTGGCCCGCGCGCCCGGCATCCTGAACGGTGGTCAGCGCGCCAGGAACGATGATCTCGATCATGCCCGATTCCCCCTCTCCCTGGCGGCGATGGCTTCAAATTCGTCCGGCCCGATGGGAACGAAGCGGATCAGATCGCCCGCCGCGTAGGGCAGCGGCCGGCCGGGGACAAAGAGGCGAAGCGGCGTGCGTCCGATGAGCTGCCAACCGCCCGGGGATTCCATCGGGTAGATGCCCGTCTGCTGGCCGCCGATGCCGACGGACCCGGCGGGGATTTTCGTGCGCGGCGAGGCAAGGCGCGGCGTGAAGAGACGCTCGTCGAGCCCGCCCAGATACGGAAAGCCCGGCAGGAAGCCGAGCATGTAGATGCGGTACGGCGCGGCGCTGTGCAGGGCGATGACCTCCTGCTCCGACAGACCGGCATGCTGCGCGACGAAGGGAAGATCCTCGCCGTAAGCGCCGCCATAGCAGACGGGGATGTCGACGGTTCTGCCGGTTTCCTGCGCCGAAGCGCTCAGCGCGCCGCAGAGCGCCTTAAGCTGGCGGCAGAGCGCCTCGTAATCCGTGACAAAGGGATCGTAGCGCACGAGCAGCGACGCGTAGGCGGGAACGCTCTCCGTCACACCGGGAATCTGTGCGCGCAAAACGGCCTCGCGCAGCGCGGCAACGCGCGCGCCGGTCTCCTCGCTGATCGCATCGCCCAGCACGGCGAGCACGCCGCTTACGCCGACGGGATGCAGCTCCATGGACTCCCTCCTTCCGGGGCAGGACGCCCGGGCTTACTCAAAGAAGCGCTTTTGCAGAACGGAGGTGAACCACCTGTCCGAATTATGCGAAAAGCGCAGCGCATAGGCCGTACACTGGCGCATCAGGCTGACGATGGCGGTGTTCATGCGCGTGTCAAAGCCGTCGATGCCGGGCAGCAGCGAGCCGGTCATGTCGATCATGCCGCTGCGGGCGGCGACGCGCATGACCTCCGCCTCCATCTCCTCGCCGTGCAGGATGTCGATATCGCGCTTCAGGTACGCGAGCGCGGCCATCAGGCCATAGCAGCCCCAGTCGGAGCAGGTCGCCGTGATGATGCAGTCGGTCGAGGAGGCGGCGAGGATGCCGTGGCCGCAGCCGCAGGCGCATTCGCCGTGCGCCGTGTAGGGAACATAGGCGCGGATGTGGTCGGCAATCGCGCCCATGCCGATCTCGTTGCCCAGGTCGCCGATGGCGACGGTCGGCACACCCCGCGCGCGCAGGGCGGCCCAGAGGGCGTCGCTCTTCGCTTCAAGCGCGGTGACGTCCTGGCCGGCGGCGTTGTGGTAGACACCGGCGTCGTTGGCGCCCGGCGCCTCAATGGCGATGGCCGCGGCGGGCAGGCCGGCTTCGAGCATCTGCCCGGCCTGCGCCTTGGCGAGCGACGCATCCTTCGTGAAGGCGCACACGCCCATGCTCATGGGCAGCGCGCGCACCGTCTCGATCTCCTCGTAGATGTGCAGCCCGACGACGCTGGCGCACTTTTTGACGGCCTCCACGCAGTCCTGCGGGCAGACGATCACGGGCTTGGCGCCAAAGGCCAGCACCAGCGCGCGGCACAGCAGCAGCGAGCTGACCATGCCGTCCATCTCCGGCACCTTGTGCGGCAGCAGAACGAAGCCGGTCAGGATATAGACGAGGTCGCCCTCGTGTACAAAGCGGCACAGATGCGCGGCGGCGCGCATCGTCAGCGGCTCGCCGGCAAACGCGCGGCTGCCCGCATAGAGAATGCGGCAGACGCCATAGCCGCGGGGATCCAGGGTCATCAGCATGTCGAGGTTTTCACCGATATTTTGTCTTTCGAGTTCGTCGCGCTGCATAGAGCCGCTTCCCTTCCAAAAAGAAATGATTGCTTTGTGACTTCGAAATTGCAATTACGCAGACATTATACATGCATGAAAGGCGGAAATCAAGCCATGAAACGACAAAATATGAAATATCATCCTTTTGAAAATCAAAATGGGGATGACGCCTTCTCCTGGGCACACGAGGATGCGGCCGGGCAGATCAGCTCGGCGCGCGCGCCCTGCTCGTTTTGGAAGCGGACCTCTCCGCCGTGCGCGCGCAGAATTTGAACGACGAGGTGGAGGCCGAGAATGTGCGGCGGAGGGGAAACGTTCTCTCCACGCAGCACGGCGAGGACACCGGGCGGATAGCCTGCCCCGTCGTCGCCGATGACGACGCGAAGCGCCTCCCGGTCGCCCTGAAGGATGCGCTGCGCGCGCACAAAGACGGTACAGCCCGGTGGATTGTGGCGCGCGCTGTTGTACAGCAGATTGTCCATCGCCCGGCGCAGCAGCGCCGCGTCGGCCATCAGAACGAGGCGGCCGGCCGCCTCGTCGAGCTCCAGCGAGGCGTCGCAGGCTTCGCCCGCCGGGCTGTCGGCAAAGGCGGCGACGGTTTCGCGCAGCAGCGCGCCCGCATGCACAGGCGCAAGGCGGAGCGGCTGGGCGTCGTATTGAAGGCGCGAGGTCAGGTTGAGATCCCCGATCAGCGCGCGAATGCGCTCGGCCTGCGCGCGCATCTGCTGTGTCAGCCTGCGCTGGGCGTCTGTGAGCGCCGCCTCGCGCTCAAGCGCCTCCGCGCCGCTGAGGATGACGGCGAGCGGCGTGCGGATGTCGTGGGAGACGCCGGCGATCCAGTCCGTGCGTGCGGCGTCGCGGCGGGCGATTTCCGCCTTCTGCGAGGCGATCAGCGCGCCCGCGCGGTTGAGCTGCCGGGCAAGCTCGGCGGTCGCGCCCCGCTGCGGCAGATGGACGTCTCCACCCCGGGAAAGCGCGTCGATCCCCCGGCCGATCTCGCGCAGCGAACGCGCCGCCCGCCACCCCAGCCACAGACAGACGGACAGAATCAGCGCCGCGTCGAGCAGAAGCAGCGGCACGAAGCCGGCGATCAGCGTGCTCAGCATGCCGCTGTCGATGTAGAAGTTGAAGCGCGTGAAGCTGCCCGGGGGCATGCCGAGGACGACGAGACCAAAGCTGTTGCGGTAGACGAAGACGGGATAATCCTCCAGATACCAGCGGGAGAGCGCGGCAACCTGACCGGTCGTGTAGGAATGGTCGAGCGACTTTGGAAGCTGCCAGCGCCAGAGCACGCTGCCCTCCGGTCCCAGGAGCATGGCGAAGGCACACCCGTCCAGGCATTCCTCCACGGCGCCCGGCTGCGGCACGGGCAGGCCGTCCTCGCCCGGCATGAATCGATCCGAAAAGCTGCGAAGCGGCAGCGTGCCCTGCTGGCGGGAACGCATGCCGTAGGAGACGATCACGCTCCCCAGCAGCGCGGCATTGACCAGAAAGACGAGCAGCACGATGGAAAATGCCGACGCGACGACGCGCCGGCAGAGGCGGGAGATGGTGCTCATGCGCGATCCTCCTTCATCAGGCGGTAGCCCAGCCCGCGCGCCGTCACGAGGAAGCGCGGATGGGAGGGGTCCGCCTCGATCTTTTCCCGAAGGTGGCGGATGTGTACGTTCAGGCTGTTCTCATAGCCGTAATAGCCCGCGCCCCAGACGGCCTCGCAGAGCGCGTCGAAGGTGACGATGCGGCCCCGGTTTTCGACGAGCCGAAGCAGCAAAGCGCGCTCGGTCGCCGTCAGCGCGACACGCCCCGACGGGCGCAGGACGCAGGCGTCCGCGAGATCGACCGTGATTTCGCCCAGGCGCAGCGGCGCTGCGCAGGCGAGCGCGTCGTGATAGGTTCGCCGCAGGATGGTCGCGATGCGCAGGAGCAGCTCCTGCGTCAGAAACGGCTTGGTCAGGTAGTCATCCGCGCCCAGACCGAGGCCATAGAGACGGTCGGCATCCGCATCCCGCGCGGAGAGGAAGAGCACGGGGACGTCGGACTGCGCGCGAAATTCGCCAAAGAGCGAGAAGCCGTCGCCGTCGGGCAGGTTGATATCCAGAACGACGCAGTCGGGCATCGCCCGCGCGAACGCTTCCCGCGCCTGCGCGGCCGTCTCCGCCGTGGTCAGGTGGACATAGCCTGCCGCGCTCAGCGAGCGGACGATCAGCGCCAGCAGCGGCTGATGGTCATCCACCAGCAGAATATGCGCGTCCTGAATGCGATGCACGGGCGTTTCCTCCTTTTGAACCGGAATCCTCTTCGGCTGTGCAGAAAAGCGCAGCGAATGACTGTCCTGTGATTATACCATACGGGCGAGGCGCAAAACGGCCGGCTGCGGCGAATTAAGGAAAGCTTAAGCGAGGGAAAAGCGGAGCGAAAGGCGGGCGCGGTATGATGGTTTTGCGGCGGGCAGACGCCCCCGTGGAAAGGAGACAAGGATGAACGTCATCGAAACGAAGGGCCTTACCAAGGTCTATGGCGGCCAGACGGCCGTTGACGCGCTCGAGCTGCGCGTGCCGGAGGGCTGCGTCTACGGCTTCATCGGCCCCAACGGCGCCGGAAAGTCGACGACCCTGAAGATGCTGCTGGGCCTCGCGCATCCCACGCGCGGCAGCGTTTGTCTGCTGGGCCGGGAGATGAACGAGAAAAACCGGCTGGAGCTGCTGCGACAGACGGGCTCGCTGATCGAGCTGCCGTCCTGCTATGCGCATCTGACGGCCCGGGAGAACCTGCAAATCCTCGCGCTGCTCAAGGGCATCAGCGAAAAGGAGATCGATCACGCGCTTGAGATGGTGGAGCTTGAAGGCGAGACGCGGCGGCGCGTCGGAGAGTTCTCGCTGGGCATGCGCCAGAGGCTGGGGATTGCGCAGGCGCTGCTCGGCCAGCCGAAGCTGCTGATCCTCGACGAGCCGACCAACGGGCTCGACCCGGAGGGGATCCGCAGGATGCGCGCGATGATCCGCGCCCTGCCCGGAGCCTGCGGCGCGACGGTGCTCCTCTCCAGCCACCTGCTTGGCGAACTCGAGCAGATCGTCGATCACATCGGCATCCTCAATCAGGGCCATTTGCTTTGGCAGGGGCCGCTGGAGCGGCTGCTGGAGGAGCGCGGCGGCGAGGTTGTGGTCACGCGGCGGGCGCGGACGCTCGAGGAGATTTTCCTTGACCTTGTGCATGAGCGGGAGGAGGCGGAGAAGCCATGCTGAGCGCCATTCGCGCGGAGCGTCTCAAGGCACGCCGCCGGCACGATCTGCTGCTGGCGACGGGCATTGCGCTCTCCGTGCTGCTCTGGGCCTCCAATATGGAGATGAGGACGGAGGATGCGCTGGCCTCCGGCTACGACGCGATGCTCTACGCCATCCCCGTGATGCATACGACGGTCATGCCGCTGGGCATGGCCGCGCTGGCCAGCCGGCTTTGGGACATGGAGACGAAGGGACGGAGCTGCCGCCTCCTCTTCACGGCGCAGCAGCGAGGACATCTGTTCGCCGCCAAGGCGCTGCGGCTGCTCGCGCAGGATGCCTGGATCGTGCTGCTGGAGGGCGCGGGCTTCTTTGCGCTGGGCGCGCTCAGAGGGTTTACGCGCCTGCCCGCCGCAGGGCAGGTCGCCTGGCTGCTGCTGAGCACCTTTGCGGTCAATGCGATGCTGCTCTTTTTGCAGCTGCTGCTCGCCGTGCGCTCGGATACGCAGCTGCTCCCGCTCTCGCTGGGCATGGCGGGCAGTCTGCTGGGCCTGTTCTCGGCATTCATGCCGCCCGCGCTGTGCTTTCTGATGCCCTGGAGCTACTATCTGCCGCTCTCGAATATGGCGATGAACTGGGATCGCGCCACACGCATCTGCACGTTTGTCCCACTTGCGCCCGGCGCGCTGCCGCTGCTGCTGTCCGCCGTGCTGGCGGCGCTGTTTGCGGCGCTCGCCTGCCGCGCGATTGGGCGAAGGGAGGGGTAAGCATGCTGCTTCGCTGTTTTCGGGCGGAGATGCGCAAGCTGCGCGGCTCTGCTGTCTGGCTGGTCTTCTTTGCCGTCCCGCTGATCCCGGCGGGCTACGGAACATTCAATTATCTGCAAAATCAGGGCATTCTCAGCGAAGGCTGGTACAGCCTATTCACGCAGCACACGCTGTTTTACGCGATGTTCTTCTTTGCGCCGATGGTCGGCGTCTATGCCGGCTATCTGTGGCGGCTGGAGCACAGGGGCGGCAACTGGAATCTCCTGATGACCGCGCCGGTGCCGCGCTTTTCGATCTTCGCGGCCAAGGGGATGACCGCGCTGGCGCTGGCCCTGCTGACGCAGCTGTGGGTCTTTGCGCTCTTTGTGCTCTGCGGCAAGCTCTTTGCCCGCCTGCCGGGCCTCCCTCCGGCGGAGATACTCTTGTGGCTTCTGCGCGGCGCATGCGGCGCGCTGCCGGTCATCGCGCTGCAGCTGCTGCTCTCCATGGTCATCCGCTCGTTTGCCGCGCCGGTGCTTTTCGCGCTGGGCGGCGGTGTGGCGGGCATGCTCTTTTGCAGCCGGGATATGGGGCTGATCTGGCCCTATGCGCTGATGCTGCTTGGAATGAATTCCAATCGGAGCGAGGATGTGCTCGCGGGCGGCCTTTTTGGGTATCTGCTCGCCTGCGCGGGCTTCACGCTGCTCTTTGGCCTGCTTGCCGCCGCGCTGCTTCGTCGGAGGGATGTGCGCGCCTGAGCGCCGGAAGGGTCGTGGATTGACATGCGTGTGCCGCGCGGACTATAATGAGGCCAAACGGGCACGCAGGCGGCGCTTGTTGCCGGATGGCAGGCCCTCGAACATGGAACGCGCGGAGGAAGCACAAATGAGCACCTTTGACTTTGACACCGTGATCGACCGTCGGGGCACCGGCAGCCTCAAGTTTGACTTTGCGCAGGAGCGCGGACGCCCGGCGGATGTCCTCCCGCTCTGGGTTGCCGATATGGATTTCAAGGCCCCGCCCACCGTGCTGGAGGCGCTGCGCCGCCGCGTGGAGCATGGCATTTTCGGCTACAGCGACGTGAAGGAGGACTATGTGCGCGCGGTCGGCGGCTGGTTCCTCGAGCGCTTCGGCTGGCAGACGCAGCCGCAATGGCTGGTCAGAACGCCGGGCGTGGTCTATGCGCTGGCGATGGCCGTGCGCGCGCTGACGGAGCCGGGCGACGCCGTGCTCGTTCAGCCGCCGGTCTACTATCCCTTCTTCAGCGTCGTGCGCGACAACGGGCGCAGGCTTGTGCAAAGCGTTCTGCGCGAGGAAAACGGGCATTACGAGATCGACTTTGCGGATTTTGAGGAAAAGATCGAGCGGGAAGGCGTGAAGCTCTTCCTGCTGTGCAGCCCGCACAACCCGGTTGGCCGGGTCTGGCGCAAGGACGAGCTGCGGCGCATCGGCGAAATCTGCGCCCGGCACGGCGTGTTCGTCGTTTCCGACGAGATCCACTGCGATTTTGCCTTCGAGGAGCATCCGCACCACGTCTTCCTCGAGGTCAACCCGGAGCTGGCCGACAGCGCGATCGTCTGCACGGCGCCCAGCAAGACCTTCAACCTCGCGGGCCTGCAGGTATCGAACATCTTCATTCCAGGCGAGCGAGCGCGCGCGGCCTTCTGCCGGGAGATCGACAGAACGGGCTATTCGCAGCTCAACGCGCTCGGTCTGGTCGCCTGTCAGGCGGCTTATGAGACGGGCGCGCCGTGGCTCGAGGCCTGCCGGGTGGCCCTGCGCAGCAACCTCGACTTCCTGCGCGCCTTCCTGAAGGAGCGGATTCCGCAGATTCGCCTCATCGAGCCGGAGGGGACGTACTTCGCCTGGCTAGACTGCTCGGGCCTGGGGCTTGACCGGCGGGCGCTTGAGGATCTGGTCGTGAGCCGCGCCAGGCTCTGGCTGGACGCGGGCGCGATCTTCGGCGGCGGGGCCGAGCAGTATGAGCGCGTCGTGCTCGCCTGCCCGAGGCAGACGCTCGAGCGGGCGCTCACGCAGCTCGCGGACGCGGTCAAGGGGCTGGGAGAGGCGAGGAAGGATGTCTGATCCTGATTCAAAAATGCTTTCATAGGCGCGAAGCGAACATGGGGTTTGGGGATGAAATCCCCAGGCGGGTTTGGGCGGCAGCCCAACGTAGCCCAAAGCATGATCAAAAAACGTAGTCTCAGAGCAGACCGCAAAGCGGCCTACGATTGAGACGGATTTGATTCCGGAAAACTGCATTTGAATGCAAAACCAAATCATGCAAAACGGGCTGACGAGCGGCCCCCTTCCCCAAGTGGGAGGGAGCCGGTTCGTCAGCCCGTTGATTTCTGGAAGGATTGCGGCATGCCGGGCGGCGCTCAGCCCTGGCCGACAGCCTCAAACGCCTCGCGCGGGGATTTGAGCCCGAAGAGCACGTCGATCAGCCCGTCGCCGAAGCGGTCGATCATCAGGAAGGGGATCAGCACGGCCAGCCGGGCGGCCTTTCCGTCAAGCGGCGCGTCGCCTGCGTGATGGTAGGTCTTGAAGCGGATGGTGCCATCCTCCATGCTCATTTCGAAATTGCCGCTTCGCATGTTGTAGTTGACGCGGGTCAGGTATTCCGAGACGGCCAGACGGCAGTTTTCGTCCGCCGTCAGCGGCAGCGTCGTCAGCGTTGAGAAATTGTCCTCGCGCACGATGATCATCATGGACACGCTCTGCAGGCGGCAGCGCAGCTTCATGCGAAGAGAGAAAATGCCCGTATCCCCCTGCACTTCAAAGGTGGTATGGTAGCCTGCGCTGTCAAGAATATCGCGCAGCTGAGAGAAGAGTTCCTGCGAATAAGCCATGGCGTAACCTCCTTGCCGCCTGCCGCGGCATGGAATCAGTATACCCGTTTTGCCGGGGCCTGTCAATTTCCTGTATAAAATGATGGAAAAATGGACGTGCATTTCATAAATTGTCCGATTCGATCGAAATATGAAAAGAAAATGGGATTTCTTGCTTGACAGCTGCATGCGATTCGGCTATAATGCACACCATAGAAAACGGCCGTGAAGGAGACGAGTACCCCGCGTTTTCGATCAGGGAGGCGTGGCCATGGACTGAGAGCCGCGCGCAGAAACCCCGCGGGAGGAAAGAACACTCCGGAGCCGGTATGCCGAACACGCCGTGCAGGCATACCCGTCCATCCGCGTTAAGGATCAGAGTGGCTTGCCGGGTGATGGCCGCAGGCGGCAACTTGGGTGGTACCGCGGGGGTATTTTGTGCATTCCCGTCCCGAGCTTTTGGCTTGGGACGGTTTTTCTGTTTCAAGGCGCAGCCGTGCGGGCGGATGAAAAGAGAAAGGAAGCAGACGACAATGAAGACGATGAGCGGAAAGACGCAGGCGCAGACGGGGCTTGACGCCGTGCTGGCGATGCAGGCGGGGCAGAGGGTGAGCGTGCATGGCATCGTGCACACGCTGCGCGATCTGGGCGACGTGCGGTTCATGCTGCTGAGGATGCCGCAGGGCGCGCTGCAATGCGTGCTCCCGGGCGAAGGCTATGCGGTGCGCGAGGGCGACGCCGTCATGGCGGAGGGCGAGGTCGCCCGCGACGAGCGCGCGCCGGGCGGCGCGGAGCTGCATGTGACGGGCCTGACCGTGCTCGCCAGCGCAGCGGAGCCGATGCCCGTGCCGATTGGCAAATACAAGATGAACCTTTCGATGGATACCGACCTGGCGCTGCGGTTTGTGACGCTGCGCAACCTGCGCAAGCGCGCGGTCTTCAAGATTCAGGAGGGCGTCGTGCGCGGCTTCCGCGAGGCGCTGCAGCGCGAGGGCTTCACGGAGATTCATTCCCCGAAGATCGTCGCGCAGAACGCCGAGGGCGGCGCAAACCTCTTCCGCATGGAATACTTCGGCCGGCGCGCCTACCTGGCGCAGAGCCCGCAGTTTTACAAGCAGGCGATGGTGCCGGTGTATGAGCGCGTGTTCGAGATCGGCCCGGTCTTCCGCGCGGAAAAGCACAACACGCAGCGCCACCTGAACGAATACACCTCGATGGACTTTGAGATGGGCTTCATCGACAGCTTCGAGGACATCATGCAGATGGAGACGAAGGTGCTGCAAAACATCATGGCCGTGCTTGAGGCGGACTATGCGCCGCAGCTGCGGATGCTGGGCGTCACGCTGCCCAAGGTGGACAGCATTCCCGCCGTCCGCTTTGACGAGGCGAAGCGCATGGTCAGCGAGAAATACGGCCGGAAAATCCGCGACCCGTTCGACCTGGAGCCGGAGGAGGAGCAGCTGATCTCCCGCCTGTTCGCGGAGGACTACGGCAGCGAATTCGTGTTCGTCACGCATTACCCGAGCAAGAAGCGCCCGTTCTACGCGGCGGACGACCCGCAGGACCCACGCTACACGCTCTCCTTCGACCTGCTCTTCCGCGGGCTGGAGGTCACGACCGGCGGTCAGCGCATCCACGACTATGGCGAGCAGGTGAACAAGCTCATCCGCAAGGGCATGAACCCGGAGGACTTCGCCGGCTACCTGATGATCCACAAGTACGGCACCTGTCCGCACGGCGGTCTGGGTCTGGGCCTGGAGCGCCTGACGAGCAAGCTGGTCGGGGAGAACAACGTCCGCGAGGCCTGCCTCTTCCCGCGCGATCAGCAGCGCATCGAGCCGTAATACTGTTCTCAGATAAAATGAGCCATACGCGCGAAGCGAATATGGGGTCAAGGGGCGAAGTCCCTTGGCAGGTTTGGGCGGCAGCCCAACGGTTTCCTTTCTGGCGAAGCCATTTTGTCAAAGCAGTCAGGGAGCGAAGCGTTACCTGACGGCGGATTTCACGGAAGGCTCGAATGGATTGGAGAATTGCATAAAAGGGGGACAAATAGATGGAAATCACCGATAAGCTGGTCGCCTATGTGGCAGAGCTGGCCCATCTCAAGCTCGATGGGGAGCAGCGCGCGCAGGCGGCGGCCGATCTGGCGAGGATGATCGGCTATGTCGACAAGCTCTCCGAGCTTGACACCGAGGGCGTGGAGCCGATGAGCCACGCCTTCCCCGTGACC
>JALFVL010000027.1 GCA_022787165.1 Clostridiales bacterium
CGGAAACAAAGTCAACATGCTGTCGCCTCCTTGTGAGAGCTGCGCCCGGGGCGCAGGGGGAAAGGATTTTCTCCCCTCCCGGGGAAAAACCCAATTTGGAAATGCGGGTACAAAAAGGGCTGCCGCGTTGGCGGCAGCCCAATCGGGGGAACCCGGAAATTTTTACGGGGTTTGCAGGCTGCCGTCCCGGTTCCTGGTCTGCGTCCACGTCGTCACCGTGTTCTCGCAGGGGTACTTCGCGGCTTCCTTCTCGTCAAGGTCGACGCCAAGGCCCGGCTTGTCGTTCGCGTAGACGAAGCCGTCGTTGCCATACTGCGGCATGCCCGGGAAGACGTCCAGCAGCGCGCCGCGCACGCCGTTGAGCTTCTGGATGACGAAGTTCGGCGGCTCAATGCCGCTCCACTCCTGCAGGCCCAGATTCTCTGCCGCCAGGTCGATGTGGATATTCGCCGCATGGGCCAGCGGGCTCATGTCGCCCGGGCCGTGCCAGCAGATGCGCACACCATACTGCGCGCAGTACTGCTGGAGCCTGCGCGCCGGCGTGATGCCGCCGACCTGGCTCAGATGCACGCGCATGTAGTCGATGCTGCGGTTCTCGATCAGCTTGCGGTATTCCGCCGGATTGTTAAACAGCTCGCCCTGGCTCAGCGGGGTCACGCTGGTCTGCTTGATCTTGTCCAGCCATTCCACCTGCTCCAGCGGGACGACGTCCTCCATGAAGAACAGCCGGAAGGGCTCCATCTCCTTGACAAAGGTGACGGCCTCGGTCGGATGGATGCGCTCATGCACGTCGTGCACCAGGTCGAGCTCATAGCCCACGCGGCTGCAGATGCCCTCAAAGAGCTTGACCGTGTCGCGCATGTATTTCTTGCTGTCCAGATAGACGCCGTCCTGCGCGCCCCTGGCGGCCCAATCCGGGGCCGCGCCGTAGCCGCCGCCGCCGTAGCCGCCGCACTGACAGCGCAGATGGCGCACGCCGATGGAGCGGTACGTCTCGATATTCTCGACGATCTCGTCAAGGTTCGCGCCGTCCACATGGCGATACACCGGCACGCCCTCGCGCATCTTGCCGCCAAACAGGTCGTACACGGGCATGTTGGCCATCTTGCCCTTGATATCCCAGAGCGCCATGTCGACGCCGGAGATGGCGTTGTTGACGATCGGGCCGCTGACCATCGGCGAGCACAGCACCAGCCGCGCTCGCATCTGTGAGGACGACGTCGTCTTCATCCTGGGCACCGGTACCATCGGCACCATCATTGCGCAGGCCTGCAAGCTCAAGGGCGCGAAAACTGTCATCTGCTGCGACATCAGCGATTCGAGCCTGGAGCGCAGCAAGTCCTTCGGCGCGGACTACACCATCAACTCCAAGACGCAGGACATCGTCGCCGAGATCCAGAAGATCACCGACGGCCACGGCTGCACCGTCGCCTTTGACTCCGCCTGCTTCCCGGGCAGCCTGACGATGATCATGCAGCCGGGCATTGTCTGCAACGCGGGCCGCGTCGTGCCGATGGGCTTTTGCACCGTGCCCGAGAAGATCACCCAGCAGATGATCAACGGCCGCGAGCTGGACATCATCGGCACGCGCATGAGCCTCAACCAGTGGATCCCCACCTCCGAGAAGATGGCCGCTGGCCAGTATCGCATGGAGGGTCTGGCGACCACGTTTGTCAAGTTCAGCGAGATCGACAAGGTCTTTGAGAACATCGTCCATCCCGATCCCTCCGTCAAGAAGACCGTCATCCTCTTTGACGGTGCCGAGGACTGATCCCCTTTTCCTGCCTGATCCGGGCAGCTGAAAAGACCCATACGCCGGACCGCGGCAAAACCGGCCCGCGTATGGGTCTTTTTGACATTCTTCCGTTCATCCTCCCGCCCCCGCGCGGGCCCAAACGCCCGCCGATAAAAATTGTCCTTTGAAATCCGCTGCCAAACCATTTGACATCGGCGTGTATGTGTCGTATGCTCTATCTGTGCGGCACCCGCTCCGGCGGCGCGTCCGCGCTCATCCATGTTGAGGGAGGCATCATCATGATTCGCAGAATCATTCATATTGACGAGGAGCTTTGCAACGGCTGCGGCGCCTGCGCGGCCGCCTGCCACGAGGGGGCCATCGCAATGGCCGACGGCAAAGCGAAGCTGATGCGCGAGGACTACTGCGACGGGCTGGGCGACTGCCTGCCTGCCTGCCCGACCGGCGCCATCCGCTTTGAGGAGCGCGAGGCGCCCGCCTACGACGAGGCCGCCGTCCTGCGCGCCAAGGCGGAAAAGCATGCACATACCGGCTGCCCGGGCGCGCGGGCGCGCGCCATGAACGCGCCCTCCGCCGCCAGCGCGCTCACCCATTGGCCCGTGCAGATCAAGCTCGCGCCGCTGCACGCGCCGGCCTTTGACGGCGCGGATTTGCTGATCGCCGCGGACTGCGCCGCCTATGCCTACGCCAGCTTCCACCGGGACTTCATGAGCGGGCGAGTCACGCTGATCGGCTGCCCGAAGCTCGACGCCGTCGATTACAGCGAGAAGCTCACGGCGCTGCTTGCGCAAAACGACATCCGCAGCGTCACCGTCGTGCGCATGGAGGTGCCCTGCTGCGGCGGCATCGAGCAGGCCGTTCGCCGCGCAATCGCGCAAAGCGGCAAGCCGCTCCCGCTGCAAATCGCGACGCTGTCCATCGATGGGAGAATCATTGGATAAGCGGGGCTTTCAACAGTATTTTTCTGCTTGATCTCCCGCCTGTCAAATCAAACCCGTTTCAATCGCAGGCTGCTTTGCAGCCTGCGATTGAAACTACCTTTTTCCTTTCATTTTAGGGGATACGTTGGGGCCAGCCCCAAACCCCGCAAGGGACTTCGCCCCTTGACCCCATGTTCGCTGCGCGCATAAGAAAGCATTTTCTCACAGCACAGGATAAAACGCCCCGCATGATGAAGGGGCGGGTGTTCATAAGACAGTTGACAGCCACTGTAGTTTGAACTGCGGTGGCTGTTCTTGTCTTTTTTTCATAAAATGTGATAATATGGAGTCGATCAGAACTACAAATCGGAATTTCCCTTTATTCAGACATACAAACTGTTGACAACAAAGCTCCTATATAGTATGATTTTATAAACTACTATATAGGAGCTTTTGCATGAAAACAAATGGCGGGTTTCTTGTCACCAAAATAAAACAACTTGGAGACCGGATTTTTGAGAAGATTCTCAGCGAAAAGAATATTGATGCGTTCAATGGAGCCCAGGGGCGCA
>JALFVL010000033.1 GCA_022787165.1 Clostridiales bacterium
GGCGCAGCTTGGTCGCTCCCCACGCGGGGAGCGTGGATTGAAATGCTTTTTCCAGAGCAGAAATCACGGACAGCAGGGTCGCTCCCCACGCGGGGAGCGTGGATTGAAATACGCCCGAGGACGCCGCCCGCGAGCTTGAGCGCGTGTCGCTCCCCACGCGGGGAGCGTGGATTGAAATGGAGCGCACCGTGCGCCGCTGCCTGGATACGCTGCGGTCGCTCCCCACGCGGGGAGTGTGGATTGAAATGTCCTTGAATCTGCCGACGGTCAAAGCGCTGTGTCGCTCCCCACGCGGGGAGCGTGGATTGAAATGACCGTCCGCGCCATGAAGCGGGGCCGGGCGTGGCGTCGCTCCCCACGCGGGGAGCGTGGATTGAAATACAGACAGCCGAGGTCGAACCGCAAGCACAACCAGGTCGCTCCCCACGCGGGGAGCGTGGATTGAAATCGCAGGCTGCGCCCCTACAGCCTGCGCGGCCAGGTCGCTCCCCACGCGGGGAGCGTGGATTGAAATATCCGAGGACTTGACCACGAGCTGCCCACGTACAGTCGCTCCCCACGCGGGGAGCGTGGATTGAAATAGGCGATGATGGATGGGATCAAATCCGGCATGGGTCGCTCCCCACGCGGGGAGCGTGGATTGAAATAATTTCCGTGGCAACTTTCCGCCGCGCTGCCGGGTCGCTCCCCACGCGGGGAGCGTGGATTGAATCTGCTCCGCTTCCCACTGGCCGTCAGAATCGAGTGTGAACGGCATGTCAATCCCTCTGCCTTGTGCGAAAGACTGATGCTTTGCAAGCGGATTGGCAAAACAAACGGACCTGCGCCGCAGGAAACGGCGCAGGTCCTTGGCAAGGTGGAAATCGGTTACAGGCTGTTCGCGGAGTCGACCGCATAGCCGCCGGAGAGACGGCCGGAGGTGTAGGCGAAACCAATGGCCAGCGCCGCCTTAAGCATCTTGAAGTCGTTCTCGTGCATGCTGCTCATCGTCCACTGCTCGTCGCCGAAGTGATCGAAGTGCGGATTCTGGGAGAGGTACTCGGCCTCGAGCTCCGCGCTGCCGGCGAAGCCGCCGGTGCAGAGGATGACGGACTTGGCGTTGATCGTGTAGTCCGTGCCGTCGTGGGCGCGGGCCTTGATGCCGGTGACGCGGTTGCTGGCCTCGTTGTAGAGGATCTCGTAGCCCTCGGTCTCCAGCATGTATTCGCCGCCCAGCATCGCATCGCCCTCGACGTATTCCGTCCAAACGACGAGCGGCGCGTCTCGACGGAAATCCCGGCGGCGCCCATGCCAACGATGACCATGTCATGGGCGTGCGTCTCCTGCGCCTCCACAGGCGTCTCCGGCGTCATGAATGCGTCGATGGCTGAGGGGTTGGAGCCGCCTGCGATGAGCGCCTGCTCCAGACCGCCGCACGGACTGCGCTCAAAGAGCGTGACGCTGAGTTCGGCCTCCAGATTCTGAATCTGCCGGGACACGGCCTGTTGGGTGACGTTCATTTGCGCGGAGGCCGTGCAGATGTTCTTTGTACGGTAAACCTGCAGAAAATACCGCAGCTGAGTCAGCGCCATGGGATACCTCCGAGCTGCGCCGTGCTGCTGCTTGCGCTTTCTTTCACAAATGATGATACACGTCCGAGGGGCGAAACGCAAGAGGGCTTTTTCGGCATGAAAAAAGGGGGGCCGTCAGACGTCTGCCTGACAGCTCCCTTTTGATGTTCCGCTCAGAGCGGGGGAAGGATCACTCCGCGACGGTGCAGTATTCGAAGTTCGGGTGGCCGTTGCTGTTACGGGTGAAGCCGGTCACGCGGCTGGAGACGAGCGCGCTGTCCGCGTAGTTGTAGATCGGGATGACCGGGCACTCCTGCGCGAGCAGCGCCTCAGCCTGCTTGTAGACCTCCTCGCGCTCGTTCACCTCCAGCGCGGTGCGCATCTTGTTGCACAGGGTGAGGTAGTCCGGGCAATCCCAGCGGGTCTGCTTGGAGCCCTCGGCGTTCTCCAGAAGGAAGAAGGCCGCGCTGGGCTCCGGATAGTCGAGCGTGTAGCCCATGTAGGCGATTTCAAAGTCGCCGGAATCGCGCGTGCCGGTGTCGTCCGCCCAGTAGACGCCGCTCTCCACAGCGCTGACCTCGCAGGCCAGGCCGAGGTACTGCTTCCACATCTGGGACATCGCCTGGGCGACGTTCTCCAGCTCGGTGCTCGGGGTGTACTTGATGGAAAAGGTCGGGAAGCCCGCGCCGTCCGGATAGCCGGCCTCGGCGAGCAGGGCCTTGGCCTCCTCAAGATCCTCGGTGAAGGCGTCGACGGCGGTCACGCGCCAGTCGGTCGCCGGATCGAGCACGTCCTTGATGCCGAAGGGCACCCAGCCATAGAGCGGCCTGCGGGTCGGGTCCTGGATGATCGCGTTGACGAGAATCTCGCGGTTGAGCGCCAGGGTCAGCGCGCGGCGGACGCGGGCGTCGTTGAAGGGCTCCTTGGCGCAGTTGAACTCGTAGTAGCGGTAGCCGATGCGGTTGGTCGCCATGAGGTTCTCGGTGCCCTCGTAGGCCTTCATCGCGTCGGTGTTGACGGAGGTGGCGATGTCCAGCTCGCCGTTGTCAAAGGCCATCTTGACGGTCTCCGGCGCGTTGAGGAAGACATACTGGACGGTGTCGATCTTCACCTCGTCGGCGTTGTAGTAGTTCGGGTTCTTGACGAAGGTGTAGCTCTCGTCCTTCTTCATCTCCGCGAGCATGAAGGGGCCGTTGCAGACGTAGGTCTCCGGGCTGTTGACCCAGTCGTTGCCGTAGGCCTCGATGATCTCCTTCTTGACCGGCATGAACGCAGTGGAGGCGGTCATCGTGATGAAGTAGCTCGCCGGGGAGATCAGCTCGACCTCCAGGGTCAGATCGTCCAGCGCGCGGATGGGCAGATCGTCGACCGGCACGCTGCGCTCGACGAAGCACTCGTAGCCGTTCTTGATGATGCCGTAGAGGGTATAGGCGGTGTCGCTGCCCACGTCCGGATCGAGCGTGCGCTTCCAGCTGTACTCAAAGTCATGCGCGGTCAGCGGGGAGCCGTCGGACCACTTGAGGCCCTCGCGCAGCTTGAAGGTGTAGGTGCAGCCGTCCTCGGAGACCTCGTAGCTCTCCGCCATCGCGGGAACCAGGCTTCCGTCCGCGGCATACTTGTACAGGCCGCGGAACAGGCTTTGCAGCGCATAGGAGCCGGACGAATAGTCGTTGAGCGTCGGATCCATGCACTCGGGCTCGCCGCCCATCTGGAAGGTGATCCTGGCCTCCGCGGTCGCGGAAACGGCCACGCACAGAAGAAGCAGGGCCGCCAGCACGGCTGTCAGCAATTTCTTCATATCAAATAACCTCCTCATTGTTTTCCCGCCCGCTCCTTTTTGCAGGTTTCGGTACAGGTTGCAATCAGCATAGCAAATCCGCCATTATTTGTCAAGCAAAAACGGCCATTGACCCGTTTTTTTGAATTTCTTTAGCATTCTTCATGCAGTTTTCCGGAAACTATATTGAAATTTAAGGGAGAGGCGGCTATAATGGAGATATTCAGCAATCATTGTGCCCCAGGCGGAGGGGCTGCCGCTGCGCGAGGGTGCGCTTCGGACGGCCGCCTCCGCGCGAATAACGTCCCTCTTCGCGGACGGTAAGGAGGCTCCCTCGTGGGCAAATACATCTTCAAGCGCATCCTCTCCGGCTTTTTGACCATCATCGTGCTGATCACCTGCTGCTTCTTCCTGATGCACGCGATTCCCGGAAGTCCCTTCTCCAAGGGCGAGCGGACGGTACCGGAGGCGGTCATGCAGCGGCTCAACGAGAAGTATGGTCTGGACAAGCCGCTCCATGAGCAGTATTTCAAGTACTTGGAAAACATCGCTCACGGGGACTTCGGTATCTCCTACAAGAACTCGAGCGTACAGGTCAACGACCTGATCACGCGAGGCTTCCCGATCTCGGCCCGAATCGGCGCGCTGGCGGTCGTTTTCTCCGTGCTCGTGGGCATCACGCTGGGCATCATCTCGGCCATCAAGCGCGGCAGCCTTTTTGACGGCATCGCGATGGTCATCGCGACCGTCGGCGTCTGCGTGCCGCTGTTCGTGCTCTCCGTTCTGCTGCTGTATCTGTTCGCGGGCGTGCTCAAGTGGCTGCCGACCTACGGCCTGTCCACCTGGAAGCACTATATCCTGCCGGTGACCTGCCTGTCCTTTTCTCCGATTGCCTACATCGCGCGCATGACGCGCTCCTCGATGCTGGAGGTCATGCAGCAGGATTACATCCGCACGGCACGCGCCAAGGGCGTCAGCGAATTCCTCGTCATCTGCAAGCATGGCCTGCGCAACGCCGTGCTGCCGGTGGTAACCTATCTGGGCACGCTGATTGCGAACCTGCTGACCGGCTCCTTTATCGTCGAGCGCCTGTTCGCGATTCCGGGCCTGGGCAAGTACTTCGTCGACTCCATCACCGCGCGCGACTACAACGTCATCATGGGCGTGACGATCTTTCTGGGCATCTTCGTCGTGATCTGCAACCTCGTCGTGGACGTCGCCTACTGTGTCATCGACCCGCGCGTCAAGCTCGACGATTGAGGAGGTAGAAGAATGGAACAGCCTGTTGATCCCCGCTATCAGCCCATCGATCCCGAGTCACTCTCTGCAGACGGGATCGCCCGCCCGTCCGTCTCCTATTGGCAGGACGCCTGGCGGCGCTTCAAAAGCGACAAGATGGCCATGTTCGGCCTGGTCGTGATCGTCATCATCACGATCTTTGCCATCTTCGGCCCGATCCTCTGCCCCTACGGCTACGAGGACGCGGATTTCTTCCATGTCAACGAATGGCCCAGCAGGGAGCATTGGTTCGGCACGGACGCGCTGGGACGCGACCTCTACGTCCGCGTGCTCTACGGCGCGCGCATCAGCCTCTCCATCGGCGTCGTCGCCGCGCTGGTCAACATGATCATCGGCGTGCTCTACGGCGGCATCGCGGGCTTCTGCGGCGGCCTGGTGGACAACATCATGATGCGCATCGTCGATATCCTGATCGCGCTGCCCTCGCTGCTCTACACGATCCTGCTGATGATGCTCCTGGGCACGAACATCCGCTCGATCCTGATCGCGCTGTGCCTGTCCTCCTGGGTCGGCACCGCGCGCATCACGCGCTCGCAGGTCGTGACGCTCAAGCATCAGGAATATGCGCTGGCCGGGCGGCTGGCCGGGGCGAGCAGCTTTGAAATCCTGCTGCGCCACCTGCTGCCCAACGCGATGGGCCCGATCATCGTCTCCGTCATGTTCCTGATCCCCAGCGCGATCTTCTCCGAGGCGTTCCTCTCCTTCCTGGGCATCGGCATCCAGAAGCCGATGGCCTCGTGGGGCTCGCTGGCCAACGACGCCATCGGCACGCTCGTCAGCGCCCCATACCAGATGTTCTTCCCGATTGCGGCGATCAGCCTGACGATGTTCTCGCTCAACTTCATCGGCGATGGCCTGCGCGACGCCCTTGACCCGAAGCTCAAGAAATGAGGTAAACCGATGTCCCTGCTTGAAATTGAAAACCTGCGCACGACGTTTGACACGCATGTGGGGAAGGTGCAGGCCGTTCGCGGCGTCAATCTTCGCGTCGGCGAGGGCGAGACGGTCGGCATTGTTGGCGAATCCGGCTGCGGCAAGAGCGTTTCGATGCTCTCCGTGCTGCATCTGCTGCCGGACTATGCCCGCATCAGCGCGGATACGATGCGCTTTGACGGCACGGATCTGACGAAGCTCTCGCCCAGGATGTTCCGCAAAATCTCCGGAGACCAGATCGGCATGATCTTTCAGGACCCGATGACCTCCCTCAACCCGCTCTTTACCATCGGCGACCAGCTCGTCGAGCCGCTGCGCATCCACAAGGGCATGAGCAAGGCCAAGGCGCGCGAGGTCGTGCTGGAGCGCCTGCGCATGGTCGAGATTCCCGATCCCGAGAGCCGCATGAAGCAGTATCCGCACGAGCTCTCCGGCGGCATGCGCCAGCGCATCATGATCGCGATGGCGATCATGTGCAACCCGCGGCTGATCATCGCCGACGAGCCGACGACCGCGCTCGACGTGACGATTCAGGCGCAGATTCTCGACCTGCTCGTCAGTCTGCAAAAGCAGCTGGGCACGGCCGTCATCATGATCACACATGACCTGGGCGTCATCGCGGGCATGTGCAGCCGCGTGCTGGTGATGTACGGCGGCGTCGTCGTGGAGGAGGGCACGGTTCGCGAGATCTTCTATGAGCCCAGGCACCCCTACACGTGGGGCCTGCTGCGCTCAATTCCGCAAAAGTCCGGCGTAAAGAAGAAGCTCGTGCCGATTCCCGGCTCGCCGCCCGACCTGATCGCTCCGCCGCCGGGCTGCCCGTTCGCCGCCCGCTGTCCCCACGCCATGAACGTCTGCACCAGCGCGCTCCCGGAGATGAGGCCGCTGTCTGATTCCCACTGCGCGCGCTGCTACCTGATGGACGAGGGCGCGCCGAAGGTCACATGGGAGGGAAGCCGCGCATGAGCAAGCCTGTCATCGAGGCGAAGGGCCTCAAAATGTATTTCCCTGTCGGCCGCACGCTGACCGGCAAGCCCCGCCGCCTGCTCAAGGCCGTGGACGGCGTGAGCTTTGCCATCGGCAAGGGGCAGACGTTCGGCCTGGTCGGCGAATCCGGCTGCGGCAAGACGACCGTCGGCCGCTGCCTCGTGCGGCTCTACGAGCCGACGGACGGCGAGATCCTCTTCGACGGGCAGAACATCGCCCGCTTGGGGGAGAAGGAGCTTTCACCCTACCGCCGCCGCATGCAGATGATCTTTCAGGACCCCTACGCCTCGCTCAACCCGCGCATGACGGTCGCCTCCATCATCGCCGAGCCGCTGCTCAAAAGCGGCATGACCCGCGAGCAGCGGGATGCGCGCGTGCGCGAGCTGGTCGACCTCGTCGGCCTCAAGCCCGACCACATGCAGCGCTATCCGCATGAGTTCTCCGGCGGCCAGCGCCAGCGCGTGGGCATCGCCCGGGCGCTCGCCTCCAATCCCGAGTTCATCGTCTGCGACGAGCCGATTTCCGCGCTGGATGTCTCCATTCAGGCGCAGGTCATCAACACGCTTGAGGAGCTTCAGGAGAAGTTCGGCCTCTCGTATCTCTTCGTCTCGCACGATTTGTCGATGGTGCGCCATATCTCCCACGAGGTCGGCGTCATGTATCTGGGCTGCATGGTCGAGCGCGCGCCGGTCGGGGAGCTCTATGCGCACATGCTCCATCCCTACACGAAGGCGCTGATGAGCGCTGTGCCCGTGCCCGATCCGGATCTCGCCGCCGCGAGCCAGCGCATCCATCTGACCGGCGACGTGCCCACCCCGATCGATCCGCCGAGCGGCTGCCGCTTCCGCGCGCGCTGCCCCTACGCGACGGAGCGCTGCGCGCAGGAGCGTCCCGAGCTGCGCGAGGCCGCGCCGGGCCATTTTGTCGCCTGCCATCAGGTCTGAGTTTCGTCGCGGATTTCAGCGCGAAGCGAAGATGGGAGTCTGAGGGATGAAATCCCTCAGGCAGGTCTTTACGGCAGTCCAGCGTTCTCCCAAAAAAGCGAAGCGTTTCAAAACCGTCCGACAGCAAAGCGATTCGGACGTCGACTTCTGAACACAGCAAAGGAGATCACCCATGGATATCAAGCAGGAAGCGCTCAAGAAGCACTACGAGTGGAAGGGCAAGCTCGAGATTGCCCCTCGCGCGCACGTCACCAACAGCGAGGAGCTTTCCCTCGCGTATACGCCGGGCGTGGCGGAGCCCTGCCTCGCCATCCGCGACGACTATGAGAAGAGCTTTGAGCTGACCCGCCGCGCGAACATGGTCGCTGTCATCACGGACGGCACCGCGATCCTCGGCCTGGGCGATATCGGCCCGGAGGCGGGCATGCCCGTCATGGAGGGCAAATGCGTGCTCTTCAAGGAATTCGCTGGCGTCGACGCCTTCCCGATCTGCATCCGCAGCAAGGACGTCGACGAGCTCGTGCGCACGATTTACCTGATCTCCGGCAGCTTTGGCGGCATCAACCTTGAGGATATCGCCGCGCCGCGCTGCTTCGAGGTCGAGCGCAGGCTCAAGGAGCTTTGCGACATTCCTGTCTTCCACGACGATCAGCACGGCACGGCGGTCGTCGTCGCGGCGGCGCTGCTCAACGCGCTCAAGGTCGTGGGCAAGGAGATCACCTCCGCGCGCGTGGTCATCAACGGCGCGGGCAGCGCGGGCGTCGCCATTGGCCGCCATCTGCTCAATCTCGGCGTCAGGGATCTGATCCTCGTTGACCGCTTCGGCATCATCTGCGAGGGCATGGAGGGGCTCAACCCCGCGCACGAGGAGATGAGCCACATCACGAACCCGCGCCATCTGACCGGCACGCTCGCCGACGCGATGCGCGGGGCGGACGTGTTCATCGGCGTGAGCGCGCCGGGCGTCGTCACGCCGGAGATGGTCGCGAGCATGAACGCGGGCGCCTGCGTCTTCCCAATGGCCAACCCCGTCCCGGAGATTCATCCGGACGAGGCGCTCAGGGCAGGCGCGGTGGTCGTCGGCTGCGGCCGCAGCGACTACAAGAACCAGATCAACAACGTGCTCGCCTTCCCGGGCATCTTCCGCGGCGCGCTCGACTGCCGCGCCAGCGACATCAATGAGGCCATGAAGATGGCGGCGAGCTACGCGATCGCGGGGCTCGTCTCCCCGCAGGAGCTCTCTGCGGACTACATCATCCCCAAGGCGTTTGACAAGCGTGTCGGGCCGGCGGTTGCGGCCGCCGTCGCGAAGGCCGCGCGCGAAACCGGCGTCGCCAGAATCTGACCCTGCCTGACTTTTTCGCGCAAATCCTTGTATTTTCTAAGAAAAGGGTGTACAATAATCAGTCGGAACGTCTGGTTCCGGCTGGCAGAGCATCGACATCAATCAGCATATCCCGACCAAGGATTGCGTCGGGGAATGATGGGATGCTTTCTCCCCCTGCCGGGGGAGAAAGCTCTTTTGTCGGCACGCCGTCAGCTGGAACGTCTGGTTCCGGCTGGTTTTTTGTTTTTAGGCTTTGCCCTGTCCGCGTTGCGGCGGGGCGGTACACGGGGCTGGCGCGTGACGCGCGGCCCAATCCCTAAGGAGTGGAAGCATCATGACGAAGATCGATATTTTTTCCGGCTTTCTCGGCGCGGGCAAGACGACGCTCATCAAAAAGCTGTTGGCCGAGGCCCTTTCCGGCGAGAAGGTCGTCCTGATTGAAAACGAATTCGGCGAGATCGGCATCGACGGCGGCTTCATGAAGGAGGCCGGCATCGAGGTCACCGAGATGAACTCCGGCTGCATCTGCTGCTCGCTGGTGGGCGATTTCGGCGTTGCGCTGCGCAAGGTGATTGACCAGTATCATCCCGACCGCATCCTCATCGAGCCGAGCGGCGTGGGCAAGCTCTCCGACGTCATCCGCGCGGTCGAGGGCGTGGAGAAGGACATTCCCGAGGCTGAGATGGGCAGCTTCGTGACGGTCGCGGACGCGATGAAGTGCCGCATGTACGTCAAGAACTTCGGCGAGTTCTTCCTCAACCAGATCGAATATGCCGGCACCATCCTGCTCTCCCGCACGCAGAAGATGACGCAGGAGAAGCTCGAGGCTGCCGTCGCGCTTCTGCGCGAGCACAACGCCAAGGCCCGCATCATCACCACGCCGTGGGACGAGCTGACCGGCGCGCAGATCCTCTCCGCGATGGAGAGCGACCACGACCTCGCCTCCGAGATGCTCGTGGCCGTCATGGCCGAGCACCAGGACGATGATGACGATGACGACGACGAGTGCTGCCACGATCATCACCATCATGACCATGATCACGAGCATGAGCACGAGCATGAGCACGAGCATGACCATGATCACGAGCACGAGCATGACCATGACCACGAGCATGACCATCATCACGAGCATGAACACGATCACGAGCATGACCACGAGCATGAGCATGACCACGAGCACCATCATCACTACGACGAGAACGGCGTGTGCAGCTGCGGCCATCATCATCACCATCATCACGGCCACGACGCCGACGAGGTCTTCACCTCCTGGGGCGTGGAGACGGTTCGCGCGTTCGGCGAAGAGGAGCTTTCCGCGATGCTCGCGAAGCTCGATGGCGAGGAATACGGCGTGATCCTGCGCGCGAAGGGCATTGTCCGCTGCGCCGACGGCGGCTGGATTCACTTTGACTTTACGCCCGGCGAGCAGAACATCCGCAAGGGCGCAGCCGACGTCACCGGCCGCCTGTGCGTGATCGGCTCCAAGCTGAGCGAGAGCGGCCTCAAGGCGCTCTTCGGCGTCTGATCGCGGAGGAAACGGCATGGCGATTCCTGTTTATCTGTTTGCAGGCTTTCTGGAAAGCGGCAAGACGTCCTTCATCGCCAGCGTGCTGGATGATCCCGGCTTCACGCGCGACGAGCACTCGCTGATCATCCAGTGCGAGGAGGGCATGGAGGAATTCGAGCCTGCGCTGCTGCGCAAGACGCATTCGGTCGTCGAATGCATCGAGGATGAGGACGAATACAACGAGGACACGCTGCGCGCCTTTGTGCGCAAGCATCACCCCGACCGCGTCATCGTCGAGATGAACGGCATGTGGGACCTCGACGCGGCGCTTGCGCGCACGCCCAAGGTGCTGGAGGTTTACCAGATCATCACCACCGTCAACGCGGAGACGTTTGACCTTTACGCGAAGAACATGGGCCAGCGGATGCTCCAGCACATCACGGACGCGGACATGGTCGTCTTCAACCGCGCGACGGAGGCGACCCGCCAGCTCATCCGTGACCGCAACGTGCGCAGCATGAACCCGAACGCGTCGATCTACTTTGAAAACGACGACGGCACCAGCGAGGACTACGGC
This sequence comes from Clostridiales bacterium, assembly GCA_022787165.1. Lineage (GTDB taxonomy): Bacteria > Bacillota > Clostridia > Christensenellales > Aristaeellaceae > Ventricola. Next base: position 10,902 of record JALFVL010000033.1, read on the forward strand.
GCGGGCATGCCGCCGCCCTACGACATGGATGCCCCCATCATCGAGATTGAGGACAGGCATTTCGGCATCTTCTACCTCGACGCCTCCGAGAACCCCGAGAACTACGACGGCAAGACTGTCCGCTTCAAGGGCTACATCTACCGCGGGCGCAACATCGGCCGCGACGAATACGTCCCCGGGCGCATGGCGATGGTCTGCTGCGCGGAGGACGTGCGCTTCGTCGGCTTTATCGCCAAGGCCAACGGCCTGCCCATCCCCGCGCCCAAGACCTGGCAGATGGTCACGGCGCGCGTGCAGGCGGAGGAGCGCCGCCAGTACAAGGGCGTCGGCCCCGTGCTCTATGTGACAGCCCTGGAGCCCTGCGCGGAGCCGGAGGAGGAGGTTGTCACCTTCAACGCATAAGCCCTTTTCAAGCGTCGGGCTTTGTGTTATACTTGAATCGGTCTTCAGGGCGGGGCGCAATTCCCGACCGGCGGTACAGTCCGCGACGGGGGACGGCTTGTCCCCTCCGATCCGGCGAAATTCCGGAACCGACAGTGACAGTCTGGATGGAAGAAGACGGTAAAAGGCATGCTTTCCTTTTGCGGCGCCCGAAGACGAGCTTTCGGGCGCCGCATTTTTGCAGCGGCGAAGACGGGACGGCGGCTGCGGCCGCAAAGGAGCGCAAGCATTGGTGAATCAGGAAGAAAATCGAATCGTCGCCAGCAACCTCGCCTATGCCTACCCCGAGGCGGAGAGGAACGCCGTGGACGGCGTGTCCATGCGCGTCAAGAAGGGCGAGTTTCTGGCGATTCTCGGGCACAACGGCAGCGGCAAATCGACGCTGGCCAAGCTCTTCAATGCCCTGTATGTGCCGGGCGAGGGCACGGTCTGGGTCTGCGGCATGGACACGCGCGAGGACGGGCTCGTCTTCGACATCCGCCAGCACGCGGGCATGGTCTTTCAGAATCCGGACAACCAGATCGTCGCGACCATCGTCGAGGAGGACGTCGCCTTTGGCCTTGAAAACAACGGTGTGCCGCCCAGGGAGATCCGCGTGCGCATCGACGAGGCGCTGCGCGCGGTGAACATGAGCGAATACGCGAAGAAGGCGCCGCACATGCTCTCCGGCGGTCAGAAGCAGCGCGTCGCCATCGCGGGCGTGCTCGCGATGAAGCCGGACGTCATTATCCTGGATGAATCGACCGCGATGCTCGATCCGAGCGGCCGCGCGGAGGTCATGAGCACCGTCCATCGGCTTAACAGGGAGGAGGGCATCAGCGTCGTCATCATCACGCACTACATGAGCGAGGCTGCGACGGCCGACTATGTGATCGTCATGGACGAGGGCAAAATCGCCATGAGCGGCACGCCGCGCGAGGTCTTTACGCAGGTGGAGCGCGTGCGCGCGCTGGGGCTTGACGTGCCGCCGATGACCGATCTGGCGGACAGGCTCAGGAAGGACGGCGTCGGGATTCGCCCCGACGTGCTGACCGTTGAGGAAATGGTGGAGGAAGTATGTCGATTGTCATCGAGCATCTGAACTACGTCTACATGTCCGGCGGCCCCTATGAGACGCACGCGCTCAGGGATGTCTCCCTGACGATTGAGGACGGCGAATTCATCGGCCTGATCGGCCATACCGGCAGCGGCAAGTCGACGCTGGTGCAGCATCTCAATGGCCTCTTAAAGCCCACGAGCGGCAAGATTCTCGTCGATGGGCTCGACCTGGCCGACAAGGCGACCGACAAGCGCGCCATCCGCCGCCGGGTCGGCCTCGTGTTCCAGTATCCGGAAAACCAGCTCTTTGAGGAGACGGTCGAGAAGGACATTGCCTTCGGCCCGAAAAACCTGGGGCTTGACGAGCAGGAGATCGCCCGCCGCGTCCGCGAGGCGATGCGCAAGGTCGCGCTGGATTACGACCGGCTGCGCGAGCGCTCGGTCTTCGAGCTCTCCGGCGGCCAGATGCGCCGCGTCGCGATTGCCGGCGTGCTGGCGATGGAGCCGGCGACGTTGATCCTCGACGAGCCCTGCGCCGGCCTCGACCCGCGCGGCCGCGAGGAGATTCTCTCGCTGATCCGCAATCTGCACGAGGAGGCGGGCACAACCATCGTCATGGTCAGCCATTCGATGGACGACGTCGCCTCGCTGGCCGAGCGCGTCATCGTCATGAACCACGGCGAGGTCTTCATGGACGGCGCGCCGCGCGAGGTCTTCTCTCGCGGCGAGGAGCTGCGCGGCATCGGGCTGGATGTGCCGCAGGCCGTGCAGCTCGCCGGGAAGCTGCGCGCGCGCGGCTTCGCGATTCCGGAGGGCATCTACCGCGAGGAGGAGATCAAGGCGGCCGTCGAGACCCTCCTCGGGAAAGGAGCGGCCAATGCTTAACGATATCACGCTGGGCCAGTATTTCCCCGGCGATTCCGTCGTCCACAGGATGGACCCGCGCATGAAGCTGATCCTGACGATTCTCTATATCGTGGGCGTGTTCCTGATCGGCAACCTGCCGGGCTACCTCATCGCGTTTGCGTTTCTGTATCTGGTCGTGCGCATCGCGGGCATCAAATTCTCCTATCTGCTCAAGGGCATCCGCCCGCTGCGCTTCATCATTATCTTCACCTTCGTGCTCAACCTGCTCTTTGTGCAGGGCGAGACGCCCATCGTGAAGCTCGGCTTCTTCACGCTGACCCGGGAGGCGCTGCTCAACGCGACGTTCTTTGCGCTCAGGCTGGTGTTCCTGGTCATGGGTACGAGCGTGCTGACGCTGACGACCAGCCCCGTGCAGCTCACCGACGGTCTGGAGCGGCTGCTGCGCCCGCTCCAGCGCTTCCACTTCCCGGCGCATGAGCTGGCGATGATGATGACCATCGCCCTGCGCTTCATCCCCACGCTGCTGGAGGAGACGGACAAGATTCAGAAGGCCCAGATGGCCCGCGGCGCGGACTTTGAGACGGGCAACCTCATCGCCCGCGCGAAGGCGATGATTCCGCTGCTGGTGCCGCTGTTCGTCAGCGCGTTCCGCCGCGCGAACGATCTGGCGATGGCGATGGAGGCGCGCTGCTATCGCGGCGGCGACCACCGCACCCGCCTGCGCGAGCTGGCCTATACGCGCCTTGACCTCTACGGCGCGCTGGCGATGGTGGCGTACCTCGCCGTGATTGTCGTGGAGGGACGCCTGCTTGGATAAGCTCGTGCTGCTCTCGCACCACCGCCCCAGCGCGGCGGATTATCCGCCCGAGGGGCAGCGGCGGTTCCGCCTGATTGTGGAATACGACGGCACCGCCTACTGCGGCTGGCAGAGGCAAATCAACGGTCCGAGCGTGCAGCAGACGCTCGAGGAGGCGCTCTCCCGGCTGACGCAGGAGAGCGTTTCGCTTGTCGGCTCCAGCCGCACGGACGCGGGCGTGCACGCGCGGGGGCTGTGCGCGCACTTCGACAGCGCCACGCGCATCCCGGCGGAAAAGCTCGCCTTTGCGCTGAACACCATGCTCCCGGGCGATGTGCGCATCCGCGAGAGCAGCCTTGCGCCGGAGGGCTTCCACGCGCGCTTTTCCGCGTGCGGCAAGGTCTACCGCTACGCCTTTTGCAACGCGCGGCATGACCGCGCCATCGGCAGGCAGTACGCGGCGCACATCCCGCTGCCGCTTGACGTGGCGGCCATGCAGCGCGAGGCGGACAGCCTGCTGGGCACGCACGACTTCGCGGCCTTTGCGGCCAGCGGCAGCGTCGCGCGCAGCACGGTGCGCACGATTTACCGCGCGCAGGTGACGCACCGCGGCGACGAGGTGACGCTGCTGGTGCTCGGCGACGGTTTCCTGTACAACATGATGCGCATCATCGCCGGGACGCTGGCGGAGGTGGGCACCGGCAAGCGCCCGGAGGGCGCGATTGCCCGCGCCATCGCTACAGGGGACAGGCTTGCCCTCGGGCAGACCGCGCCCGCGCGGGGGCTGACGCTCGAGGCCGTGCTCTATGAGGGGGACGAGGCGCGGGCGGAGGCGTTTTTTGATTGACAGAAGCGCGCCTGCGCGATATGATGAAAGCGGTTTATACTACTCTTATACTGACTAGCACTTAAAAGCTCGAATATAAG
>JALFVL010000029.1 GCA_022787165.1 Clostridiales bacterium
ACCCGCAAACCACCCGCTATACAGGAGTGAGCAAAGTAAATCCGGTTTTGGTATCTGCTATCAATTTGCTATCAAATGCCCCGTTTCCGCTTCAAAAACCCAGTGTTTTCAAGGCTTTGCGGGTTTTGTCAGTTATTCCCACTCCACCGTTGCCGGCGGCTTGGTCGTAATATCATACACCACCCGGTTGACCCTGGGCACCTCATTGACGATGCGCGCGCTGACCTTGGCCAGCAGCTCGTAGGGCAGGCGTGCCCAGTCGACGGTCATGAAATCGTCGGTCGTGACGGCGCGGATGGCGAGCACGAAGTCGTGCGTGCGCTCGTCGCCCATGACGCCGACCGTGCGGGTGTTCGTCAGGACGGTAAAATATTGGTTGATGTCGCGGTCAAGGCCCGCCAGCGCGACCTCCTCGCGCAGGATGGCGTCGCTCTCGCGGACGGTCTCCAGCTTGTCCTCGGTGATGTCGCCCATGATGCGGATGGCCAGGCCCGGGCCGGGGAACGGCTGGCGCCAGACCATGTCGCGCGGCATGCCCAGCTCCTCGCCGACCTTGCGCACCTCGTCCTTGAAGAGCATGCGGATCGGCTCGACCAGGCCGCCGGTGAATTTCGCCTTGACGTCGGCGGGCAGACCGCCCACGTTGTGGTGGCTCTTGATGACCGCGCTGCCCTTGACAGAACCGGACTCGATCACGTCGGGGTAGATCGTGCCCTGGGCGAGGAATTCGATGCCCTGCAGGCGGTTCGCCTCGTCCGCGAAGCAGTAGACGAATTCGCCGCCGATCAGCTTGCGCTTGGTCTCGGGATCGGATACGCCCGAAAGCTTGCCGAGGAAGCGATCCTTCGCGTCGACGATCACCAGATTGACCGGGAACTGCTTCGTGAAGACCTCGCGCACGGACTCCGTCTCGTTCTTGCGCATGAAGCCGTGGTCGACGTAGACGCAGGTCAGGCGCTCGCCGATGGCGCGGGAGATCAGCGCCGCGGCGACGGAGGAATCGACGCCGCCGGACAGGCCCAGCAGCACTTTGCCCTGCGGGCCGACCTGCGCGCGAATCGCGGCGACGGCGTTTTCGATGAACGCGCTCATCGTCCAGTCGCCCGTGCAGCCGCAGACGTTGTAGAGGAAGTTCGAGAGAACCTTCTGGCCCTCCTCGCTGTGCGTCACCTCGGGATGGAACTGCACCGCGTAGATGCGCTTTTCGGGATTCGCCATCGCGCAGAAGGCGCAGTTGCCGCTGTGGGCGATGGAGGTGAAGCCCTCCGGCGCCTTCGTGACGTGGTAGGTGTGGCTCATCCAGGCGATGGACTCGCCCTTCATGCCGGCAAACAGCGGGCTCCGTGTGTCAAAGGTCACGGGGACGCGGCCGTATTCGCGCTGGGCCGCGCGCTCGACGGTGCCGCCGAGGGTGTAAGCCGTCAGCTGCATGCCGTAGCAGATGCCCAGCACCGGCACGCCCAGCTCGTAGACGCCGGGGTCAATGCGCGGCGCGTCCTCATCGAGCACCGACGCAGGGCCGCCCGAGAGGATGATGCCCACGCACTCGCGGGAACGGATCTCCTCGAGCGTCGAGGTATACGGGATGACCTCGCAGAAGACCTTGGCCTCGCGCACGCGGCGCGCGATCAGCTGGGTATACTGCGCGCCAAAGTCCACGATGACAATGCGCTGCACGTTTTGCATGAAGTACCTCCTTAAAAAGCACAAACAAAGCAAGCTCCGCGTAAAGAAGCGATACGGATTGTATTCTACACAGTTTTGCGGACAAAATCAAGTCAAAGGCAGAAAAAGTTCGTTTTTATCATCATTTTCGGCAGTTTTTCCGAAGAACCCCCCGCAAAACCTGCGTTCTTTTCAAACCGCTGCGGCTGTGCTATAATGAGCAAAATGGCTGCCGCGCCTGCTTTGCGGCGGGAAACGGAGGGTTTTGCTTGCTTCTTGACAGGGACATCATCGCGGCACAGGCCACGGCGCCGGGCGAGGGCGGCATCGCGATCGTCCGCCTGAGCGGGGAGGGCTGTGAGCGCGTGTTGCTGCGCGTCTTCCGCCCATCCGCCGGTCGGGCGCTTGTAAACCGGCGGCTCACGCTTGGACATCTGCTCGACGGGGATACGGTCATCGACGAGGCGATGGCCGTGATGATGCGCGCGCCGCACAGCTACACGCGCGAGGATGTCGCCGAGATTCACTGCCACGGCTCACAGACGCTCGTCTCCCGCGTGCTGGCGCTGCTGCTGCGCGAGGGAGCGCGGATGGCCCGGCCGGGCGAATTCACCTGCCGCGCGTTTTTAAATGGGCGCATCGACCTGACGCAGGCCGAGGCCGTCATGCGGATGATCCGCGCGGGCAGCGACCGGGCGCTGCGCAGCGCTGTGCGCCAGCTCGAGGGCGGCGTCTCCGCGTTCGTGCGCGAGGCGAGGGCGGAGATCACGGCGCTGCTGGCCGCGCTCTGCGCCGCGGTCGACTTCCCGGACGAGGTCGACGAGCAGGAGACGGCGGAGGATGTCCGCGCCCGGTGCCTGTCGCTCGCTGCGCGTCTGCGCGATGCCTGCGATCCGCGCACGGGACGGATGGAGGACGAGGGGCTGCGCGTCGTGCTCTGCGGCCGCCCGAACGCAGGCAAGAGCAGCCTGCTCAACGCGCTGCTGGGCGGCGAGCGCGCCATTGTCACGGACATTCCCGGTACGACGCGGGACACGCTGACCGAGAGCATCCAGATTGACGGGCTGCGCGTCGTGCTGACGGATACGGCCGGTCTGCGGGAAACCGGCGATGCGGTCGAGCGCATCGGCGTTGCGCGCGCGCAGAAGGCCATCGCCGAGGCGGATGTGCGCGTGCTCGTGCTCGACGCCTCCGTCCCGCTTGATGATGAGGCGGATGTCCTCCCCGACGGTCTTTTGCCGGAGCTGATCGTGCTCAACAAGAGCGACCTGCCCGCACAGGTGGGGGAGGAGGCGCTCGCCGCGCGCTATCCCGGCGCGGCGCGGGTGACGGTCTGCTGCGTCACGGGCGAGGGGATCGATTTGCTTCGCCGCCGGCTCGCGGCCTTTGCCCCGGCGGAGGATGGCGAATCCTCCGCGCTCACGCAGGCGCGCCATGCGCAGGCCGCGCTTCGCGCCGGGACGTCCCTTAACGACGCGGCTGCCGCGCTCGAGGACGGCATGCCGCTGGACATCGCGGCGGTCGACCTCTCCGCTGCACTCGACGCGCTCGGGGAGATCACCGGCGAGACGCTGCGCGAGGGTGTGCTCGACGAAATCTTCTCGCGCTTCTGCGTGGGGAAATGATTTACCCTTACAGAGTCAGAATCCAGGCGCGAAGCGAAGAAGGGGTTTGGGGATGAAATCCCCAAGCAGGTTTGGGCGGCAGCCCAACGTATCCATAGAATTCAAAAAGACTGTAGTCTCAGAGCAGGCCGCAACGCGGCCTACGATGGAGACGGGTTCCTTCCGCAGAATTTCATCCCGTTTTCAACGCTTCCATCCCTCTCCAAATGTGAACGCGCATCCGCATGGTCAAATCCTCGCGGATGCGCGTGTTCACATTTAGGCGCGCCAAAAGGCCGCTGTCCCGACGCCACCTGGCCAGGGAAAGCTTGCGTCCGTCTCCCGCCACGTCGCATGGGAGACGTCCTGCTCGCCCTTCGCTGCGGCAATGCGCCGTGCCTGCGTGACGAATGGAACGAGGATATCCTGCTGGCGCTCCATCTGCACACAGGCGATGTGCGCCATGACCGGGCAGAAATCCGCCATACCGCTTTCCCGAAAGAGCGGGCGGAGCGCGCGCGGGTCGTATGGCGCCAGGAAGGGCCGTAGGGCAAAGCCATCCTTTTCGATGTCGAGGATCGTGTAGGATGCCGTGCCCGGCACGCCGTCGTCCATACAGCCTGCCGCGCCGATGCTGTCGACCGTCACGCCGCCCACGCGCAGATGGGTCGGGTTGTGCCCGTGGCCGCAGAGAATGTGCGTCCCCTCCGGAAAGGCCATCTGCGCCAGGCGCAGGGTCGCCTCCTTGGGCTTGTAGACCGGAAAGCGGTCGTCCTCCGGGAGCGCGTGGGTGAGGATGAGATTGCCGATGCGCTTTTCACGTGGGAAGGTGATCTCCGCCTCTGAAAGGCGCGAGGCGTTGAAGCGCAGGCTGTCGAAGTTCGCGCCGTCGTAGCCCGGCTCCCCGCGCAGGACGGAGAGAATGTAGCGCTCGTGGTTGCCGTGCAGGCAGGTCACGCCGTTTTCCCGCAGCATCGCGAGCACCTCGCGCGGGCTGGGGCCGAGGTTGACCTGATCCCCGAGGGAGACGATGCTGTCCGGCGCGTGCTTGCGCTGGATGTCGGCGAGCGCGGCGGCAAGCGCAGGCAGATTACCGTGGATATCCGCAAGCAAGGCAATGCGCATGAGGGCCTCCTGCTGTCGTAAATTGAAAAGAGATGTACAGTATGGTATAATTCTCTTTGACAGGCCGCTTTTCCTGCCGCACGCCATCGCGGTGGGCCGGTGCGAATGTTTCACGTGAAACATCCACGGGTGGACAGCGGCTCAATGTTCCACGTGAAACAATCGGAGGTCGCCATGAACATCCTGACAGCCAGACCGCACAGGCTTCTCCCCGAATGCGTCTCGCGCATCGGCGCGCTCGAGCGCGCAGGGGAGCGGATCATGCTGCTCGTGCCCGCGCAGTACACCCTGCAAGCGGAGCTGGAGATACTGGACAGGCTGTCGCTGCCCGGCTCATTCTGTATCGACGTGCTCTCGCCGGGCAGGCTGCAAAGCCGCGTCTTCGAGCGCGCAGGCCAGCCAGCGCAGACAATCTTTGACGAGCGGGGCAAGCGCATGGTGCTCAGCGGCATCATCGAAGAAGAGGCGGAAGGCCTGACCGTCTACCGCAGCGCGGCGATGAGCGGCGCGCAGGGCTTCGTCGCGAAGGTCTCCGCGATCCTCGCGGATTTCAAGCGCAGCGGCCTGACCGCGCAGGAGCTGCTTACAAAGGCAGAGGCGCTTGAGGACGGCCACCCGGCGAAGGCGAAGCTGCTCGACGTCGGGCGCATCTACGCAGGCTATGCGCAGCGCATGCGCGGCGAGCTCGCGGACGCGGAGGATATTTCGCTGGAAATGCGCGCCAGACTGGGCAGAAGCGGCGTGCTCGACGGGCAGCACCTCTTCGTCTACGGCTTTGACATGATCACACCGACGTTTGCCGCTGAACTCATCGACATGGACAGGCACAGCAAATCGCTGACGCTGGCGATCGAGACGGATGACAACGGCGCGCCGGACGGACGCCTCTTCGCGCCGGTCAACTTCAGCCTCACGCGGCTGCAAACGCTCGCGCAGCAGGCGGGCGTACAGGTTCATCGGGAGACGCTTCGGCGGGAGCGGGACATCGCGGACGACCTCGCCGCGATGGAGCGCGGCCTCTTTGCGCTGGGCGGCAGGCCGTTTGAGGCGGCCCCGGCGCATATCGAGCTGCGCGCGTGCAGCTCGGCGCGCGCAGAGGCGCATCTGGCAGGCGCAGCCATCCGGCGGCTCGCAGCGGCGGGGGAGAGCCTCTCGTCACTGGCCATCGTCTACCCCAAGGGGAGCGGCTACGGGGCGCTGCTGGCGAGCATCCTGCCGATGTACGGCATCCGTGCGCATGTCGCGGAGAAGCGCGCGGCGCTTGCCCATCCGCTCTGCCGCTTCGTGCTCAGCGCGCTGGCGGCGGCGTCAAACGGCTTTCGCACGTCGGACGTGATCGAATGCGCGCAGACCGGCTTTCTGCATCTGACGCAGGAGCAGATCGACGCGCTGAGCAGCTATGCCGAGGGCGTCGACCTGCGCGGCGACGCCTGGAAGCACCCGTTCACCTATGTCAAGGGCAAGCACGGTGACGAGGCCGAAGCGGAGCTGGCCTCGCTCAACGAGGCGCGCAGCCTGCTGATGGAGCCGCTGCTGCGCTTCGCGCAGGAGATCGGCGCGGCCCAAAACGCGCAGGAGAGCGTCGCCTCGGTCGTGAGCCTGCTCGAGGAGACGGGCGCCGCAGACACGCTCGAGGCGATGCGCGAAGCGCTTTGGGCGCAGGGTCTGGCCCCGGAGGCGGAGGACTGCGCGCAGGTCTGGACGCGGCTCATGGAGACGCTTGACCAGCTGCATACCCTTTTGGGCGGAGAGCGCGCCTCTGCCGCGCTGGCGCTCAATTGGCTGCGCGAGGGCCTCTCCGGGCTGGAGCTGGCCGCGCTGCCTCCGGCGGACGGGGCGGTCATCTGCGGCGAGATCGGCAACGTGCGCACGGCGCAGATTCGCACCCTCCTGGCGCTGGGCATGAACGACGCGGGCGGCGTTGAGGAAAATGGCCTGCTGACCGCGCAGGAACGCGAGGCGGGCGCACAGGCGACCGGCGCCTATTTGGGCATGACAGCGGCGGAGCGCGCTGCGCTGGCGCAGCTGGACGTGCTCAAGGCGCTCAGCGGCGCAACGGAACGCGTGCTCGTCTCCTACGCGCTGGCGGATGAGACGGGCCGCGCGCTGCGAGAGGGGACGGCGGTGCAGGCGCTCAGAAGGCTGTTCCCGCAGATGCCGCTGCGCGGCGGGCTTGCGGCGCAGGAGCAGGAGGAGATGCTCGTCGCGCCGGAGGCGGCGCTCGAGGTGCTGGGCACGCGCCTTGGCGACGCGGCGGACGGGCGCAGCGAACTCTCTGCGCGGGAAAGGCAGGCCTATGCCGCGCTCGCGCGCAGCGCAGCGGGACGGGAGGCGCTTGCCCGCGTCACGCGGCGGCTGGGTGAAGCGCCGGAGAGAAGGCTCACCGCCGCACAGGCCCGCACGCTCTATGGCCGTCCGGTCATGAGCGTCTCCCGGCTGGAGACGTTCGCGCAATGCCCGTACAGGCACTTTGTCCGCTACGGCCTCGCGCCGCAGGAGGAGGCGCAGCCCGGCATCGACCGCGCGGAGCTGGGCACGCTCTACCATGAGGCGGCGGAGCGCTTCACGCAGGCCGTCACCAGGAGGGACGACTTTCCCGACATTCCGGAGGAAGCCTGCGAGGCGATCATGGAGGAGGCCGTCGCGCCGCTGATTGAAGCCTGGCGCGCGTCGCCGCTGGGGCAGAGTGCGCGAGGCGCGGCCGTCGCCCGGCGCATCGAGCGCACGGCGAAGCGAGCAGGAAAAAGCATCGTCGCCCAGTTTTCCGGGAGCCGCTTCAGGCCCCTGCGCACGGAGCTGGTCTTCGGGCAAAACGGCGTCGCGCCGATCCTGCTCACCCTCGCGGACGGCAGCGCGGTCTACCTGCAGGGGCGCATCGACCGCATCGACGTGCTCGAGGACGGCGGCAGACGCATCCGCGTGATCGACTACAAGAGCGGCGTCAAGAAATTCGACCCGACGATGGCCTACTGGGGCATCCAGCTCCAGCTGCTGATCTATCTGGCGGCGGCGCTCTCAGAGATTCCCGGGGCCGAGCCGGCGGGCTTCTTCTACTGCCGGATCGCCGATCCGACGGTCAAAACGGAGTCCCGCATCAAGGAGGAGGTCGAGCGGCAGATCGCCAAAAAGCTCTCCCTGGCGGGCATCTCTCTCTCCGACGTCGAGGTGCTGCGCGCGCAGGGAAGCGCCCATGCCGCAATGATCACCCGGGATGGCCGTCCGAGCGGCATCTATAAGGGCTCCATGATTGACGATGTGGGCATGGCGCAGCTGGTCTGCTTTGCCCGGCGCAAGGCGGCGGAGCTCGCGCAGGATGCCTACAACGGACGAATTGACGATGCTCCGGCGGAGCGGCTGACCTATAACGCCTGTGCGACCTGCACCTTCCCGGGCATCTGCGGGTTTGACCCTGCGGTCAAGGCGAGACGGCGGCTGAGCAAAAAGGGAATTGAGGATCTGCGGTAAAGAAAGCCGGAAATGGGGCAAAAATACGGCGCTGCCGCGCGAAAGCCTCCCGGATATCGGGAAGCTCTGCGCGGCAGCGCCGCTATGGAATAAGGGGGATATCGTCTCAGGACGCCTCGTCCGGTGACGCCGTGCCGCCGCTTCCGGAGCCATCCTGATTGCCGCCCTCTTCGGGCTTCTCAGGCGGGGTGGTCTTCTCGGGCTGCTGCGTCTGCTCGGGTTTTTCCTCAGGCTGCTGCGTCTCCTCAGGTTTTTCCACAGGCTGCTGCGTCTGCTCGGGTTTCTCCTCAGGCTGCTCAGGCACGGGCGTCGGCTCGGCGGTCGGCTCAACCGTCGGTTCGGGCGTCGCCGTCGGCTTGGGCGTGCGCGTCGCCTTGGGCCTCACCGTTGCGGCGGGCGCGGCATCCGTGCCGATGGTCAGTCGCTGCTGCTGCGGCTCGACCGCACCGGAAATGGCCGAATCGGAGAAGACGACGACCGGCTGCTCGTTGTCGACGATCTGGATGAACGTCTTGCCGACCTTCATGGGCAGCTCGTCGCCGTTTTCATCCAGGAAGACCATGCGGCTGCTCAGATTCGAATTCTCCGTGCAGTTGCGCGCCCACGTGCCGCGGATGTAGCGGCCATTCTGGAAGATCTCGCAGACGCCCTCGCCGTGCAGGCGAATGACCGGGCGTGAGCTGTTGCCGTTGTACCAGGAGACATCCGTGCGCAGGACGATGACATTCGCGTAGGCGCAGGGCTCGCCGTTGTTTCCGTCGACATAGGGCACGCCGTTGCGATAGCGCTCGTAGAGGCCCGTCTGCGGGTTGTACTGGTAAGCGGTGACGTAGGCCGGGCTGGTCGACTTGTAGCTGATGACGAAGCCATTGACCGCCTCGCCGCGCTCAAGCCCCGTATCCGTGAAGAGGAAGGGATGCGGCGCGGGCGACTCGGTGTAGCTCTCGCGCACGGCGTTCAGGTCGAGGCGCACGTTGTGCGGCGCGACATGGTTGCTGTCGCTGGAGCGGGGGAACCAGCCGCTGTTGGTTGTGATGCCGTTGACGTAGGGGTAGGCGAGCTTTTTGTTCGCGCTGTAGGCCTTGACCCAGTCAAGCACGCTCGTGGAGCCGCCCTGATAGCCGTAGAAGCAGAAGACGCCACCCCACATCTCGCGCAGCGAGCACATCGGAATGCGTGCCGAGCGAACGGGGCCCGCTGAATCGGGATAGCTGCCCATGAAGAGCGCGAGCTCGCGGGTCGAGCCGTCCGCCTGGATGGGCATCTCATAGGTCAGGTCGGCATCGCTGACGCCCCAGTGCGGCAGCGCGCCCGGATGCGCGTCGATATTGACGATTGTGGGCTGATACGCGCCCGAAAAGGGCTCGCCCGTGATCGGGTTGACGCCGTCGAGGACGGGATTCTCGCCGGGCAGAGAGACCGTGACCTTCGCGCCGCCATAGCTTTGAGGCGCGCCAAGCTGCTGCGCCGTGCCGGAGACGGTCAGCCCGCTTGAGGAAAAGTCCGCCGCGAGCGCGCAGGCGGGGACGAGCAGCGCCGCGCACAGGAGCGCCGCAGTCAGCTTCCGGAACCGTTTGTTCATAAAAATAACCTCCTTCATTGTGAAAAGCGGCGTGCGGCCCGCGCTGTCCGCCTCACGGCAGCGCGGAAGCGTGCTGTCCGCTTTACTCTGTCTATCTCAATAGACGCGGAACTCCTGACAGAAATTGCAAAAAGAATGATATTCTATCTGTTATCATGGAAAACCGTCATGCCTGCGCAAGCCTCACCATCTGTCTGGCGCGGGCTGAGCGCCTCTGCGGCGAAGAAAATGCCGCGACTTTTCCACAAAAATGAGGATAACTGTTCATATCTTTTTCGCTTTCTGACACGCAAGGAGGTTAGCCGTGATGGCAAACTGTTCTAAAACCATAATAGACCGTATCCGCTCTCGCCGGGCAATGGGGATCATGTCTCTCTGCAAAAAAATGGTTGATTGTCTCACAAAGACGCTCAACCACCTTTTCCAATGCGGAAAGCACCTCATGATCTGAAGCTGCTTCCTGCGTATGCAGCCGCCTCAAATTGCGGCTTTTTCCATTCTGTCGGAATTGATCGATTGTGTTTTTAGGCCTCTTTATTCCTTTCCAGACGTTGCTTTAGCTCCATGATTCGCAATCGAATCTCGTCAATGACCTTCTGAAACGCCTCGTCGCTCTTTCCCGTCGGGTCTTCCAATCCCCAGTTATCGTCAAAGGGTCTGCCGATGAAGGGACACCCCACATTGCAGCCCATGGAGATGGCGATATCCGGCTCGGGAATATCCGAGATCCGCTTGGAATACTGCGTCTGCTCCATATCGATGCCATAAAGCGTCTTCATTAGCCGCACGGCATCCTGATTGATCTGCGGCCTGGTTTCTGTTCCGGCTGAATAGCTTTCAAACACATCGGACGCCAGCGCCTTGCCCAATGCCTCCGCAATCTGGCTGCGGCAGGAGTTGTGGACACAGATAAACGCAACCTTTGGCTTTGTCATGCGGGGAACCTGCCTTTCGTTTTGTTTGCGATTCTGACGAGGAACAGCATTGGAGCCGCAGCAGGTCAGCCCCTCGATAAATTCCTTGAACTGGGTCAGCGTTTCACAGTTCAGGGAGTAGTGCTGCCACTTTCCCTCCTTGCGGGCATTCACTAGCCCGCACTCCACCAGTATCTTCATGTGGTGGGAGAGGGTCGGCTGGGTGATGTCAAACCGTTCCAGCAGCTTGCAGCCGCACTTCTCACCGTCCGACAGCATCCTTACGATTTCCAGCCGGTTCGCATCGCCCAGCGCCTTGCAGATCGAAAGGAGCCTGCGGCATGGATGAACTGATCCGAATGCTGACGGAATCCGGGCTGCCCTTTGCATATGACCACTTTGCGGAGGGCGAGTCCCCGGAGCCGCCGTTTCTCTGTTATCTGCTTCCGGGCAGCGACAACTTCGCCGCTGACGGAGCAGTCTACTATAAAATCTCCGAAGTTCACATTGAACTGTACACCGATTGTAAGGACTTGTCGGTGGAACGGCAGCTGGAAGCTGTGCTGGACAGGCACGGCATTTTTTATGAGAAAACCGAAACCTGGATTGAGAGCGAACGGCTCTATGAAGTCCTGTACTACTTTGAAATGGAGGTTTGACCGCGATGAGCAATAAAGTCAAATATAATCTGAAAAACGTCCATGCCGCCAAGCTGACGGAATCCGTGGTGGATGGGGTGACTTCCTTCTCTTACGACACCCCCAAGGCCATTCCCGGTGCGGTCAGCATCAGCCTGGACGCGGAGGGTGATTCCTCTCCCTTCTATGCGGACGGCATCGTGTATTTCCGCACCAGTTCCAACAACGGCTACAGCGGCGATCTGGAAATGGCCCTCATCCCGGAGTGGTTCCGTACCGAAATCCTGCGGGAAAAGCTGGACAACAAGGGTGTGCTGGTGGAGAAGTCCGATGTCACCGAGACAGAGAAGTTTGCTCTGCTCTTTGAGTTTGACGGCGATGTGAAAGCCATCCGCCATGTGCTGTACAACTGCAGCGCATCCCGTCCTTCCATCGAGTCCAAGACCAAGGAGGATACCATTGAGCCAGGTACTGAAACCCTGTCCCTGACCGCCGATCCCCGCAGCGATGGGCTGGTCAAGAGCCGCACCGGCGATACCACAGACAAGCCTGCCTATGACAACTGGTACAAGGCCGTTTATGTCCCGGATGAGGAGGTGGCCTGATTATGCTGGAGAAAACCGTAACCGTTGGCGATAAAGAGGTCAAGTTCCGCTCCTCCGCCACCATCCCCCGTCTGTACCGCATCAAGTTCAAACGGGATATTTTCAAGGACCTGTCCAAGCTGGAGGCTTCCTACAGCAAGAAGAAAAACGAGGATGGGTCCTTCGCCATCGAGGATCTGGAGATCTTCGAGAATGTGGCCTACATCATGGCCTACCATGCCGACCGCACCATCCCGGACAACATCGATGACTGGCTCGATCAGTTTGAAATGTTCTCCATCTATGAGGTGCTGCCGGAGATCCTGGAACTGTGGGGTTCCAATCTGGTGACCGATGTGGCTTCTAAAAAAAACTCCAGCGCAGCAGCCGTGAAATGACCACGGCTCTGTTCCTCCTGCGATGCACCGAGATTGGCATTGCCATCGCTGACCTTGACCTCCTCACCATAGGCCTTGTGATGGATATGTGGACGGAAAAAGGCAACGATGGCGCGACCTACGATAAAGTCGCATCGCAGGAGGATTTTGACCGGTTCTAATGGTGGAAGTGTTCATAATTCCGTGCTATAATTACCTCGATAAATCGGAATTTTACGAATAGGAAAGCCTTTGTAGCCATTATGACTACAAAGGCTTTTTAATCATATAGCCCATTGTAACAAGGCAACGGATAATCCGCTTCATATTCCTTACATAAGGCAATAAACTGTTTTGCAGAAGTTGTTAAAAACTTGTCTTTGTGATGAATTATGTGAAAATTTCGGCTAAAACTCAATCCTTCAACTTTGACAGTATAAATCAAGCCTTGTCGCAGAGCCGGAAGAATCATTCGATGAGGTAAAACAGCAATTCCCAGTCCGTTGATCACAGCGTTGACAAGTGCGGTCGTGCTCATGGCTTCCCATACCGGAACAACATGAATACCGGCTTGTGTGGTAACACGGTCAAAAACCTCTCGTGTACCACTTCCTTTCTCTCGTAAGAGAAATCGTTGCTTTTGAAATTCTTCCACGGATATGATTTGTCCTTGTATCCAACCTTTTTCAACCCCACAAATGACGCTTAAATGATCTTCCATATAAGATTCTGAAACAATATTTGAATCATGGGCAATACCTTCAATCAGAGCGCAATCCAGCTCATTTGATAAAATTTTCTGTTCCAGACGTTCTGACTGTTCAACCGTAACCCTAACATCAATGCCCGGACAGATTTGAGTGAACGCCTTTACATAGCTTGGTAAAAACTGCGAGCCTATCGTGATGCTTGCACCAATGCGAAGAATACCCTTGGAATCCCAATCACGCAGACCCGTTTCCATATCCGAAAACAAGTCGGATATATGTATCGCATATTGAAGAAAATGCTGCCCCGCATCGGTGATTTGCAATCTTCGACCGATTCTGTCAAACAGACGCACACCATAATATTGTTCCAGCTCCTTGATGGCAAGGCTGACTGCTGGCTGTGTCATATGTAAAGCTTCCGCTGCTTTTGTGGAATTATACCCATTTTCACATATGGAACGGAATATTATCATATGTCGTATCGTCATAAAATGCTCCTTATATTCAACCACTTATTGTTCCTGTTAAATTATATTATTTCAATTATCAGAAATCAAGTGGTATAATGTTAATAAATATAGAAAGGATGGTATTTTTAGAAGTGAACAGCTTGCAAAAATACAAAAAATTGTTTTTCTCCACTTTCAAACTGAGTGCTTGCACCTTTGGTGGTGGATTTGTAATTATTCCCTTGATGAGAAAGAAATTTGTGGAGGAGCTTGGTTGGATTGATGAAGATGAGATGTTGGATTTAACCGCAATCGCTCAGTCTTCGCCGGGAGCGATAGCAGTCAATGCTTCCATTTTAGTAGGCTATCATGTGGCAGGATTCCCCGGAGCTATGCTTACGGTATTAGGAACAGTATTGCCACCGTTAATCATTATTTCAATCATTTCCATGTTCTATCAGGCATTTCGAGATAATGCTATTGTAAATATGGCAATGGCAGGAATGCTTTGCGGAGTGGCAGCGGTGATTTGCGATGTTGTAATCAATATGGCAAAAACCATTTTTCAGAAAAAACGACTATTGCCAGTTGTCGTTATGTTTGGTTCTTTTATTGCTGTTCGCTTCTTCTCTGTGAACATCATAGTCATCATTCTTGTTTGTGGCGTGATCGGAGCAGCGGATACGTGGCATCAAGGAAAAATACAGAAAGCGGGCGATAAGAGATGATATATCTTGAATTGTTCTGGAGCTTTTTTCAAATTGGATTATTCAGCATTGGTGGTGGATATGCTGCCATGCCTTTGATTCAGAATCAAGTGGTGGATATTCACCCTTGGCTGACAATGACACAATTTGCGGATATTATGACCATC
>JALFVL010000010.1 GCA_022787165.1 Clostridiales bacterium
GATCACGAAGGCCGTCAAGGCCGCGGCGAAGCAGCCGCTGATCGTCAAGCTGACGCCCAACGTCGCGGACATCACGGAAAACGCCCTCGCCGCGCAGGAGGCGGGCGCGGACGCCATCTCCATGATCAACACGCTGACCGGCATTGCCGTCGACGTACACAAGCGCCGCATGATTCTGGCGAACAACACGGGCGGCCTCTCCGGCCCAGCCGTGCGCCCGGTCGCGCTGCGCATGGTCTGGCAGAGCGCGGCGAAGGTCTCCATCCCGATCATCGGCATGGGCGGCATCGAGACTGGCGAGGACGCCGCCGCCTTCATGCTCTGCGGCGCGAAGGCCGTCATGGTCGGCACGGCGAACTTCACCGACCCCTTCGCCTGCCCGAGGATCGTCAAGGAGCTTGACGCCTACTGCGAGGCGCAGGGCGTCAAGCGGGCGCAGGACATCGTCGGGACGCTTCGGGCGAACTGAATTATCAAAAAGAATCACCCGGCCCTTACGGGCCGCCCTCCCCGGGGAACAGGCAAGGCCGCGCAAGCGCCTCCTGCAGTTCCATCGGGGAGGGCTTTTTGCGCAAATCGTCAGGAGGCGGAGCGGCTTTGCTCGTCAGCGTTCACACGGGAAGACGAGAATTGTAAACAAAAAAATAAAAAATACGGTGTTATTTGTGGCAGGAAACATGGAATCCATTCCCGGGAAGGGCGGGCGGCGCGGAGAGGGCAAACTTTACTTTCTTTCATAGCATGGTCGATAAATGAAAAGCGAAAACGCTTGTTTGCTTTATAAAACATCTGTCCACATCGAAATAAAATAAAGAACATGAATAATCCAAAATTAATGTACCAATTAAGTGGAGGGGGAGAGATAGAAAAGCATTGAAATTGTTGAAAAAAATTAAAAAACTCGGCTTGACAAAAGAATAAAGCGTGGTATAATATACATGAAAACGGTAGAGCAGAATATATACTCTGTATATTCTGCATGATATGGAGGCGGGGCGTCCGATTGACGTCCGCGCGTGAGGAGGAGGGAACCTTGGAAGAGATGTTTCAATCTCCCGGCGCGCAGGCGGAGAGCGAAGCTTGCTACCGCGCCAACCCCGGGTTTGTCACCCGGGAGGTCGTCGGCGAGGTGATCGCCGTTCCCGTCGGGGAACAGACGAAGCGCCTCAACGGCATGGTCACCTTCAGCGAGACGGGCGCTTTCCTCTGGAAGCTCCTCGCCGGGGGGCCGCAAACAAAGGCCCAACTGACGGCCCGGCTCGCGGCGGCCTGCGGAAAGCAGGAGGCCGAGATCGCCGAAGATGTGAGCGGTTTTTTACAAAAGGCGGAGGCCAGCGGGCTGGTTGTTCGCGAGGGGTAAGAGGGTTTCAAACGACGTTAGACTCTAAGGAGGTCTTGAATATGGTGTATAGCAAGCCGGAGTTGTATGTGGAGAGGTTTTTGCCGAATCAGAATGTGGCGCAAACATGCGCACCGTCCAGCGACGCTCAACCTGTTCATGTTGATTGCTTAATTAAGAGCGGTGACCTTGATGGCGTATTCTATGATAAGTGCGAGTATGTAGCCTCTTCCGATAATCTTCGAACGTTTGATGCGGATAATTGGGATAATAATGGGCAAGACAACTATGACCCGCTCCAGTATTTGTGTTGGTATGGGCCCTCGAGTAGTTCGCCCGATCGTGGTTCGATTGATACGGATGGGACCAAGACGGGAACAAAGGGTGCTTTATTGGGTCAGTGGTTGATGGATGCATTTACAAAAGCGGGGTTCTCTCAGTCTAATAGTAGTGGTGTCCTTCATGCAGGGCTTGCAACCGCGAAGGTTCTTAGCACCATCAACCATTCTTGATCGTGTTTGATAGATGGGTCACTCACCCTTCGGGATGGGTGACTTTTTCTTTGGAGAATTCAATGAAATGAAGCAGGCATATTATTTGGGCTCCAACGCGCTTCTGCTTGATGCGGAATACGCATTTCCGTCCTTGGAGTATAACGGGAGGTTTCTGCATCCTGCGCTTCCCCCGAAGGCGCAGACGGACATTTCCGTTTCCCTGGTGAAGGAGCTGGACGTTCCTTTCCGGGCGGAGGAAACAGGAGACTGCGCGGATTGGAGCAAGGAGGGAATGGAATACCGCGCGTTTGCACAGCAGGGACAATGGCTCTCCGTCAGCGGGCTTCATCCTGACGGAAGCGTGACGATCCTTGTGGAAGAGGGGAGACAGGCGCTTTTTCGGGCTTCCTTTCGCCCCTGGTATCAGATTCATTTGGAAAAGCTGATGCTTCGCAATCAGGCGCTGATTCTCCATGCGGCGAGCATTGAATACCGCGGCAAAGCGATTCTCTTTACCGCGCCCAGCGGCACGGGCAAGACGACGCAGACGGATCTCTGGCACAGCTTTGCAAAGGATGTTTCCGATTTGAACGGAGACAGAACGCTTTTGCAGAGGACGGAGGACGGCTGGTATGCCTGCGGTTTCCCTCTGTATGGAAGCTCCATGCGATGCGAGCAGAAGGCGCTTCGGATTGCGGCGATTGTCGTTGTGCGCCGCTCGGAGATGGACAGCGTTCAGGAGCTCAGCCCCATACAGCGCGTGACGCAGCTTTTCAGCCAGATGATGGTGCCCAGCGTTGAGCGATATGTGGTTACTGCCATGGAGCTGATCGAGGAGCTGGTCGGACAGACGCGCATTGTTCAGCTGAACTGCACGATGAATAGGAGCGCGGTGGAAACGCTGCACCAATATCTGTACGGCGAAAAACTGGAGGATTGAGCGCGGATGGAGCTTTACGAGGTTGAAAACGACGCGGAGAAGGCGCTGCGGGACAAGGCGGACCGGGCCTATACGCCCTTCGGCGGCTGCATCGAGCTGCTGCCCGTGTGCAACATGGACTGCAAGATGTGCTATGTCCGCATGAGCCGGGAGGAGATGGACAGGGCCGGGCGGATGCTCAGCTGCGATGAATGGCTGACCATCACGCGGCAGGCGGCGGATATGGGCGTGATGAATCTGCTGCTGACGGGCGGAGAGCCGCTTCTCTACCCGGAATTCAAGCGCCTCTATCGGGGCTTGCAGCAGATGGGCATCATCCTCTCCGTCAACACAAACGGCACGCTCATCGACGAGGAATGGGCCGACTTTTTCGCGGAGAGCTATTGCCGGCGCATCAGCATTTCCCTGTATGGCAAGGATGACGCGACCTATGGGGAGCTTTGCCGCAATCCCAGGGGCTTTTCGCAGGTGATGCGCGCGGCGGAGCTGCTCAAGGCGCGCGGCGTGCCGTTCCGATTTACATGCAGCGTGACGGAGGACAATGCCGCCGATCTGCCGGAGCTGTTCGCGATTGCCAAGCGGGTGGGGGTTCCGCTCCAGCCCGCGACCTACATGTTCCCGGCGCTTCGCCGGGGCATCAGCGCGCAGCAGCAGGTGCGCCTTGGGCCGGAGCGCGCGGCGCAGCTCATGTTTGAATCCTACCGGCATCAGATGAACGAGGAGGAGATGAAGCGGTCCGTCGCCCGAACGCTGACGAGGCTCCTGACGCCGCCCAGAATGCCGGGCGTGAACGGAAAGGGGTTTACCTGCCATACCGGGCGAAGCGGCTTCTGGCTCACATGGAAGGGCGAAATGATTCCCTGCGGCATGCTGGATGAGCCGAGGTTCAGCCTGCTTGAGCACGGCTTTGCGGATTGCTGGAAACAGCTCGTGGAGGCGACCGGGCATGTCGTCTATCCGCGGGAATGCCTGAGATGTCCGCTTCAAAACATCTGTCATGTTTGTCCCGCTGCGCTGGTGGCGGAGACGGGATCGACGGAGATTGTCCCGCAATATGTCTGCCGCTACACCAAGGAGCTGGTGCGGCAGATGCAGACCTACCTTCTGCCTGAACTCAAACAGAACGAGCCGCGCGAACGCTGAGCAGCCCGCGCGGCCCTTTTCAGAAATTGGACGGAGGATGCAAAAAAACTTCAAATAGGCCTTGACAGCGGAGAAAAACGGAGGTATAATAACCCCGTTCTTGAAAAACAGACGCATTCCTCAGTAGCTCAATGGCAGAGCATTCGGCTGTTAACCGAAGGGTTGTAGGTTCGAGCCCTACCTGGGGAGCCAAATGAATCCATGTTCCTGACCGGGCATGGGTTCTTTTTTTTGTGCCCGGCAGCCTGCCCCCTCCTGCAGTTCATCCGCTTCCGGCTTGAACCGCGTTGGCGGACGTGATACAATGGACGCAGAAATCAGCCGTCCTTCGCGGGCGCGGCAAACGCCCGGGCGGCAGAACAGGGAGGAATTGACATGATTCGCAGAAGCAGCGAGAAGGAAACCGTCAGAAAGCCCGCGCCGTTTCACGGCGTTGGAGAGATCACCGTGCGCAGCATTCTCAACGGCGATCCGGAGATGGGGCACAAGGGCCGCGTGTTCGGGCATACGACCGTATACCCGGGCAGCGAGATCGGCTTCCATATCCACAACGGGGACAGCGAAACCTATTACATCCTCAGCGGCCGGGGCCGCTACAACGACAACGGCACGATCGTGGAGATCGGAGCGGGCGACGTGACCTACTGCGCGCCGGGCGAGGGGCATGGGCTGGCGTGCATCGGCGAGGAGCCCGTCGAGATGATCGCCCTGATTCTCTACGCCTGACCGGGATGCCGGACGGATTCTGGAAAACAGAAAAAGCGCCCTCCTGCTGCGGGTTTGGCCATCGGGCCTGCGGCGGGAGGGCTGCTTTGCAAAAACGGCAGAAGAAACGGCCCTCCTCCGCATGAAAACCGGAGGAGGGCCAGAGCGTCAGCGCAGGTATTTGGTCTTGATGGGCTTGATCTTCGGGGCCCGGGCGCGCTTGTGCCTGTGCCTGCGCACGAAGCGGATCAGCAGGAAGCACGCGAGCAGCAAGGCGGCGGGGGGCACGAGATCGTCCCAGGAGAAGCGGGGCCAGGGGTTTTCGTCCGCCGCGGTGTAGGCCTCAATCTGGGCGAGCGTGGGCGGGGCGTCCTCGCGCGCGGCGATGGAGCGCGTGGCGACGAGCTCATACTCAGCCGTGCCCTTGTTTTCGGAGTAGAAGGTCAGGATGCCCATGACGTCGCCGACGTTGACGGGGGCCTGGAACGCGCGCGTCCACTCGATCGAGGAGACCTGACTGAAATTCTCGCGCAGCAGGTCGATCGTTGCGGAATTGCCGATGATCGTCATGTCCTTCTCCGGGTCGACCGCGCGGATGCCGAGGGTCAGCTCGCCGTGCTTTTCGTCATCCAGGGAAAAGCCCGTGATGTCGATGACACGCGGGGACTCGGCGTAGAGCGATTCGGGGCTGATCGACTCGATCTGCGTGAAGCCGTATTCAAAGAGGCGCTTCGTGTCGATGTAGCGGCGGGTGTCGCCGTCGTAGAGGACGACGGAGATCAGGTCGATGCTGCCGTTGCTCGCCGCGCCGACAAAGCAGTAGCCCGCGTCGATGGTGAAGCCCGTCTTGACGCCCGTCGCGTAGGGATAGTAGTATTCGCTCGACGGATCGAGGATGCGCGTGGCGCCGACGAGCGTGCGCCTGGGATGCCCGGCGGAGCCATCCTCCTTCTGGGTGGCGGGCATGTCGTAGGTCGTCTGTCTGACGATGGAGGCGAAGCGCTCGTCGCGCATCGCGGCGCGCGCAATGATGGACAGGTCGCGCGCCGTCGTATAATGGCTGACATCCTGAACGCCGGAGGGATTTGTGAAGTGCGTGTCCTCCGAGCAGCCCAGCATTTGCGCCGTCTGATTCATGAGGCCGGCGAAGGCTTCGACGCTGCCGCTGAGGTATTCGGCGATGGCATTGGCGGCCTCGTTGCCGGAGATGACGAGCATCGCGGAGACCAGGTCGAGCATCGGCACCTGCTCGCCCGCGACCAGTGGCACCTTCTGATAGCCCTCCGGCACGAGGTCAATCGCGTTTTGGGAGACCGTGACCACGTCGTTGTCAAGGTCGCTCATCTGCAAAGCGATGTAGGCGGTCATGATCTTGGTCGTCGAGGCGGGATACATGATCTCGTCGGCGTTCTTTTCAAAGAGCACCTCGCCGGTATCCGCCTCGATCAGGATCGCGCTGCGGGCGTAGAGCATGTCTGCGTCGAGCAGCTCGGGGTGGCTTTCGTCGTAGGGAATGGCGTCCGCTGGTAGCTCGGGCGCGACAAAGCGCCGCTCCTCCTCTTCCGCGCTGGCGGGGGAGAAGGCGGCGAGCGTCAGCGCCAGACACAGCAGCAGCGCAAGCAGGCGTTGGGACAAGGGGTTCCCTCCATCTATCAGTTCCCGGCACGCGCCGGATTCATCTGGACATAAAAAGCATAAAGTTTCTTCTTACTATACCACTTTTAGACGCGATTGTACAGAGCGGACGCGCGTCTGCGGGCATAATATTGCGAAAATGTGTCGCTAAATGCAGAATGTTACAAAAAGGCCAAAAAAGTGTTTCCGACATCTTGATTTTTAACGGGCTTGTGCGTTACAATAGATTCATATTCAGTTTCTATCGAAATGCGCGCCCGCAGGCGCAGGTAAATGGGGAATGACGCAATGCCGAAGAAGATTTTGCTGGTGGATGATGAGCCGCTGATCCTCAAGGGGCTTAAATTCAGCCTGGAGCAGGACGGATATCTGACGGATTCCGCGATGGACGGAGAAGAGGCGCTGTCCAAGGTTTTTTCCGATAATTATGATATGGTGCTGCTGGACGTGATGCTTCCCGGTCTGGACGGCATCGAGGTGTGCCAGCGTGTTCGCGAGCGCTCCAACGTGCCGATCATCATGCTGACGGCCAAGGGCGAGGACATGGACAAGATTCTGGGCCTCGAGTATGGCGCGGATGACTACATGACCAAGCCGTTCAATATTCTGGAGGTCAAGGCGCGCATCAAGTCGATTCTGCGCCGCAGCCAGCCTTCGCACGAGGCGCTCGAGGAGAAGCGCGTCGTGCGGGTTCACGACCTGGAGGTCAACTGCCAGAGCCGGACGGTCGCGCTGGCGGGCGAGCCTGTGCGCCTGACAGCCAAGGAGTTTGATCTGCTTCAGCTGCTCATCACGCACAGGGGCAAGGTATACAGCCGCGAGGAGCTGCTGGAGACGGTTTGGAAATACGACTACATGGGCGACATGCGCACGGTTGACGTACATATCCGCCGCCTGCGCGAGAAGATTGAGCGCGACAATGCCCGGCTGGAATTCATCCTGACCAAATGGGGAGTGGGTTATTATTTTACGGACAAAGACTAACCCGTTTTACTCCGTCCGAACCAAAATACTGATCGCTTTCCTGCTGGTAATCGGCGTGTCCTTCTATGCGGTGGCCGCGTCGACGATCCGGTTGGTCAGCGATTCTCTTTTTCAGGACACGGTCCGCCGTCAGAAGACGGAGGCGGCGGAGCTGGCCGGGGCGCTGAGCAGCCGGCTTGCGAGCGAGACGGCGGATGCGTTTTACGCCCGGCTTTTGCAGGCGGCCCGTGAAAGCGGCGGCCGCCTTTTGATCGTGGACGGCGACGGCAAGGTGCAGTTTGACACGTTCGATGAGCGCTGCGGCACGAGGCTGGCGCTTTCCGAGGTCTTCGAGGTCATCACGGGCGGGGCGGACGCGGCCTATGGCTTTCATTTGCAGGATGGCGGCGGGCAGACGCAGGCGCCCTCCGTGTTCGACAGGTTGACAAGGCGGGATACGGGCCGCATCTGGCGGGGCTGCTTCGTGCAGGCGCTCGGGGAGACCGGCGCGGACGGCGCGCTGCTGCTGATCGTCTCCGTGCAGGAAACGGTCGATTCGCTGATCTCCCTGCGCGACAGGATGATCGCCATCTCGCTGGCGGCGCTGGCGGTCGTGCTGCTGCTTGCGGGCCTGATTTCCGGCATCGTCACGCGCCCGGTCGCGGAGCTGAGCGCGGGCATTGAGCGCATGACCCGGGGCGACTATCAGCACCGCGTCCATGTTCCGGGCCGGGGCGAGATGGCGCAGCTTGCCGAGGCGTTCAACCAGATGAGCGAGCAGGTTCATAACCTCGACGAGGCGCGCAACCAGTTTGTCTCCAACGCCTCCCACGAGCTCAAGACGCCGCTGACAACCATCAAGATCCTCGTCGAATCCATGATGTATCAGGACGAGATGGACCCGGCGCTGCGCCGCGAGTTTTTGGGCGACATTGACAAGGAGATCGACCGCCTCTCCTCGGTCGTCGGGGATCTGCTGACGCTCGTTCACATCGACAGCCACAAGCTCAAGCTGCGCCGCGAGCGGATGCTCCTTTCGGAGACCGTGCGCGAGACCGTGCGCCGGCTGGCGCCGCTGGCAAAGAAGCGCGCCCAGACGCTGGAGACGTCGATTGCCGACGGCTGTGAGATGTTTGCCGACCCGGGCAAGCTGGCGCAGGTCTGCTACAACATTATGGAGAACGCCATCAAGTATACGCCCGACGGCGGGAGGATCGATGTCTCCCTGCGGCGGGAGGGGCGCGACGCCGTGCTGGAGATCACGGACACGGGCGTCGGCATTCCGCCGGAGGACCTGCCGCACGTCTTTGACCGCTTTTACCGCGTGGACAAGGCGCGCTCCAGGGACACGGGCGGCACGGGCCTTGGCCTGTCGATCGTGCAGCAGATCGTGCGGCTGCACGCGGGCTCGGTGACGGTGCAGTCCGAGCCGGGCAAGGGCACGACCTTTATCGTGCAGCTGCCGGTCAAGTGAGACGGGAGGGAAAGACGGCTTGAAGAAGATCGTTGTCTGCCTGATGCTGACGCTCGCGCTCTGTGTGCTGACGCAGCCGCAGATTCGCCGGAGCCTGTGGCAGGCTGTCCGGACAGGGTTGGAGGAGGCGGCGCAGGGAAGCGAGGCGGCGCCCACAGCGACGCAGGAGCCGGATTTTTCGCATCTGCTGGGCACCCGGCCCGCCAACGACACGATGAATGTGACGCTCTACTTCCGCTACCGGCAGACAGAGCTGCTGGGCGCGCAGAGCATGGCGCTCGATATCACGCGCGACCAGACCGTGGCCCGGAGCATCGTCGAAGAGCTTGTCGCGGGGCCGGACACGCTGCATGGACAGCTGACGGCGCTTTTCCCGAAGGGAACGCAGGTGCTCTCCGTCACGGGCGAGGGCACGACGGCGTTTGTCACGCTCAGCCGCGCGTTTCTGGGCGCTCCGGACGGCGCGCCGCAGGACTGGGAGGATCTGGAAAGCTGGCAGGAGGAGGCGGCGCTGCGCAGACGACTGGCGGTGCAGTCCCTCGTGCTCTCGCTGACGGAGGGCGGTCGCTATCAGCGCGTGCAGCTCATGATTGCGCAGACGGACGACGACGCGCCGGAGCGCGTTCCGCTGTATTGCTTTGACCGTGAGCAGACGAATCCCTCGGTGGTGCTGGGCGCCTGCTCGCGGGACGAAGCCGTGCTGCTGACGCCGCAGCGCGCCATGGCGTTGATTCTGGAGGGCTGGCAGGCGCGCGACTGGGCGCAGGTCTATCAGCTGCTGACGCCGGAGAGCGGCGGGCAGCTTCTGACGCTGAGCGACTTTGAGGCGCAGATGCGCCGGGCGGACGTTTCGCTGCTTGACTATACGATTTCGCAGGGAACCGTTTCGCTGGATGGCCGGACGGCGACGGTCGTGCTCGATGCGTCTTTGCGCTCGACAACGGGCGGAGACGCGCAGATTGTGCGCGAATCGGTCGCGCTGGTGCGCTCGGCGGACAACTGGGCGATGACGCCCTCGACGCTTGAATCGCTGGTGATTCGCGATTGACCGGTACGGGGAGAGGCATGACGGAGATGACAGGAAAGCAGGACAGACGCGCAGCGCTCGCGGGAACGCTTCTGATGGCGGCGCTGCTGCTTGGCGGCTGCATGGCGGGCGTCGAGGAGCGGCCGATGACTGACCTGGCGCAGGCGCCATTTTCGGAAGGACCGCAGGCGCCGCAGGAGGATGCCTGGGCGGAGCGGACGCAGATTGTCACGCTCTATTTTCTTCATGAGGACGGCACGACGCTGATCCCGGTGTCAAGGCGGATCACGGTGGAGGGCGGCATGAGCCGCTCCGAGGCGGCGCTCTGCGCGCTGCTGGACGGCCCGTATGCCGAGGAGGCGGAGGCGTTCGGCGTGCAGTGGCCGGACATGGGCCAGCCCAACGCCGTGCGGCGGCTGGAGGTTTCCGGCGGCATCGCGACGGTCGATCTGCCTGCGCGCGTGCGCGAGCTCGGGCCGCAGGAGCTGTTTGCCGTCCGGCAGGCCGTGACGAACACGCTGACGGAGTTTGCGGAGATTTCTTATGTCAATGTGCTGGCTGGCGGCCGGGAGGAGGGACTGGATCTGGGCGCGACGGTCTCCGTGGGCACGCTGACGCGCGCGGACGACTCCGACACGGCGGCCAAATACGCCAGACTGGAGGAGCAGCGCCAGAGCGGCGCGCGCGTGACGCGCCTGGCGACGCTGTATTTCCCCACGGCGGATGGCCGGTTCATTCTGCCGGAGGTGCGCAGCGTCGATGTCGCGACGGGGACAGCGATCGATTCGCTCTACACGCTGCTTGGCGAGCTGGGCCGGGGGACGGATATGGCGCTGGCCGTGCAGCCGGTTCCCGCGCCGATGCGCTACATCGAAGAGATGCCGGAGATTGTCTGGACGGAGGACGGCGCTTACCGGGCAATCGAGATCCGCTTCAGCGCGATGCTGGATGACGCGCTTGAGGAGGCAGGGCTGACGCGCGCGATCTATGCGGCGATGCTGACCGATACGCTGATGGGGTTTATCCCCGGCGTGGAGGGCCTGCGAATCGTCATCGGCGAGGAAAGCCTTTCCGGCTTTCGGGCGGAGGAAACCCCGGACGGGCGGGAGATTGTGCTGGGGAGCGCTCTGGCAACGCGCGCAGACTTTGCCGCGTATCTGGGTGCGTCCTGCGTGCTCTACGCCCAGGGAACGGACGGCACGAGGCTGCGCCGGGTCAGCCGCGCCGCCGCGCAGAACGGACAGGGCGACCCGCGCGAGCGGCTGGCGAGCCTGATGCGCCTGTCGCAGGAGGAGGGCGTTTTCGCTCTGCCGCGGGAGCTGACCGAGCAGGACGTGCTCGCGATATACACCGGGGAGGACGAGATCCTCGTCAACCTGTCGGAGCGCTTTGCGCAGGCGCTTTCTTCACTTGACGCGCAGCAGGAGCGGATCGCGGTCTACGCGATGGTCAACACGCTCACGGAGGGCGGCGGAGCGCAGCGCGTGAGGCTTTTCTTTGAGGGAAGGCAGCGCGAGCTTCCCTCCGGCGGCGTCGAGCTGCGCGGCGCGCTGATGCGCAATCCGGGCATGGTGGAGGAATGAGCGATGGATCAATGGGCATTCTTTGATGCGCTCAAGGCGGGGAAGGTGAATAACGTCTACCTGTTCTACGGGCCAGAGGCGTTCATCCGGCGCAGCGCGCTCGCCGCGCTGGAAAAAAAGACGATGGCGCCGGGGCTGGAGAGCATGAACAGAACCGTGCTCTCTTCGCCGACAGCGCAGCAGATTATCGAAAGCTGCGAGACGCTCCCGATGATGAGCGATTACAGGCTGATCATCGTGCGCGACTGCGCCCTGCTTGCAGCGGGAAAGGTCAAGGACGAGGCACAGGAGAGCGAGGCACTGTGCGCCTATCTGCCGCGCGTGCCGCAGACGACCTGCCTGGTCTTTGACGCGGGCGAGGCAATCGACAAGCGCAAGAAGCTCGCCAAAACGCTCGCCGCGATGCCCGGCGCGGTCAGCTTTGACACGCTCGACGACGTGAGTCTGTTTAAATGGATGAATCAGCAGCTCCGCCCGTTGGGCAAGCGGATGGACAGGGCTGCCTGCGAAGCGCTCGCCTTTACCAGCGGGCGAGACCTGACGCTGCTTGGCGGCGAGCTGGCCAAGCTGGCGGCCTACGCGGCGGACAGGGACAGCATCACGGGTGAGGACATTGAGGCCGTCGCGACGCACACGGCGGAGAGCACGGTCTTTGCCATGGCGGATGCGCTCTCGGCGGGCAAAGCGCGGGAGGCGTTTTCCCTGCTGAACGTGCTGCTTTCCGCGGGGGAGCAGCGAATCGGCATTCTTGCGATGATCACGCGCCATTACCGCCAGCTCATGTACCTGTGCGCGATGCGCGAGGAGCGTGTGCCGCAGGCACAGATGGCGAAGGCGCTGGGCACGCCGCCCTTTGCCGTGACGCGGCTGCTGCGTCAGAGCGGAAAACGCACGGCGGCGCAGATGGAGGCCTGTGTTCGCCTGTGCGTGGAGACGGACTACGATATCAAGCGCGGCGCGATGCGCGACGACGCGGCGCTTGACCGCCTGCTGCTTCATCTGCTTGAGTAGGGCAGATTGACCGCGCAAAAAATCCCTTCCGGCATAGGATGAACCGGGAGGGATTGATCATGAGACAACGAAATCAAGGCTTCGCACGCCCGCAGAGCAGGGACGTCGTCTTCCTTGCGGCGCTCACGCCCCTGGAGGCAGCCGTGCTGCCCGCAAGGGAGCGTCGCGGGCTGGGTGCGCTTGCGCATGTGCGCATGCGGTGCGAGGAATGCTTCAGCGGCAAAAGATCTGCGTCAGATAAATGCCGTTTTTGTCCTGCACAATGCCGATGCCGGCTCTCGTGTAGGCGCTGCTGAGCAGGTTGCGCCTGTGCGCGGGGGAGGAGATCAGCGCCGCCTGCGCCTTCTCGACGTCCCGGTGGTGCGCGATATTCTCGCCTGCCGCCTCAAAGGCATAGCCGAAATGCCGGAGCATGGCGCGCACGTCGCCGTATGTCGGAGAGGTATGTGAGAAATACTGGTTGTCGCGCATGTCCTGGGATTTGATGCGCGCGATCCGGCAGAGCTCGGGATCGAGCGTCAGCGCGGGCAGGCCGTAGCGCGCGCGGTCAGAATTCAGAAGATTTCCTGCGCTCTGCTCTTGCGCTGACAGGAAAGCTGATGTATAATGTGCGTCGAACGCGGCGTCTGCCGTGCCAGTTGCCTGAAAGGCCGGAAGGCAGAGCAGCGCGAGCGCGAGAACCGGCGCTGACAGGTGCTTCATGATTTTGGCTGTGTGCTTCATGGGAGTACCTCCTTGGTTGTCTTGGCCTCTGGCCGAACAGCAGTGTAGCGCAGATTGAAAAAAACAGCAATAGAATTGGCAGCGCTCTGCCAAGGAAATATACGGAATAGAAGCATAATCAGGAGGATTGGCCTATGGGCTTTATCAAATGTCCGCGGTGCGAACTCAACTACATCCGGGAGGAAGAGCTTTACTGCCCGGTGTGCAAGCGTGAAATGAAGGGCGAGGCGCACGACGATCCGTTCGAGCTCTGCTCGATCTGCAACGAAAACCCCGTGATGCCCGGCAAGGACGTCTGCTACATGTGCTACAAGGAAATGAACCAGCAGCAGGGCCTGCGCGACGACGCCATCGAGGAGCAGGAGAACCCTGACGTGTCTTTGGACATGGAGGATGTCTCCGAGATGGAGGAGATCGAGCTTGAGGCTCTTCCTGAGGATATGCCCGAGGAGATCGGCGAGCAGATTTCTCTGGAAGAGGAAAAGAGCAAGGAAGCCGACGACGAGGATGACGAGGACGAGGAAAACTGAACCGTTCGGGGGCATAGCGGGGTGAAGGCGTGAGGATATTCGCGATCGGTGATTTGCATCTGCCGGGTGGCGACAAAAAGCCGATGGACGTCTTTGGCTCGCACTGGGAAAACCACTTTGAGCGCATCAGCGAGGACTGGCGCGCGCGTGTGACGCAGGAGGATGTCGTCCTCATCCCCGGGGATATCTCTTGGGCGATGCAGCTGGGCGCGGCGGTCGAGGACTTGCGGCGCATTGGCGGGCTGCCGGGCAGGATCCTCATCCTGCGCGGCAACCACGACTATTGGTGGTCCTCGCTGACGCAGCTGCGTGCCTGCCTGCCCGAAAACATGATCGCCGTGCAGAACGACGCCTGCGCGATCGGGCCATACGTCTTCTGCGGAACGCGGGGCTGGACGATACCGCCCGCCGCGGGAGCCCAGGAGAAGGACGAAAAGCTCTACCGCCGCGAGGCCATGCGGCTGGAGATGTCGCTCAAGGAGGCACGGCGCCTTTCGCAGGGGCGCAGCATCGTGGCGATGATGCACTATCCGCCGCTGCTGCCGGAAAACCTGCGAACCGGCACGGCATTCACGCGGCTGCTCAGTGACTATGGCGTCAGGCGCTGTGTCTACGGACATCTGCATGGACAGAGCGTGCAGCGCGGCTTTTCCGGCGGGTACCAGGGCGTTCGCTATGACCTGGTCTCCTGCGACGCGCTCGGGTTCAGGCTCCTGGAGGTCACGCCCGAAGAAGAATAGACAGGGAAGGCGCTTCTGAGAAGCGCTTTCTTTTTTTGTCTGCTGATCTATCGTCAGCACCGGGGAAGAACCCGTGGAAAGCGGCGCAAAGCTTTCAGGAAAAGTGAAAAGACATGCAGAAGCATCGAGGAAACGCTGCGGCGGGGAAAACCTGCCGCAGCGTTTTGTTACGTAAATGTTACGGACGGTCGGGTGATTTAGCAAAATCTTCATCGGCAAGGTGCTTGAAAAGTGGTGATAAATGGTGTAAAGTAGACAAGTAAGGGAGCGAAGTGGTTAGTTTGGGGAAGGAGGGATGTCAAACATGGCTCATCTGGCATTTTCGGGCTCGTTTGACCACTCCCTCGATGGCAAGGGCCGCGTCATCATCCCCGCCTCCTACCGTGATGCGCTGGGAGAGGATTTCACCATCACGATCAACCCCAACAAGACAGCCGTGGCAATCTATCCCAAGGAGATTTGGGACAGGCAGCTTGAACGGCTCTCGCAGATCAACCCGATGGACAAAATCGGTTTGCAATATGAGCGCTACCTGATGAGCGTCTCCTTTTCGGGCAACAGCATGGATGCCCAGGGCAGAGTGCTCATTCCGGCGAAGCTTCGAGCCAAAATCGGCCTGACGCGCGATATCGTGTTTGTCGGGCTGAATCATTACATCGAGATCTGGGATGCCGAGGTCTATGCCAGGATGGAGGCGGAGACGGAGGCTCAGTTCGACACACTGGCGGACTATGTCTATGAAAAGTATCCGCAGTGATGCCGCCCGGAGCGCCTGAGCACCGGCGGCGAAACGCATCCGGCGGGCGCGCCGGTTCTTGAAGGAAAGGCAGGTGAATACACTGATGACGAACGTGAAAAGCGCGCGTGGGAAATATGCGTCCTCCGGCTACCGGCATGGCGCGCAGGGGGAGGAAAACCGGCTGTATATTGCGAAGGTGCCGGCGGGCTCTCGCCAGGAGGAGCTGCTTGATCACAACCGCGCGGGCTATCGCGTGGAGCGTCCCTGGCGCGATACGCCGACGCCGCTGTTTGAGAGCGGGGCTGTGCAGACGGCCGCGCCGCAGCAGGAGCTGCGCACGCGCCGCGCGCCGCAGAGGGAGGGCGTAATCGACCGTCTGGCACGGGAGGCTGGCAGGGCCAAGGGCGACGTGGCGGCCTGCATCGTCATCGGCGCTGCAATCCTGCTGATCCTCGCGGCCTGGGGACAGAAGATGGTGACGGCGGTCAACCTTCAAAACAGCATTGCATCCTACCAGAGCAAGACCATCGCCATCGAGAAGGAAAACGAGAAACTCGAGCAGCAGCTGGAGCTGGCCAGAAATGGGGAGCGCATCCGCAACCTGGCGCAGAACGAGCTGGGCATGCTCCGGCCGGAGCGCGCCGAAATCCGGACGATCTACATTCAGACAGGGGAGGACGGAGCAGCCAATACAGTACAGAAACAGGAAAAGCCGAAGCTGGGCATGCTTGACATCCTGCTGGGGCTTCTTGACGTGTTGCATATTGGGGAGTGAGAGGGCTTGCGGTCACCGGGAGCCACCGTACGAAAGCGGCTGGTTCTGTTGTCCGGCGGATTCTTTCTCCTTTTTCTTTGCGTCTTTGCACGCCTGTTGAACCTGCAGGTGTTCCGCGCGCAGGAGCTGACAGAGCGGGGCATGAAGCAATGGACACGCAGCGGCGTTGTCGCGGCAAGACGCGGCGACATCGTCGATACGAACGGGCGGCTGCTGGCACAGTCGGTCACCAGCTTTATCCTCAGTGCGCGCACACGGGACGTCAGCGACCCGGAGGGGCTGGCGCAGGTGCTTGAGCGCGAGCTCGGACTGTCGGCGGAGACGATCCTCAGGAAGCTACAAAACACCTCGGCGGCGACGGTGACGCTGGCGCGTCAGGTGCAGCGAGAGGACGCGGACAGGCTGCGCGCCATTCTTTTGAGCGAAAAGGATCCGGATGCGCAGCGTCTGAGTGGATTGGTATTTGACGAAGACGTCAGCAGGTGGTATCCTATGGGTACGCTCCTGTCGCAGGTGCTGGGCCTTTGCAATGTGGATGGCGTCGGGCAGAGCGGGCTGGAGCTGTATTATGAGGATGTCTTGGCCGGTGAGCCGGGCAGACTGGTGACGGAAGTCGACGCGCGGGCGAGAACGCTGCCCGACGGCGTGACGCTCTATGTCCCCGCGACCGCGGGCAAGACCATCCGCCTGACGGTCGATCGCGAGGTGCAGGCCGCCGTGGAGCGGGCTGTGCGGGAATGCGCGCAGGTCAACGAGGCGCAGAGCGTGCAGGCGATTGCGATGGACGTCAACACGGGCGCCGTGCTGGCGATGGCGATGTACCCGACCTATGACCCGGCGGATCCGCCGCGGGAGGATGTCGAGCGGCTCGCGCAGCTCATGCGCATCACGACGCTGAGCGACGTGTATGAGCCGGGCTCGACCTTCAAGATGCTCACGGCGGCATCGGCCATCGACTGCGGCGCGACCAGCCCGCAGGAGGGCTTTTACTGCTCGGGGCGCATCACGGTCGACGGGAGCACGGTGCGCTGCTGGGGCGCGCCGCACGGCGCGGAGACGATGAAGCAGGCGCTTCAAAACTCCTGCAACCCCGTCTTCACGCAGATCGCGCTGCGGCTGGGCAGCGAGCGCTTTTATCAGTATCTCCATGCGTTCGGGCTGGGCTCGGCGACGGGCATCGATCTGTACGGCGAGGCATCCGGCATTCTGATTCCCGCGGGCCGGGTCAAGAATGTCGATCTGGCGCGCATCGGCTTTGGGCAGAGCGTCGCGGTGACGCCGATTCAGATGATCACGGCGGCCTGCGCGGTGGTCAATGGGGGACGGCTGATGAAGCCTTATCTGGTGGAGGCCATTTTGAGCGAGGACGGCGACGTCCTGGAGACGACCGCGCCGGCCGTGGCGGCAAACCCGATTACCGAGGAGACGAGCCGGACGATGCGCGAGCTGCTGGGCAGCGTCGTCTCGGAGGGCGGCGGCAAGAACGCGCAGGTCGACGGTTACAGCGTCGGCGGCAAGACCGGCACGGCGCAGATCTACCGGGACGGGCAGATCGTGCGCAACCTGCACATCGGCTCGTTTGTAGGCTTTGCGCCTGTGGAAAACCCGAAGGTGGCGCTGCTGGTGATCGTGGACGAGGCGCAGGTGCAGCCGGATTACGGAGGAACGACGGCGGCACCCTTTGCCGCGCAGATTTTTTCAGAAATTCTGCCGCTGCTGGGCGTGCCGAAGACGGACGGCAGCGCGCAGCGGAACAGGGTGACGATGCCCGACGTGACGGGCATGAACGTGACCGATGCGCGGGCGATCCTGCGGGAGCTGGGGATCGACAGCGTGACGGATGGAACGAATTCGCTGGTAACCGGCCAGCTTCCGCCGCCGGGAACGACGGTGTCGGAGGGCTTTTGCGCGATGCTCTATGTGACGGGCATCAGCGCGCCGACGGCCGGGGAATATACGCAGGTACCCGACGTGATCGGCCTGCCTGTACGGGAGAGCGCGCAGACGCTGCGGCAAAGCGGTCTGGAGCTTGACGCGCAGGGCGACGGCATGGCCGTGCGGCAGCGTCCGCCGGCAGGGGCTTACGCGGCGGCGGGTACCGCGGTGACGGTAACCTTTGAGGTGCCGTAGAGCAAACAATGGAGGAATGACGATGGATCTTGCGACATTGACGAAGGGAATGCCGGAGCTGGTGAAGATCACCTCCGGGGAGCATACGCCCATCGGGGTGCTGACGGCAGATTCGCGGGCGAAATGCAGGGACGGCCTGTTCTTCTGCATCCGGGGCGGGCGCGTCGACGCGCATGATTTTGCGCCGCAGGCGCTTTCAAATGGATGCACGGCGCTGGTCGTGGAGCGGGAGCTTCCGATTGACTGCCCGCAGGTGGTCGTGACGGACGTGCGCGCCGCGATGACGCGCATCGCCAGCGCGTTTAACGGCCATCCGGAGCGCCGCCTGCGCCTCATTGGCGTGACCGGCACGAAGGGCAAGACGACCACGACCTACCTGCTCAAGAGCATCATTGAGGCGGCGGGCATCAGCTGCGGCATCATCGGCACGACGGGCTGCATCGCCGGTACGACGAAGCTGCCCAGCCATCTGACGACGCCCGACCCGATTGAGATGTTCGATATTCTGCGCATCATGGCGGACGCGGGCGTGCAGGTGGTCTGCATGGAGGTTTCGGCCCATGCGCTCTACCTGCGCAAGCTGGCCGGCGTGACCTTCGAGGCGGCGGCCTATACCAATCTCTCGCAGGATCATCTCGATTTCTTCGGCACGATGGAGAACTACTTTGAGGCCAAGCGCCTGCTCTTCAGCGAGGGCATGGCCCGCAACGCGGCGGTCAATGTCGACGAGGAGACGGCGGCCGAGGTCTGCAAGGGCCTGAGCTGCCCGCTGCTGACCTACGGCATCAGCCAGCAGGCGGATCTCTTTGCGCGTGACATCGAAATCACGGAGTCGGGCGTATCCTTTACGCTCAATCTGCGCAACCTGCATACCGAGCGCATTCATCTGCTGCTCACGGGCATGTTCAACGTCTATAACGCCCTGGCGGCTGCCGCCTGCGCGCTGATCCTCGGCGTCTCGCTGGAGGATATCCGCAAGGGCCTTGAGGCGGTCGTGAGCGTGCCGGGGCGCGTGGAGATGCTCGGCACGGCGACGCCGTACCGGATGATCCTCGACTATTCGCATTCGCCGGATGCGCTTTCCAACATTCTGCGCACGGTGCGCGAATTCTGCCGGGGGAGGCTGATTCTGGTCTTTGGCTGCGGCGGCGACCGCGACAAGGGCAAGCGGCCGATGATGGGCGAGATCGCCGGGCATCTGGCGGATTATTCCATCCTCACCAGCGACAACCCGCGCTTTGAGGATCCGATGGAGATACTCGCGGCGATTGAAAAGGGCATCGCCCCGACGGGCGCGGAGTATGAGGTCATCGAGAACCGGCGCGAGGCGATTCGCCAGGCGATGGAGATGGCCGTGGGCGGGGACATTATTGTGCTCGCCGGCAAGGGACATGAGACCTATCAGGACATCGCCGGCGTCAAGCACCCCTTTGACGAGAAGCTCGTCGTCGCGCAGCTCCTTGAGGAGATCAAGGCAGAGAACAAAGGCTGACGCGGCCCGCTGGCCATAGGCCGGCCCCGACAAACAGGCGCGCCGCAGACAAGGCGCAAAGAATGCGGAGGAATGAACGATGC
The DNA here is from genome assembly GCA_022787165.1 of Clostridiales bacterium. Lineage (GTDB taxonomy): Bacteria > Bacillota > Clostridia > Christensenellales > Aristaeellaceae > Ventricola. The sequence continues at coordinate 19,527 of JALFVL010000010.1, forward strand.
AAAGGATGATGCTGACCCTGCTGCTCGCGTTTGCGGTGGGATGCCTGCTGGGCAAGCTGCTGCTGCCCGTGCTGCATAAGCTCAAATTCGGGCAGAATATCTACGAGCTGGCGCCGGAGGCGCACAGAAAAAAGCAGGGAACGCCCACGATGGGCGGCCTTGTGATCGCGGGAGCGGCCATCGTCGCGGCGCTCGTGGCCAACGACTACGCGCAGCCGTTTTCCCAAAACATGCTGCTGGCCATGCTGCTCATGGCGTTTGGCAACCTCTGCATCGGCTTTGCGGACGACATGACGAAGATCCGCCGCGGCAAGAACGGCGGCCTGACGGCCAGGCAGAAGATGTTCTTCCAGACGATTCTGGCGCTGGCGTTTTCGGCATACTGCTATTTCCATCCGCAGGTCGGCTCGGTGATCAAGGTGCCGTTCCTGCGCGTGGAGTGGGATTTGGGCATTCTCTATATCCCGATCATGATGTTCATCATCGTGGGCACGACCAACAGCGCGAATCTGCTTGACGGCCTTGATGGCCTGCTGACGAGCGTGTCGATGGTCGACTTCGCGACGCTGGCCGTGATGGCCGGTGCGGCGGGAATTGGCGGTGTCGGCGTCGGCTGCGCGGCGATGTGCGGCGGCTGCATGGCCTTCCTCATGCGCAACGCTTATCCGGCGCAGATGTTCATGGGGGACACGGGCTCCATGTTCATCGGCGGCGCGGTGGTCGCCGCGGCGATGCTGCTGCGCCAGCCGTTGATTCTCGTGCTCATCGCGTTCTGGATGCTGATGTCCAGCGTATCGGATATCATTCAAATCACCTATTTCAAGGCGACACACGGCAAGCGCGTCTTCAAAATGGCGCCGATTCACCACCACTTTGAACTCTGCGGGATGCATGAGGTGAAGATTGTCGCCATGTACATGGTGACGACGGCGGCGCTTTGTGTGCTGACGCTGCTGGGTGTGCTTTAAAGCGAAAGACGGAGGCGGATCATCATGATGGACGTCAGGGAAAAGCGGGTGCTGGTCTGCGGCATGGCCCGCAGCGGCATCGCCGCAGCGAAGCTCCTTTGTGAAAAGGGCGCGAAGGTCACCATCAGCGACCTGAAGGACGAGGCATCCTTCGGCGGCGCGCTTGAGGAGCTGCGCGCGCTGGGCTGCGCCTTCGCGCTGGGCGAGGGGCCGGAGACGCATCTTGCGGGCATGGATCTGGTTGTGGTCAGCCCGGGCATCGCCTGGGCCAAACCGTTTATCGGGCAGGCGCAGCGCATGGGCATTGAGGTCATCGGTGAGCTGGAGCTGGGCGCGCGCCTGACGCGCGGCACGCTCGTGGCCATCACGGGCACCAACGGCAAGACGACGACCACGACGCTGGTGGGCGAGCTCTTCCGGGCGACAGGCCGCACGACGCACGTCGTGGGCAACATCGGCTATCCGATCACCGCGACTGCCGGCATCTCCAGGGACGACGACGTCACGGTGGCCGAGGTCAGCTCGTATCAGTGCGAGGGCATCAGCACGTTCCACCCCAAGGTCGGCGCCGTGCTCAACATCACGGAGGATCACATCGTCCGCCACGGCTCGATGGATGTGTATATCGCGATGAAGCGGCGCATCTTTGCCAACCAGACGGCGCAGGACGTCGCCGTCTTCAATTACGACGACGCGACCTGCCGGAATATGGCGGAGGGGCTCAAAAGCCACGTCGCCTGGTTCTCCCGCAAGGAGGCCGTGCCCTATGGCGCCTACGTCGAGGATGGCTACATCGTGCTGAAGATGGGCGAGCGCTGCGAGGCCGTCTGCCGGACGGACGAGGTCTACATCCCCGGGCCGCACAACCTGGAAAACGCGCTGGCAGCGGTCTGCATCACCGGCGCGCTGGGCGTTCCGGCGGAGACGATGCGCGAGGTGCTGCGCACCTTCAAGGGCGTGGAGCACAGGATTGAGACCGTGCGCGAGCTGGATGGTGTGACCTGGATCAATGATTCCAAGGGCACCAATGTCGATTCGACGCAGAAGGCGATCGCGACGATGACCCGGCCGACGGTGCTCATTTTGGGCGGCAGCGACAAGAAGGTCTCCTTCGATCCGCTGGCCGAGACGATCAGGGAGGCGCCGCAGATTGCGCACTGCGTGCTCATCGGCGATACGGCGGAGCAGATCCGCGAGGCGCTTGAGCGCGTTGGCTACACGGCCTACACGATGACGGGCTACGACTTTGACCTCTGCCTGGCAACCTGCCGGAAGCTGGCGCAGAAGGGCGGCTGCGTGCTGCTGTCCCCGGCCTGCGCGAGCTTTGACATGTTCACGGACTACGAGCACCGCGGAAGGGTGTTCAAGGAAAAGGTGATGGCGCTGTGAAGCGCGCGCCTTCGGCTGCGAATGAGGACAGACTGAAGCGGCCGGAGGTGAGCGTGTATGCGCGTGGAACGGGAGGAGACGCGCCGCAGCTGCGACAAGACCGTCGTGACGATCATGGCGCTGCTGCTCGTGCTGGGGCTGATCACGCTGTTCAGCGCGACGTATTATCAGCGGGCGGCCAGCGGGGACGCGCTCTCCGCGGTCAAAAAGCAGCTGATCGGCATTGCGCTGGGCGCGGCCGCATGCCTTGTGCTCTCACGGGTGCCCTACCGGGTCTATCGTGAGCCCCGCGTGACGCTGGCGCTGCTGGCGCTGAGCGCGCTGCTGCTGGTGCTGGTGATCATCCCGGGCATCGGCGTGAGCATCAACGGCTCCCGGCGGTGGCTCAGCCTCTTCGGGCTGAGCATGCAGCCCTCCGAGCTGGCAAAATACGCGATGGTGATCTTCATGGCGGGGGCGCTGGACCGGCGCGCCGAGGTGCTTCACAGCCTGCTTGGCGGCGTGCTGCCAATGCTGCTGGTGCCGGCTGTCATGTTCCTGCTGATTCTGGAGCAGCCCAATCTCTCCACGGGCGGCAGCATTCTGATCTGCGCGCTCATCATGCTCTTCTGCGCGGGACTCAAAAAGCGCCACATGGCGCTTTTGAGCGTCATGGGCCTGGGTGTGGGCGCGTTCTACGCCTGGAGCGCGCCGTACAGGCGGGAGCGTCTGCTTTCCTTCCGGGATCCGTTCGCGAAGATGAGCGACGAGGGCTATCAGCTCTCGCAGTCGCTGATCGCGCTGGGCTCCGGCGGGCTGCTGGGCATGGGTCTGGGGCAGGGGCGGCAGAAGTTTGCCTATCTGCCCTATCCGGAGTCGGATTTCATCTTTGCGATCATCGGCGAGGATTTCGGGCTTCTGGGCTGCACGGCGGTTCTCGCGCTGTTTGCGGCATTTGTCTTTGCCGGGCTTCGGGTGAGCCTCTCCTGCCGGGATCGCTATGGCTGCCTGCTGGGTGCGGGCATCACCTCGATGATCGGCATGCAGGCGTTTATCAACATGGGCGTCGTCACGGGCATACTCCCCACGACGGGCCTGCCGCTGCCGTTTTTCAGCGCGGGCGGCACATCAATCACGATGATCATGGCGGCGGTCGGCATCCTGCTGAACATTTCGCGCGGCTCCGGCCGCGCGCTCGTCGGGCAGGAGCGCCGCCGGGCGGACGATGGAGGAAAGCGGACATGAGGCCAAGGAAACGGAACAAGGCGGTGCGCCAGACGATGCTGATGGCGGGCGTCGTCGCTGCCGCGCTGGCGCTTCTGCTGGTGCTGACGCTGAGCAAGGTGCTCGTCGTGCGCGATATCATGGTCGTGGGTAACCGGAATCTGCTCAGTGAAGAGGTCATCACACAGAGCGGTGTCCAGCTTGGCGACCACCTGCTGGGCCATGCCGTGACGCACATGCGGGAAAGCCTGGAAAAGAACCGATACATTGAATACGAGGGCTATGACTTTGACTACAAGGGCCGGCTGACGATTCGCATCAACGAGCGGCTGGGCATGGGCGTCGTTAGCGTGCTGGGCATTTACTATGTGATTGACGGGCAGGGCGTCGTGCTCGAATGTGCGGGCAGCAGCTACCCGACGAACGCGGCCGGGCCCAAGATCACGGGCTTTACCCTGGAGGACAACGCCTGGATCGTCGTGGGCGAGAGGCTTCCCGTGCGCGACACAAACCAGCTTCAGCAGATGAGCCTCATGCTGGCGGCGCTGGAGGAGACGAACATGCTGGCGCGCACGTCGCAGCTGGATGTGACGCGGTATGACGATCTCTATGTGATGACGTCGGAGAGCGCGAAGATTGAGCTGGGCGACAGCGGAAATCTGAAGACCAAGCTGCTGATTGCCAGAGAGGTCATCACGGCGCGGGAGGCGGTGGGCGACCTCAAAGGGGCGAGGATCGATGTTTCCAGCGGGAAGAGGGCGCATTACATTCCGCCGGCGCTTCCCACGCCCACGCCAGTGCCCACTGCAACGCCGACTATCGGCCCATCTGCGACGCCGGGCTGAGGAAAAATAGACCGAAAATGGACAAAATTTGCTCAAGTGGCTTGAAAGAAAGGGCATAATCGGTTACAATAAACTCGCATAATAATAGCAAATAAGATGATTTCTTCCGTCTTTTTGGGCGGATATACATGCGGGCAGACAGGAGCATGAGATCGTATGATGAAAAAAGCGACGGCGGTTGTGGACTTTGGCACGTCCAAAGTGCTGGTATTGCTTGCCGAGGAGAGCGCGTATCAGAAGGTGACCATCACCTCAGCCGGAATGGCGCAGTATGATGGATTCATGAACGGGGAATGGAACGCCCCGGGAGAGGTCAGCGACGCGATCGCCAGCGCGCTCGAGGCCGCGGAAAACAAGGTCGGCACCCACATCAAGGAGGTCTACGTCGGCGTGCCGGGCGAGTTCGTCCGCGTCTACGTGATCGAATCGAGCGTCGCCCTGCAGGGCGCAGATCCCAAGGTTACCAGCGCCGACGTGGAAAAGCTCCAGCGTCAGGCCACCGAGATGCTCGACAGGCCGACAGGCGTCATCATTCATCGCTCGCCGGCCTGGTTCAAGGTCGACGGCGGGCAGAAGACGCTTGAGCCGGTCGATCTCAAGGGCTCCACGCTCGAGGGCATGATTGGCTTCGTGCTCGCCGACCAGTTCTTCATCAACGACGTGACCGAGCGGCTCAGGGAACTGGGCGTGGAGGTTCGCGGCTTCTTCTCCACCTCGGTGGGCGAGGCGATGCAGATGATTCCCTTTGAGGAGCGGGATCACACGGCGATTCTGGTCGACGTCGGCTACCTGTCCACGGAGGTCATGGCGGTCGAGGGAGATGCGCTCATCTGGCAGAAAGTGCTGCCCGTCGGCGGCGCGCATATCACACTGGATCTGACATACGGCCTGGAAAAACCATTTGACATGTGCGAAAAGATCAAGCGCAGCTACACGTTCAATGCGCCGAAGAACACGCAGATCGAGGTACAGGGCGAAAACGGACAGATGGAGAGCTTCTCCGGCGAGCAGGTCAGCATGATCGTGGACGCGCGCGTGGACGAGATGCTCGAGATGGTCGATGACGCGATCAAGAAGAGCGGCATCCGGCTGGGCAACTGGTCAAACGTCTACTTTACGGGCGGCGGCCTGATGCCGATGTCCGGCGCGCGGGTTTACGCGGCGGGCAAGCTCTCGCGCAACGTGCGCGAGGCGACGGCCAAGACGGTCAAGCTCAAGCCGGCGCAGGTCTACGCGAGCGGCAGCGGACTGCTCGAGCTGGTCTACAACACCATTGAGCAGGAGGAGCAGGAGGAAGGCCTGCTGGGCCGTATCCGGCGCATTTTCGGCAAGTAAACCGCCCACGGCGGGTTTCTGGCATAACCTCAAGCGAAACAAAAGGGGGATTTCCTGTGTTTGAAATTGAAATGGACGAGCGTCCGGCAGCTTCCATCAAGGTCGTCGGCTGCGGCGGCGGCGGCGGAAACGCACTCAACCGCATGGTCGACTGCGGCGTGACCGGCGTCGATTTTATTGCGGTCAATACGGATGTGCAGGCGCTGCGCACCAGCCGGGCGGCGACCATGATCCAGATCGGCGAAAAGCTCACCAAGGGTCTCGGCGCGGGCGCAACGCCTGAAATTGGCAAGAAGGCCGCAGAGGAAAGCCGCGAGGAGATCGCCAGCGCGCTCAAGGGTGCGGATCTCGTGTTCGTGACCGCAGGTATGGGCGGCGGAACGGGCACCGGCGCGGCGCCCGTTGTGGCGGAGATCGCGCGCGACATGGGAATTCTGACCATCGCGGTGGTGACCAAGCCGTTTGCCTTTGAGGGCAAGACCCGCATGCGCAAGGCGGAGTCCGGCATCGACGAGCTCAAGCAGCGCGTGGACACGCTGGTCGTCATTCCCAACGAGCGCCTGCTTCAGGTCTGTCCGAAGGGAACCTCCTTCAAGGGCGCGTTCAATTTCGCGGACGACGTGCTGCGCCAGGGTATTCAGGGCATCAGCGACCTGATTTCCCAGACCGGCATCATCAACCTCGACTTCGCGGACGTCAAGGCCGTCATGGAGTCGGGCGGTATGGCGCATCTGGGCATCGGCATCGGCAAGGGCGAGAAGGCCATGGCCGACGCCGCGCAGAACGCGATTTCCTCCCCGATGCTCGAGACGAGCATCGACGGCGCGCGCGCCGTGCTGATCAACGTGACCTGCAACTCGAATTGCAGCATCGTCGACATCAACGACGCGGTCGAGATGATCACCGCGGCGGCGGACAGCGAGGCGAACATCATCTTCGGCGCGAGCATCGACGACGCGCTGGAGGATGAGGTGCATATCACCGTGATCGCTACGGGCTTTGAGAAGGTGCCGTTCCCGCCGCGCGCCAGCAGCGCGGAGCGGCCGGCCTCCCTGCCGTCCCAGGCGGCGTATGTGCCGCAGTACAGCGTCGGCACGACGTATCAGTCCCAGCCGCAGCCGGCGGCACAGCGCAGCCCCTACACCCGCTATGATCCGGCGTATACCCCGGTGACGGGCGGCTATACGCCCGTGGCGGGCGGCGCGCCGGGCGCGGAGCCCGAGGTGCCTGCCTTCGTCAACGAGGGCGCCGGCAGTCAGCAGCGTGTTTCGCCCTATGCGAACATCCCGGAGACGCCTGCCGCGCAGGCTCCTGCCGATGCGGATCGCCGTGAGGAGGCGCGTTCCCCACGCTCCTTTATGGATGGCATTCCGGCGTACATGCGCAGGAAGTAAAGCGAACATAAGCATGAAACAGCCCTCTCCGCTGCGGCGGAGAGGGCTGCGAGTTTTTGAGCAGGAAAAAGGGAGCCGCCCCCTTGTCGGGAGCGACTCCCTTTGAATGTGGAAATCATTTTCGCGGCTCTGGCCTTGGACACAGAACTGCAGAATGGGAAACACGTTGCCTCACAGGAATTTGAAGGAGTTGCGCACAAGGCGGAAGGCATATTCGTAATAGGAATACCAGCTGCTTGGCGTCGTGATGCGCACCTGGTAGAGCGCCTTCTCGTGCGCGACAATCATGATGCGGCCACGCATGGAATAGGTCTTGGTTCCATCGTTGTACTCGGCGCGATAGTAGCAGTTATAGCCGTGCGCATCGCCCATCTGCGCAGAGCCGGGGTCATTGGCCGTGAAGGAAGTGAAGGTCGCGGCAAGCTCATCAAGTGTGCTCTCCAGCTTTTCCTTTGCGTCGGATGCGGTCTGATCCAGGCCCATGTTGACCTTCTCAATGGTAATGCGGGTCTGGTAGCCGTTTTGCTCCATCATCTCGCTCTTCGGCTCGACAAACTGGATGGTCGTGTCCTGATTCGTATTCGGGTTGAGCAGCCAGGTGTATGGATAGGAGAAGGAGATTCCCATCGATTCGTTGGTGAAGGTATCGGGAATGAAGTTGGGCGCAGGCGTCGGCGTCGGCGTCGGCTTGTCGATCGGATCGACAGCAACGGGGGTGGCGGCGGGGTTATCCGGCGTCAGGACGTCGAAATCGAGATGGAGAGCGCTGTCGGAAGAGGACAAATCCGGCGTGACGACCGGCGCAGGGGTGGTCACGTCAGCCTGCGGAGCGAAGACCGTCGAGCCCTGGGCGCTGTCAGGCAGGGATTCCGCCGAGGCGACAGAGAACGTCACCGAGGCAAGGGCAAAAAGAAGAAAAATGCGCTTCATAAGAACGGACCTCCGATTCAGTAGAAATGCCATGCGCATCAACCATCCACATGATAGTGTCAGTATAACAGGTCTATTGCGAAAAGTCAACGGGAGACGGGGGTTGAAAGCCTGGTAGCGCAGGCGTATAATGGTAAGAAAACGCCTGAAGAGGCGAGACGGGGAGAGAACAGAGGATGACCAGGATTGTCGTGCTGGACGGCTATGCGGCCTGCCCGGATGACCCGGATTTTGCGTGCTATCGCGTGCTTGACGAGGAGACGGTCGTCTACGCGCGCACGGCGAAGGAGGAAACTGCAGCGCGCATCGGCGATGCGCAGGCTGTGCTGACCAACAAGGTGCTCATTACGCGCGAGGTAATGGAGCGCTGCCCGAACCTTCGCTATGTCGGCGTGCTGGCGACGGGCTACAACGTTGTCGATCTCGCTGCGGCCCGGGAGTATGGCATCACGGTGACCAATGTCCCCGCGTATTCGACGCAGGCGGTCGCGCAGCACGTGGTCGCGCTGCTGCTGCACGAGCTCAGCCGCGTCGCCAGCTATGATGCGCAGGTCAAGGCGGGGCGCTGGAGCGCCTGCGGCGATTTCTGCTTCTTCAGCGACCCGATGGAGGAGGCGGCGGGCAAGCGCTTCGGCATCGTCGGCTTTGGCCACATCGGTCAGGCTGTGGCACGGGCTGTCACGGGTCTTGGCATGGAGGCGCTCGTCTTTACACCGCATCCGCCCGAGCAAGCGCCGGAGAACGTGCGCTTCGTGCAGCTTGATACGCTGCTCGAAAGCAGCGATGTCATCTCTCTGCATTGCCCGCTGACGGAGCAGACAAGGGCGCTGATTGGAGCGGATGCGATAGCGCGGATGAAGCCGGGTGTGCGTGTGATCAACACGGCGCGCGGGCCGCTGGTCGATTCCCGGGCGATGGCGGAAGCGCTGCGCGTGGGGAAGGTGGCCTGCTACATGGCCGATGTGCTGGAAAAGGAGCCGCCGCAGGCGGATGACCCGCTGCTGAACGCGCCCAACACCGTGATCACGCCGCACGTTGCCTGGGCGCCCAAGCAGACGCGCGAGCGGCTGGTTGGCATCGCGATGGAGAATCTTCGCGCGTGGATGGATGGGCATCCGCAGAACGTGGTGAATCCATGAGGATTCGGGCGATTGTCTTTGATCTGGATGGGACCCTGATTGATACCGAGAAGCTTTACCAGCGCTTCTGGGTGGAGGCTGCCAACCGGATGGGCTATCCGATGCGCCCGGAGCACACGCTGCTCATCCGGGCAACAGCGCCGGAGATCGCGGAACCTTTGCTCAGGCGCGAGGTCTGCCCGACGTTTGACTATCTCGGTGTGCGGGCGCTTCGGCGGGCGCTGATGGAGGCGTACATTGACGAACATGGCATCGAGCCAAAGCCTGGCCTGCTGCCGATGCTGACGCAGCTGCGCGCGTCGGGCTACGCGATCGGCCTGGCGACCGCTACGGCGCCGGAGCGGGCGCGCAAATACCTGCGTATGGTCGGCGCGGAGGGATTTTTTGACGCGATGGTCAGCGCGAGCATGGTGGCGCGGGGCAAGCCTGCGCCGGACATTTATGCCGAGGCGGTACGCAGGCTGCGCGTCTCCCCCGGCGAGGCGATGGCGGTAGAGGATGCGCCAAGCGGCATCCGTTCGGCGCACGCGGCGGGGCTTTTGCCTGTGATGATCCCCGATCAGGATCAGCCATCTGCGCAGCTTCGCGCGCTCTGCGTCGCGGTCCTTCCGGATCTGACGGCTGTGGCGCCCCTTGCTGCGCGACTCAATGGGGGAAACGGCTGACTATTCGGCATAAAAACGTATTTTTCTGTTGATTTTATCCTAAAATTTGCTATAATTATGGTAGGAACAGTCCTTGAGGGCCGATCAGCAGGAGGGATCAGGATGGATAACCGTGTAATTACGATTGCGCGCAGTTACGGCAGTGGCGGCAGAAAGATGGGACGGCTGCTGGCCAGGGAGCTCGGGTATGAGTATTATGACCGGGAAATTCTGCGCATCGCTTCCGATGAGAGCGGAATCAGCGAGGAGCTTTTTAACCAGGCCGACGAGACCAAGAGGATGCCGCTGTTCCGTATCGCCAGGGAGATGTACACGGGTGAGGTGATCCCGCCGGACAGCGATGATTTCATCTCCAACGAGAATCTGTTCCGCTATCAGGCGAAGATCATTCGCGAGCTGGCGGCGACGCGCAACTGTGTAATCGTCGGACGATGCGCCAACTTTATTCTGCGTGGTCGGGAGAACGTCATCAACGTGTTCGTGACAGCGCCGGTGGTCGACTGTGTGCGCCGTGTCATGGAGAATGACGGCCTCAACCTTGAGGAGGCGGAAAAGAAGATCAGGAAGATCGACAAGCGTCGCGCGGACTATTTCAAGTATTTCACAGGCCGCGAGTGGCATGACGCCGCGCTCTACGACCTGTGCCTCAACACAGGACACATGGACGAGCAGAAATGCGTCGGGCTCGTGCGGGCTTATATGGATGCCCGCTTTGCCGGGGAATAAACCGATCGTCATGATTTGTGACGCGATGCCGGGCGAAAGCCCGGCTCTTTTGCTGCTGGAAACACATGAAGGAGCGGGAGCCTCTGGGCTTGCGCCGGTTCATGCGACGAGGTATAATAAACAAGTTATGTGCCTTTGTGTGCCGCTGCAGGCGGCTAAAGGAGAAAAACGCCGCGCTGCGGTGCATGGGGAGAGAGACAAATGGCGAAGCTGTATTTCCGCTACGGGGCGATGGGCTCCAGCAAGACGGCCAACGCGGTCATGGTGCAGTATAACTATAGGGAGCGCGGGCAGAGGGTGCTTATGCTCAAGCCGAAGCTCGAAAACAGGGACGGCGAGACGATCGTCCGCTCCCGCTGCGGGCTGGAGGCGGAATGCCGCTTCATTGAAGACCTGGATTCAATCAATCTGGCCGGTATCGCATGCGTGATCGTCGACGAGGCACATTTTCTGACGGCGCAGCAGGTAAGCAGGCTTGTGGATATTGTGGATGATTACGACATTCCCGTGATCTGCTACGGCCTGCGCACGGACTTCCGCGGTGAGCTCTTTGAGGGCAGCCGCGAGCTGCTCTGCTGGGCGGATACCATCGAGGAGATCAAGACGATCTGCTGGTGCGGCCGCAAGGCGACCTTTAACGCGCGCATTCAAAATGGGCGCATTGTTCGAGAGGGGGAGCAGATTCTGCTCGGCGGAAACTCGCAGTATGTCAGCCTCTGCCGCCGTCATTGGAAGAGCGGCGAGCTCGGCTCATTTCAGGATCTCCATCTGGCGGATTGACGGCGTATAAAATCCCTCCCGACAGGACATGATGTTCCTGAGGAGGGATATTTGAATGGAGTTTCGCGAGAGTAGGACGCGTGAGAACCTGATGCGCGCGTTTGCAGGAGAGAGCCAGGCGCGCAACCGCTATACCTTTGCGGCGGGAGCGGCGAAAAGTGCGGGCTTGCATTGGGTGGAGTGCGTCTTTCGCATGACAGCTGACCAGGAGAAGGAGCATGCCGAGCTCTTCATCGCGCATCTGGCGCAATGCGAGGGGGAGAACATCCACATCGACGGCAGCTATCCGGTCGAGAATGGGGCCTGGACGCCGGATCGTCTGCTGCGCTCGGCGCAGCACAACGAATATGAAGAGGCCAACACGATCTATCCGTCTTTTGCCGCTGTGGCCCGCGAGGAGGGCTTTCTGGCCGTCGCATCTACCTTTGAGATGATTGCGGCAATCGAGAAAACGCATGGCGACCGCTTTGGCCTTCTGGCGCGCCGCGCGGAGGAGAGCCGTCTATTCACGGCACAGGAGGAGGTGGCATGGCTCTGTCTGAATTGCGGCCATGTTCACTATGGCACGCAGGCGCCGCCGATCTGTCCTGTATGCAAGCATGCACAGGGGTATTTTGTCCGCGTGGAGGGGACGGAAATTCTCGCGCCAGGCAATTGAGAACAGCTTCACAGGGAGCGGCTTCAGTCGTTTCAAACCATTGACAAAAGGATTTTCTCTCCCCGAAGGGGGAGAGAAAATATTCAATTTGCAGGCTGCTGGAAAAAATCTGGAGATCGGCGAAAAAAGTGTAAAAAAGGTATTGACAAAACTCGACAGCTGCGGTATACTAACAGAGCTGTCAGCGCGAGAGCAACTCAAACCGCTGACACAATGATCCTTGAAAACGATACAGAATCAAGAAGAACGCGGACATGATTTTCACGAGTCATGTTCAAAGAGACAGTCAATTCGAAATGAGTTTTGAACCTGAAGGAGACTTCAGGAATCAATACAGGATTTAACGCGAGAGTT
>JALFVL010000013.1 GCA_022787165.1 Clostridiales bacterium
TGGAGGCCTACTGCGCCGAGGGCATGCCCATGTATGAGCTCGTCGGCCTGCCCGACGCCGCCGTCAAGGAGAGCCGCGAGCGCGTGCGCGCGGCGATGGCCGCATGCGACATCCTCTTTCCCGTCGCGCGGCTGACCGTCAACCTCGCGCCCGCCGACGTCAAGAAGGAGGGCCCGGCCTACGACCTGCCCATCGCGCTCGCCATCCTCGCCGCCAGCGGCGCGCTCGATCCGGACAGCCTCTGCGGCGTCGCGGCAGTGGGCGAGCTCTCCCTCTCCGGCGGCGTGCTCGGCGTGCGCGGCGCGCTCTCCATGGCGATGGCCGCGCGCCAGTGCGGTGTGCGCGCGCTGCTGCTCCCGGCGGAGAACGCGCGCGAGGCCGCCTGCGTGGAGGGGCTTGACGTGCTGCCCGTCCATCATCTCAGCGAGGCCATCGGCCATCTGCGCGGCCGCCGCCCGATTTCGCCCATGGCGGTCACGCCCTATGACCAGCTGCTGCAGCGGCGGCAGACGGTGCATGACTTTTGCGATGTGCGCGGACAGAAGAGCGCCAAGCGCGCGCTGGAAATCGCCGCCGCCGGCGGCCACAACGTGCTGATGATCGGCCCGCCCGGCAGCGGCAAGACGATGATGGCCCGCTGCCTGCCCGGCATCCTGCCGGATATGACGCTCGAGGAGTCGCTCGAGGTCACGCGCATCCACAGCGCAGCCGGCGCGCTCGCCGCAGACAGCGGATTGCTGCTCGAGCGCCCGTTCCGCGCGCCGCATCACACGGTCAGCGCGGTCGCCCTCGTCGGCGGCGGCAGCAAAGCCAAGCCCGGCGAGATCAGCCTCGCGCACCACGGCGTGCTCTTCCTCGACGAGCTGCCGGAATACAACCGCGCCGCGCTCGAGGCCATGCGCCAGCCGCTCGAGGACGGCTTTGTCAGCGTCGTGCGCATCCATGCGCAGGCGCAGTATCCCGCCCGCGCGATGCTCGTCGCCGCGATGAACCCCTGTCCCTGCGGCAACTACGGCAGCAAGACCGTCCCCTGCCGCTGCTCTCAGAAGGACATCGCCCGCTATCTCGGGCGCATCTCCGGCCCGCTGCTCGACCGCATCGACATGCAGCTCGAGGTCTCCGCCGTGCCGGTCAGGGAGATCACGGCCTCCGCGCCGGAGGAGCCCTCCGCCGCCATCCGTGAGCGCGTACAGGCCGCCCGCCTTCGCCAACGCGCGCGTCTGGGCGCGGACGGCCCCGTCTGCAATGCCGAGCTGACACCCCGGCAGGTCGGCGAGATCTGCCGCCTCGACGATGCCTGCCAGGCGCTTCTGGAGCGCGCCTGCGAGCGCTACCACCTCTCCATGCGCGCGGTCAACCGCACGCTCAAGGTCGCGCGCACCATCGCCGACCTCGCCGGGAAGGAGGACATCGAAAAGGCGCATCTGCTCGAGGCGCTCAGCTTCCGCAATCCCGAGGGAAGCTACTGGAAATGATCCGCCCATGCCCCCCGTCCTTCGGCGCGGGGGTCTTTTCAATTTGGCAAGAAACGTCGAGCTTTCCTGCCGGAGCGCGTGTATCCTTTTCTTCACAGGAGGTGCGCCCATGAAGGAGCAGATTCTCGCCGTACAGCGCATGCAGGAGTTCATCGAGGCCCATCTGTCGGAGGAGATCACCCTCGCGAACCTCGCGCAGGCCTCGCTGTTTTCGCCCTGGCATTCCTACCGGCTCTTTCGCACCCATGTCGGGCTGACGCCCGCGGAATACATCCGCCGGCTGCGGCTCTCCCGCTCGGCCATGCGGCTGCGCGCGGAGCGTGCGCGCATCGTCGACGTCGCGGCCGACATCGGCTTTGGCAGCGTCGACGGCTTTCAGCGCGCGTTTTTGCGGGAATTCGGCTGCAATCCCGGCGAATACGCCCGCACACGGGTGCCCATCCCCCTGTTCATCCCCTATGGCGTCAAATTCCGGGAACTCAGAAAGGAAGCCGTCGACATGGAAGCTCTGCAAAGCGTCTTCGTTCAGCTCGTCAGAAAGCCCGCCCGCCGGGTGGTTCTTCGCCGCGGCGTGCGGGCGGAGGATTATTTTGCCTACTGTGCCGAGGTCGGCTGCGACGTCTGGGGTCTGCTCATGAGCATGGATTCCCTCGGCGGCGAGCCGGTCTGCCTCTGGCTGCCCGCCCGTTACAGAAAGCCCGGCACCTCGGTCTATGTGCAGGGCGTAGAGGTTCCCCCGCAGGGGGACTGCCCCGTGCCGGAGGGCTTTGACGTCATCGCCCTGCCCGAGACGGAATACCTGATGTTTCAGGGAGAGCCCTTCCGCGAGGAGGACTACTGCGAGGCGATTCTCGCCGTGCAGCACGCGATGGCGCGCTACGACCCCACGCTGATCGGCTATGCCTGGGATGACGGCCAGCCCCGCATTCAGCTCGAGCCCCGCGGCGAGCGCGGCTATATCGAGCTGCGGGCAGTCAGGCCAGCGGGGAGAAAATGAATTCAAGCGGTGACCCGATCAAGGCGGGCTGCAGCGTGAAGCGCGCCCGGCCTGCCAGGGCAATGCATCTGCGCCCTCTCATCCAGGCTTTTTGCTTCAATACGCCGAAGGGCCCTCGCCTTTTTCGTCTGCGGGGATGCTGCGTCAACCGCTTGATGCGTCTTCCTCCCGGAGATCACATTCTGAGATTTCGCGCAATCGTCTTCACCACTTCATTCATCACTATCGGCTTGGACAGATGCCCGTTCATGCCCGCATCCACGGAGGCCTGCACGTCCTCGGCAAAGGCGTTGGCCGTCATCGCAATGATCGGGATGTCCAGGGCGTCGGGGCGGCCGGGAAGCCCGCGAATTGCAGCCGTCGCTTCGTAACCATCCATCACCGGCATCATGATGTCCATCAGAATGACATCAAAGGCTCCCGGAGGATTTTCCGCAAAGGCGCGAACCGCCTGCCTGCCGTTTGCCGCCCGGGTCACCTGAATGCCCAGCCTCTCCAGTTGAATCGTCGCAATCTCGGCATTCAGATCATTGTCCTCCGCCAGCAGGACCTTCACGCCCGCGAGATCGCTGGTGTCCGCGCTGCATTCCCGCCCGGGAATCGCGCCGTCCTCCAGCGTCTTCATGGGAAGCTCGACGGTGAATGTGGAGCCCTTTCCCTTCCGGCTCTGTACGCTGATCGTTCCGCCCATCAGGTCAACATACCGCTTGGTGATGGCCATGCCCAGGCCTGTCCCCTTGTACTGGGTGCGGGCGCTGCTCTCTTCCTGCGAGAATTCATCGAAGATATGCCCGATGAAGTCCTGATTCATGCCTACGCCCGTATCCGAAATCCGATAGCGCGCGAGGATATGCTGCTCGTCCGCGCCGGGCAGATAGACGGCATCAAAGGTAATCGTCCCGCCATCCGGGGTGAACTTGACCGCGTTGCCCAGAATATTGACCAGCACCTCCCGAATCCGCACGGCATCCGCCAGCGCATAGCGCGACGCAGGCTGCTCCAGATGATGGCTGAAGCGCAGATGCCTGTTGGACAGAAATCCGCTGGTCACATTGACAGCGGTTTCCGCCACGGCCGCTATGTCGGTCGGGACGGGCGTGAACTGAATCCTGCCGCTTTCAATGCGGCTGATATCCAGCACGTCGTTGATCAGCGTCAGCAGGTGCTCCGAGCTGTCGCCGATCTTTTCCAGGCAGGCTCTGACCCCGGGTGTGGGATTCTGCTTCAGCGCGATGTTCGTAAAGCCGATGATGGCGTTCATGGGGGTTCGGATGTCGTGCGACATGTTGTTCAGGAACGTGCTCTTCGCGGAATTGGCCGACTCCGCCTCCAGGCGAAGCCGGTTCAGCTCTCTGTTCGTCTCCTGCTCGATGCGCACCTTTTCAGCGCTGCGCTGGACGCTGGCAAAGCTGAAGGCTGCCAGCAATAGCAGCAGCACCATGACCGACATGAAGATGGCCAGTATCCGAACGGCGGAATCCATCATGTTCATGGTGCTGACCGCCACAGCATCCGCGGGAATCAGCAGCATCAGCGTCATATCGAAATCATCCAGCGACGTCAGGCAGTAGTAATACTCGCTCCCGCGCAGCAGAATGTTTGCCACGGCGATGCCTTCCCTGCGAAGCTGCTCTCTGACCGCATCAAAGCCCTGCCCCTGTACATGCTCCGCTTCCCTGAGCGCCTTGTACACATTTCGCGCGCCAATGACATCGTCTTCGTCCGCATCATAATACGCCAGCGTGCCGTTGCTCTTGATGATGTAGGTCGCCGCGCTGCCGCCGTAGGTCGTGGTCGTATAATACTGCTTGATGGTTTGGATGTCCTTGAGCAGTACGACATGGGTAAAGCGAACCCGGTCGGCCCCCATGGTGACGGGTGTGTCGAGCTCCTGAGAAAACACCAGAAAGCTGCCGTCAATCGTATCGGTTTCAGAAACAAAGGTATGCCGCTTTTTCCTGTCAATCAGGCGATTGACGTCATACCAGATGCCCGCAGGGCCATCGCTCAGATATGCCGTGCCCTGCTCGTCCAGAAGCATCACCCGGCATCCATACAGATCCGTGCAGAAGTCATTTTCCAGATGCGCGATGTTCCCGCTGATGCCCTCCTGTCCATTCTCAAAATGGATTCCCTGAACGGCGTTGTTCAGCCCCGACACCAGATTCCAGTGGGTCTGAAGACCGCTGCTCAGGTTGGCGCGAATTTGCTTGACCATTTCCTCCATCTGATAGGAGCGCTCGTTGATCGTCAGCTTCATCAGGGCGTCGCGCACGCAGTGGACGCTCCAAACCAGAGACAGCACCAGAATCATCGCCAGCGCGACGGGCAAAAGAAACTCCGCCTTGCGTCTTCTGTCCCGCATGGACGTATTCACCCCAATCCTCGATCGTCCATCCTCTGCCCCTGAGCAGCGCCTAGCGCAGGGTGATGTAATCCGTGGGCGCTTCGAGCTGTCCGCCCTCCTCCACAAGGCGCCTGATCAGACAGGCTTCAGCCTTGGGGCCTGTCGTATCCACCCGGAAAACGCCCATCTCCTCCATAACCCTCGTCATATACCAGTCACGCTCGCCGTAAATCAGGAAGGAATAGGTCTTGTCGCGCTCCAGCGCCTCCCCCTCCAGGGTCAGGCCCAAAAGCTCATAGCCGCTGTCCGTCCTGGCGATGTCCATCTCAAAGCCGCTGGACACATACAGCGTGCTGTCGTTGCAGACCGCGCCGCGGTTGTTCGTCATGGTAAGGGTCGTCTCCACCAGCGTGTAAATCTGCTCGCCGGTCAGCTCCATCAGGCCGGGCCATCCGCCGTCGTTCTTGGCCAAATACCCCAGATCCCTGAGGGAATAGTCGCCGCTGTAAATGTCGCTGGCGACGTAGCATGCCTGCATGAACGCCAAATCCACGCCGTAGATCGACCGCATGGTATTGGCGACAGCCGAAGCCGCCTGATTGCCATGCTCCGGGTCAAATTCATTGGAGAGCGCGGTGTCGATATGGGCGGCAATCTGTGTGCCGGGCTCCTCCCCGGCCAGCTCGCTGTTGAAGGCGTCCAGCGCCTCCTTCGGCGTGGTCAGCTCGCCCGTCAGCATCCTCTGCACGACATCCCAGGAGATGCGGAACATCTCGTTGGAGGCCAGGCGGATATAGAGCTTGTTCTGCTCCACATAGGGCGTGAGGTTGACCATCTCCGGCATCAGCTCCAGCGTCACGCCCTTCCTGTAGGGCACCATGTTCTTTCCATAGGAGATATGATCCTGGCCCTGCTGATTGACCATGGCCGTCATGATGTCGAGAATCAGCGCTTCGCGCTCAGGGTCCTCCATCCCCTTTTGGGAGGCCGCAATCTGGAAGGCGGGATAGGTCAGATACCAGTTGTCCTTCTCGGTCTGGCCGAAATACGGCACCAGCAGCACCTCGTCCTGTCCACGGCCGGGATAGGTGATGACATCCGCGCCGGTTCCTCGATACATCGCGGTCTCGCCCTGGCTGAACATGTCCTTGGGCGTCCGGTTGGGATAGGCTGCATCCTGCGCGCCCAGACCGGCCTTCTCCATGAAATCGAAGAAGTTCTCAAAGACGGGCAGCCACACCTCTTCGGAGAGCGCGCGGGTTTCGCCGCTCTCATACTGCTGGCGCCACTTGCGCCCTTCAATGCTTTGAAGCAGGGGGATGGACGCGCCCTGCAGCACCTCCATGCAGGTATAGTCAGCCGAGAAATCCGACACGAAGCTTCGAATGCCCACCGCGTCAAAGGCTGCGCAGGCGGCGGCAAAGCCGGCATAATCCGTAGGGACGGGCACATTGTATTCGTCAAAGAGGGTCTTGTTGATGATGATGCCGTCCACCTCCGCGCAGGTGGGGAGCCAGTTCACCGACCCGTCGTCATAGGTATAGCTGTCCAGGTACGACCCGAAATAGGTGGTGGCCAGCTCGGTATTGCTCAGGTCGTACAGATAGTCCTTCAGCAGCACCGCGTCCTTGAGCGCAAAGCGGCGCACCGACAGAATATCCGGCATATCGTCGTGCTCCTGGCGGAAGCGGTAGTAATCCGTGGAGTTTGTGACCAGCACGAATTCAAACTCCACCTGCGGAAACAGCTCGCACAGATACTGGGTATAGCCGTCCAGCATCTGGTTGCCCCAGCAGGCGATGACAACCTTCTCCTTCGCCTCCTGTCCGGCATCCGGCGCCGCGTCCTTCTGTCTGCCGCTCCGGCTACTGCATCCGCAAATCAGCATCGCTGCCATGACCAGCATCAGCACTGCATAAGCCCGCTTCTTCACTTGTCTCCCCCCTGAAATCCGGTTTTCTTCCCTGCAAACAGCCGCATGCGCCGTCCTTTGGGCATCGTATACCGTCCAATTATATTATATAACTCCAATTCGGAGTATATCCTTCCAGAAAGGAAATGTCAAGTTCTGCAATGGAAACCCCGTCGCCCGGCGCGCCTCCTGCGGCTTTTGTTCCTCTTCTGCGCTCGGGCAACGGCCGTAAGACCCGCCGGCTTCACTTCGGCGGGCGGAGGTTCATTCTCCCTTGAATGTCCTGCATGCGCGCAGCGCGCAAAAAGAAGCTGTCCAGCTCATTCAATCCGCACGCGGCTGCCGCCCTCGCGCGCCTTGGTGACGACGATCTTCCTGTCGATGCGCCTGCCGAGCTCCTCGACATGGCTGATCACGCCGACGAGGCGATGCCCCTGTGTCAGCGAGGTCAGCACGGCGATCGCCTGCTCAAGGGAGCGCGCGTCGAGCGAGCCGAAGCCCTCGTCCACGAACAGCGAATCCAGCCGCACGCCGCCCGCGCCGGATTGAATCTCGTCGCTCAGCCCGAGCGCCAGCGCCAGAGAGGCCTTGAAGGCCTCGCCGCCGGAGAGCGTGCGCACATCGCGGGCGCTGCCGTTGAGATGGTCGACGACCTCCATGTCCAGGCCGCTCTGCTGCTGCCGGTTGTCCGCCGTCTCGCGGCGGCGCAGCTCGTATTGCCCGTCCGTCATTCCGCGCAGGCGGACGTTGGCCCGCGCGATCACGCGGTCGAAGCAGGTCATCTGCACATAGGTCTCCAGCGTCACCTTGTCCCTTCCGCTCACCTGCCCGTTGGCCGTCGCCGCCAGCGCGCCGAGCGTGCGGCTGAGCGCCTGCTTCTGCTGCGCATCCGCAAGCGCCGAGCGCATCCGCTCAAGTGTCTGCGCGTTGTGCTCGATGCGCGCGTGAAGCGCGCGCTCCGTTTCTCCAAGGACAGCCATCTCCGCCTCCAGCGCGGCGCCGCGTTCCTGCAGCGCGCCAAGCGCCTCCTCCTGCGGGGCGTCCTCCAGCTGCTTTTCAATCGCCTTGCGCCTGGCCGCCGCCGAGGCGAGCGCCTCCTGCGCGCGCCGGCTCTCCTGCGCAGCCGCCTCAATGGCGGCGTGCAGGCGCTCCTTTTCCGCCTTGAGCGCATCCAGCCGCGCCTGCGCCTCCTTCCGGCTCGCAAAGGGCAGCCCGGCGCGGATCTGCTCCGACTGCCTGCGCTTCTCCCGGGCCTCGCCAGCCAGCGCCGCGGCGCGCGTTTCGCCGGATTGCAGCTGCTCCGTGAGCGCGGCCTCCTCCCGTTCCTTCTCCGGGATCCGGCGCTGCGTGTTGGCAAGCCTCTCGGCCAGGGTCTGCGCCTGCTCCGCTGCCTGCCCCCGCTCCTGCGCGAGGCGCTGCGCTGCATCCTGCTCGTCCCTCGCGCGCTGCGCGGCGCTGTCGCGCTGATACGCGCCCAGCAGCTCGCAGGCCAGCGCCCTGGCCTGACCCTGCGCGGCGTCCCGCGCGCTGACAGCCGCCGCCGTGTCGCCGTGGCAGGCGGTCGCAAGTGCCTCCGCCCGGTCATACGCCTGCTTCAGCCGGTTGAGCGCCGCCTCGCTGACCGCCTCCGCCAAGGGCCTGGCGGGCGCGGGATGCGCCGTCGCGCCGCAGACCGGGCAGGGCCTTCCCTCCTGAAGCGTCGCAGCGAGGATTCCGGCCTGCGCACCCAGGAAGGAGGCCTCCGCCTGCGCCCGCTCGCGGTAGGCCTTGTCGCGCGCCGCAAGCGCCTGGGCCTCCTTCTGCGCTGCGCGCTGCGCCGCGCGCTCGCTCTCCCCCAGCGCCGAAAGCGCCTCCTGCAGCTGCCCCAGCCGCTTTGCGCGCTCCCGCGCCTGCGCGGCCTCCGCCTGCGCGCGCTCGCCCTGTGCCGTCACCTCCGGCAGACGGGCGACCTTCTCCTTTGCAACGGCGATATCCCCGTGCAGCTTGTCCCGCGCGCGTCTGTCCTCCCCGGCGCGCAGAAGCAGCGTCTCTGCGCGCGTCTGCGCGTCGACGGCCTCGTCTTCAAGCGCCTGCGCGCGGGTGTATTCGCCGAGCTTCGCCTCGATGCCCGCAGCCTCAGCGGTCAGTGCGTCCTCCCGGGGGCGGAGGGCGTTCGTTCGCGCCTCCTCCCGCGCGCTCTCTTCGGCCCGCTCCTTCGCGCTCGCCAGCGCCTCCGCCGCGCGCACGAGCTCCTCCCGGGCCGTCTCAATCGCCTTCGCCCGGCCGATTCGCTCGCTCAACGCGGCGCTGAGCGCCTGCAAAGCCGCGCGCCGCTCAAGCGCCTGCGCCATCTGCGCGCGATCCAGCGCGACGCCCCGCTCCGCCAGCGCCATCCGCTCGGGCACCTGAAGCGGCTCCCGCTGCGCCGCCAGGGGCGCATCCTCCGCCTCCAGCTCCGGCGGCATGCGCAGCAGATCCGCCTCCTGCAGCAGCGCGCGCACGGCGTCCCTTGCCTCGCGCTGGGCTGCGTTGGCGCGCTGGCCCAGCTCCCGCTGCAATGCCTCGAAGCGCTCCGTATGGAAGATGCGCCGCAGAATCGCGCGGCGCTCGTCCGTCCCTGCGAGCAGCAGGCGCTTGAACTCGCCCTGGGCGATCATGCCGATCTGCGCAAACTGGTCGCGCGTCAGCCCGATGATCCCCTCGATCTCCCGGGTCACGTTCTGGCTGCCCGTGACGACGCGCCCGTCCGGCAGGGTGAGCGTCGCCTCGGCGCTCTGATGCGTAAAGCCCTCGCCGCGCTTCTTGGGCCGGTCGTAATCCGGAACGCGGTGAACGGCGTATACACCGCCGCGCAGCGCGAACGTCAGCTCCACATAGGTGTCAAGCGCCGGCTCGGCGTATTTGCTGCGCAGCATGCCCGCGCGCCGCTCCTGCCCGCTCGCCTCGCCGTAGAGCGCGAAGGTGATCGCGTCAAAGAGCGTCGTCTTGCCCGCGCCCGTGTCGCCCGTGATCAGGTAGAGCCCGCTTTCCCCGAGCCTGTCCATGTCAAGCTCCGTTCTGTGCGCGTAGGGGCCGAACGCGCAGAGCGTCAGACGCACCGGTCTCATGCCTCGTCCTCCCAGATTTTCTCCATCACGCCGCGAAGCAGCGCGGCCTGCTGCGCGTCCATCGGCGCGCCGTTCTGCTTTTCAAAGAGCTCTTCAAAGAGCGCAAACGGCTCGCGCCGGGAGAGCGCCTCCGGCGAAAAATCCGCCGCGGCCGCGCGGGTTCGCGCGTTGTCATAGACGATTTGAAGCAGATTCGGATAGACCGCGCGCAGCCTCGCCACGGCATCGGGCACGTCGTCCTCGTCGGTCAGCACGAGGCGCAGATAATCCTCGCTCCCCTCGCCAAGCGCCAGCGCCTCAAACGAGCCGCGCAGGCTGCGCATCGCGTGCAGCGGCGCAAAGGCGACCGGCTCAGCATTCACGCTGCCGTCCCCGGCGAGGTCGACCAGCAGGCCGCCCTTTTGCTGCGCACATTCGGAAAAGGCGTAGCACAGCGGCGAGCCGCTGTAGCGCACGCGCCCGCCCAGCAGGCTCTGCGCCGTATGCAGATGGCCCAGCGCCGTGTAGCAGAACGGCGAAAAGACCTCCGCGTCCACGTTGTCCAGCCCGCCGACGCTGATCTCCTCCGATTCGCTCCTCGCCGCGCCGGTCACGAACTGATGCGCAAGGAGCACGCTGCGCACGCCCGCTCGAAGCGGCATCGCCGCGACGGCGGCGGACAGCGCGTTCGTATAGCCCTCGATGCCCTCGTCCCCCAGCGCGGCGCGCACATGCGCCGGCTTGACAAACGGCAGCAGCCAGACGTCGACCTCGCCCTGCGCATCGGAAAGCGTCACGCAGCGCGCCTGCCCGTCATACACCGGCGCGACATACACGCCGCTTCTCGCCATCAGCTCCGCGCCAAAGGCCACGCGCTCGGCGCTGTCATGATTGCCCGCGATCATCAGCACGGGGCAGCCCGCCCGGCTCATGCGCGAGAGAAACCCGTCAAACAGCGCGACGGCCTCCGCCGGCGGCACGGGCTTGTCGTAAATGTCGCCCGCCAGCAGGAGCGCGTCGATTCTCCCCGCCATCGCGGCCACCTGCTCAAGCAGATGGCGCTGCTCCTCAAGCAGAGAGAGCTCAAAGATCCGCTTGCCCAGATGCAGATCCGAAAGATGCAGAAATCTCATGCCGTCTTCCTTTCGTTGCGTAAGCGGCGCCGGAGCGCGCCGCCCTTTGCCGCTATTATACCACGCGTCCTTCCGCCCCGGCAATCCTGCCTTGACATCGGCTTTTCCGCCCCGTACAATAGAGGGGAAGACGGATTTTTCCCCATGGAGGGCCTCACATGAACAGACGATCCCCCGCGCCGCGCTGCCTGACCGGCGCGCATGCCTTTCTCCTGGGCGCGCTGACGGCGCTGCTGGCGCTCGCCCCGGCGATTGTGCCCTATGGCGGGCAGTATGTCACGCGCGGCGACTACATCGAGCAGCAGCTTCCCTTTATCCTCGAGGCGCGGCGCATCCTGCGCGGCGGGCTGAACAGCTATTCCTTCTCGACCTTTCTGGGCGCGCCCGCCGTGGGCACCTATGCCTTCTACACGCTGGGCAGCCCGTTTGTCTGGCCGCTGGCGCTGCTGCCCGAGACGCTCATCCCCTACGGCATCAGCGTCATGGCAGTGCTCAAGCATGCCGTCGCCGCGCTGACGGCCTTTTGCTACTTCCGGCGCATGGTCAAAAGCGACCGCCTCGCGCTGCTGGGCGGCCTGCTCTACACGTTCTCCTCCTTTACCGTGGTCAACACCCAGTTTTACCACTTCACGGAGGTCGTCGCCTTCTTCCCGCTGATCCTGCTGGGCATCGAAATCGCGATGAGCGATGCGCCGCGCCCCGGCCTGCTCGCGCTCTTCTGCGCCTTAAACGCGCTGACCAACTACTACTTCATGCTCGCCAGCGCGCTGCTCGCCGCGCTGTATTTCGCCTTCCGCTTCTTTTCGCCGGACTGGCGCGGCGCGCGGAGCCTGCGCCGGGTGGTGACGGTCGTCTTCGAGTGCGGCGTCGGCTGCGCGCTTTCGGGCGTGCTGCTGCTGCCCGCGCTTCGCTTCATGCTCTCCATCACGCGCACGGGCGCGGGCGATACGCCGCTGCTTGCCCAGCGCTATGCGCCCGCCGTGCTGCTGGAGCGCCTGCGCACGCTGCTCATGCCCATCGAGAGCAACGTCGTCCACGCCTTTTACGGCGACGCGGGCAGCTGGTGCTCCACGGCGGCCTATCTGCCCGTCTTCGGGCTGACAGGCGTTCCCGTGCTGATGGCCGCCAGGCGGCAGGGCTGGCTCAAGGCGCTGCTGGGCGTGCTGGCCGTCTGCTGCGCCGTTCCGGCGCTGTGCGGCGCGTTCTCCCTCTTCACCAACACCGGCTATACGCGCTGGTGGTACGGTCTTTCGCTCATGCTCGCGCTGGCGACGCTGCGCGCCTGCGAAAGCGGCGCCTCCCGGCGGGCGTGGCTGGCTTCGTTTGCGCTGTGCAGCCTGCTGACCGCCGCGCTGACCCTGCCCCTCCTGCTGCCCGAAGGCGTTATCTCCGCGCTGGGGCAGCGCCTCGCCGGGGTCATACAAAACCGGAAAACCGGCGCCTACGCGGGCGACGCCTTCCGCGCGCTCTCCCTCTCGCTGACGCTGCTGGGCGGCTTCTCGATGCTGCTGCTGCTGCGCCGTCCGCGCTTTGGCGCCGCGCTGGCGATCGTCTGCCTCTGCGCCGCCGTGCAGTACGGCGCGTACATCGCTGTTGGCGACCGTGAGCTCCTCTCCGGCGGCGCGGAGGCTGGAAACGGCGTGTACGCGCTTGAGGAAATCGCGGAGCCGACGCTCGGCGCGCTCTCCCTGCCCGAGCCGGAGGGCTACACGCGCATCGACTACGGCCCGCGCCTGCGCAATTACGGGCTGCTGCGCGGCCAGTCGTCGCTAACCTGCTTCAACTCCCTGCGCGCCTCGACGATCGGCCGGTTCATCTCGACCGCCGGCTTTGGCTACGACGAATCGACGACCGTCTCCCCGCCGGACAGCTCCGGCGCTATCCGCGCGCTGCTCAGCGTCAGCGAATACCATCAAACCGACGGCGAGCCCGTCCCCGAGGGCTTTGTCTACGACCGCGAGGAGAATGGCTTTGCCGTCTATACGAATCCGAATGCCGTGCCGATGGGCTTTTTGCAGACGGTCTGCACCGGCGACGCGCATCAGCGCATGGACAGCGGAACGGTTGGCGCCGTGATGCTCGCCGCCGTGACGCTTGACGACGAGCAGCTTGCGCGCTACGGCGGGCGGATGGAGCGGCTCGACGTCTACCATATTCCCGACTGGCAGACGAGCGCCGCGCGCCTGCGGGAAAACGCCTGTACCCGCTTTGAGACCTCTGCCGATGGCTTTCACGCGAGCATCGACGCCAGGGAGGCCGGCCTTCTGGTCTTCACGATTCCCTACGACAAGGGCTTTTCCGCCACGGTCGATGGGAAGCCGGCCGAGATCGTCCCCTGCGACCTCTCGTTCATGGCCGTCTGGGTCGAGCCTGGCGCGCACGAAATCGCCTTCACCTACCGGACGCGCAGCCTGACGGCCGGCATCGCGCTGAGCCTGCTCGCCGCCAGCGCGCTGTGCATCTATGTGGCGCTGTGCCGGAAAAAGCGCGGCGCGCGGGGCTGATCCGGCAAAGCACGCTTTTAAAGACAAATGCGCATGAATGCCCAACAGCAAGAGGGAGGAAACCCACAGGTTTCCTCCCTCTGCTCATTTACTTGTTGTTCTTCCTGCGCCGAAGCACCAGGATGAGGATGATCACGATGATCAGAATCAGCAGGAGAATGATCCACAGGATGCCCTGCGTCACGCCCGCCGCGCCAAAGAGATTCAGCGACGACGCGGGCTCCTGCGTCGGTTCGGCCGTCGGCTCAGCCGTCGGTTCCGCAGTCGGCTCAGCCGTCGGCTCGGCGGTCGGCGTGGCCGTCGGTTCCGCAGTCGGCTCGGCGGTCGGCGTCGCAGTCGGCTCAGCCGTCGGCGTCGCAGTCGGCTCGGCAGTCGGCTCGGCGGTCGGCGTCGCCGTCGGTGCAGGCGTCGGCGTCGCGCGCAGCTCGATCAGCGCGCCATCCAGCAAATCGATGAGGGCCTGCACATCGCCCGGGAGAACGCTGAGCATCCGGCTGCCGTCGAGCTCCGTGATCGTCACGGAGGCGGCGCCATCGGAGGCATCGCTCGGAAGGATGGAGGAAAGCTCGCCGTCGCCTGTCAGCTCGCGAATCTGCTCGATCCGGTCGATCAGGCTGAGCAGCTCCTCACCGGTGACCCCGGCGTCCGGGGCCAGGGAGATCGCCTGAATGCCCTCGTCGTTATAGAGCACGACGGCCTGCGGCGCCTGCCCGCTCTCCTGCGGCGCATAGGCGAAGGCGGAGACGGCTTCCTCGCCCTCCTGCGCCGCATCGGGCGCGGCGCTCTCCATATCTGCCAGCAGCTGGCGAAGCTCGCCCAGCGTGAGCGGCGCGGGGGTCGGCGTGTTTTGCGCCTCCAGCGTCACGCTGCCATCCCCGACAGCGCTTGAAAGCGCCTGCGCGTCAATCGCCAGGCCCTCGGCGGCAGCGATGAGCGCCTTGAGCAGGTCGTCAGAGGGCTGCGCGCCGGGCGCGAGATAGAGCGTCGCGTCCCTTCCGTCCGATTCAAGCGGGGAGACGGCGGTCGCCTCGGACATCGCGTCCGCCCCGGCCTCCCGGCTGGCGGCGCGGATCAGGCGGATGATCTCCTCTGCGGTCAGGTCGCTGTCCGGATTCGTGCGCACGATCAGGGAGCCGTCGCTCTGCACCTCGGCGGAGAACGGCGTATCGCCGCTTTCCGAGGCAGCGCCCCGGGAGAGCAGCGGCAGCAGGTCTGCGACCGTCTGCGGATAGCGCGCGATTTCGTTGCCGTCAAGATCGTAGAGCACGACGTCGCCGTTGGTGTCAATCAGCATGGAGCCCGCATGCGCGGTATAGACATAGGTTACGGTGACCGAGGCCAGGCCGTTGTACTCGCGGGCACAAAGCGCAATGCGGCGCTGCGCGCCGGGAACAGCCTTGCGTGCAAAGGGCACACGCGTGATAAAGGCGCCGTTGCCGCGGTAGCGGGCGATGCGCTCGCCGTCCGCGCGCAGCGTCATGTACAGATAATAGGTAGAAGGGTCGCTCACCGTCGAGACGGAAACGCTCAGCTTCGCGCTGGCCGCGCCGGGAACGAGCGCGGGCGTGCCGCCCAGCGTATACGTCGCGCTGGCACTCAGGCGCTGCGGGCCATCGTTGCAGGGCAGATTCACCGTGCGGGAGACACAGAGTGACAGGCTCGTCTCCCCGCGCATGGCCTCGCACATCTGCGCAGGATCCGCCAGGGCGATGGGCGAAGCGCTCGTGCCGGCCGTCGCGTCCGCGCGGGCAGAGGTCGAAACGGCCGTTTCCACGGCCTCCAGCTGCCAATAGCAGTTGACGCTCTCCTGCGCCAGAGCAAACGCCGGCAGCGCCACAAGCAGCAGAAGCGCCAGCGCGCGGATGACAGATTTCATAAAAAAACGCCCCCTCCAGACAGACAAAAACAGGATACCCCTTTTATAACATGAGAAGGAAAAAAAAGCAAGGCGTTCCCGACAGAAAAAGCGGCTTTGTCCCGCCAGAACGGTCGTTTTTCAAAATTAATCGAAAATAGGGCTAGTCAGGTGTGTGGATTTAAGCTATAATGATGCTATCAGAAAACAAGAAAGGGAGGGATTGACCGTGATCCAGATTATCTTTGGCAAGAAGGGTTCCGGCAAGACCAAGCGCATTTTGGATATGGCAAACGCTTCTGTGAAGGAGGCCAAGGGCAACGTCCTGTTTGTGGACGACGACAAGAGCTATACCCTCAGCCTCAAGCCGCAGATTCGATTTATTGATGCCAGCGAATATCAGGTGAAGGGCGTTGAGCCGTTCTACGGCTTCCTCGCCGGAATCCTTGCCGGCAACTATGACATCAGCGTCATCTACATCGACGCCTTCCTCAAGCTGGTGAAGGCCGATCCTGACGCTCTGGTGGACTTCTTCGCCAAGCTCGAGCGTCTTGTGGCCGAGGCGGGCTGCGATATGGTGATCAGCTTCAGCGAGGACGCGGCCAACGTGCCGGAGAGCATCCGCAAGTACCAGATCTGAAAACGCCTTCAAGCCGCTTCCCGCGCGAGGGAAGCGGTTTTTTGGCTCTGAGGCGCTGTCACGGCGCTTTGAAGGATATATACATTTCATCATTCTTTTGGAGGATCCTTATGCAGATGCTTTCTACGCGCGGTGCTGCCGCGGTTTCGCCCTCGATGGCCATCCTGCGCGGGCTCGCGCCTGACGGCGGCCTGTATGTCCCGGCGCAGTTTCCCGCCTTTGCGGAGGCGGATCTCCTCGCCCTCGTTCCGATGAGCTATCAGGAGCGCGCCTATGCCGTGCTCTCCCGCTTTCTGCCCGATTTTGAGGAGGCAGAGCTGCGCGCCGCCATCGCCGGAGCCTACGGCACGGGCTTTGACTGCGAGGCCGTCGCGCCGCTGGTGCGCGTGGGCAGCCGGGCGCATGCCCTGGAGCTCTGGCACGGCCCGACGCTCGCCTTCAAGGACATGGCGCTGCAGCTTCTGCCCCATCTGCTGACGCTCAGCGGCAAGAAGCACGGCGAGACGCGCGAGGTGTTCATCCTCGTGGCGACGAGCGGCGACACGGGCAAGGCCGCGCTCGAGGGCTTCCTTGACGTGCCCGGCACGCGCTGCTGTGTCTTCTACCCCAAGGACGGCGTCAGCCAGGCCCAGCGCCTGCAAATGGTCACGACCGGAGGCAGCAATACCCACGTCATCGCGGTGGAGGGCAACTTTGACGACGCGCAGACCGGCGTCAAGCGCATCTTCTCCGACGCGGATTTCGCGCGGGAGATGGACGCGCAGGGCCGCGTGCTCTCCTCGGCCAACTCGATCAACTTCGGCCGGCTCGTGCCGCAGATCGTCTACTATTTTTCCGCCTATGCCGACCTGCTGCGCGAGGGCGCGATTGCGGTGGGCGACGCGGTCAACTTCTGCGTGCCGACGGGCAACTTCGGCGACATTCTCGCCGCGGACTATGCCAGAAAGGCCGGTCTCCCGGTCGGCAGGCTGATCTGCGCGAGCAACGAGAACAACGTGCTGACCGATTTCATCCGCACGGGCGTTTACGACATCAGCAGCCGCGCGTTCTACAAGACGATCTCCCCGTCGATGGACATCCTGATCTCCTCGAACCTGGAGCGCCTGCTCTTTGACCTGAGCGGCTGCGACGGCGAGAGGATCGCCGAGCTGATGGCGCAGCTCAAAGCGCAGTGCCGCTACGAGATCGACGGCGAGATGCTCCGCCTGATGCAGAGCCGCTACGCCGCGGGCTTCGTGGATGAGGACGGCATCCGCGCCGAGATCGCGCGCAGCTTCGCCGAGGACGGCTACCTGATGGACACGCACACCGCCGTGGCCTCCGCCGTGCTGCGCGACTACGTCGCCTCCACCGGTGACACGACGCCCGCCGTCATCGTCTCCACAGCCAGCCCGTACAAGTTCGGCGCGTCCGTGCTCGAGGCCATCGCGGGCAGCGAGGCCGTCCGCGGCAAGGACGATTTCGCCTGCTGCGAGGCGCTTTCCGCGCTCACGGACACAAAGGAGCCGGATCAGATTGCCAAGCTCCCGTCGCTGCCCATTCGCCACAGCGCCGTTTGCCAAAAGGACGCGATGGCGCAGGCCGTGCTCGACGCGGTGAAATGATTCCGGTTCGCCTTTTCAAAACAACAAGCAGCCCATTTTCCGCAGTCTGACGGAGGGGCTGCTTTTTGATGCTCTTTTTGTGTGCCTGAATTCCTGCTTTGCAGGATCAAACCCGTTTCAATCGTAGGCCGCTCTGCGGCCTGCTCTGAAACTACTTTTTCTTAGATTTATGGGATCGTTGGGCTGCCGCCCAAACCCGCCAAGGGACTTCGCCCCTTGACCCCATCTTCGCTTCGCGCTGATGAAAGCAGGTCTGGATAATGCCCACGTTACACCTCGTACACCGGCTGCGTCGGCGCGTAATCGGAGCGATAGGCGATGATCCGCTTGAAGTCGTTCTGCGCGGCGATGCGCATCATGTCCGCCTGCGTGCAATGAACGCCGTAGCGCAGCAGGCGCGCATACCCGGCATGCATGAGCTGCGCGGCGTGCGTGTGCGGCTCGACGGTGCCCGTCAGGATGATCCGTCCTCCACAGGTCAGCAGCCTGCGCACGAGCGCGCGCGCATAGGCCGTATCCAGCTGCGGGTCGCTGATGAAGTAGACGCCCAGCGCGACGAAATCCTCCGGAATCGGGCGGACAAACGTGTCCGCGAGCATGTCGAGCGCGCGCTGCTGGACCCACATGGCCGAGGCGGCGTCCAGATGGTTGAGCTCCTCGAGGAAGTGCGCGTCGCCAAACAGATCTGCCTCCGGCAGACGCTCATGCAGGTAGGAGAGAATGCCCTGGCCCCGGCCATAGCGGGGAACGGGCAGCGCGACGGGACGGCCGTCGGCAATCGCCTCGCCGATGGCCTGCATGAGCGCACCGACCTGCTCCTCCCGCGAGCTGGCGCCGCTGAGCGCGCCGTAATCACAGTCGAGCACGGCGAGGTCGGCGGAGAGGCCGACGATCGGATCCGCGGCATGGACGCGCGCGGAATCAAAATAGTCGCCCGAGAAGAGGAGCGTATGCGGGCCCTCGCTCAGGCGGAACCAGGCGCTGCCGGAGCAATGGCCGCTGCGGCCCCAGGTGACGGTCAGGCCACCGGGCAGCTCCGCCGGCGTATAGGGCAGGCAGAGCCCCTCCAGCACGATCGGATCGTCGACCGGGAAGGGGAGCTGGCGCGCCGTCTCCGTCGTCATGACGACGCGGCCCGTAAACCCGCGCGCGAGCAGAGACGGCAGCGCGCCGGACTGATTTTCATGGGAATGGGTCAAAAAAAGATAGCGGCTGGCGCGAATCTGCTCAGGCGACAGATGGGGAAGCTCGTCGCCCTCGTAGCAGCGCTGATAGCCGCAATCCACAATAAAAGAAACACGGTTGCCCTCCACGAAGTAACAGTGCCGCTGCTGGGAACAGGGTTCTCCCGTCAGATAAAGCTTCATGCAAGGGCCTCCTTATGGCGCGCATCACAGTTGTACACGGTTTTCTTAGTATAGTACAAAAACAGCGCATCGTAAACCCGAAAAATGGGCCTCGCTGCGCGATTTTTCATCTTTCCACGGGGAACAGGGGCTTTTTTCATGCATGATGAAGCAAGAACGGCTTTTTTCAGACGCTCTTTCATGGTAAAATAGGGAAAAGCGGATTTGCGCGCTTTTCTGCCCCCGGCGGGATGAATGCGCGCCGCTCCATCGTCTTTATGGATAAAGCAGGGTTTCTCCTTCGCAGAGGGATGGGATTGAACATGACAGAAAAGCATTTCAGGCGAATGGCGGCCATGCTGGCCCTTGCGCTCCTGGTGAGTGCATCTCCGGCAGCGCTGGCGCAGAGCGCCGTGGTCGACAATGGCAGCGACCCGCAGAGCCGGCTCAACCTGCGCGAGCAGCCGGACAAGGGCAGCGCCTCGCTGGGCCGCTTTTATAGCGGCACGCCGGTGGAGATCGTTGCCGACGCGGGCGGCGGCTGGTCGCAGGTTGCCATCGGCACGGCGGAAAGCTCCATCAGCGGCTACATGATGACCGCCTATCTGGCTGCCGGCAGCGCGCCCAATGTGACGGACGCGACGCTCGAGCGCTCGGTCGTCTCGCCCTATGGAACGCCCTCCGTCGTCCTGCGTGACCGGCCCGCCAACTCCTACGATGCGGTAGCCATGCTCCGCGTCGGCGAGACCGTGCGCGTGCTCGGGGATTCGGGCGAGTATTACTATGTCATGACGCAGAGCGACGCCGTCGGCTGCCTGTGCAGCGACGAGCTGAGCGGCAAATAGCCGCGCGGGCAGCCTGCGCGGCAAAACAAGAGGCAGTGCCGTAGCACCGCCTTCTTTTTTATTGCTTTTTTCAATCTGAGGTTGCGCAGCGCGGACGCCGTCGGGCGGCGCAGACTGTACACATTGTATTCACAGCGCAGGTAGCTGTTCACGTCGCTCGCGGAAGCGACGCGGCGGTCGGTCATGGTCATGAGCTTCGCAAAGGCGAGCAGGAGAAGGACGACGGCGAGAACGGTCAGCATACGAATGCCTCTCTTTCAATTTTATGAAGGATGATGAGGGATGTTCAGGGGGTCAGCTCCGCCCCTTTTGTAGGCTTATTATAGCATGGAGCCGGCCAAAAGTACACCATTTTTCCCAAAATAACTGAAAAATTCTGACATTGACCAAAAATGCATCCGGAGGCGTCGAAGCCTGAGCGCAATCCCGTTTTCTGCATATTCGTCGGATGTCTCCTGCACGAAAATGCAGGAAATGCGCCCCGTGTGCCTTCCAGGCATCCAGCTCGTCCCTTCCCCCCATGCGCCCGAGTGCGCCTGACCGCTTTCCGTTTTTTTCGTCCGCGTTCAGATAGCCGTAGGCGCGCCCATGAAAATGTGCTATAATCCAGATAAGGAAAGGAGTCAAATGCGATGAAAACGACAAAACGAGCAGGCAAACCCGACAAGCCCCGCTTCTATACGAACAAAGCGACGCTGACCGTCTATCTGGTTCTTCGTGCGCTGGTGATCCTGGTGCTGGTGCGCACGGCACTCAGGCGCGATTTTGAGAGCGTCTTTCTCTGCGGACTGACCCTGGTGCTGTTCATTCTGCCCAGCATCTTCACGCGCAAGCTCAACATCGAGCTGCCCGGCACGCTGGAGATCATCATTCTGCTGTTCATCTTTGCCGCAGAAATTCTCGGCGAAATCAACAGCTTCTATATCCGTGTGCCCAACTGGGATACGATGCTCCATACGCTCAACGGCTTCCTCTGCGCGGCCATCGGCTTTGCGCTGGTAGACATGCTCAACCGGAGTGACAGCTTCTCCTTCAAGCTCTCTCCGGTCTATCTGGCGATCGTCGCGTTCTGCTTCTCGATGACCGTCGGCGTTCTCTGGGAGTTCTTTGAATACAGCGGCGACCGCTTCCTGGGCTACGACATGCAGAAGGATACCATTATCCATACGGTCAAGACCGTCGAGCTCGACCCGACGCGCAGCAACAAGGTCGTCACCCTCAGCGACATTGCCGACGTGATCATCGTCCATTCCGACGGCACGCAGGAGGCACTGGGCCTGGGCGGCTATCTTGACGTCGGCCTCAACGACACGATGAAGGATTTGATGGTCAACTTTGTCGGCGCGATCGTCTTCTCCATCATCGGTTATTTCTACGTCAAGGAGAAGGGCAAGGGGCGCTTCGCCGCGCGCTTCATCCCCAGAGTGCTGGGCGTCGGAGAAGGCCATCGCGCCGAGCAGGACGCGCGGAAGGAAGACTGACGTGGCGCAGCTGACGACCAACGCGATCGTCCTGCGGCGCGCGGACTATCGAGACAACGACAGAATGCTCACGCTCTTTTCGCCGTCGCTGGGGCGTATCGACGCGCTCTGCCGTGGCTGCCGTCGCCAGAAGAGCCCGCTGATGGCCGCAAGCGAGCTGTTCTGCTCAGGCGAATATGTGCTCTATCAGACGAGCGAACACACGACGGTCGTCTCCTGTGCGGTCAGCGAATCGTTCTATGCGCTGCGCGCCGACTTCGACCGCCTGGCGCACGGCATGTACGCGCTGGAGCTTTGCGCCGCGGCTGTGCAGCCCGCACAGGAGAACGAGCGGCTGTTTCTGCTGCTGCTGCGCAGTCTCGCGCACCTGTGCTACAGCGAAATTCCGCCCCGGCGCGTGACCGCCGTCTTTCTGATGGGGATGACGTCGCTGCTGGGCTTTCGCCCGCAGGTCGGCCGCTGCGCGCGCTGCGGCCAGACGATCGAAACAGCAGGCGACGGCTTCGTCGCCGCGTTTTCCGGCGAGGCGGGCGGCGTGCTCTGTCCCGCTTGCGGCGCAGGCGAGGCCTGCCGCCTGACCGCGCAGGAGATCCGCTATCTGCAGGACATCATGCGCCGGGGGCTCCAGTCCCTTACTGACGCGCATTCCGACTGCCCGGACGCGCTTTTTGACGCGCTGCGCGCCATGGCAGAGGGCAAGCTCGACACGCCGGTGCGTTCCGGCAAGCTGCTGTAATGGGCGAGGAGGACAGACCATGGACGAAGAAAAGCTCAAAAAGCTGCAAACCTGGGTCAAAGAAGCGCGGCGTCTGGTCTTCTTTGGCGGCGCAGGCGTATCGACGGAGAGCGGCATTCCCGATTTCCGCGGTGTCGACGGACTATACCATCAGCAGTTCAAGGAGCCGCCGGAGACGATCATCTCCCACTCCTACTACCTGCGCAAGCCGGAGACGTTCTTCGAGTTCTACCGCACGCGGATGCTCTACCCCGACGCTCAGCCCAATGTGGTTCACAAGAAGCTCGCAGCGTGGGAGCAGGAGGGCCGTCTGCTCGCCGTTGTCACGCAAAACATCGATGGCCTGCATCAGGCAGCGGGCAGCCGCGCCGTCTACGAGCTGCATGGCAGCGTCCATCGCAACACCTGCCAGAAGTGCGGCGCGCGCTACACGCTTGAGGAATTCATGACGCTGGGCGACGTGCCGAAATGCCGCGTCTGCGGCGGGCGCGTCAAGCCGGACGTCGTGCTCTACGAGGAATCGCTCGATCAGGCGACGATCATCGGCGCTGTCGACGCCATCCGCCGGGCCGATCTGCTCATCGTCGCGGGCACCTCGCTGACGGTCTACCCGGCCGCCGCGTTCCTGGACGAATACCCCGGCAACCGTCTCGTGCTCATCAACAAGACGGCCACGCCGCGCGACGATATCGCTAACCTGACGTTGCATGAATCGCTCGGCGAGGTTTTTTCGCGGCTGTAATGCATCTCTCTGTTTGAAAACCGGGGATTGCCTTCGGCGAGGCCATGGAAGACCGATTCGTTCTGCGTGTAAAAGCATGAGGGGTCTGTGAAATTCAGAAAGAATGTACCCTGCCTTGGCCCCGCCCTTCTATTCATGACATCCGCAGCCTGTTCCAGAGGTATCCGAAGCCGCTGCACCCGCCTGGAATATACGCGTTCAGGCGCATGATGAGGTCTGTGCGGCAAAGCAGATTTGTCTGCCGCATCGGGAAAACAGGCATTGGGAGAATGCGGATATTCAAACAATGGGCGTCCATACAATCCCCCGAGAAGAAGACGTCCGTCAAATCAAGCTCTGCCTTTATACCGCCCGTAGGGTTTTTGCCGCCGCTCTACAAGTCATGACAGCAATCCGGCTTGTTTTCAATCGCTTTGGCTCTGCAAAGCAGCAAAGATAATTGGGCGGTTATTGTACAGCAGGAATGGACTCTGTCCCTCCTTCCGCCAAGCTCTTGCCCCGGCCGCAGGATTATGGATTTGACCATAGATCGCAGGGCTTGCAGCCTGCCTCACCGGCAATGGTCTTGTGCATTCCGCCGTCTGGCGCCCGTGACCGAAGCTTTGTGGAGAAATTTGAGCGAGAAAGAATGCTCACCCTTATCAGAGACAGCGCACTCTCTTGCCTCTGATAAGGGGAGCTTTTTGTTCCCAGCCGTGTTTTCCGCTTCTTCTTCAGGCCAGCGCCGCCCTGCCTCACAGCCCTTTTGGGGATGTCGTTTCTCCTTCAATAAGGGCAATATCGTCAAAAATGATCTCGGGCTCCACGTTTTCCCCATTCACCAAGCGCTGCGTAACCTCCACGATAGCGTTTGCAATCATCTCATACGGCTGGCGAATGACGGTCAGCCGAGGAAAGGATACATCGGTTATGCTGGAACCGTCATATGCAATTACCTGTATATCGTCCGGGATGGAGAACCCCAGCTTCTGCGCCTGTTTAAGATCTCCATGGCATACAAATCCGTACCAAAGAAAGCATCGACGCCAGGATACATTTCAAAAATGCTTTGAACGACCGAAGAATAAAAGGCACTGTCATAGTCATGCTCCTGAGGAATGGGGACGGAAATACAGGGGATGCCCGCCATGCTCATCTCTTGAAAGAAGGCCTGATGACGCAGCTGGGCGTCCGTTCGGGCGAGAGGATTGCCGATAATCTGCAATGCACGGGTGCATTTTCCCTGAATCAATCTCCGGGCTGCCAATTGTCCGCCCAAAAAATGGTTTGCCCGAAGGCTTGTTGTCGCGGAGCGCATGAGCATGTCCATCGAAATCACCGGTATGTCCGCCTTGTTGTCTCGGTTGAAGAATCCAAATCTTTCTCTTGGCGTTTTCATCACGCAGGAAAGCCTGTCAAGCGCATATTCCCCCGTCTGGAACCGTTCAGGAAGCTCTCATCATTTCAGAATGATAAAGGCTCTGCCATCAGCCCCTGTCATCAAACACCTATCTGTATCAGAATCAACAAAGATCCAGCACGAGAACCTGCGCTCGGCTGCGATCCCACAGGGCGCGCACGACTGGAAACCTAACCAAGTACAATGTCGCACTTGGCTGAAGACGGCCCGGGAGGAAAATCCCCGGAGGGCACAGAAAACGCCCAGCCAAAAGGCTGAGCTTTTTCTGTGAAATCCGGCAACGTCCTACTCTCCCGGGCGTTTTTCCCCATGCTGTATCGACCCGGGGAACTCGCATGGTTGCGGCCCCCCTGGCCGCTCCTTGCGATTCCTGACGCTCCGCCTGCCTGTTTCCGCCACTGGCGGCGGCAGGCTCCGGTCCCACCGGGCGGCGCGCGATGGGAAACCTAGCCAAGTACAATGTACACTCGTCTGGAGCAGAACCCAAAAGAAAAAAATCCCGGATTCCAAATGAAAAACCCCAGACATTCGTCTGGGGCTTTCATTTGGAATCCGGCAACGTCCTACTCTCCCGGGCCGTCTCCAGCCAAGTACCATCGGCGCTGAAAGGCTTAACTTCTGTGTTCGGTATGGGAACAGGTGGGACCCTTTCGCCATTGTCACCGGAATTTCTTTCAGGTATCGTTTTGTCCGTACCCTGAAAACCGCACATCCAGATTTCCTTCACCTTGCGAAAAACCAATCTCTTACTTCAATTTTCCCTTTGGTCTCACTTGATTCTCAGTTTCTTTGGATCAAGTCCTCGACCGATTAGTATCATCAAGCTCCATAC